>JAPPLH010000080.1:12823-23773 GCA_028819505.1 Acidimicrobiaceae bacterium
TGGAGGGCAGGGTCGAGCCCTCCACCCGCACGGCGTCGCGGATGGCCCGGGCCACGCCCTTGAACGACGCTTCGACGATGTGGTGCGTGTTGCGACCCCGCCGCATCACGATGTGCAGCGTGATCGCGGCCGCGGTGGCGAAGGCCCGCCAGAACTCTTCGGCCAGCTGCGGGTCGAAGGGCGGGTCGCCGAGGATCTTCTCGCCGGGGAAGTCCACGTCGTAGTGCAGGAACGGCCGTCCCGACAGGTCGAGCACCACCTCGACCGCGGCCTCGTCCAGCGGCACCGTGATGCTGGCGAAGCGGCGCACCCCGGCCTTGTCGCCCAAGGCCTCGCGGAAGGCCTCCCCCAGGATGATGCCGGTGTCCTCGACCGTGTGGTGAGCGTCCACCGCGAGGTCGCCCTGGGCCCGCACCGTCAGCCCGAGCCCGCCGTGGCGGCCGAGCTGGTCGAGCATGTGGTCGAAGAAGGGCAGGCCGGTGGAGGTCTCGGTCGTACCGTCGCCGTCGAGGTCGAGGCTGACCTCGATGCTGGTCTCCTTGGTGGATCGAGAAAGTGTGGACGTGCGACTCATGTCCGGATCTCCTTGGTGTGACGCGCCACTTGAGGGTACGAGGAGGAACCGCTCACGCCAGAATCTCCTCGAGGGCGGCCAGGAAGCGGTCGTCCTCCTCCGGGGTGCCGACCGTCACCCTCAGGCAGCCGTCCAGCCTCGGCCACGAGGCGCAGTTCCGCACCAGCACCGAACGGTCGACCAGCTGCTGCCACACCTCGGCGCCGTCGCGGTGGCGGGTCCGGATGAGCACGAAGTTGGCGCCGGAGGGCCACACGTCCACCGGCAGCCCGGCCAGCCGGTCCGACAGCCGGTCGCGCTCGGCCACGATGGTGTCCACCCGGGCCTGCATCTCGTCCACGTAGTCGAGGGCGACGAGGCCGACGGCCTGCTTGAGCGCGTCGAGGTGGTACGGCAGCGCCACCTTCTCCAGTTCGGCCACCACCCACTCCGGGCCGATCAGGTACCCGAGGCGGGCCCCGGCCATGGCCCAGGTCTTGGAGTACGTCCGGGTCACCACGACCGGCGCCTCATCGTCGACGAGCTCGAGCGCGCTGTGGGGGGAGAACTCGGCGTAGGCCTCGTCCACGCACAGCAGCCCGCCGGTGGCGCTCACCGCATCGAGCAGAGAGGCCACCGCCGGGCGGGCCTCGACCGTGCCCGAGGGGTTGTTGGGCGAGCACAGGAACGTCACCGCGGGCCGGACCGAGCCGATCAGCGCCATGGCCCCGCCGGGCTCGAGAGTGAAGTCGTCGCCCCTCACGCCCTCGACGACAGCGGTGCCGGTGATCCGGGCCAGATGCGAGTGCAGCGCGTAGGTCGGCTCGAACACCGCCGCGCGGCGGCCCGGGCCGCCGTAGGCGAGAAGCAGGCACTGGAGCACCTCGTTGGAGCCGTTCGCCGCGAAGACCTGACCGGCGGCCACACCGTGGCGGTCCGCGATCCGCGCCCTGAGCTCGGCGGCCTGGCGGTCCGGGTACCGGTTCCAGGACACGGACCGGGCCGCGGCCGCCACCGCTTCGGCGAAGGCGGCCGGGGGCGGCAGCGGGCTCTCGTTGGTGTTTAGGCGGACGGCCACGTCGAGCTGCGGCGAGTGGTAGCCGGCCATCAGGGCGATGTCGTCGCGGGGCCGGACGTTCATGATGATTCACTTCCTGTCCGCTCGGTCAGCGCCGCGTCATGCCCGCTCTTGTTCGCCGCGCTCACGGGCCGCTCGGGCCACGGCCTCGCTCGACACCCCGCCAGGATGCTCATAAGCGTCGCCCCACCCGCTCGGCCTCCAGCCGCAGCCTCACCGAATCGGCGTGGGCGGTGAGGCCCTCGGCCTCGGCCAGCGCGATCACATGGGGCGCCAGACCCTCCAGCCCAGCCCGGTCGGTGCTGACGACATGCATGCTCCTGAGGAAGTCGCGCACCCCCAGCGCACCCGCGAACCGGGCCGTGCCGTCGGTGGGCAGCACGTGGTTGGGCCCCGCCGCGTAGTCGCCCAGCGAGGCCGGCGCCCAAGGCCCGCAGAACACCGCCCCGGCGTTGCGCACCCGCGGCACCAGCGACTCTGGTTCGGCCACCAGCAGCTCGAGGTGCTCGGGGGCGATCTCGTCCACCACCTCCAAGGCCTGCTCGGCGCACGAGCACACCACGCTGTAGCCGGAGTTGCGCAGCGTCGCCTCGATCTCGGCCCGGCGGTCGGCTCGGGCCGCCAGCCGGGCGACCTCGGCCTCGACCGCGCCGGCAGTGGCCTCGTCCCAGGTGACCAGCCACGCCAGCCCGTCGGGCCCGTGCTCGGCCTGGAGGATCAAATCAGCCGCCGCGAAGGTGGGGTCCGCGCCGGCGTCGGCCACGACCACTACCTCCGATGGTCCCGCGAATGCCGCGGGCACCCCCACCACCCCGGCCACCTCGCGCTGGGCCAGGGCCACGTAGACACTGCCCGGCCCTGCGATCACGTCGACGGCGGGGATCGACTCGGTGCCGTAGGCGAGGGCGGCAATGGCCTGGGCCCCTCCCACCGGGTGGACCTCGTCGATGCCCACCGCGGCGGCCGCGGCCAGCGTCACGTCGGCTATGCGGCCGTCGGGTCCGGGCGGCACGCACACTGCGACCTCGCCGGTGCCGGCCACCTTGGCCGGCACCGTGGTCATTATCAGCGTCGACGGGTAGGCGGCCCGCCCTCCGGGCACGTAGCACCCGGCCCGGCGCACCGGCAGGTGGCGTTCGGTGACCGTGACACCTCCCCGCTCGTGCACCACGTCGTCGAGCAGCTGGTGGCGGTGGTAGGCGTCCACGTTGGCCGCCGCGGCGGCCAAGGCCTCCCGCACCCGGCCCGGCGTCCGGGCGGCAGCGCCCGCGATCTCGTCGGGTGCCACCGTGAGACTGGCAGGCGCGACGCCGTCGAAGCGCTCGGTCAGCTCCCGTAGAGCGTCGTCGCCCCGCTCGCGGACCTCGGCGATGATTGCCCGCACCGCCTGCCGCGGGCCTGCCGACGCGGCCGCGGGCCGCGGCAGTCGGGGAGCGACGGGACCGTCGTCGCCCCGCAGGTCGAGACGGGTCAGCACCCCACAACGCTACCGGGCGGGACCTTGGAGGCCGAGCGGACAGCGCGCGGCTCGTGTGCGTGGGCGACGACGTTCTGTGAGCAGATTTGCCGACTGGAGCGGCATATTTGCTCACAGAACGCGTTGGGCACGCGCGGCGGCCGTGAAGTCAGACCGCGCTGGACGGGCAGAAGTCGTTGAGCACGCAGTCCTCGCAGCGGGGCCGGCGGGCCACGCACACCCGGCGACCGTGGAGGATCATCCGCAGGCTGAAGTCGCCCCGCTCGGCGGCGGGGATCATCGGGTTCAGCTCCAGCTCGATCTTCACCGGGTCGGCCTCGGAGGTCAGCCCGAGCAGGTTCGACAGGCGCGTCACATGGGTGTCCACCGGCAGGCCGGGCAGCCCGAGGGCCACGCTGCGGATCACGTTGGCGGTCTTGCGGCCCACTCCGGGCAGGCGCACCAGGTCCTTCATGGCGCCGGGGACCTCGCCCCCGTAGTCGTCCGCCAGCATCCGGGCCATGCCCACCAGGCTCCTTGACTTGTTGCGGAACAGACCGATGGTGCTGATGTAGGACTGCACCTCCTCAGGATCGACCGCGGCCAGCGACTCGGCATCCGGGAAGCGGGCGAACAGCGCCGGTGTGGCCTTGTTGACGCCCACGTCGGTGGCCTGGGCCGACAGGATGGTGGCCACCAGGAGCTCGAAGGCGCTGCCGTGGTCGAGCTCGCACACCGCGTCGGGGTACTCGGACCTGAGGCGCTCGTGGGTGCGGCGGGCTCGGCCCTTGGGAGTTCTCGGGCGGGCCATCGGCGAGACGCTAGCGGTCTGCACGCGACCCCGCGAGTCGGCGCGTGCGGCGCAGCCGGCGGAGGCCCGCGGCGGTGCCACCCTCCCGACGACAAGCATCCCCCGCCGGGCAATGAGCACCGAGCCTCGCTTCGACACCCACGGAGGCCCGCAGGCGGTGCGACTGGAGGTCGCCGGGGTGTCCATCTGCAGCTACAGCGCTTCGACACCCACGGAGGCCCGCAGGCGGTGCGACCCTTCTGGCGACGAGCATCCCCCCTGATCTTGGAGGCGTCGTCGACGCGCGCATTCTGCTGACGAAGGCGCAGCGGTACTCTCGATCCGGTGCGCTACGAGGTGAATCCGCCGGCGACGGCGGGCGGCGGCGCCCAGGTCGTGGTGTACGAGGACCGGGCCGCGGGGGAACTGGACGCCATCCTCGACGAGTCGCTGGCCGGACTGGACGCCGGCGACGGCGCCCAGCTCTGGATCAGGGAGGTCTCACCGGGCGACGACGAGGCCGCCCGTCGCCACGGCTTCGAGCCCTACCGCGACCTGTGGCAGCTGCGCTGCCGGCTGCCGGCCGAGCCGTCGGGGCTGCCGACCCGGGCGTTCACGGTCGACGACCTAGACGAGTTCGTGGCGGTGAACAACCGGGCCTTCCACTGGCATCCCGAGCAGGGCGGGCTGACCGCCGCCGACGTGCGGCGCCGGATGTCCGAGCCGTGGTTCGACGCCGACGGGTTCCGTCTGCACCATCGCGGCGGCCGTCTGGCCGGATTCTGCTGGACCAAGGTCCACGCCGACCACGATCCGCCCCTGGGTGAGATCTACGTGATCGCGGTGGACCCGGACTTCGCCGGCAGGGGGCTGGGGCGGCCCATGACCCTGGCCGGTCTCGAGTGGCTGTCGGGTCGGGGGCTGACCGCCGGGATGCTCTACGTGGAGTCCGACAACCACCCGGCCAACGCAGTCTATGCGCGCATCGGCTTCGAGCACCATCACACCGACCGCGCCTACCGCCGCGTGCAGAGGCGACGACCAACGGGGCGACGGCCGTGAGAGGCCGGCCATCACACCGACCGCGCCCGCCGGCGCGTGCAGAGGCCGAGCGAGCAGGCGAGCGAATCCGCTGCATGCGGACGAGGCCGTGGCCCGAGCAGCCCGTGATCGCAGCCAACAAGAGCGGGAGACACTCGCCTCGACGCGACAGGTTCGCGCCTGCCCGCGCACGTGCAAAGTGTGAACAGCCTGCATACTGGGGGCATGCAGACGCGGGTATGGGTCAACCCCCGGCAGCCCCAGACGCTGTACATCGCGCAGCTGCTGATGTACTTCCAAGGGGGCTTCTCGCTGGTGTTCGCGATGCTCGGCGCCCGGTCGCTGGGCATCTACACGCTGACGATCGCGGTGGGCAAGGTGATGGCCGCCTTCGGCATCGCCAACGAGAGGCGGTGGGGCTACAGGCTCGGCGTGGTCGTGGCCGTGATGCCCCTCGCGCTGTTGCTGCTGCTGGCAGTGGCCGACACCCCGCGCTGGCTGTGGGCCGACGCCATCGGCCTGCTGTTCGACATCGCTCTGGTCGCCCTGCTGCTGCATCCGATGAGCCGCGACTACCAGCGGCACTGGCCCAAGCGGCAGCCCGGATAGGTGGGCGAGCCTCCCTCCGGCGCAGCCAAGCGCCGGGCCGTGAGGGAGATGTTCGACGCCATCGCGCCCCGCTACGACCTGGTCAACCGCATCATGACGCTGCGGCTCGACGTGGCCTGGCGGCGCCGGACGGTGCGGGAGCTGGCTCTGCCGCCGGGATCGCTGGTGGCCGACCTGGCCTGCGGCACCGGCGACCTCTGCCGGGAGCTCGCCCGGCACGGTCACGCCCCCGTCGGCTTCGACTTCTCGACGGGCATGCTGCGGGCCGCCCGCACAGGCGACGGCACCGCTCCGCTGGTCAACGCCGACGTTCTGGAACTCCCCCTCCCGGACGGCGCGCTGGACGGCGCGACCTGCGGGTTCGCCCTGCGCAACCTCACCGCGGTGCCGCCGCTGCTCGCCGAGCTGGCCCGGGTTCTGCGACCCCTAGGGCGCGTCAGTCTGCTGGAGGTGGACCAGCCCTCCAACCGGATCCTGCGGTGGGGCCACGGGCTGTACTTCGGCCGCGTCGTCCCCCTGATCGGCGGGCTGCTCTCCGACCGCGACGCCTACCGGTACCTGCCCGCATCGGTCGCCTACCTGCCGCCTCCGGGGGAACTGCTCGACGGTCTGCGGGCCGCCGGCTTCCTCGACGTGCATCGCCGCCAGCTCAGCGCAGGCATCGCCCAGCTGATCACCGCCACCCGCGGCTAGTGACATCCTCGAGACCATGGCCTCATATCTACAATGAACTCCCCCAACAGGACACTAGTCCGACAACACTCGTTTACGACATGATCTTCTGATATTGGTTTGGCAGGTTGCCGGGTCTGTAGGAGTTTGCCGGATCCTCCATGCGGATGAACACGCTCTCGTGCAGTTTCGAGCATTTCGGTATATGTCGAACTCTTGGACGGAATATCCGCCACATGCCCTTTCGGGATTGGTGGAGCATGCCAGACGGATCGGGGTTGAGTTCGTCCAACGCTCCTTCCCGTACCCGCAATCCCTTGCTCTGCGCGTGCTCCAGCATCCATTTCAGCGCAATATCCGACATACCTGCCTCCACATGCCAGCCGCCGACATCAGCATGAAACCCGGCAAACCAGACCTGCTCGATTACTTGGTGCTCTGCTCTAGCGGTCTCGTCCCAGACACTCTCGACAAAGTGCTTTCGTTTCTCGTCAATCGCCAACGCCTGATAGCCATAGGGGACATCATGATTCAAGATATTGTCTGGGAACTCATTCCCCCAAAACCATCCCATTGCTGCTACGGTGTCCCAAACACCGAGGAAATGGGGCTTGCACTCCCGGGAGTAGGTTTGCTTAAATCCGGCAACCACATCGTCGTCACCGCGCTTCAGGTAGTGTTTTGAGGCGTAGGAAACGAGGTTATTGCTGCCCTTCTCGAGCAAACCGCACTTCCGTAGCATCCCTGCCAGCGATCGAACAGTGTGCGCTCCTCTACTAAAACCAAAGAGAAAGACTTTATCACCCATCTCGTAGGTGTCCATCAGATACTTGTACCCATCCTCGATATTTTGTCGCAAACCAGCACCGAACGCCTTGCTCAACGCAAGTTCGATTTTGGGAGTTATCTTCCGCCATGTATAGCCAGCGGTTCCTACACCTGGGTCATAAAATGCGACTTGTTCCTGGTCGCGTACGATTGCCTCGAATAGCTTGACCACATTCGTCTTTGTATGGCCATATTGAGCACCGGTACCATCGCAGCACACGACAATATTCTTCACGCTATCCTCCGTCCTAATAGCAGTCGCAGCGGCATGAGCGTACCATCAATCGAACGCGATCCCGGCACTTGCTGGAGGGCGTCCCGCGAAGTGGGCTTTGGGCAGGGTGCTGGTGCATGCTTGTTGATGTTCGCGGGCGGATGGGAGTGCTGCGCGGACATCGAGCATCTGCGGGCGCAGCCGGTGCTTTTCGGCGAGGTGGCGTCTGATGCGACTTTGTGTCGCACGCTGCGCTCGTTGGGCACCGATGTGGTCGAGGCGCTGTTGGGGGCTGTGGCGGGGGTGCGCTGTGAGGTGTGGGAGCGCACCGGCGCGGCGGTGTCGTGTGAGCCGGTGGTGCTCGACATCGACTCGACGCTGGTGGAGGTCCACTCTGAGAACAAGGCAGGCCCGGCGGCGCTATCGCAAGGCAGGGTTCGGGTTCCATCCGATGCTGTGCGCCACAGACGGCGAGCCGCTGTCGGTCATGCTGCGTCCGGGCAACGCGGCGGCCGCGGCCGCAACCCCTCCCACGCCACGCGCCCAAAACGCACACCAGCCCCCCAAGACACCCCGGCGACACCACACAGGCCAAAACACCGTCACCCACACACCCACCCCGCAGACCCGCCACCGCCAAGAACACACGAAGACACGCTCACCCCGACCACTCATGAATTCTCGTGAACGATCAGGGCTAGTGGTATGTCGTGAGTGCGATTGCGGAACCCTGTAGTCCGTAGAGCGAGGTCGGAGACTCGGTAGGTCGCTCAACCGAACCCGCGACGCATCACTAGCGTCGCGAGTCGCGGGGAAGCCACTGCTCAGGTCGGCGGCGGGGCCTTGGCCAAGTCTTCGACCACCTCAGCGCCGTCGATGGCCAGCAGGGATGCGGGCGGGCAGAGGATCTTGCAGTCCCGCGAGCCCCCGCCCACGATCACCTCGTCGCACTCCATGACCCGGGCGTCGACCCAGACCGGCAGTTCGGCCGGCAGCCCGAACGGGGTCACCCCGCCGATCATCATGCCGGTTCGCTCGACGGTGGCAGCGGCGTCGGCGAAGGAGGCCTTGCGGGCGCCGAGACGCCGGCGCACCACCCCGTTCACGTCCAGCCTCGTGGAGGCCAGGACCACGCAGCACGCCATCGTCCGGTCCCCGGATTTCCCGATCACGCAGATGGCGTTGGCCGACGCGTCCATCGGGTATCCGTAGCGCTCGCAGAACCGGGCGGTGTCGGCGAAGTCGGGATCGCACTCCACCACCTCGTACGGGACGCCCAACGCCTCGAGATGGGCCACTACGGCTTCACGGCTCATGGTTCACAGTCTGCTGATCCGGAGGCCGAGCGCAAACACGGATACTCGTTGAGAGCTTCCGTGAGCCGGGGGAGCGAGGCCGTGGCCCGAGCGGCCCGTGAGCGAAGCGAACAAGAGCAGGCACTACCTGAGACTTCCCCGTCGAGCGTGTGACGGCCCGGCAGCAGCCGTGAGCGAAGCGAACAAGAGCAGGCACTACCTGAGACTTCCCCGTCGAGCGTGTGACGGCCCGGCAGCAGCCGTGAGCGAAGCGAACAAGAAGCGAACAAGAGCGGGCACTACGTGAGGGCTATGCCTGCTGCCATGGCCAGGCCCGACACGAGCTGGGTCCGGGCGGTGGCGCCCAGCACCGGGATCAGGGCGGGGCCTGACGCTCCCCGCAGCACGGTGCGCACCGCGCCCACCGCGAACGGTGCCCCCACCACCGCGGCCGCCGCGGCCCGCCCGGTGAACGACGCGGCCAGGGCCGCCGCGTACGACGCCTCCAGCACGGCCATGTAGGCCAAGCGGGCGCGACGCTCCCCCAGTCGAACGGCCAGCGTGCGCTTGCCCGCGGCGGCGTCGCCGTCGATGTCGCGCAGGTTGTTGGCCATCAGCAGCGCCACCGCCCACAGCCCGACCGGCACGCCGCACAGCGCCGCGAACCAGTCCAGCCGTTCCAGCAGCACGTAGGCGGTGCCCGCAGTGGCCACCAGGCCGAAGAACACGAACACGAACACATCTCCCAGCCCGAGATAGCCGTACGGCTTGGGCCCGCCCGTGTAGGCCCATCCCGCGGCCAGGCACACCGCCCCCGCCACCAGCAGCCCCCAGCCCGCCGCCGCAGCCAGCACCGCGCCGGCCGCGGCGGCCACCGCGAGGGCGGAGAACGCGGCCCACTTCACGCTGCGGGCCTCGACCAGCCCGGCGCCCACCAGCCGGCGGGGGCCGATCCGGGTGGAGTCGTCGGTGCCCCGGACGCCGTCGGAGTAGTCGTTGGCGAAGTTGACCCCCACCTGCAGCGCCCCCGCCACCAGCAGCGCGACGCCGGCCCGCCACCACGAGGTGTGCGCACCCTCCCCGACCGCCACTGCCGTTCCGGTGGCCACGGGGACCAGCGCCGCGCTGAGCGTGCGGGGACGGGCCCCGGCCACCCATATCCTGATGCCTGCCATCTTGCCGGTCTCTGCCTCAGCGACGGGTCCGCCGGGCGCTCAGGGCGCCGCGTGCTTGTAGCCGAGGCCCCTGATGGTGACGATGCGCTCGGGCTGGGCCGGATCGCGCTCGATGCGGGACCGCAGCCTCTTGATGTGCATGTCGAGGGTCTTGGTGTTGTCCACGTAGTCGAACCGCCACACCCTGTCGATGAGGGTCTGGCGGCTCACCACGAACCCCGCGTTCTCCATCAGCAGGGCCAGAACCTCGAACTCCTTCAGCGGCAAGCGCTCCAGCCGGCCGCCGATGGTCACCTCGTGGCGGTCCCGGTCCACGGTGACCTCGCCGATGCTGAGGTTGGCTGCGCCGTCGGAGGAGTCGACCGGCCGGGCCCGGCTGCGGCGCATCACCGTGCGCATCCGGGCCACCACCTCCCGCACCCGGCAGGGCTTGGCCACGTAGTCGTCCGCGCCGACCTCCAGCCCGACCACGGTGTCGATCTCCTCCCGGCGGGCCGACACCATGATGACCGGCCTGTCGGCGAGGGAGCGGATGCGGCGGCACACGTCGATCCCGGACAGGCGGGGCAGCATCACGTCGAGCAACACTATCTCGGGCTCGAGGGCCTCGAACATCGCCAGAGCCTCCTCGCCGTCGGAGGCCGATTCCACCATGAACCTCGGGGTTGCGGTAGTAGGACCAGTTGGTGAGCGCGCCTCCTCGCCGTCGGAGGCCGATTCCACCATGAACCCCCTCGGCGCCCAGCGCCACCTGCAGGCCCTCCCGGTAGGACGGCTCGTCGTCGACGACCAGGACACGGACTCCCGCACTCACCGCGGCCAGTCTGCCCCGGCGGCAGTCACCTCCCGCAAGCGCACTTGTGGGGTGGCCCACATCCCCGCACTCACCGCGGCCAGTCTGCCCCGGCGGCAGCTAGAAGACGCGCAAGCATTCAGACCGCGCCGCTCAGCCCGCACTCACCGCGGCCAGTCTGCCCCGGCGGCAGCCCCACCCGCTCATCGCGTGCTCGCCCGCGCATGTGCCCCGCGGACGAGTGAGAGCGCGTCGTGTGGCGAGGGGGTGTCTCCCGCTCTTGTTCCCTGCGCACACGCGCCGCTCAGACCCGAGGGCCCACTCTTGTCCCCTGCGCACACGCGCCGCTCAGACCCGAGGGCCCACTCTTGTCCCCTGCGCACACGCGCCACTCAGACCCGAGGGCCCACTCTTGTCCCCTGCGCACACGCGCCACTCAGACCCGA
>JAPPLH010000080.1:23873-26021 GCA_028819505.1 Acidimicrobiaceae bacterium
GGGCCCACTCTTGTCCCCTGCGCACACGCGCCACTCAGACCCGGAGCCTCGCTCTTGAAGGCCGCTCGCACACGCCTATTCGCTCGGCCTCCTAGGCTCAGCCGTGTGAACCGGCTCGGTGACGAGACCAGCCCATACCTGCGGCAGCATCGCGGCAACCCGGTGGACTGGTACCCGTGGGGTCCGGCGGCCTTCGCCGCGGCCGCGGAGCGGGACCGGCCGGTGCTGCTGTCGGTGGGCTACTCCAGCTGCCACTGGTGCCATGTGATGGCCCACGAGTCCTTCGAGGATCCCGACACCGCGGCGGTGATGAACCGGCTGTTCGTCAACGTCAAGGTCGACCGGGAGGAGCGACCCGACGTGGACGCCATCTACATGGACTCGGTGCAGGCCATGACCGGCCGGGGCGGCTGGCCCATGACCGTGTTCTGCACCCCCGACGGCCGTCCCTTCTTCGGCGGCACCTACTACCCGGACCGGCCCCGGGGCGGGATGGCCTCGTTCCGCCAGGTGATGGCGGCCATCGACGAGGCATGGACCACCCGGCGCTCCGACGTCCATGCCCAGGCCGACCAGCTGGTGGCGCTGATCGATCGGACGTCGCGGGCCGCCGCCTCATTGAGCGAAGAGGCTTCCGATTCGCCCGACGGGCGGACGCTGGACCGGGCCGGCGACGCCATCCTGGCGTCGTTCGACCCCCAGTGGGGCGGCTTCGGCGGAGCGCCCAAGTTCCCTGCGGCCATGACCCTGGCCTCGGCATTGCGCATCCATCACCGCAGCAACCGGCCCGAACTGCTGCGGGCGGTGCGGACCAGCCTCGACGCCATGGCCTCCGGAGGCATCTACGACCATCTCGGCGGCGGTTTCGCCCGCTACTCGGTGGACCACCGGTGGCTGGTTCCCCATTTCGAGAAGATGCTCTACGACAACGCCCTGCTGGCCAGGGTGTATCTGCACGCCTGGATGCTGACGGGCGAGCCGGTCTACCGCCAGGTCGTGGACGAGACGATCGGCTACGTGCTGCGGGACCTCTGCCATGGCGACGGAGGCTTCTACTCGGCCGAGGACGCCGACTCCGAGGGCGTCGAGGGCAAGTTCTATGTGTGGTCCGAGCCCGAGCTGCGGGCCGTCGTGCAGAACGCGACGGGCACCGAGGCCGCGGACGCGTCCGCATCGTGGTGGGGAGTGACCCCGGCCGGAAACTTCGAGGGGTCCAACATCTTGAACCGGGCCGTGCGGGGCGACCTGATCCGGCCTGACGAGGTGGAGGCCGCCCGCCAGGCGTTGTTCGTCTGCCGGGAGAGCCGGGTGCGCCCCGGCCTCGACGACAAGGTCCTCACCGAGTGGAACGGCCTGATGCTGTCGGCGCTGGCCGAGGCCGCCGCGGCCACCGGTGATCCGCAATGGCGGGCGGCGGCGCTGGCCAACGGCGAGTTCCTGGTGGCGAACCTGCGTCGCGACGACGGGCGCTGGCTGCGCTCGTGGCAGGCCGGCGATGCCGAGCGGCCGGCCCAGGCCCGCCACCTGGCCTACGCCCAGGACTACGGGGCCCTCATCGACGCCTTCACCCGTCTGGGCGAGCTGTCGGGCGAGGCCCGCTGGATCGACGAGGCCCGGGCCGCGGCCGACGGCCTCCTGGAGTTGTTCTGGGACGGTGACGGCGGCGGGGTGTTCACCACCGGCAACGACGCCGAGAGGCTCGTCACCCGGCCCAAGGACCTGATGGACAACGCCACCCCGTCGGCCCAGTCGCTGGCGGCGTGCGGGCTGCTGCGGCTGGCCGCACTCACCGGTGAGAGCCGCTACCTCGACCGGGCGCACGAGACCGTCGCCCTCTTCGGTCCGGCGGCACCCCAGCATCCCACCGCCTTCGGCCGGGCGTTGGAGGCCCTGGACCTCGCCGCCGGCGGCCTCGACGAGATCGCCGTCGTCGGCGACCGGGCCGACCTTGTGGCCGCCGTGCAGACCCGCTACCTGCCCGGCGCGGTCCTGGCCTGGGGCGAGCCCTACGACTCGCCGCTGTGGGCCGACCGCCCCGAGGGCTTCGCCTACGTCTGCCGCGACTTCGCCTGCCAGTCCCCGGCTGCGACCGTCGAGGAGTTGATCGCGAGACTGGAGGCCTGAGCCAACCTGGCTGCTTTCAGATCT
>JAPPLH010000012.1 GCA_028819505.1 Acidimicrobiaceae bacterium
CGGCGCGGCCTCTCTCGGGTTCCCGCCGATGGCGGCGCGGCCTCTCTCGGGTTCCCGCCGATGGCGGCGCCGCGTTATGGTCTGAGCCGTGGCCAGGACGCTCGCCGCTGCTACCCGCCGGGTGCTCGGATCCCGCCGTCGGGACGACCGTGCGGCCGCCGTCCCGGACGCTAGCGGCGCGGATGCCGCGCTCGTCGCCGACCTGGTCGAGGCCGTCGGGGCCGAACGGGTGCGGGCCGACGCGGCCGCCCGCTACCTGGCCTCCCGGGACGCCTCCATCTACAAGGAGGGCAACGCCGGACCGGTGTGCTATCCCGGCTCGACCTCCGACGTGGTGGAGTGCGTGAAGGTCGCCACCCGCCACGGGCGGGCCGTTTCGCCCAGGGGAGCCGGCACCGGCCTCGCCGGCGGCGCGGCGCCGCTGGGCCAGCCCGTGGTCCTGTCGATGACCCGCATGGACCGGCTGCTGGAGATCGACCTCGACAACGGTGCGGCCTGGGTGCAGCCCGGCATCGTGAACCTCGACCTCACCCGGGCGCTCGCCCCGCACGGAATGCACTACGCGCCCGATCCGTCCAGCCAGGCGGCCTGCACCATCGGCGGCAACGTGGCCAACAACGCCGGCGGACCGCACTGCCTGGCCTACGGCGTGACCAGCGCCCATGTGCTTGCTGTGGAGGTGGTGATGTCCGACGCATCCGTCGTCACGCTGGGCGACCTGACCGCCGAGCCGGCCGGCTACGACCTGAGAGGAGCGTTCGTCGGCTCCGAGGGGATGTGCGGCATCGCCACGGCGGTGGCGGTGCGCCTCACCCGCAACCCGCCCGCGGTGCGAACCATGCTGCTGAGCTTCGACGACGTGTCGGACGCGGCGGCCACCGTCAGCGCCATCATCGCGGCGGGGATCGTGCCGGCCGCCGTCGAGATGATGGACCAGCGCTGCGTCGCCGCCGTCGAGGACTTCGCCCAGGCCGGCTACCCCAAAGACGCCGCCGCGGTGCTGCTGGTCGAGGTCGACGGCCCGGCCGGGGGAGTGGCCATCGCCGCGGACCGGGTGGCCGGCATCGCCCGGCGCAACCAGGCTGTCAGCGTGCGCACCGCCGCCGACGACGACGAGCGGGCCCGCCTGTGGAAGGGGCGCAAGAGCGCCTTCGGGGCGGTGGCCAACGTGATGCCGGACTACTACCTGCACGACACGGTGGTTCCCCGCACCCGGCTGGTGGAGGTGCTCGAGCAGATCTACGACATCGTCGACCGCCACGACCTGCTGGTGCTCAACGTCTTCCACGCCGGCGACGGCAACCTCCATCCCATCCTGGCCTACGACTCCCGGGTGCCGGGCGCCGGCGAGCGGGTGCATGCCGCGGGCCGCGAGATCATCGAGATGTCGCTCGACATGGGAGGGGCGCTCACCGGCGAGCACGGCATCGGGGTGGAGAAGCGCGAGTACATGAACCGCATGTTCAGTGCGGTGGACCTCGACCAGCAGAGCCGGCTGCGGGCGTCGTTCGATCCGCACTGCCGCATGAACCCCGGCAAGGTGCTGCCCAGCGCCCACAGCTGCTCGGACATCGGCGCGTTGAGGGCCTCCGACGCCGCGGGCGTCTGGGGCTGACCAGAGGCCGAGCGGGTAGGCGGCAATCCATGAGGATCATGGCGAGGCACTCAGCGGGGCCCCGGGCCCGAGCGGCCCGTGAGCGGGGCGAACAAGAGCGGAGGACACGGCCCGAGCGGCCCGTGAGCGCAGCGGGCAAGAGCGGGCATCCAGAGGCATGGCGGACTTTGACGACGCTCTGACCGCCTTCGCGGCCGAGGTCGGCACGGACGGGCCGGTGTGCGTGCGGGGCGGCGGGACCCGCTGGAGCCTCGGCGGGGAGGCTGCCGCGGGCACGCGGGAGGTGCTCGCCCCGGCCGGGATCGTGGCCTTCGAGCCGGCCGAGATGACGGTGCGGGTGCGAGCCGGGACGCCGGTCGCGGCGCTCCACGAGGAGTTGGCGGACTCGGGCCAGCGCACCGCCCTGCCCGAGCGGGCCGGCGGCACGGTGGGCGGGGCGCTGATGGCCGGCGAGTCGAGCATCGCCCGCCTCGGGCTGGGGCCGGTGCGCGACGCTCTGCTGCAGGCCCGCTACGTGTGCGCCGACGGCCGGATCGCCAACGCCGGCGCGGGCACCGTCAAGAACGTGAGCGGATTCGACCTGTGCCGGCTGCTGGTCGGGTCGCTGGGCACGCTCGGCCTGGTGGGCGAGGTGCTGCTGCGCACCTTTCCGGTGGGCGAGGCGGAGCGCTGGGTGCGCCTGCCCGGCGCCGATCCGGGCGCGGCGCGGTCGTGCCACACCGCGGCGTCGGTGCTGTGGGACGGCGCCGACGTGTGGACTCTGCTGAGCGGCTACGCGGTCGACGTGGACGACGACCGCGTAGCGCTGGCGGCGCTGGGCGCCTGCGAGGACGTCGACGGCCCGCCGCAGTTGCCGCCCCACCGGTGGGCATGCACGCCGGCGGAGGCGGCCGCCTTCGGTTCCCGCAACGGTGCGGCCGGCCCCTTCGTGGCCGAGATCGGCGTCGGAGTGGTGCATGCCTCCGGGCCCCAGCCCGCCCGTCCGGTCGAGCCGGGCGTCGCCGAGCTCAACCGCCGCTTCAAGGAGCGATTCGACCCCACCGGCCGCCTCAACCCCGGCCGCGACCCCCTGAGGAAGCCCTGATGCGCACTCGCGCGGTTCATCGGTACGAATTCGGTGCCTCTACGACCCGTCTCTCAACCGAGGTTTCTGGGGGGAGGCGCTGATGCATCTCGGGCTTGACGACGACGAGCTGGTCGCGTGCGTGGCCTGCGGGCTGTGCCTGCCGCACTGCCCCACGTTCGTGATCACCGGCCGGGACACCGAGTCGCCCCGGGGACGGATCGCGCTGATGCGAGCCGTGCAGAACGAGGGCGCGCCGGTGACCGACGACCTGATCCGGTCGATGGAGACCTGCGTGCAGTGCCGCGGCTGCGAGACGGCCTGCCCCAGCGCGGTGCCGTTCGGCCATCTGATGGAGGGCACCCGGGCCGCCTTGGCCGGCGCGGGCCGGATCACCCCCCGCTGGCAGAGGCTGGCCCTGCGGGTGCTGCGCCGCCGCCGGCTGCTGCTGGCTGGCTCGACCCTGCTGGCGCTGGCCATACGGCTGCGCCTGGTGCCGACCAGGCGCCTCGGCCTGCCGGCGAGGATGCCGCTGCGACGGCCGCCGCTGCGCACCTCCGGCGACGATGTGTGGCTGTTCACGGGCTGCGTGATGGACGCCTGGCAGCGCGACGTGCATCTGGCGGTGCAGCGGGTGCTGGAGGCCGCCGGAGCGGGGGTTGAGCCCACGGGCGGGGCCGCACCGTGCTGCGGGGCACTGCACATCCATGCCGGGCTGGAAGCCGAGACCAAGGCCATGGCGCGGAGCGTGATGGACGCCCTGTCCGGCGACGACCGTCCCATCCTGGTGGACGCGGCCGGGTGCGGGGCCTCTCTGAAGGACTACGGCCATCTGCTGGGCACCGACGAGGCCCGGGCGTTCTCGGCCCGGGTGTACGACGTCCACGAGTGGCTGGCCGCACACTTGGACGAACTCAAATCCCGCAGGCCGGTCGAGCCTCTCGACATGACGGTGGCCGTCCAGGATCCCTGCCATCTGCGTCATGTGCAGCGGGCACACCAGGCCGTCCCCGCTGTGCTGAGCCCGTTCGTCGCCAACGTGGTCGCCCTCGACGACGACGGCCTGTGCTGCGGGGCCGGCGGCGCCTACTCGGTGATGGAGGCCGAGCTGTCCAAGGCCATTCGCGAGCGCAAGACCGCCGCTGTGGCCCGCTCGGGCGCGACGGCGGTGGCCAGCGCCAATCCCGGCTGCTCGCTGCATCTCGCCGCCGCCGGTCTGGACGTGCGGCATCCCTTGGAGCTCGTCGACCAGGCCCTTTCCGCCTCCCGCTAGAGGCCGGCGGGCACGCCGGCGGCCGGACTTCACCGGCCCCGCCGGGAACCAGACCTCGGTGCGCGTCGTCATAGGCACCAATCGGACGCACGGGGCGTACAACACCTGGAGGAGGGTGACCATGGCGACAACGGGATCTGGAAGGTTCCGAACGAGGAAGAACCGGCCGGCCCCATGGCTGGTCGCAGTGCTGGCGCTGAGTCTGCTGGCCGTGTCCTGCAGCGGACCCGGCGACGACGACGCGGCAGCCATGGCCGCGCCCGACCTGATCGACACCGCTCGACGCATCCGCCGCCGTTAGCGGCGACGAGGGCTCCTCCAACCCCCTGTGACTCACCCCTGGAGGGGCCCGGCATGGGGCTCGGCGGCCCGGTTTCGCAGGGGCCCGAAATGGGGCCGGGCCTCCTTCGCGCCCGTTGCTGGCGCCCGGATGCTTAGCAGAAGCCGAACGCCGGCGGGAAGACGACCACCACCGCCGACAGCCATACCGCGTAGACGGGCGCGTAGGCGGTCTGCCAGCGCTCGAGGGCCGCGAACGGGCGACGGCCCCGCCAGAAGCCGAGGTAGAGCCAGGCCGACCAGGCCAGGTTCGCCAGCAGCACCAGGTTCTCGCCGAGAGCGGCGATCCGGTTGGGGGTGGCGCCGAAGTCGGACAGCCGTCCCACGATGGCGCCCAGCACCAGGAGGTCGACCAGCAGGGCGGCTGTCACCAGCAGCAGCTGCAGCAGGTCGAACAGGCCGCGGGGGGCGTTCGGGTCTCGGGCGGCCACCGAGTAGATGACCAGCGCCAGCACCAGGGCCAGCAGCACGTCGAAGAAGATCAGCACGCCCCGGCCGACGTCGATCCCTCGCCCGGTGAGGGCCACGGCCAGCAGGAACGAGGCCAGCATGGCGGTGAACAGCGGCGTGAACAGCCTCGTGAGCACGGGCGCGATCCGCTCCAGCACCCCCTGTCTCGACTCGGCCAGCCAGGCGGCCACGACCGCTGCGCCGGCTGCTCCGCACGGCAGCATCCAGAGGCCGATGAACTCGCCGGTGTCGATCCCGATGGCGGAGAAGATCCCGGTGGTGGAGCCGGCCAGCACTCCGCCGCCGAGCGCGATCAGACCGAAGTGGACGACCCACTCGCCGGTGAAGCGCACGAAGTCCATGCGCTTGGCATGGGACCGCCAGTCGCCGCCGGCGTGAGCCAGCCCGACGGCCAGCCACAACAGGATGGGCAGGTGCAGCGCGGCCAGCACCTCGGTGTCGGACGTGTCCCGCCCCCCGTCGAAGGGGTAGGCGTTGATGAACATCGCGCCCGCGGCGAACACCGCTGCCAGCAGGGCCAGGGTCAGCGGGCCGAGCCGGCGTTTCCAGGCGAGGTAGCCGGCCAGGAAGGGCAGCACCAGCAGGGCGGCGTTGCGGGCGTAGAACTCGCCGTCGTAGTCGAGTTGCACGCCGAAGATCTCAGGTGCCTTGATGGCGGCTGCCGCCCCGCACGCCAGCGCGCCCATCACCGCGAACTCCCGGCGGGCGTCGGGACTCGCGGCGTCCGGCGCCAGTCCCAGCTTCTGCCAGAGTCCTCCTGGCTCTGCCGTCGCAGTGTCCGCCTGCCCGTCGGGTTCGGACTCGACGGTGCGTTCGAGGGTTGCCAGCGCCGCATCGAGCGTCCCGGTTCGCTTGGCCGCGATCAGGAAGGCCTCGTCGGGTTCCAGCCCCGCGTCCGCCAGCCCGCTCAGGTGCTCCCGCAGCAGGCGTTCGGTCTGGTCCTCGCCGGTCCTGTCGCGCCAGTCGCCGATGAGGGCTTCGAGTCGGTCGTCGATGCCGGCAAGCTAGCCGCCGCCTTGCAGCCTCCGGTCGGGCCGGCCCCCGCGCCGTGGTGTTGAATGGGGCCATGGACCAGTTCATGCAGGCGGCCGTGGACGAGGCTATGCAGGGCCGGGCCACCGGCGGCATCCCGATCGGGGCGGTGCTGGTACACGACGGCGAGATCATCGGCCGGGGCCACAACCGCCGGGTGCAGATGGGCTCGGCCATCCGCCACGGCGAGACCGACGCCCTGGAGAACGCCGGCCGGCTCCCGGCGAGCGTCTACCGCGACTCGGTGATGTACACGACGCTCTCGCCGTGCTCGATGTGCTCCGGGGCGATCCTGCTCTACGGCATCGGCGAGGTGGTCGTGGGCGAGAACCGGACCTTCATGGGGGAGGAGGCCCTGCTGGCCGAGCGGGGCGTGTCGGTGACGGTGCTGGACGACGAGACGTGCGTGGCCATGATGCGGGACTTCATCGCGGCCGAGCCCGACCTCTGGAACGAGGACATCGGCGAGGACTAGCCCGCTACAGCGCGAAGGCGCGGGCCTTCAGGCAGGTTCGGGCTGCGTCCGCTGCGCGAATCTCCATGCCCCCACCACGGTGCGCTGCGGGCGGGCTGCGTCGGCCCAGAACGCAACAGCCGAGTTGACTAACAGATATTCTGCTGTTATAACGAATGTATGGCTTCGTCATGATGCACTCATGACAAATTCTGTAACTACCTTCGATAGCCCCCAATATCACTCAGAGTGCCGGCGAAGCCCCAGTTGCCGCATCGTGCGGGAATCGTCCGCCCGGCCCTCGGCTGGCCTGTACCTAGGAGTCTCGTTGATCATGTCCGCCCGTGAACACATCGCTTCAGAGCGTCCGGAAGGCGAATCCCCGCCAGATCCTGCCCCTGCCGTCGCTGGGATCCCGGATGCGAGGGCCGGAGCGCCCGCCACCCGGCGCAGCGCGTCCGGCTGGGAGGCTTCCGGCATCGCATGCCTTCTGCTGATCGGCGTCAGCGCTGTCGCTCTGCTGCTGCTGCTGGTGATCCTCCCTGTCTGGGACGCCGTGCAGGCGGGGGACAGCGCGTCGGAGACCTACAGCGAGCTTCGTGCCATGAGCTACGAAGCGGGCTGGAGGATCGATAGTGAGATCTACTCGGTCCAGGCGAGCCTGGACGGCGACCTGTCTGCTCTCGATTCCGGGCTGTGGTCGGTGGGCCTCGATCTTGGCTCGCTCGCCTACGACGTCGCCCCCGAGTCCCGTCCCAGCGTGCAGGCGTTGGAAGCTGCCGTGGAGGCCCGCCGAGACGAGCTCCGCCAATTCCGACGCTCGGCCGACACCCGGTTCGACCAGTTCAGGGACAGCGTGGAGGCGAGGCTCGAGGGGATCGAGGGAGCGGCCGACGCTGCGCTGGATGACCATTGGGACGATTCGGGCCGGCGGTCCTCCCGTAACGGGTGGGTCATCATAGGGTGGTGGGGGGCTCTGGTCGCGGTCGTCCTGGGGCTCGCGGTGGTCGAACTGTGGGCGTGCCGGAGCGACCGTCGCGCCCCTTGCCCAGCCAACTGAAAGGATGTGATCACGATGCGGCGCTCCCGCCAAGAGCCGTCGTCGTCGAGCCGGCGGCGGACATCGGATAGGAGGATCATGGACACGCAGGAGCAGGAAGCCGTGGCCGCGGCACGGGACGGGTTGGCTCGGGTGATAGCCGAAGGCAGCCATACCGACCGCTCCCGCGCCATCGAGGCGATTCAGGCAATTGACCGCGGCTGGCAGGACGACCGCAAGCAGTACTCGGTTACACACCGGCTGGCAAGGGTGTACGACGCCCGGTTCGCGCTGTTGGGCTCATTCAGAGAGGACACGGACGAGCTGCCTGCCGAGGCCTCGACAACGATGCAGGTATCGTTGTACGCCATCGACCATCTGGCCGGCGTCTTGCTGGCCCGCTTGGCCGCCGTGGGGGTGGCCATATACCCCACGATGGACGCGCCGTCCGGCGAGCTGCTCGAACTGCCCAGGGCCGAGAAGGACGCGTTGCTCGACGTGGTCGATCAACACCGCCCTGACTGACTCCGGCTCCGCCTTCACGGATCCGGGTTCTCCCTCTCGCCGTTCGTGGGGCGCAACGACTCCGCGGAGGACCTGGTCTCGTCGTTGATGCGACGGGATCTGCGGCTTCCCCGCTGCGACTCCGACGTCATCGTCGGGCGGCACCGGAGTTGGCACCTGAGCAGGTCCGCAGCAACCATGTAATCCAATTCGGCAGTGTTCTATGGTGATCAGATCATGCTTGTCATACCCCTTCACTAATGTTCGGGTATGGAAGTTGTGATCGATCCGGGCGGAGCGCACAGCGCCGCGGTGGACCTCGACGCCGACGTGGGCGAGCTCAGCGACGCCGAGCTCGTCGAGGAGTTGGGCCGGGTGGGGGTCCTGCGCGCTCAGGCCGAGGCCCGGCTCGCAGACGTCGCCGCGGAGATCGCCCGACGCGACGGCGGGCGGGCCGCCGGCGAGACGATGCGCTACAAGCTGCACGTCTCCGCCCGGCAGGCCAACGCCGAGGTCGCCCTCGCGGAGTCGCTTCGCGAGCACCCGGCCACAGCGGCGGCGTGGCGGGCCGGGCGGATCACCGCGGGCCACGCCCGGGTGATAGCGCGTGTGGCGTCTGATCCCGAGCACTGCGACGAGGCGGCGCTGCTGGCGATGGCATGCGACCATCCCGTGGACGTGTTCTCGCGCATGACGCGCCGCTGGATGAGAGCCGAGCGGTCCGCGGACGAGCGCAGGCGCCAGCGCGAGGACCGCCGGGCGTCGCTGGTGCAGGACCCCGACGGGTCGTGGCGGCTGTCGGCATGCTTCGACGCCGACGTCGGCAAGAGTGTCAGCCTGGCGTTCAACGCGATGCTGCGCCGGTTCCGCAACGACCCGCCCCCGCCGGCGACGATCTACGACGGCGAACGCTCCGGCGCGCATCTGCGCGCCGACGCCCTGGCCAGCCTCATCACCGGCCAGGCGCCCTGCGAACGCCCCGACACGATGCTGCTGGTGATCGCCGACTACGACATCTGCGCGCGGCAGCTTCGCGGCCTGCACTACGACGACGGACAGCCCGTGGCCGCGGACCAGATCGCGCGCGTCTGCGCCGACGCTCGGATCCTGCCTGCGGTCTTCAGCGCCGACGGCGACCCGCTGTGGCTCGGCAGGGCCGCACGCCGAGCCAGCCTCGGCCAGCGCATCGTGCTGGCAGCCCGCGACGGCGGCTGCGTCAACTGCGCCGCCCCCGCCGACGCCGCCGAGCCCCACCACATCAGATGGCACAGCCGGGGCGGACCCACCGACATCGACAACCTCGCCCTGCTGTGCGACCGCTGCCACCACCTCATCCACGACGACGACTGGCACCTCCGCCCCCACAGGCACAACCGGCAACACCTGCGACCTCCCGACACCGCGCCGCCGGTCGCCCGGCCCGCAGCCACCTCGACCCAGCGCAACCCCATCCTCACAACCTGAGGCGTGGTCCTGCGTCCATCGTGGTCCCAGCCGTGAACAGCAAGAGATCGGAGTGGCATTCTGGGCGCACGGGGAGCCACCGGACGGTTCCCGTGCTCGTGAGGTCCTTGCACTCGCCTCTGGCCGATGTGTGGCTGACAAGCCTGTGCACGGCGTGCTTGGCGGCCGCGGATGGGTGGTGGACGGAAGCCTCGGAGGTCAAGGCTACGAACACGGCGCAGTTACGCCGTCGAGATGGCGCGCCGCAGCCGGGGCTTGCGAGGTCGGCCTCGTCCCGTAGGCACGAGGGTGTCGAGCGGCATCGAGGAGACCCTCGGGGCTGAGTTCAGCCGAGGCCACCGCGGTCTCAGGCGGCTTGAAGCTGGCCCCAGCCCGCTAGTCGCAGCGGACGCGGGCTGGGGAGATAGGGCATCGGCGGAAACACTTGACAATGTGTTACATTGCTTGTCGGGGTTCTTCGGCTGCGAGGAACGGACCGAACCTGTGGGAGGTACACGTCATGGGAACATTCGAATTGTCGGTGCGGGTTGCCGGCCCGAACAGCGAGCGATCAGCGACCATCGCGGCCACGGTGGACACGGGCGCCTTCTACAGCATGGTCCCGGCGCGCCTGTTGCGCGAGATCGGCGTCGAGCGGTCGGACAAGCGCCGGATGCGGCTGGCCGGCGGGAGGGTCGTGGATGCCGACATCGGCGAGGCTCGGGTGACCGTCGACGGTCGCAGCGTGACGACTCAGGTGGTCTTCGGCGAGGACGGAGCCCCGGCCCTGCTCGGTGCCTACACGCTTGAGGGTCTCGCCCTGGCGGTCGACCCCGTAGACCAGCGCCTGATCCCCCGAGACCTCCTCCCGTTGTGAGACTTCAGGAACACCCCAGAACGTGGGAGGGGGCAGCGTTCGTCGGGCATTGTGGGGCGTGGATGTGAAGACGCTGAACCGTCCGGTGTACTCCCTTGCTGACGCTGCGGAGATTCTGCGGATGAGCCCTGGCACGCTCGCGTGGTGGCTCGACGGCGGCGAGCGCGGGCGGCGCGTCTATCCGCCGGTGATCCGCGTCGAGCCGACAGGCGAACGCAGCCTCACGTGGGGCGAGTTCGTCGAAGCCGGTCTGCTGCGCCAGTACCGCCGGGAACTCGGCGTGCGGCTTCAGCGCCCCAAGCAGCAACCTCCGTAGGGAGGGGATGGAGCCGTGGAGCAGAGGCCCTGCTGTGGCCTGCCTGCCGCCCAGGTGGCGTCACCGCGGTGACAACCTGCTAGACAGGAGGGCAACCCCACCCCCGTGGAGCCACACAAGGAGAGCAAGCCGTGAGCCGAAGTGACCGCAAGTTGAAGAAGCGCGTCGAGAGGCACGAAGCTGGCGTCTCTGATCTGATTGCGGCCTACGAACTAGCCGAACAGCACTACTTCGCGGCTGTGAGTGCCTCCACCCCGCACGTTGTTGAGCGAGTGGCATCGAACTCCTCGGCTTGGAGTCCCGATGCCGACGTGGGGTGAGCAGCTTCAAGAACTACGCGAAATCAAAGAGGCTGAGGACAAGAAGCCACCGACCCCTGGTGGACCTTCCCCCCATGACATCCTTCGAAGACGGTATCTCGCGGCACTGCACGAACATACTGAGCGTGCCGTCATCGTCTACGCCACCTCTTGGATGGAGAACAGACCTGTTCCCAACGTGGAAGCCCTATCGGTAAATCTTGGCGACAAGCAAGGCTTTATGGAAGCTGTCTCCAACCTCTCCGAGAAGAACCTCGATCTTATCATCACAAGCCCTGGTGGAAGTCCTGAAGCTGCCGAGGCGATCATGGGGTATCTCAGAACACGCTTCGAGCACATTCGGGCTGTCGTTCCGGTGGCTGCCATGTCGGCCGCAACGATGATGGCTCTTGCCTGTGATGAGATATTGATGGGCACTCATTCACAACTAGGTCCAATCGACCCTCAGTTCACCATCCCCACACCAGAAGGGCCGCGGTCATCACCAGGTCAAGCCATTTTGGATCAGTTTGAGTTAGCAAAACAGGAATGCCAAGACCCGAGGAACATTGGTGCTTGGCTACCTCTCCTGCGGTCTTTGATGCCCGGACTCATAGCTCAGTGTCTTCATTCTCGGCAACAGGCAGAAAGGTTCGTAGCTAGACAACTCGCTACCCACATGCTGAAGGATGACCCCAAGAAGGCCGTCGAAGTCGCCAAGTGGTTCGCTAACTTCTCATACTTCCAATCGCATAATCGGGCCGTGACTGTTGCCGATGTCGAGGAAAGGGAACTAACCGTTACCCGACTAGAGAGCGACCAGACACTCCAAGATCTTGTTCTGTCAGTTCACCATGCTGTCCGTCACACCTTCAACAACACGGGAACGACCAAGCTCATTGAGAACCATCACGGACGCGCCTACTTGGAAATCACTCAACCGGTGGGACCGGTGCTGGTGGAGCAGGTGCCGGCCCAACTGAGTCCGACAGCCCCCACTCCCCCTCCTAACCGCCAACAACGCCGTCAAGGAGAGATAAACCGCTAACCCGAAGCGGCCATACCTTGCAGGCCGCTGCTCTCTCTCTTACCTGCATGTTTCCTCAGGTGGCGGGGGCGCGACCAGCGCCAGCGGTTACCCAATCCGTAGACTAATCCATTATCTCATGTTGTTTCTGACCCGAGTTTGTCAACTACATGTCGCGAGACACGCGTTCCCCTAGCACACGCATGATGTCGATACTGGAGCATACGCCAACGAGATGTTCGTCTCGCACCGATGCCGACCGGTCGTCGTGGGCAAGGCCACCTCGGCGGTAGGCCCGCTGTTCAGCTATCTGATCGGGCGGCTTGTAGACCTAGATCGCAGTCCGCGCCTCTGATCGCATGGCTCTGGCGAACTCGAGCGCCTTGTCGAGGGTGGTGATGCGGAGATCAGGATCGCTGAGGTGTTTGAGGAGCTCTGGACAGCCCGCTCCTGCGAGGCGGTTACCGAGTTCGATGATCTGACTCGGGTCGTCGATGCCTTCATGCTCGGGACCCAGAATCGTCAGGGCGACAACTGCGAGCATCTCGCATAGGCCGTCCGGCATCTGAACGGATCGGGTATCGGCGAACTTGCGCCCCCAACTGGAGGAGGCGTTATCTATGGGTGGCGTGCCATTGGCGATAGCCGTTGCGATCGCGAAGGCCCAGAAGTCCAGTTGACGGCGGAAAGGCGCTCGCTCTGGAGTCACGGATCCCTTCTGATGTTGTAGTACGTACCGTTCGATATCGTCCTTCGACTTGTCAGGCAGGCGAAGTGTGTGGGCCTGGGAGGACAGAAGCGTTGTGAAGTAGTTCATGCGAGCCCTCTCTAGACGCGTTGGGTCCATCCGGGGGACCCGGACTGTCCGACGCGTTCACACACTTTGCAGTACTGGCGAGGTCCGCACGCGCACACGAGCGACACGGGCCGTTGCTCGGTCCAGTGAATGACGTCACCTCCCTCACCGGCATCGATTGCGTCCCATTGTCCCGTGAGGGTGTAGGTCGCACCGGCGTGCTGAGTGACGGTCTCCACTTCTGACGGCGCTTCGAGATCAGACCCTGTCAGGAGGAGGATTGGCTGGCTGGAGTTCTCCGCGGTCACGCGAAGCGTGTTGCGCCGTACCGCGCCCGACATGAAGTTCAGGAGCGAATCAGCGATGAGGGGTGCATGGGTTCGGGACTCGGCACAGAGTGCCAGCACGAATGACAGCGCCAACACTCGGCGAGAAGCGCCGTTGATCTCGATGGTTGGCATGGAGCGCCCTCGGCTGTTGAGCGCGTAGATCTCATAGTCTTCTGGGTTGACTTCTAGGGACCGAAGGCCGACTTCCGCGATCATCTTGAGCGTCGCCTTGTTACGTTGTATCTCATCGAGGTCATCATCGGAGACGTTTGCGGCCATCTGCGAGAACAGGCGGTTCATGCGTCGCGAGAGTTCCTGGACTTGTTCGGCTTGAATTGTGGCGTAGGCCTGGTTGAGGACGTCGACGATGAGCTTTGCCAAGGCCTCTGCCGTTCTTTGGTCCGTAGCGGCGCGCTCGTTGCGCTGGCGCTGGTGGATTTGCTTGTCAAGAGAGTCGATCCTGCTTGTCAACGGCGGGAGGTTTGCCGCGCCGAGCCCCAGGTCACGGTTGAGATTGCTAACTTGGGTTTCAAGGGCCGCTATCTCGTCACGGATGACTTGGATCTTTTCCTCGTCGAGCGCGTCAAGCCGCTTGTCGATGTCGCGCTTGTCAAGACCGAGGGTGGAGAGCTCTTTGTCGAGTGTGGCGACATCGTCGGCATATTGAACGTTCCGGTCGTCCCAACTGGTTGCCGCGGCGTGATCCATGAGTGACTTCGCGGCATCGTGGAGTTGACCCAGGTAATTTGCGCGTTCCTCCTGTTCGGCTGACTCGGCGATTCGGTCTTCGACATGGCGCCGATGCATGCCATCCTCGGTTAGATCCTGGCCGCAGACGCAGGTGCCCGATTCGAGGAGGTCGCGCACGAAATTCAGGTGCTTGAGTGGGATGTGACCCCTCTCGTAGAGAGGGCGCAGCATCGCGTAAGCGGTTGTGACCTCGCTGCGGACCAGTGATGCCAGTAAGTCAGTGGACTCGAGTTCGCTGGCGAGCAGCCCGAGCGCGGCCTTCCGTCGCTTAGTGGCGCTCGCGAAGCGGCTACGGTTCTCAGCGAGGCGCCTCCTGAGTTCTTCGGCGGCTCCGATGTCCTTGAGTTCGGTCTCGAGATCGTCTCTGCGTTGGCGTAGCCGGTCATCGAGTTCCGTCTTCTGGGCTCGCTGTCCCGAGATCTTCTCCGTGAGCTCTGCTTCCTCCCCTCGCAGTTGGTCGAGTTCGGTTTGTAGCGCGTCCAGGTCAGCGTCGCCGATCGCCTTGGTGGCTTGGGCTTCGAATGCCCTGGCAATGCCCGCCACGCGCTGAGAAGCTTGTTTGAACACGTCGATGCCCAGGAGGCTGTGGACGGCAGAGGTCGTCTTCTCGATGACATCTTGGCGACGCATGATCTTGTTCTCACTGCCGCCAACGAAGTCTGCTGCCTCGTCGGCGTCCATAACGAAGAAGTCCCGAAGGCCCCACGGCAGAAGCTGTTCGACTACGGTGCCTACGCCGACGGTGTGCGGCTCCCAGGTACCGTCGCCTTCTCTGACCATCAAGTGAGTCTGTTCGTTGATGCGGCGGAAATCGGGTTCGTCGTCGCTTGCTGTTGGTTTACCGATCGTCGTAACGGATCGAACGAGCTGATAGACGGTCGTGGTGGCCTTCCCCTCGGTGGCGTAGCGGGTCGAGCCATCGGTCTCGAACTCGATGGTCACCTGTGTCTTGATCCCGTCGTCGTCGGGCTGCCACCAGGCGGGGTGAAGAGAGAACCGCGACGAGTCGCCCGGTAGACCTCTCTCGCCGTACATGCCCCAGCGAAGGGCACGGAGAAAGGTCGTTTTTCCGGAGCCGTTCTCGGCCCTCAAGACCGTCAACGAGCGTTCAGGGTCCGTTGAAAGCTCGATCACGATGTCGTCGAAGCACACGAAGCTATCGATCTCGATGCGACGAAGTCTCAGCATTGCTACGAGTCCTGGAGTGGCATCTGGCTCACTGCCGTGGTGAAGATCTTGTCCTCGACCTGCTGTTTGATGTTGATGCTCTTGATGCGGTGCTGATCTTCGAGGTCGACTATCTCCATGGCTACGGTGACGAGAGCCTCGGCGTCGACGCCATGGTCGGGCGCGAGCTGCCGGGCTTCCTTGGTGATCTCGGCGAGGATCCGGTCGTAGTTGCTTACCATGGTGCTCCTTGTGGTGTTGAGGCGGCGACAACGCTGTCGCCAGCGCGCTGCAGTACCGGCGAGCGCTCGCCCTCGGGCCAGAATGCAGTTCTGATCTGCTGCAAGTCGGAGAGTACACCGCCAGAACCTGCTGCGTTCCTTGCGTGTGCTGCGAACGAGTACGCCCGATCCAACTCCGTTCTGACAATTCGTTTCATGCCTGTCCTTGCTCCGTGCTTGAGCAGTTGGGCTGGCGGTAGCGCTAGGAAGTCGTGAACGATCGCCCAAGGCTTCTCGGGGTGACGCCGGAGGACACGCCCACGTCGTTGAATCCACTCTCGCTGAACAGTCGAGGAGGCGACGATGAACGCTTCTCGAATGCTTGGGATGTCGACGCCCTCATCGAGTACCTTCTTGGCCAACAGGACCTGGTAGCCGCCATCCTCAAAAGTGGTGAAGGTCTGAGCAAGGCGTGGCCGGTTGGCCGTGGTGTCCTGTGTGACGGGTGCCCAACGGACATCCAAGTCCGTGAGGATCGCGGCGATCTCGTCGAACTGCTCGGGGTTCTTTGCAGAGGCGTAGATCAACACCTTCTCCAATAGGCGAGGACCCCGATGCTCAAGTACGGCTCGCAGCAGCGCCAACTTCGCATGGGCGGTCTCGACGATCCTCCGCCTAGCGATTAGCAAACTCGTCAGCGCCTCGTCGTCCTCGTCGAGGCCCCGTCCGAAGGCAGCTCCGATCCGAGCCGTCAGGGCGTCGAACTCATCGAGTTCGTCTCCATCGAGCGTGGCTGCATGCACGTAGTAGTTGTATGGCGACAGGCAGAATCCGATCGCTCGGTCAAGCCCGAACTCGTATACGGGGGGCCCAAAGAAGGCGAAGATCTCCTCGGTGCCGTCAGGATCATGTTGGCGTTCAGGTGTTGCTGAGAGAGCCAGCCGTCTCTCGAAGAACTCCGGCTTGTTGGCGAGGAAGCCGTCTGCACCCAGCGTGTGGGCCTCGTCCGCGACAAGAAGCGTCGGGACAGCGTCACCCTCGTGCTTGGTCTTTAGCGAGACCGTGGATTGAAATGCAGGCGAGCAGAGGAGATTGTTGGTGACGATCGCCATGTGGGTCCCTCCAGCTGCGAGCCCACGGAAGAGATTGGTCAGAGCGACGGCGGCATCGCGTTCGAGACTGGGGGCGACGGCGGTCAGCCCGAATCTCCTGACCTCATCCTTCCACTGGAGGATGAGCGGGATCGAGGGGGCAGAGACCACGACAAGAAAGGGCTGGCCATCAAGCCGATCTTGCAGGCGAGTGGCGCAAATCAGCGCAGTAAGCGTCTTCCCCGCTCCGGTAGCCATGGAGATCGTCCCGTGTTCGGGATCCGGATCTGATTCCCACGTAGCCACGGCGTCGCCCTGGTGTGCATATGGTCCCTGTTGCCATTCAAGTGACGCTGGAACCTTCAGCCGCGGCTGGTCCCTGGTACTCGTTGAAGCGAACCGCTCCCTTAGCGTCGCGGTCGGGTCGGTTGCCCAGGCGGGGTTCATGTCATCGTTCAGCGCTTTCATATAGTCACTTTGGCTTGGAGCGTCGTCCGGAGCCGTGCTGATGATGTCTAGCTCAAGGGCTTCGGGGAGTGCGACCACACATTGGATACCGGTGCTGCGCCCGCGTGCCCAGTCATCGAGCATCGCAATTCCGTCTGCGACGCGGGCGCGACTGTGATCGATCCATGTGACATCTACGTCGATGTGCTCAACGCCGCTGCCGACGCCGTGTCCGGTTGCGTTGCCTGAGCCCCGAGCGAGTACTTGGTGGGTTCCATCGTCAAACAGCCAGATCTTGGGGTGGTAGTTGGACTCGGCCTTGGGGACAGCGATGCGAAGACGCAGCCGCCCTGTTGCGATCATCCAGGCCAGGCAGTCCAAGGTATGGCGCCCGAGTGCTGAGGCATGCGCTCGACCGTCGACAAAGACGTCAGCGACTAGTTGCGCTGCCTCCTCCGCCGACATGCTGTACGCCTGTTCGATTATGGCGCGTTCCGCGGCGAAGAGGGTTGGCGCTACGGTGAAGTCTATGGGTGCGGTGTCGGGACGGCTGAGGTACTCGGCAAGGCCAGGAGCAAGCCTTGCGATCCATCCGGCAGTGAACCAGCCAAATGCGCCCCGCACGGATGTGGCGGACCGGAACCCTGGAACGAGTACGCGTGGCCCGACCGGTTCGTCAGGCAACCGGTACAGGCCCGGCCGAAGCGTGGGTTCGTCAGCTAGCAAGCTAGATCAGCTTTCGCCGGTTCTTCATGCGCTTAAGAAGATCGCGCGCTCGTTCGGAAGAAGGCGCGCCACCTGAGTCAGCGGCCTGCTCGTTGCCTGCATCGAGTGCCTCAAGCTGTAGCGACACGCTTCCGGCACCGTCGATTACAAGCAGGGCGGACTGTCCGCTACGTGCACCGAGCCGGCGCAATGGCTCCGAGAGATACCCGACGTTGGCGCCAGTAACCGATGCAAGCGGCCAATTCGCAGAAATGGGCCTGCACCCGGCGGGTTCCGAGATCGGCACACGTGTACGCCCGTCCGGCTCGCAGCCGAGTGCCTTGGCTATCTCAGGCGGTAGCCCACCAACGCTGTAGCCGTCGAAGTAGCGGCTCTCAATCCGAAACCTCCAATACGGTCGCTCGTCAGCCGTGTAACCGTGAACGGCATCAGCGAGAGGCCGAAGCGTAAGTGAAGAGGGGTCGGCGATGCTGACGTAGCCGTCTGCGAGCAAGAACTTCGGTGTCGCCACGTATGCGCGGACGCTGCTCTCGCTGACACCGAACTTTCGGGGAAGCTCTTCCAGCAGTCTCGCTAGCCGTGTGGCTCCACCGTCTTCTTGAATGCGTTGCACGATTTCAGCGGCAATTCCTTCGTATTCGTCATCAATCCACTCCGATAGGCCCCACCGCTTCATGTCGGCTCGGACGACATCGTCCATCGCTGACAACTGAGCGGCAGCACGAGTGGCGTCCAGCCCGCACTGCTGAGCTACCTCCTCTTTCGTTGCTGGTCGGCCAATTGAGATCAACGCCGCTCTCGCCCTGGCCTTCGACGTGTCCCGCAGCGCCAACAGACCGCTGAGGCGCAGCAGGCCGCAACGTGCCAAGAGTACGGGCCAATGCTGCTGCCAGGTTGACCCAGGTAGACAATCTCGTAGGTCTCCCTCATCGATTAGCCCACTGCCATCGGCGATACGCCGAGCCGACTCCTTGAGATCCTCCACCACTCGATACGCCGCGTCGTCTAGGCAGACCCCTTCGTCACAGGTGTATCCGAGTTCCTTGCGAAGCAGTTGGCGGGCCATCGAGACCACCGGCGTGTTGGTCTCGGAGACTTCTACACGCGAGAAGGCGCTCGAGATTCGCTCTTCTAGCTCGTTCTCCGCTACGACAGGACCGGCTTGATGCCGAACCGTGGCGACGATCAGGCCCATCCAGTGAGGATCGTCGGTGCCTGAACTACCGACTTGGTTCAATCGAGCCTTGAGCGAGCGCTGTATCTGACGTATCCTTTCACGAGATAGCCCCTCTCTAGAGCCGATCTCCTGAAGGCTGAGGGGCTCTGATGCGAGTATCCGGTCTGCAAGTATCGACTGTTCCAACGGAGTCATCGACTGCCAGAGTTCGCCTAGGGCAGCAAGCGCCTCCTCCGCAACACTGCGCCCACCCGTGAGGTTCTCGACCGAGATGTCGTCAAGGCAGCGCTCTAGTCGCAGGTCGGCGATCAGCCTTCCGAGATCACAGGCCAGTGCTTCACCAAGAGTGCATGCACCATGGAACTCCGCTGCTGCGGTGAGAAGCACCTGCAACGGGGCTATTGTCGCCCCCCACTGGTCCGCATCACCGCCCGGGTGCATGGCTGCCGTCTCAAGCGTGGCGGGTTGCCCGGGGTCTCTGATCGAGGGAGTCATAAGGAAGCCACTGTCAGTTGCAGCCTCCGCGATGCACATGACCTCAAGCAACGAAGTGACTCCAAAGTTCTGGAGCGAGAGAAGCCATCCGACAGTAATGGGTTGGGCAAGTCGGAATTCTCCGCTGGCCATGGCTCGGCCGATGCAGTTTCGGGGTCGCTGTCTCAGGGGGCACTCAAGGAGGCGCACGAGTCCAATACCGTCTGGAATCACCATGTGATCTCGAGGCGGCAAGGGGTGCAATGACACTAGGCGCGCCAAGGCACGGCAGGTCTGTGAGTCGATAGACCTTGATCGTGATTGCCAGAAATTGGTGAGATCACCTACCACCCGCAGTTCTTGCTGTTCCGCTTCACGGTTCAGCAGGCTGATGAGATCGGGTGGCAGCGGAACTGTCGCTAGCGCATCAAGATACCAGCGCGGCAGGAGCGGGGTGGGCGGCGAGCGCCACGGTGCGGGCGGACCCTGTGGTGAATTCGACGGTGAGTCCCGCGCGGGAGTGTCGAAGTCCTCAGGCTCCCCAGTCGGTTTGCGCTGCCCTGAGGCCCCGCTTCGTCGCAACGCCACGCGTCGCGGGCCTGTGACGACCAGATCGACAGATTGTTCGCGGGAGGCTCCGATGCCCATGAGGGGTTCGGCCATGTTGAGCACGACCGTGCGTGGGGTGTCGCCTTGCTCCAGGCAGACCTTGAGTTTCCGGCAGCCGGCGGGGTTCTCGACCGCGACGCGAGCCAGTCCGCCCGGCTTGCAGCCGAGATGAGCGGCGACCTGCTTCGGAAAGGCAATCCGGCGGTTGGCTTGAAGGAGAGCGTCGGTGACTCGGAACGTCCAGACGGGGTTGCCGTCGGCGTCCCTGCGGACGGATGCGCTCGCGCTGTTCATAGAGCGCATACTGTGCATGGTTCGGTGTCGTCGTCTTCGTCGAAGGCGTCGGCTAGGGCTTCGATGAGGGGGACGTTGGCTCGGGTCTTGTCGGCGCGGGCCATGGTGGCTTCGTGGCGTTCGAGGATTTCGTCGCGGCGGGATCGGAGCTGGAGGAGGGTCTCGCCGCCGGACCATGTGTACTGGCGGCCGCGCATGGCCCGGTCGCCGAAGTCGGCGTCACCGTTCACGCCGGCGTCCTGGAGCACCTTCTGTTCGATGGCCACAGCCCGCTCGAAGAGCTCGGGGTGGCGCTCGGCGAGGCCGATCCACTCGGCCTTGCGCTGGTAGAAGCAGAAATAGCAGCCCGAGCGGGTCCGCCACTCGTAGTAGGCAGGCAGGCCGATGCCAGCGTCGTCAAGAATCCTCATGACGCCCGCATGGTCGATTCCGTCCTCCACGAACGGGAAGCGGCTCTCGATGTTGGACTTGGTGGAGATGTATCCCTTGCGGTTCGACTCGTCGGCTCGGATGGCCACGTAGGAGACGGCGGGCTCGTCGCCGATCCACTCCTCGATGGGCTTGATCTTCATGTTCTTGGTGCACCAGCGCATCTGCGGTGACGGAAGCGCCCCCCGGAACACCTCGAACCAGTGGTCGAAACCCCTGGACGCGTTCAGTCGGGCGATCGGCTTAGCGAGGATGACCTCGAGCCGGGTGAGGTACTCGTAGGTCTCGGGCAATTCGGCTCCGGTGTCGCAGAAGAAGTACTCCATGTCGGGTATCCGGTCGCGCAAATGCACCGCGAGTGCGCTCGAGTCCTTACCGCCGGAGATGCCGCAGATGTGGCGCAGTGATTCAGCCATAGCCCGCTTCCGTGTCCAATGCATCTAGAACGTTCGAAGCCCCGTGGTCGGGGCATGCCTTGGGCAGCATCTGCTTGCCCAGTGCTGCCAGAAGAGCGCGTTGCGCCTGCTTCTGAGAGCCGATAATTCTCGTCAACTCTGCAATGGCGCGTTCGGCGTCAGACATTGCGGGATGGTCATCGCTCACAAGCAGCGGCTGGTCGACGCCGTCAGACCTCGTCACGGTCCACCAGAACGCGTCGAAGGACTCTCCGCCGCGAGCCCGGCGCTCATGGTGGAGAGCCAAGAGTCGGTGGAAGGAAGCGAACCTCTCATCGAGTTCTCGCCTGGAGTGCACCACGTCGTCGTCCGTCCATTCGGCTGGTGCCTTCTTGGCAACGACGGTCGCGACCGCCTTCGCCCAGTCAGCGTCGGACTCGATGGTGTCGTTCGCCAACGAGAGGGCGAAAGCGCGGACGTCGGGATCGAGCACCTCGCCATCCAGCGACGCAGCCTGGCCCATAACGACCATGCGAGAGGTCTCGGCGCTTGTCTTCAAGAGGTACTCAAGTCCTTGGTCCAGCAATTGCTCGAGGCAGTTGTTGAGTTCGTCGAGAACTTCGCCTAACCTGGCGGCGTAAGCCTCCGCGAAGTCGTAATCCTGTGCCTTGGCGAGAATTGGTGGGAATGTGAGCGCTTCGGGCAGGGAGGCGAACAGCAGCTCGTCGGGTTCGACCGCTGTCATCAGCACCTCCCTTGCTCTCACCGTCGCCACGCTGAGGTTCTGCGTGTGAAGCGTGTAGTTGTCGAGTCGGCTGATCCTCGTGACAAGGTGTCCAACGACGGTTAGGACGTTGGCAACTCGGTGCTTGCGGAAGCTGGGCTGCAAGTTGAGTCGGTCCGCGAGAGCCTCGATCACCTGGCGCCGGGCGCCCGTCGTGTTGGCGAAGTGCTTGATGTCGAAGTGGCCGGGGTTGCGGACCATCCTCTCTGACATCTCGGGAGTGAGCAGCGGCTTGAATGTGCCGTGCTCGTAGATGGCGACCACGTCGGAGGAGGCGATCAGAGCAGCGGTCACCAGCACGGGGATGGCCCCCTGCTTCATGCCGAAGCGGGGCGAGAGCAGAGCGGCGTAGACGTCGGTCAAGTTGATGCGCCGGCTAGTGGATCGCCTGAACTCCTCCTGCAGCGTCTTCCACGCCGGTCGGAGAGACTCATCGACCGGCTTCTGGAACGCCATCGCTTTGTTGCGCTTGTCCGGTCCGTGAAGTCCGGTGCGCTCAAGAAAGGCTCGGTACATGGCGACCTCAGGTCCATAGCCCTGCATGCCAAGGCCCTGCTCCGTGCCGTGCTCGATCATCGCCTTGAGGAGCAGGCTGCGCGCCTTTGCGCCCTGAGACGTGAGTTCTGCGCGGTTGAGCATCTCGTTGCGCACCCGCGGCGTCTCGTCGTAGACATCGTCGGCGGCGTCCGACAGGGCGGTGCTGCCCCGCCCACTCCGGAGTTCCCGCCTCTTGGGCCCGAGAAGCACCCAACGGCACGAATCGGTACTGAAGGCTTCCGTGAGCGCTCCATCAAGGGCAGCCCGGGTCTGGGCAAGCCGCTCGCTCAGTTCGCGCCGCGCCACCCAATCATCAGCCACCGACTGGTCGTTAAGCGCGACATGGACGGCTGCAACCTCGCGGGCAGCGGTATCGAGGGCCGACACCTCTCCGGGGATGGCGGCCACGATCGGCTTCGCCCCTGCCCATGGGCGCGTGATGGTCGGCACGTCGCCCTTGGCGTCGACCAGCAGGAGTACCTCACCGTCGAAGCGCGAGAAAGCGTCGAGCGGCTCAACCTGATCGCTGCTGTTCGCGTAGCGCCTCCTGAAGACCCGCAGAACGTCATGCTTCGCGCTGTGCTTGGCGGCGACCACGGGCTGCGGCTGGTCGATCTCGCTGAGAATCTCCGAGAGTGGCCGTTGCCCGACACGTTGCCTGGCCGAGTCGAGCAGCAGGTTGATGTCGACATCGGTTCCCTGCCAGATCCGGTATTCGTCTGCGAAGTCCCGGTAGGTGACAACGTTGGCTAGCTCCAGTTCGGCGAGGGTCTTGTCGGCGTCCTTGTCGGTGCGGGCCAGAATCGCCGCGGAGGCCCTGACAGTGCCGGTCGTCGACACGAGGTTCAGCAAGGCGACGGCCTTGGCGAGCCGCTCTTGTGGAGGCGTGAGTCCGTGGGCGTCTCTCAGGCGGGTCGCGATCTCGTTCCACCGTCCCGATACGCCGGCCGACTCGATCTGAAGCGCGCTGCCATCGACGAAGTAGTCATAGACGGCGTCTAGCCCGATGGTCGGCAGAGGTCCCTGTGCGGGAACGTCCGTCTGGTCGAGGAACGATGAGGCACTCGCCCGGTGTTGGCTTGTGAGGAACGAGAACAGCGTGCGCTCGTGCTGGCCGTGCCTGTTGCACAACTCCGGCAGGACTAGAGCGGCTAGAGGGTGGAGGGGGTAGCACGAAGCCACCGTAAGCGGGTCGGCGAGATCGGCGATCCCCAGTTCTTGCATGGCCTTGGCCTCACCGTTGGCCCAACGTTCGATCCGGGCGCGGAGCGACTTGTCGTCGACGCTGAAGACCGTGTCGATGAGCGCTCGGGTCTGGCTGGCCGACTCGACGAACGCGATGTCCTCGAAGCGGCCTTGCACCTTGGCCCACTCGCGTCGCTGGACGCTGCTGGTGCCGGCTAGGTGGTCCTCGAACGACAGATGTTGAAGCGTCAGTACGAAGATGGGAGAACCTGCACCCTGGCCTGCCTCGGCGAGTTGCTGTAGCAGGTACGGGTCGGCGTCGCCGCCGTCTCGTATGGCTTCGAGGTTCTTGCCGAACTCGTCGATCATGAGTATCAGCGGAACGTCTTCGGCGAGGCAGCACGCTATGTCCACTAGGGCCGACGGGGAGGGGCCGGTGCGCCTCGGGTCATCCGACTCTGCGTCGGCCAGCGCTCCCTTCAGTGCTGCTGACGCCCGGAAGGCCGTCCGGGAAGGGATCCCGCCGTAGCTGCGCAGCACGGCCGAGTACAGCGCCCACAGAACCGTGCGGTTGAGCGGCTCTCGTCCGGCGGTCACGAGGCCGCGGTGGAAGCCGCCACTCTCGGTGCCGTGCCGGCGATGCGCTCTGCGAATCCGGGCTCCGACCTCGCGGGACGATTCGTCGATCAACCCAAGCGCCGTTTGCCGGACCGCGGAGTCGCCCCCGAATGCGGCATCGATGAGCAGCGCGAGCGATGACTTGCCTGAGCCGTAGGGGCCGGTCAGCGACCATGCTCCACCGGCGGGGCCCGTCGCAGCGGTCTCGGCAATGCGCTCCACGACGTCCAAGGCTCGGGAAGTGACGATGTACCCGTCGAGCGGCTCCTGCCGCTCAAGATCGCGCTCCAGATTCGCAGAACGGGCGAACCGCGCCCGAACAGAGATGCTGGCCGCCAACTTGGACATCAGCCGACCTCCGCGGGAACCCTGGCGTCGGACTCTTTGAGCAGATGGCCGTGCCCGTCAACTACTCCCGGCGGACTGCTTCCTGCCGGCTGGTCCCCCGCGGGGCCGGCACAACTGCGGGATCCCATCGGCTCAGCGGGCTGGTAGTAGCGGTCGAGGATCCTTGTGGCGATCAGGGCCGGATCGTCGGACCAGGTGAGCTGGACAGCGCCCGTCGGAGTAGCGAGCCCCAGCGCCTCGTCGCCATCGATGGACGGTCGCAGTGCGTCGGTCATCTCCGACTCGCTGAGCTTGAAGACTCTCCCAGGTGCTCCAGACCCGTGCGAGAGCCGGCTCATCGTGACGGTGCTGCCCTGCACAGCTGTCAGCGCGACGTAGTCCAGAACCGCGTAGGCCACGATCTCGGACGGAAGCGTCGGCTTGGGACCCAGCGCGAAGCGGAGTTTGCCCGTCGCTGGCGAGCGACTGAGCAGGTTCAGTTCCCGCAACGGGCAGTCCAGCAGGTCATCGATGCGGCTCCGGCCGGTTCTGTCCGCCGGGGCGTAGGTGCGCAACAGCGCGCTGATGTCCTTGCCGATCGACTTGGGATGGGGCTTGGGCCACTCCGGGACAGCGTCGAGAAGAACCGAGACCGCGGCCTCCAAGTCGTCCTCGGCGAATTCGACGGCGCTGAACTCGTTGAAGGCCAGCCACCACACCGGCAGCCTCGACCTCTTCGGGGCGAGCAGCAGCCAGTGCAGCAGCCACAGCGTGCCGGGATCCTCCATATACGGATCCCACCCACCCTCGCCGAAGAGCGCTCGGCCCCGCCTGGTGGGCACGCATCTCGCCTCCCGCCCTCTGGCGTTGTGCGGGTCGTCGATGATCAGCCGCGCAGCCGTGCCCCAGAACCGGATGGCCCGCACCATGTTCTTGCCCACGCCGACCTCCACCGGGGCGTCGGGGCGGCTGAAGATCCCGCCGTCTCTTGCGACGTGGGAGTACGCCTTGCGGAACCAACTGTAGCGAGGGTGGAACGTCTCATGCCGCGCGAACGACCGCTCGGCCGCTTCTGGCAGCCTCATGCGCCGGTCTCCACGATTTCCTCTGCCACGAGCAGCAAACATACTCAACTGTTCGGACAGCATCGGGCCATCGCCGCGCCGGCCGTGCCCGGCCCCTGCCGAAGTCATGGCTACTCTGATGCCGCCGCCGCGATCCATGGAACAAGTTTAGGCTGATAGAATCAGTTTCAATCAATTTCATCTACGCCCGAGCTGATCAGGTCATGGACCGTACGCGCTCCACGGCGGCTGCGGCTCTCTCGATGGCGGTGTCGATTTCCTCGGGTGTGGTGAAGCGGCCGAGGCTGAAGCGGACCGACTCGAAGGCGGCCTCGTGGGAGCGGCCCATGGCCAGGAGCACCTCCGAGGGTTCGATCGATCCTGCGCTGCAGGCGCTGCCGATGGACACTGCGACCGGGTCCATGTTGGCCATCACGGCCTCGGCGTCGGCGCCCGCGAAGCACAGGTTGGCGGTGTTGGGCAGCCGCCTCGACGGATCGCCGTTCTGCAGCACGCGGGGGAGCAGAGTCCCCAGTTCGTTCGCCAGTCGGCCGCGCTGGACTCCGACCCTGGATGATGCCGGCTCTCACTTGTCGGTGACCCGCCCCCCGGCCGACGGACCAGCCCTCGGACCGGAGCGCCCTTGGTCCGCTTGGTGGGCGTGAGCCCGAGATCGTCCCCCGGCCGACGGACCAGCCCTCGGACCGGAGCGCCTGCTTGGGGCTGGCCACG
>JAPPLH010000070.1:0-47403 GCA_028819505.1 Acidimicrobiaceae bacterium
GCCACGTTCGGGTACTGACTTCGCCAACCACCGAATCCGAGCCCTGCTCTACGCCCGCAGACCCAACCGGGCGCTGCTCGACACCCTCACTCCGACCTGAAACGCGGAGAGCGGCCTGGCCCGGCTTCGACGCCTGCAGCGCCGCGATCGCGCCATCGCGAGCAACAGCCCGTAGCCGGGCGATCACCGACCGGTCCACCCCAGCCTCGGCCGCGGCGTCGGCCTGGGAGATCTGCCCCGTCAGCATCCGCAGCCACAAGTCGTACTTCTGCTCTGCTGTCAGCATCCGCTTGCTTCCGCTGTGTCGACGTCATCGTTGATGGCCCCCACCTTCAAGGCCAGCAACCGTGTCACATGCAGTCTGAAAGAACCGGGATCCCGTCGCGCGAACTCAGAAACATCGCGCCCCGCGCCAATGGATGCTGGTTCGGAGAATCGATCTTCAGATCGACCTGGGGATCGATCCAACCAACGGACACTTGTCTGCTTGAACGATCAGTGGTTCTCTGGGCAGGGAGGCAACGCGGTGACGGCGGCAGTTCATCGCGGCCCAGAGAACCGAACCCGGTGTGCCTCACGCTGTCGCCTGCCGGGCTCGCGGCGAACCGACTGGTGGCGCCGTGCTCGAAGTGGCGCCTCATCGAGTATACCCGACGCGACGGGGTCATGCCCGAGTGCTGGTCGCCGGCGTCGGTGCTGCTCGGAGAGACGCGTCTGGTGGGTTCAGGCCAGGATGAGGAAGGTGGGGGCGTATCCGTTGCCGGTGCCGAGGTGCTCATAGACGATTGTTGGGCGCATGGCGTTCCAGCGGTGTCCCAGCAGCAGTGCCAGTGCTCCCGGGGTGGCCAGAAACAAGTGGATGCGAGCAACCGACACGGTCCGTAGCAGGTCGCGCACGGCGTTGCGTACTGCGACGGCTGCCGCGGCGGCCGTTGGACTGTCGGGGATCGCCGCAGGGCTGGGCCCGACGGCAGGCAGGATCGATGTCAGGCTTCCGACGGGAAGGTTGGCGGCAGCGATATAGGCGCTCACCTCAGCAGTTGGGTCAGCGGCAACCCCCACGGCTACAGCGGCGTCCGGGCCGTCGCCGACGGCGGCGGTCTCAGCCCGGACATCGACCGACGCACTGAGGTCTTCGCTGGACCAGATCGCCTCCTTCTGCAGGCCTGCCACCTCGAATCCGCTCACCTCGCGGAAGGCAGTGCCAGCGTGGAACCACACGGGTAGCCGCATGGCGCCGCGCACGATTGCACGCCGGACGCCAGCGTTGTGTAGCCGTTGAGCTACTTGTTCGATGTCTTCGCTTATGCGGTGCCATTGGTTCGGGTCGTGCAACTGGCGCCGCTCGAAAGCATCGTTGCCCAGGTAGGCGTCGATGAAGTTGATTCGCTCATCGGCGTCTTCGGGGTGCGGGTCGTAGTCGATGGCCTCGACGACTACGACAGCGCCGGGCGTTCGTTGCTGTCCGACACGCTCCAGAGCCATCTCACGCAACTTCTCGGGCGTGAGCGTGCGCTCTCGGAGCTGGACCCAGTCCCGGATGAGGCCGACGGCTGAGTCGATGGCCCGATGGTCGCTGTTGAGGCCCGCCGCGGACATGAGGGTTGCTGCTCGTTGCTGTTGTGACCTGATCGTTCGACCCGTCTCAAATCGCAGACTCCCGAGGAACTCCACCAGTTCGTCCTCGGTGATGTCAAGGTGCTGTGACCACAGCGCCCGACCCTCCGCGGCGCGGCGGTGGCTGATATCGGGCACGAGCAACTCCGTGACACGATCGAGGCCACGCATGACGGCGTCGTTGGGATCGATCTCGCGATCCGTGACCAACCGAAGTTCTGGATGATCGTGGCGCGTTGTCAAGTCGCGCCAGCTGCGGTGGAACTTCTGCAACACGCCCGAGGATGTCGGGTTCGAGGTTCTCGTCGACATGAGCCATCGATGCCCGACCGGGGTGGATGCGTCGACCGCGTGCTTGACCTGGGTATAGAGGCTCGGTCCGACACCGCGGTGAACGACCACGTCATCCACGTTGCCGGCGTCGGGATGCTCGACGGTCACCGCGGTCACGGCGGGCGATCGCAACGCTTCGAGCGCCTCGTTCCATGCCACCAGGTGCTGGAAGTAGTCGCCGGCGAGCCGGGCGGCGCTCGGGCTCCGGCCCGCGGCGCCGATCATTGGCGTTCCTCTGGCCGCGCTGGTCTCACGTCGATGTGCGCGGTTCGTGCTCGACCGGCACGCGCACATAGTCCTTGAGGCCCCCACATGCCGCTGTGTGGGTCGCGCATGGCGACGATGAGCGCGATGTCGTCGTGGAGATGCTGCGAGATTCGTTTGAGTTGCCGGCGGTCTGTGCGGCTGGGTCCCTGTGGGGCGGGGTGGGTGTGCCACTCTCCTACGTAACCGATCGGGGACTCGGCTGGGAGCGTGTCGAGGAAACGGCCTAGGAACTCGGATGCGGAGCTGTGGCGGCGTACGTACTGGGCGCGGCTCGCTTTCCGGTCGGGTACTTCCACGGCGTCGCATACGTAGATGCCGGAGCGGTGGCGCCACCCCAGCAGGATCCCGCCTGTCTCAAGCTCCGATTGCTCGGAGGCGGCATCAGTGATGGTCTGCCAGCCTGCCGGTTCGACCACGATCTCGCATCGTCGGGGTTTCATGGCTTCCCCTGCACGATCGGAGGGCCGTCGGGATGGCCGGTTAGAACGTCAATGACGGTCGGGGGATACATGCAGCGGCCCGACAGTAGGTCGGCTGCAAGTCCCGCGGCGCGGGCGGCCGCCGCGGCGCAGGCCCACGGCGGTGTCGGGGACACAGGGTCGCCGCATCCACCCTCGCGCAGCGGTCCGCCTGGCGCTAGCGGCCCGCCCGGCGCCAGTGGCGGGTCGTGTTGCTCGCCAGCACGCAGGGGGGAACGGTCTACTCTTGCGACGCTGCCGGAGTGTTGCAGACAGACCGTGATCGCGGGCTTGTCGAGGATCCGGCTCGCGGTGAGGATCAGAGCCGTGGCTGGCCCGTTGCCGGTTGCGTCAATCACGAGGTCATGGTCGGCGAAGAGGTCCTCGGTGTCGCTCACAGAGGTGAGTACTTGGTGTCGCGAGGCGACGGCGTCTTCGGCGAGGATCCCGAATTCGACCAGGTGCTGCCTGACGGCTTCGGTCTTGGTTCGGCCGGTGTCTTTGCGGGTGGCCACATGGCGGATGCAGTTGCCGGGTCGCACACGGTCATAATCGACCAGGGTGAGGCGGCCGACACCTGAGCGGGCAAGCATCTCAGAGAGCAGGGATCCGACGGCTCCGACCCCAACGATCGCGACGGCTGTTGCGCCGAGGGCTTCGGCATCCAAGCCCGCCCGGAGACGGTAAGTCGATGCGCCAGCGTGAGCGGCACCGGCCGCGAACAGGCGACTGGCGCTCTTTTCCTTGGCGATGAGCGCCAGCGCGGCTTCGAACCCTTGGCGCCTGTAGCGCACCATCACGAACCTGACCCGGCCCCTGTCGATCTGTTCCCGCAGAGTCTCGGCCGCCTCTGAGCCCAGCACCTCGGCAAGCTCGTCGAACGAACGGACAGGTTCCTTGAGCTCGCCGGCATCCACCACCGCAGCTCCCGCCCATCGCGGGCTCTTCGGCGGAGCCTTGCCCTCGACGATCTCCCATACGCCGTGGCTGCCCCGTTTGGCCTTGCACGGCTCTCCGGTGAGTGGAGCGAGATCCGGGTATATGACCAGCTCATCGACGTGCGGCCAGTATCTCTCCAAGTCGAGATCGGGCGGGTCGTCGGGCCAGCCGTCAGCGTCGTTGGCGTGCCACTGCAGGATCCGGTCGATCACCGCCTCCGCGTCACCCCACGGCAGATCGCTGGCGTCCTCGTCGGACCACAAGCAGAACCCGCCGTCCAGGTCCCGGTGCCAGGAGTAGCCTCCCTCGCCGCCCGGGGTGAACACCCTGGGCTTGGAGATCGGGAAATCGTCGGTGAGCACAATGTGGTGCTCCACCGCCTCGCCATCTACGGGCAGGTCGCCGAACAGCGATCGGCAGTCCTTCTGCAACCGGAAACCGCGGGCGCACAGATCTTCGATGAATGTCTCTCTCGCCGCCGCGACGCTGTCGCCCAGAACGCTCATCACGCGAACCGGCCGTCTCCTGCCGGGATGGTGCGTTCTCCCGACGACACCCTGTGCAGGGGTTTGGCGGTGCCGTCCTCGTTGCAGGCCGCGGGCATCTCGAAGACCCAGTCGCCGTCGTCGTTGCGTCCGAAGATCTCTCGGAACGCTCGCGCGGACGGGCACAGCGCCATTTGCAGGGCGGTTTCGGCTTTGGATGCCAATGCGGCGAAAGTGGCTGCGGCGGTTTGCCTCTGTGCGTCAGTGGCGTTGATGGAGATGACGGCGCCGGGCATGGTCGGGTCCAGCACCGCGGCGCCTGCAGCGGCCGACTGCAGTTGCACCGCGATGCTGCGCAGAGCCGAGGTGAACAGCGTGGCAGTGCTCCGTGTGTCGAGACCTGCTTGGGCGGCGTGATAGGTGAGGATCTCGCAGTAGAAGCCGCCCGGGCGCTGGCCATCGCCGAGGTTGTGGCGGCGAGCCTGGCGGACGAGCTTGACGAGAGGCACATATTCGCCGTCATAGCGATTGTTCATCGCCGTTGTCAGCTCGGTGAGCCTCTCCGGGTTCGTCGTCTCCCAGCCTCCAGAGCGGTCAGGGATCTCGATGTATGGCGAACTCATGCACGGGCGTGTCGGCACCGCGTCTACTGCGAGTCCCAGAACGGGGAAGTCGACCTTGACCGACCTGCGCTGGACCTCCACCCGCCCGGTGCCGTAGGCCCTGGCGAGCACGGCTGCGAAGCACTCCAGGAGCTGCCGCGGCGCCACATCGCGCGGAAGCTGCGGCAGCTTGGATAGCACGTCGACGTCCTTGACCCGACGGATTGCCACGTGGCGCTTGTAGCTGCCGATGAGCACGGTGTCGATGCCGTAGGCCTTGAGCGTCGAGTCGGCCTCCAGGTGAGCTCGCGCATCGCTGTGCGCCGCCGCCGCTTTGGACTTGTCGGCCTCGGCGGCCTCCACGTTGGACTTGGCTCGTTCGAACTGTACATTGAGGTCAGGCACGGTTAGCTCCTTATCTGCAATAGCTTTCTCATTTGCCTTTCTGTCAGAATACACCAAGTGTTCGATCCTTGCAACCCACGGGGCCTGCGGGATGGTCAGGCCGGGATTCGGTGCCGTTTGCAACCGCGAACACCGTCTGCTACTATTCTGCTGCAATAGGTATGGAAGCCGTTGGGGAGACACGACCGTCGAGGTTGGGCGACCGGATCCGGGCCCGGCGGACAGCCTTGGGCTTGACGCTCGCTGAGGTGGCTGAAGCAGCCGGCCTCTCGCTGCCCTATGTGTCGAACCTGGAACGCGGCCGGGGCAACCCGACTCTTGATGCGCTGCGTTCGGTGGCGCAGGCGCTGCAGCAGACGGTGACGGAACTCCTTGGCGACGAGCCCGGAGACGACTTCGACCCCATGGAGCTGCTCTTGGCTCAGGCGCCGCAGTCGTTGCGGGCCTTTACGAGGACCGAACGGTTCAGGCGCACCGTCGGCGACCTCGCTGCGGCACAGGGGATGGCACGCGAGGAGATGGCGAAGCGACTGATGGTCGGGATGGCTTCCGCTCCAAGACGAAGCGCGGGCGATCCGACGGAGCAGGACTGGCGCCGCATGCTCGACGCGTACTACCTGATCCTCACCGACGAGTAGCGTCGCCGCGCCATGTTGTGGCGACGAGCCATCCGCCGCGTCGCGGACCAGATGGTCGACCTCGTGGCGGCCGATGCGCTGACCGACCTTCAGATTGAAGACCCCGCTTCTGCCGTCGAGGTCCACTTCCCGCCCGTGAGAGTGCGCTGCCTGCCGAGCCCCGATCTGACCCGGGGCGACTGCTCCGTCGACGGCTACTACGAGCCGTTCCTCGATCCCGAGGAGCCGCAGATCTTGTATTCGGGGGACGTGATCGCACAGAGGGCCAGATTCACCGTCATGCACGAACTCGGGCACCACCTCCTCAACACGACCGGTTCGCACCTCCTCGACGATCTGGATCGCCTCGGCGGCTCGGCGCGGGGAGCCTGCGAAGCCGAAGAGGCTGCGTGCGACCGCTTCGCGGGGAACGTGATCGTCCCCGCGGCCCACCTAGCAGAGATCATCGGCAGCAGAGCACTCATGCCCAGGCACCTTCTGAAGCTGCGCGAGGTGACCGACGCCAGTTGGGAAGCACTAGCGGTGCGAACCGCCGACTACCCCGACACCAAGACCGCCGTCATCCTTCTCAGGGAGCCCGGGGAGGTGTCGTTCGTTGCCTCCGCCGGACTGGCGCGCTGGCGACGAGGAAGCCTGGTACAGCCGGATGGCCCCCTCGACCGGGCACTGGCGCGCAACACCGCGACCGCCGACAAGGACATCTACCGGTACGGGCTGGGCGGAGCGGAAGCACTGTTCTGCGACACGGCCCGCATCGACGAGCGGCTCGCGGTGGCGGTCATGTCCGCCCGCCGCAGCGACGGCAGGCTGTCCATCCTGGAACCAGTCGAACCGGTCTGGAAGACCCGAGATGAGTTCTGCCCATGGTGCAACGAGGAACGCGACGTGGGCTGGTGCCATGACTGCGCAGGCCGCAGGTGCCGGACCTGCCGACGCTGCGGCTGCCTGACTCCCATCAAGAACCCCGTCTGCCCCCAATGCCATCTCGAAGGGCCATTCTGGCCCGGATCCAGCATCTGCCGAGACTGTGAAGCGGCTGGCCCGTCCCAAACGCCTTGATCTCGGGTTCCGTAACATTTAGCCTGGATCCACCGGCGCGGTGGGTTTCGCCACAGGGAGAGCATGGTCATCGAATATGAGATGACGTAGCCCTTCGGTAGCGTCAGGGGCGACCAGCAACATCTCATGGAGGCCCGACTTGACCGCTTCGCCCACTTCGGAGGTTCTTGATCGGCTCGACGCAGACCCAACGGCAAGCGGCATGGTCGCGCACCTGGTTGTCGGGGCGCTGCGGGATCGGTTGGACGATGCGATCAATGGGGTTGTGGTCGATCGTCCGGAGAGGCCACAGGGTGAGGAGTCGGCACCAGTCCTCACCTTCTTGGAGTCGGTGGCCGTTACTGGGTTCCGCGGCATCGGCCCGACCTGCAAGCTAGATCTTCGGCCTGGGCCGGGGCTCACGCTCGTCGTCGGGCGCAACGGTTCGGGCAAGTCGTCGTTCGCGGAGGCGCTGGAGTTCGCGATGACCGGCGACTCGCTCCGCTGGGCCGGCAAGTCGTTGGACTGGAAGAACGGCTGGCGCAACCTCCATGCTCAGGACGATCCCGCCATCGCCGTGGAGTTGCGGGTCGACGGCGAGCGGCAACCGCGAACGGTCCGCGTGGACTGGAGCAGCGCAAAGCTCGAGTCTGCCAAGACTGCGGTGACCGTGCCGGGCTACGGCCGCCAGGACCTCGACTCGCTCGGATGGAGCGATGCGGTCAAGACGTTCCGCCCGTTCCTGCCCTACAAGGAGCTGTCGACGATCTCTGAGGGACGGCCCATTGATCGGTACAACGCGCTGGCACCGATGCTCGGCATGGAGGCATTGCAGGCACCCATCGAGAACCTGAGGCAGGCCCGACTATCGGCGGAGAGACAACGGACCGAAGCCGCAGAACAGGTCTCACAGGTCACAGACCTACTGCGAGAGTCTCCCGACGAGCGAGCCGGTGCCGCTCTGGAGGCGCTCTCCGGGGATTGGGACCTAGACAAAGTCGAGGCCCTCGTCACAGGCACCGATCCTGCCGTCGCCCAACGCGAGGGCCTCCTCGCCGCATTGGAGCAGCTCCTCTCGCCCGACCTCGACCGGGTGGCAGCAACGGCAAGCGATCGAGGGGCCCCCGACGCCATCGCGCGAACGAGCGCGGCCGCGGCCAGCGCGGCGACTACGTGGTGTTCATCGCGGTCATCGCGACAGCGCTGCCGCTGCTCGGCGGCCTCGCCTACGACGGCCCCCGCCCCATCGCGGCCTGCCAGGACGCCGCCCACGCCGCCACAACGGTTCGCGAGTGTTCCTCGACCTTGCCGAAGAGGTACATGGGGAAGTGGCCGGCTACTGGTGATCACCCCCTTGTGGCTAGCTCGCGCTTGGACTCGCCGTCCCATGGCTAGTCCAGGAGAGCGATAGGGGAACGACCACCTGGCCCGCCGACCATCCTCAGCTCTACGTCTGCCTGCGCTGCGAGTTCCGTTGGCGAGGCCGACTGGTCTGCCTGGAGTTGGGCGTGAACGATGCGGTCCAAGCCGGCGCCAACCAGACTGAAGGAGGTTCTCGTTGTTGCCGACAGGGCAGCCGATCGAAACGAGCCCGAATGCGCGATCAGGTTGCGCTGGTTGTAGAGCCGGCGCAGGGACTCCGTGACGTACAGACGGATGCGCTGAAGTTCGTCGGAGGGATTCCTCAAGATGGCGACAATGCGGTTCTGTGCAGCGACGTCGCTGCCGTGCGTCAGCGCAAGCTGCCCGCCGGAACTCAGGTGGCTGGCCACCAACTTCACTCTCGCATAGTTTGACTCTGCTGCTTCGAGCGACCGGGTCAGCGTGTCGTCGGCGGCGCGCATGTGTCGGTGGGCAAGAGGTGTCAACTCGGCGCGGGGCAACGAACAGGTCACGAGAGCGGCCAGACGGTCCGCCGCCAGATAGTACTGGCCTTCACCAGGGCGGATCAGCAGACCCTCGATCGCAGACCATCCGCCAATGATCGCCGCCCCGGCGCTCGGGGACTGCATGTAGGAGGCCAGTTCCAGTGCGTCGTCGGTCGCCGTCGGCAGGCTGCCGTCGAAGCGGTACACGGAAGCCTGTCGATCGAGGCTGCCGATTTCGACGTGGCTGATCTGATGGCTCACGTCGAAGCTGCGCTGATTGCCCGCCACGCGGGCCCAGCCGTCCATCCGGATGCTTTCGTCGTTCAGCCGCGCCACCCTGGCTCTCGCGTCGGAACGTGCGACCACCGATCTGGCCGCGTCGACGGCTGCCCACGGATCGCGTTGCTCCACGGCTACGAGGAGTCCCCCGCCGTGGCGTCTGGACTCGGCCTCCGGCACATTCGCGCGGAGCCATTCGGCTGCGGCACGGCCGTCCATCCAGGTCACTGAACCGGACGGCTCAGAGGGCTTCGCATACGGAGCGGAGCAGGGCACGAACACACCGAACTCGCGAGGCCGCATCTCAGCCACCATCCCGGCGGCCTCTTCCGCCAGTTCGGGGAGGGCCGTGAGCGAGGAGCGGTTGCCCTGCAGCCATCGGTGTAGGTGTGTGCTGCTGAAGCCCATGTCCAGCAGGTGCGAGGCGATTGCCCGCGCGGCGAATTCGACGGGGAGGTCTGCCGGTGCGTTCACCCATTGGTTGAGGTAGTCATCTCGTGCTCGATGGGCGAGGTGGCCAAGTTCATCGCACAGGCCTCGGCTCACGTCCTTTGGCGACTTGACCTCCAGGCGGCCGAGCAACCCGTCGATCTCCGATGCCATGTGAGCGACACCGGGATCTCGGTCCACTACTCGCCGAGCGGTCCCGACGACAAACTTGAGGCCCTCGGTGTTGGACGCCCGCCCGGCCATGCAGTCGTCGGCGTACTCAAGTGCCTCCTGCAGACCGAGGACGATGCCGATGCTCCACAGACGCCTATGCCACGGGGCGCGATCAGCGAAGAAGTCGCGAAGCCTGCTGCACACCAAGTCGAAGTAGGCCGGGGAGGGTGCTTGTGGAGCGTCCATGTGTTCGGTATGCTCAGATCAGACCTTGACGCGAGAAGCGTCGGTCACCGTCTAGACAGGGAGGAGCCGCCCCCGGGCCGCTCCTCCCTTTGCTGTCTGCTGCACCGAGCGAGGAGTGTTTCGATGTTTCTCATCGCGCCTCCTTTAGGCGTGAACGCCCAGGATGGTAACCGTGCTGGACCCATCCCCGGAAGAAAGGGCCAGTTGGCTGCCGCTCATACCCCCGAGCCACGATCGCCCTTCTGGCCCGCCTCCCTTTGTACGCCGGTTAGCTGACGATACGAGCGACGAAGCGGACGGCGTCCTCCACACGGAGCTTGATGGCTCGGAGCTGAACCAGATCGAACCGGCCAGCACGCCCGTGTGTGCCGTGGTCGAACTCCTCAAACAGGGCGATGACGTTCTCAAGGTCGGCCTCGTCGAACGCTGCAAGGGAATCGGGCTCTCCGCGTTTTAGGGTGGAGTGAGGGTGTTGAGGAGCGCCCAGTTGGGTTTGCCGGCGTAGAGCAGGGCGCGGATTCGGTAGTTGGCGAAGTCAGTACCCGAAGGCGGCGCGTTTGACACGTTCGATGGGGTTGTTGGCGGCTTCGGCGGCGGCGTTGGCGACTCTGGCGGTGCGCCGGTTGGCGATCTGGTGTCTCCAGGTCCACAGGGTGCGGCCGAGGCGGTTGATCTCGGGGGGCAGGCCCGGGTCCTGGAGGTCCGCGGCGAGCTGGTTCACGGTGGCGGCGCCGACGTCTGGGGCGTTGATGTCGTAGATGCCGCGCAGGGTCTCTTTGGCGTGCCGGGCGTCGCGGACCTCGCCGTAGGGGTCGCCGGCGTCGAGCAGGCCCCGCAGCTGGGCGCGCCCGGCGCCGGTGACGCGCTCTGAGGCCTCCACCAAAGACAGGCACTCATACACCTTGTCGCCCCTGCGACGGCGGGTTGTCTTCACGAACACAGCCGGCTCCACCAACAGCATCTGTTCACACAGTCAACACCAAAACGCCCCCACAGATCCCCGCCCGGACACCGAACCGGGACAAGACCCCACCTCAGAGGCCATGCAGCCCGGCCAAACCCCCGCCAAAGCCCCCAACTCCGGTCAGACGCAGAGACCATCATCGGGCTGAGGCGGCGGCCGTGTCCCGACCGTGCCGTCGTGCGCCGGGGCTACTCTGATCGCTGTGGCCACCTCCTCACCGCCGTGGGCGGATCCCGGCGCCCTCACCTACCTGGGTCGTGGCATCTACGACATCAACGAGGTCGCCCGCCTGATCCGAAGTGGCCGGACACGCGTCGAACGGTGGACCCGCCCCCGCCGGCACAAGCCGCCGCTGCTTTCCGGGGAGCTAGACGGACTGTTCAGCTTCTGGGACCTGCTCAGCCTGAGGGTCATTGCCGAACTGGTCAGACGCAGAGTGCCACGCGGCCACATCGCGACAGGAGCCGAGCACCTCGCGGAGGCTCTCGGCACCGATCGTCCGTTCGCCCACAGGGATCTCGCCACGGTCGGCGCGGGGTTCTTCGCAAAGACCGCCGACGACTGGGACGACGCGGGACTGCGGGGCCAGTTGGCCTTCCAGGAGGTGATAGACCCCCTGCTTGAGCCGATCACGTTCGACGACACGAACATGGCCTCGATCTGGAGGCCCCAGGAGGGCGTCTGGATCAACCCCGCGGTACAAGCAGGAACTCCCTGCGTGGACGGCACCAGAGTGCCGACGCATCAACTCGCGAGCCTGCTGGGACTCGACGAACTCGATGACGAGGACCTCGCAGACGCGTGCGACGACTACCGGCTCACCGCCGACCAGATCCGGGCAGCCATCCGCTACGAACTCGCCTTGGCGGCCTGAGCCGGGTGCCCTCGGGAATGCGGGCGGGCCGAAGCCTCCGGCTGTTGTTCGACGAGAACCTCCCGTGGAAAGTGGCCTCAGCTCTCTGGGAGCTCGGGTTCCACGTCTCATATGTTGGCGACGCAGGCGTGCGTCCGCCCGTCCGGCCAGCCCGCTGCGAGGTTCGTCCGACGAAGTCGTCCTGAGCCACGCCACGAGAGTGAACCAGACCGTCGCCACCTCCAACCTCGACATGATTCTGCTCTGTGTCGAGCACTGCCAGCAGGTGATCTGGATCGATCCCAGAGGACGTCAGTTCACGCGAGAAGACATGGTGCTGCTGGTGTTCAAGAACATCAACGACTGGGCGCAACGATTGAACGCCGCCGCTGACCCCGTGTGCCTGCGGGCGCTTCGGACCAAGACCCACACGCTCGAACTCGACGAAGCGGGCCGTTTGGCGCGCGACCGCCTGAGCCGCATCGCGCTGAAGCGAACCCGACCGCAGCAATCTCGACAGCAAGAAGGGTTCTTTCCCGATGTCTGATGCCGGAATCCGGCTGGCATCGGCCGCCGAGATTCCGTAGGCCCACTTGTCGATGGGCGGCCGGGCAGGACCGTCGAGGTGACAGCGGGACCAAGAATGAACGCCCAGAAGCAAGTGGCCGCGACCGTCTCGATCCGGCTCGCGCTGTTCGCGATCGCCGTCGACTGACCGTCCCCGACCCCGCCGGGGAAGCCGCCGCCAGGCACCCAGGGCCCGTGGCGCGGGTCGCCGCCGCGGGCCGGCCGTCGCGGCTGCCAGCCCAGGCGGGGTCTGCGGCCACCAAGGCTCTGCGCTGTGTCAGAGCGCACCGCCGAGCCGGTTGGCCCGCCCGGGCCGGTGCGCGCCCGCCTGATGCGCGCCGTCCGGCGGGACGAGCGGGGGGAGGCGCTGCCGGCGGCGATCCTGTTCCTCGGGGTGCTGTTCACCGTCCTCGTCGGTGTCCATGTGGTGATCGTCGCCATGGCCCGCACCGCAGTGCAGTCGGCTGCCGACGCCGCGGTGGCCGCGGCGCAGGCGGCCGGGCCGGGACAGCAGGAATGCGACGGCGACATGGCCGCCACAGAGACGGTTCGGGAGTGCGAGGGCATCCTGCGGGCGCGGGTCGCCATGGCCGCCTCGGCCAGTTCGGTGGTGGAGACCCGGCTGCCGGCCGTGGTCGTCGAGCCCGAACGGGGCGTCGTCACCGTCCTCGTGTTCGGCGGCACCATCTCACCGGTGTTCGGCGGCATCGAGTTGACCGCGCAGGCATGCGGGCCGCTCGACGACGTGCCCGCCGCGCAGCTGGACGGCACCGACATCTGGCGATGCTGAACCGGCGCCGACCGTCGGCCGTGCGGGACCTGCCTCCTGCAGTGCTGAACCGGCACGGACATGCCGCCGCGGCGCGCCCGGCGGGCCGGGCGGCGCGGTGCCGCGGGCGGGCACAGTCTATGTGATCCTCAGATGCGTGCTGCAGCCCCAGAACCTCGGCGACTTCGCCCTGCCGGGGCTCGACGTGGAGCGCCGCCTCATCGGCACCGCCAGCATCGACCCATTCCGGTCCCGCCCGGACCTGGTCCCGTGACGCCTCCGGCAACGTCCCCGACGGTGACGCTCCCGCCCCCGACGCGCCCATCCCCGGCACCGCCGGCGGCGGGCCCCCACGGTCCGTCGAGGGGCCCCCGACGCCATCGCGCAAACGAGCGCGGCCGCGGCCAGCGCGGCGACTACGCGGTGTTCATCGCGGTCATCGCGACAGCGCTGCTGCTGCTCGGCGGCCTCGCCTACGACGGCCCCCGCCTCATCGCGGCCCGCCAAGACGCCGCCCACGCCGCCAACGAAGCCGCCAGAGTCGCCGCGGCCACCATCGCCAGCGGCGGCACCCTCCAGCAAGCCCGGGACGCCGCCGAGAACCGCGTCGACCGGACCTCGCTGATCTACGGCCACGACATCGACGTGGCCATCATCGAATGCGAGGGCAGCCGCGTCGAGACGACCATCGTCACCGGCTACATCTACCGATCGGTCATGGGCCTCGCCCGTCCCCGACAACCCATCGTCGCCGTCGGCGCCGCCGAAGCCGTCCTACTGCTCCCCGACGGCCAAACAAGCACCCGCCACTACCTAGGTGTGACAACCACAGACGTTGTCCCTTCCCGTGGGTCAGACACGTAGTCTACAACACGCATCATCCCACATCGGAGGGGCTTCTCCGCGGACCCGCAACCACCGCAGCCGCACCTTCGTGAACGATCAGGGCTAGTGCAACCACCGATAGCTCAAGCAGGATCTCCTTCGCCCGCAAGCTGCTCGAGTTCGTCGTACGGCACCTTGAGGTGCTGAGAAACGAACCGGTCGAGAGCGACTCGCTCGTGCGGTTCGAAGCACTGCTCGAAGCACCTTTCGCAATCGCCCCAGAAGCCGTGGTTTAGTCGCTCCACCTGGGTTGCGTCTAGGTCTTCTGCGAAGAAGCTACTAAGCCCGCTCACGAGGCTTGCCATTCTCTCGGCGCCGCGGTCGGCGCCCTCATCGATTGCGTAGAGCGCCACCTGACCCAGCGTGATCGGGGTCTCCTTCTCGTCGGAAGGTTGTTCGCTGGGACGCTCAAGCGAGGTGAAGGTCAGATGCAGCGCAGTCTGCACTGCCGTCCGGATCGCCTTGAACACACTCTCTGACTTCGTCCTAGCGACGGATTCGTCGGGGTGCCGGTCCAAGGGGTTGGGTTTGACTTCTGGGATGTGGTTGGCGAACAAGCCATCGATCTCGTCCTCGGAGATTCCGAGTCTCTTCCAATTCTTCCTCAGGGGCTTTCTCACATTCTCCAGGAACCGCCCCCAATTCGGGTCCTGCAAGAGCCACTGGAACCGGCACTTCATCTCGAGTCTTGTATGGACGAAGGCCGCTCGGCGAACCTTGCTGTAGCTCGCCGTCGTCTGGCCGGGAAACGGTTGTGTCTCCAGCCAGTGGTTGACCTCGGGCCTCACACCGCTCGACCAGTCGGCCTCGGATCCGGCGGTTTCCAGGTCTCGGCAGAAGAACGGTCTGTACACACAGAGGTTGGGTGTGTTCTCCACTATGACATGATCCCGGAAGGGAATCTCCAGGAGGACCCTGTTTGCCAAGGATCTTGAAACGCTGAAGGACACCGGATGAATCTTCGGAAGATCCGCTGCCAGGATCGTCGTGTGCTCATAGTCACAGGCCTGCTCGTCATCCGCTACAGGGCTGCCATCTCCTGACGTTTCGGGCACCTCGCACAGCAATCGCTCGGTCGGCTCTGGCATCGGCCACCGCGAGCCCAGCAACGGGTACCGCCTACCCTCGGGGTTCGTTTTCTTGAACCGCAACTCGTCTATAGCAGTCGGATTAATCAGGACCTGGTGGTGATCGAGGAACAGATGGTGGAGCTCGTTGACTTCCTCCACTACAGGGATCCATTGGCCCAACGGGCGATCCTGCGTGACCGTCCCCGTGTTGTGCCTCCGGTGTTCTGAGATCCGGTGCGAGAGATAGATCCGTGTAGCGTCGGGATTCGAGACGATGGCCTGGAGAGCACGTCTGTCGTGCTTGATGCCCAGCACTGTCAACTGCGAGCCAAGCGATCGCGCCATGTTCTCTGCTTGAATCATCTCGGCGCGTCGCCACGACAGCAACTCGCCTAGCGCGATCTCTGTCGCCTGTATTTGGAGGCCCTCATCGCTCATTCGATCAGTGAGTCTCTTGAGCGTGCTCCGATCGTGAGACATGAACTCCTCGCTGTAGAGTTCGTCCGGTCCAGACAATCTGTAGAACATGTCATAGATGTCGTCGATGAGTATCACGATGTGGACGATCGAACAGCCGGCCCTGTTCAACTCCAACAGGTTGATCGGAGAGAAGAACTCTCCCGTGTCCGGCTTGTACCAAGTCAAATGCAGCGAGATGAGAACAGGATGAGTCGAACCGTCGCGCATGACCTCATCGAGGATGCCGCCGCATGTCGCTCCCCATGTGTCATACAACACCTTCCGGGGCAACTTGATGAGTTCTCTCATTGACGACACGCCCTGCGCTGCGCAGGCTTCAGCCTCCAAGTCCCGGACTCGAAGCAGCGGATTGGGTTCCCTTAGTGACCGGGAGATGGTTGTGAGACGGGTGCCGGATGCAGCGCAGAGCAGGATGACCGGCACCGGCTTCGCGTCAGCCACAGCAACCCTCACTCTGTCGTCGGACCCGCAGGAGCCCCTTGCGGGGAACAAGACAGCCTACATGTGCGAGCGGCCTACGTCGGACGCGGAGGCGCTCTTGGCGCATTCGGATCCCCAGACCCCGTAGGATGTCGCGAACGCGTGAGCGGCTAGGGCGTGGCGGTTAGCCTTCCCGCTGCCTCAGCTATCTCAGCCAGGCCGATGCTGATGTGTCCCCGCGAGAAGAAGACTGGTCGCGGCCGGCTGGTGTCCGCCTCATAGAGATAGACGATCTCATTGTCCTCTAGGACCTTCAGGATCTTCTGCATATCCCTGTGGGAGGGGTCGGCTCTCAGCGTTCCTTGAGTCGTGTTAAAGTACGCGTACCGGGACTCCGGGTCGGTCATGACCCTCTCGTGGAGCGACTGCCTGCGTTGGCGCCGGGAGTCGGGGTGCTGCTGACGGTCGTCGACAGCCTCGGTCATGTCTTCTCCCTCTCGGATGGTGCTGTGAATGACACAGGGGGAAATACTGTGGATATGTCCCGGCGGGTGTGGATGGCTGTGGATTACTGGGAAGGGCTGTGAATGCTTGTCATATCTACCACGTTGCTTCCAGCATAGCAAGGCGGCCCGCGAAAACCGAACATTAGTTCGGACATCTTGCTCCTGGCCGCCGGCCGAGCGGTGCGGCCTGCAGGAAAGTCGTGACAGCGAAGCCGCTACCTGTAGGTGCCGGTGATACATCTTAGGTGCCGGTGATACATCTGCCTATGGGGGTGCGCCACGTTTCTGCAGACACTATTTGAGGCAGGCCACCACGCGGTGGACCCCTGGGCCCGAGAGGTCCAGCACCGCCCAACGCACGCGGGCCAGCCAGCGGCGGGGCCGAGCGAGCAGCCACGCTGCGGGCGCTTGGGCGGCGCGGCCCGGGACTATGTCCAGAAGCTGGCCCCGTCCGACGTCGACGAGGCCGGCGGCCCAAGCCTTGGCGCAAACCGGCCCCGTCGCCACATCAGGTGCCCGTCGAGGCCCAGCGCGTCCACATCGCTGATGCGGGCCGTGTCGGCCTCGAGCAGCGCAGAGCCCCAGCGGCGCACCGACTCGTTGACCGGGTGCCAGCTGCAGCCGAACTCTGCGGCGATGTCGCTGTGGGGCCGGCCACGGCCGGACTGGCGCGTCGCCCAGCGCCGCGCACGCGTCGTGAGCCTCTCGCGCTCGGGCGCGATCCGCGGGTCCTGCTCGGTCACGGTGCCCGCCGCGCAGTCGCAGTCCCCGCAGCGCCACCGCCGCCTGCTGCACCAGCCGCGCCGCGGGGCCGAACACCGGCAGGTCCACCAGCTCCACCGCCCGCTCACCGTCAGACCACAGCGCACCACCGCAGGCCGCGCAGCACGGGCGCGGGGCCCGCCGCCGGATGTGCACCCGCAGCGGCTCCCCGGCGTCGTCTCCGACGCCGAGCACCTCGACATCGCCCAGTCCCACCAACAGCTCGCACACGCGCGTAGAGTCAACCACCACAGGGATCCTCCAGTTGCTCGGCTGCCTGGCGGCGCCGATTCTGGGGGATCCCTCGCGTTCAGCCGCGGATGGTCAGCGCCCTACTCCGACCTCAAACGCGAAGCGCCGGATCAGTGGTGTGTCAATCACCGATCCCAGCAGGGCCCCGACCCCTCAACGGGGACCCTCAACCACCCCGCTCCCCACGAATTCGCGAAGGCTCGCACAACTAGCCGTGCGCTGGCCCTGTCAATGGTGCCGACACCACATCTCACACTAGATGATGCCCACCTCACACATCCCAACCCGGCCCACGCCGCAAGCGGCTCAGGACCAGGTCAGCAGCCGCCACCGTAGTCGGAGTTCAGCGGCGCACCTGCCCGAGCCGGCGACGGATTTCTCGACTCCCGACGCTGTCGGGATGCAGTGGACATGGCGCCGTCAGGAGCTTGCGTCTGCATTCGCCTTGGCTGCCGTCTCCGCGGCATTCCACGGCACTGGCCGCGCGAGTGGGCAGCGGTGACGGTGCCGTAAGCACGGCACATCCGATCATGGTTCCCGTCGGGAAGGCCGAGCCGGCTGCCATCGAGCGCCGCTTCGTGTGCTCGGTCAACTGCTGCAGCACTGGCGACGCTCGATGGCGGGCATCAAGGGCGTCGACGGCGTCGCTGATGGCACCCGGGGCTTGCCGAAGGATCTGCCCGGCGCGTGTGACTGCTTCTTCGGGCTCGAGGCCGAGCGCGCGTCCAGTGCGCTGCCACGCGGTCGGCTTTGCGGAGCGTGTAGTCGCGTCCGGTGCGCATGGCAGTGCGCAGCTTGCCGTACGGAGTGCTTCGGGCATACGGCAAGTAGGAGATCAGGTCGTACAACGGGGCGAGCGCGACGCGGGTGCCCTACGGATCCCACCCGGACACCGAACGGGAACACAAGGCCCCACATCGGAAGCCATGTCGCCCAACCGAACCCCCCTCAACCCGGGAAACTCCGGCCGGAGAGACGGTTCTCCTGATGCGGTTCTTCAACAGCAGCGCGTCGAGTGCCGGGGGCTGGGCTCACCTGACGAGCGCTTTTCTCGTCGACGCTGCTTGGAGCCGGCTTCAGCTCCAGGCGACAGCCGCACCGTGTCCGTCGACGTCGCAGGCCAAGAAATCCCGACAGCCACGGGCAGCGCGGCGCCGAGGGCGGGCACGGCTCGTCGCTGTGGCGCCTCGCGCCCGCGGCGTCGCTGCGGGTCGCGGAGTTGCCTCCGCTTCCCGCCGCGCCCGTCAAGGAGCACGACGACCGGGTGCCGGCGGAGTTCTGGGACTGCTTCTGGTCGGGCATCCCGGCGCGGGATCTGCGGATCAGCACAGACGGCCTCTACATCGCTGAGGCCCTCATCGGCGGCAGGGATCCGCACGCGCGGGCATGGGCGCGGCGTCGAGCTCGGAGGCGGGGACGACCTCGCAGGGACCCGCACGCGCGGGCATGGGCGATCAACACGCTGCCGGTCGCAATTCTGATCGAGTGCCGCAAGTTGAGAGGCTGCGACACAGGAACGCCGCGGCGCTGGCTCAACTGCGCCATCGAGCACAGGTCCGATGGCTGAGATCGACGCGTGGGCGGAAGTGCTCCCCGCCGAGCAGCGCCGTCTGTGGCCGCACGCGGCGCGGATCGCCAGCAGCGTGGACGCGAGGCTCATGGGCGGCACCGCCGTCGCGATCCACCTGCGGCATCGAACCTCTCTGGACTTCGACCTGATGACGCTGGCTCCGTTCTCTGGTCGATCCGTGGAAACGCGAGTGCGCCGCTTCGCCACCAGCGTCCGCCTGCGGGATGTGTCGGCCAACTGCTTCCACGCTGTCGTCGACGGCGTGGAGCGGCGCCACCGTATTGATGGATGGTCGGACCATCTGCCGTTGCCGTGGCGACGGACGCCTACGCGGCGCGGCCCCCCACCGGGCGCGTCGTCGTCGACCCGATGCCGGGGCGCGGGCGCCCCGGCGGCGGCCCCGGGGCTAGCCGATGAGGCCCTCCACGGTCGCCTTGTGCACGGCTGCGGCCCGGCCCGACACTCCGAGCTTGTCCCAGAGCTTGGACAGCTCGCGGTACATCGAACGCTCCGAGTAGCCCATCCTCGACGCCACGTCCGCGATAGCCGCCCCCGACGCGAGGCTCTCCAGCATCAGCCGCTCAGAGGCGTCCAGGGACGGAGGCGCCTCAGCGTCGAAATACCGCTGCACCGCGACACAGGCGGCCTTCAGCCTGCGAGTGCCGTCCTGGGTGGTCAGCGCAGCCAAGGCGTCCCAGTGGACGACCCTCGGAACGTCGGACGTCACCCCGGGAGACACCGCCGCACACGACCGGTCCGGCCGCGGCTGGCCCGACTCCAGCCAGTCCTCGATGGCGTCGGCGGCCTCGCGCATGTAGGCGGTGACGATCGCCCAGTCCTCGACCAACTCCGCGGGGATCAGGCACCTGGCCATGGCGCCCAGGCTGTCACGGAACAGTGTTGCGATATCGCGCTGATATGTCCACGGCAGAGACTCGTTGTAGACGGCCACGGCCTCGCGGTGGTAGTCGCCGCCCCAAGGCTCGCTGTGGGCGCCCTCGGGCACCCCGAAGAGATAGCACTCCAACATGGCACTCGAGCCTCCGACCATGCGGCCACAGGCCAGACTGACCCGCGCCAAAGCCAGACTCTCGCTCAGTTCGACGCCCACAGCGGCCATTATAGCCGACAGGCGAGCCACATTGCCAAGAAGACCGCGAGAGAAGCGGCCAGCAAGCTCGCCACCGGCCTCAAAAACCCACGCTGACCTCGGCGTTGCCGGGTCTCTCCGGGTCTAGCCGGACGCCTCCCGGACCAGCTCACCGACGCGTCGCTTGCCCGCCGGACCGCTTCGGCAGCCACCTGGCCCGCCAGAGCCGACAACAGCGCGCTCGCCCCAAGAAGTCCCGTCTGAGGCTTCTTGTGCGCGTCTGGAGAGCTACCGTCCCGGCCGTGACGAGGGCGACCTATGTGGCGCTGCTGCGGGGCATCAACGTGGGCGGCAAGAACACCGTGCGCATGGCCGACCTGCGGGCCGCGTTCGAGGACGCCGGGCACGAGGCGGTCAGCACCTACATCCAGTCCGGCAACGTGCTGTTCGAGTCCGACGGGCCGCCGGCAGCGCTGGAGGGCGACATCGAGACGATGCTCGAAGGCGCCTTCGGCCTGTCCCTCGTCGTGGTGGTGCGCTCGCACCGGCAGCTCCGCAGTGTCGTCACCCGGGCGCCGGACGGGTTCGGCACGGCGCCGGAGGTCCATCACTGCGATGTGATATTCCTGAAGGCGCCGCTGACGAGCCGTCAGGCTCTGCGAGCCGTCGAGTTGCGCGACGGCGTCGACCAGGCGTGGCCCGGCTCCGGGGTGCTCTACTTCGCGCGCCTAAGCGAGCGGTTGTCGCAGAGCCGGATGAGCCGGATCGCCAGCACCCCGCAATACCAGAACATGACCATCCGCAACTGGAGGACGACGACCAGGCTGCTGAGCCTCCTCGACGAACGGAGCACCGCTCCGGGCGCCGCTCAGGGCGGTTAAGGCAAGCAGCGTGGCTGTCCGGCCTGCCACCGAGGTCGCTAACGAGATCCTGGAGCAGATCCAGCGGCTCGACAGCAGGTCGACGCCGTCGATCCGGCGCGTCCGAGTCGACGCATCGAAGCGCCTGCACAGCTACCCCGGTGAAGTCCTAGCCGAAGATCCCTAGGCGCCCGCTGCCAAGAAGCCGCTCGGCGGCCTGGAGAACAGCCCGGGCGGTGTCGAGCGACCTGCGGGCGTCATCCTCGTTGACACCCGGCGACTCATCGTCGGGATACTCGGCACGGTTGCGACGTCGACGCAGAGCGTGCAGACGCCCGAATATCTCCATCCCGCCCTCATCGTTGAACTGGACGCGGACGGCGTCAATCACAGCGATGTGGCCCCCCCGGGTCGTGGCTCGCAGCCCCTGCACCGCGAGGAGAGCGGTCGCCGCCTTGCGGGTGGCGTCGTAGCAAAGCTGAAATGCACCGGCGGGATCCTCTTCGGTGCCTTTGGAAGCGAGGCTGATGTGCGCGCCAGCATCAGCAATCAGGCGGGCCGCCATCTCGACAGAGGGCCTCACCCGCTCGAGCTCGCCGTCGGTGATCAGCTGCTCCACAGATGCGCGTCCACGCGCCCAGCTCACCGGGCTTTGCCTCCTCCAGACTCAAGCGCACCAAGGGCAGGTGCCGATGGCGGTTCGACGTCCGCGAGGACGGGTACCATCGTTCGCGACTTGATCTCGAGGATGAAACTCTCTCGGCCGGACTCCCACTGCGAGCGAGTCCGCACGGTGGCCTGCACCGGCATGCCGATCCGTTGCTCGACTCGCTCCGCGGCCTCATCCACGACATCGCGGTCGGCGCTGCCGACCACGAGCACGTCAACGTCGTTGGGCGCTCGGCCGGGCTCGCCCGCATACCGTGCGGCCCACGAGCCGAACAGCAGGACGGCATCAGCGCCCTCCACGTCTGCGAACTCCTCAGCCACCACGACCGGCGGGCCGTAGGTGGCAAGGATGATCCGACGCACGGAGTCGTACAGAAGATGGTCAACCCCGGCGCGCACAAACCGGATGGGGCCGACCTTCTCGGTGACCACTATGCCCGCCTCCTCGGCTCGCCGGACCTCGCGTATGACCGTGGGCATGGAGGTCTTCGACCAGGTGACCAAGTCCGACAAGCTGTGACTCTTCTCCGGATCGGCGAGCACCCGCGCCAGGATGCGGCCCTGCGCATCCGAGCGCAGGATCGGCGCGAGCGACGGTGCCGGGACTTTCATAAACCGTATATAACTATACGTTAAAGGAAGCGGTCTTCTCGACCCGCGCCGTGTGCGGGCCCATATCCAGCGCATCCCGCCGACGCATGTCTTCGGGTTCGGGTTGATGTCCGTTCTTGTCCGACATGGGCGGCGCGGAGACGGCACACTGGGTGAGTGCGATCCGGGGCGATGCAAGTGGAGGCGGTCTCCACCACCGGCATCTACTGCCGGGCCGAGTGCTCGGCCAGGCCGCTGGCCCGCAACACCGCCCGGTACCCCAGCTCGGTCGCCGCCGAGGCCGCCGGCTACCGGCCCTGCCTACGGTGCCGGCCCGAGCGCCGAGCCGGGTCACTGGCGGGCCTCGACGCTCCCGAGCCCGTGGCCGCCGCACTGCTGCGCATCACCGACGGCTTCCTCGATGACCACGACGAGCGGGCACTCGCCTCCCACGTGGGCTACAGCGCCCGGCACCTGCGACGGCTGTTCGAACTGCACATCGGCGCCACGCCGAGTGCCATCGCCCGATCCCGGCGCGCCCACTTCGCCCGCCGGCTGATCGACGAGACCGACCTGCCGTTCGACGCCATCGCGAGAGCGGCCGGCCTCGGCGGGGCGCGGCAGCTGCACCGGGCCATGACCTCCCTCTTCGGGTTCACGCCCAGCCAACTGCGCTCGAAGCGCAGGCGGGGCGAACGGCCCAGCATCGACGGCGGCCTGGCGCTGTCCGTCCCCTACATGGCGCCCTTCGACTTCAGCGCGTTCCTGGCCCACCACGCTCCCCGTGCGATTCCCGGCGTGGAATCCGCCGACGGCACCTATGTGCGCTCCATCAGCGTGTGCGGTCACGTCGGCATCGCCGAAGCGGAGGACGCGGCCGACAGCGAGCATCTGCGGCTGCGGCTCCACCTGCCGACCTACGACTCGATCATCGACGACGTACACCGCGCCCGCGCCCTGCTGGGCACCGACGCCGATCCCGACCGCCCGGCCGTTCTGAAAGACGATCCGGTCATCGGTCCGCTGATGCGAGCCGCGCCCGGCTTGCGTGTGCCGCGATCGTGGGACCGGTTCGAGACCGTCGTCAGGATCGTGGCCGGTCAGCAGGTCTCGGTAGCCGCGGCATCGACCATGTGCGGCCGCATCGCCCGGCGTCTCGGCGTTCCCCTCAGCGTCGCCCAGACCACCGTCGACGAAACGGCCCGCGACCAGGCACCGCCAGTCCCGCACCGGCCACCCTCGAACCCCATCCCCACCCACCTGTTCCCCAGCGCGGCCGCGCTCGCCGAGGCAGGAGTCCCCGGCCTCGCCGGGCTGGGGTTCACGCAGCGCAGGATCGACACGATCATCGGCGTCGCACGGGCAGTGTCGAGCGGTGATCTCGACCTGGAGGCCGCCCACAGCCTCGACGACACCGTGGCGCAGCTGTGCCAACTCGAGGGAATCGGTCCGTGGAGCGCGCATCTCATCGCCATGAGGGTCTTCGGCCACGACGACGCCTTCCCGGCAGCCGACCTGGGGCTGCGGCGCGCCGTCTCGCACCTCACCGGGCAGCCGTGCAACCCCCGTGAACTGGAGGCACGGGCCGAGTCCTGGCGCCCGTACCGGGCATGGGCCGCGCAACATCTCTGGTACGCGGCCGCAGGCTCGCATCGCCAGCTCCCGTCCGACCACCCGCCCGATCGACGGCGGGCTCCATCAAACGCGGCCGCCGGCTCGCATCGCCGACTCCCGTCCGATCACCCGATTGACGGCGGGCTCCATCAACCCACATCCCGACCCGCAAGGAGAGCAAAGCCATGAGCCGAGACCAGAACGACACGCATTGGCACACCACCATCGACAGCCCCATCGGGCCGCTCGGCCTCGTGGCCACCGACAACGGACTGCGGGCCGTGAGCTGGAGGGGCGAGGAGACCTCGGTCGAACTGCCGACCGACATGCTCGACGGCTCGGACCACCCGATCCTCGCCAAGGCCGCCGCGCAGCTCGACGAGTACTTCCGCGGCGACCGCACCAGCTTCGACCTCCCCCTCGACCTGCGGGGCACCGAATTCCAGGAAGCCGCCTGGCGGGCACTCGGCGACATCCCCTACGGCAGCACCCGCAGCTACGGCGAGCAGGCCGCACTGATCGGTCGCCCCAAGGCGGTCCGGGCCGTCGGGCAGGCCAACGGCCGCAACCCCGTGCCGATCGTGCTGCCGTGCCACCGGGTGATCGGAGCCAACGGCTCACTCGTCGGCTTCGGCGGCGGGTTGGCAACCAAGACGCTCCTGCTCCGACACGAGGGGGCCCTGGCGACATCAGACGGCCGGGGTCGCGAGCGTCGGGCTCCTGCTCCGACACGAGGGGGCCCTGGGCTGACAGCGGCCGACAGTCAGCCGGGTTGACGGTGGCTCAGTATTGTCGTGCCGGTGAGCGACGCCGCCGAGGCGCGGACAGCCAGCAGGGAACGCACCGGCAGCGGTAGGGAACGCACCGGCAGCGGTAGTGAGCGCACGCCAGCAGGGAGCGCACCGCCAGCGGATCGGCCCCCGGCCGCGGATCGGCCCCCGGCCGCGGATCGGCCCCCGGCCGCGGATCGGCCCCCGGCCGGTCGCTGCTCAAGCGGCCGGGCGGGAAGCGGTCCGGCACCCACGCGATGATCACCAACCATGAAGCCGCTCCCGTCGCGAGAGGCGGGCTGACGATGCACCGGAGCTGACGTGCGGATCGGGATCTCGCCGTTCGCCACCACCCGGGAGACCACGCTCGAGCTGAGCCGGATCGCCGTGGAGGGCGGCCTCGACACGCTGTGGCTCGGCGACGGCTACCTCGCCAACCCGGACTTCACCGGATGGGCCGGCGCGATGGAGAGCCTGTCCGAGCTGGCGTGGCTGGCCGGTCGGTATCCCACCGCCCGGGTCGGCATCGCGGCTGCGATCCTCCCGCTGCGCGATCCGTCGTGGCTCGCCAAGCAGGCCAACACGCTGCACCGGATGGCGGGCAGCGGGTTCGTTCTCGTCGTCACGCCCGGGTTCTGGGCCCATGACCTCGAAGCGAGGGGCATCGCCTTCGCCGACCGGGCCGCCGTCTTCGACGCGAGCCTGGCCGACCTCCGCCGGCTGCTCGTCGACGAGACGCTGTCCCCCGGACCCTCAAGCACCGGCCCGCCGCCGGTGTGGCTGGCCGGAGCGGCCGCGACCATGGCCCGAGCCGCGGCGCTGGGTCTGCCCTTCCTGTCCTCGCGGGCCACCCCCGACGAACTCGCCCCCATCGCCCGGCGGTTCTTCGACGCGGGCGGGGAGTTCCTCGCCCATCGGACCCGGCTCGAATACGGCGCACACGATGTGACTGGCAACGTCGTCGACTGGCACGCGGTCACCGGCTCGGCCGGCGAGCTCGTCGACACCCTCGGCCGGTACGCTGAACTCGGCGTCGGGGACCTCTCGATCATCCCCGGACAGGACGACGCCGGCTCCCTGCGAACCGTCGAGATGCTCGCCGCCGAGGTGATGCCCCAGCTGTGAACCCGCCGCGGCTAAGGCTCGTCCGGGACGGCGCTGGTCGCCTGATGGGTGGACGTCATCACGCTGCGCAGCCCGAGCCCCATCACCACCCGATTGATGTAGGCGTAGTAGGCGACCATGTTGTTGAGGTCGAGGATGTCGAGGTCGCTCAGCCCGTGCTCTCGCAGCGGTTCGAGATCGCGCTCGGTCACCGCGGCGGGCGACAGCGTGAGCTTGGCGGCATACGCGCAGACCGCGTCGAGGCGGCCGTCCCCGGACTGCACGCGGGCCGGGTCGGCGTCGATGGCGTCCAGCACGCCGCCGGCCAGCCCGAGCGACTCGAGCTTGAGCCGCAGACCCGAGGCGCAGTGGTCGGTGCCGTTGAGACGGGACGTCACCAGGGCGGCCGACTGGCGCTCGATGGCGGTGAGCTGCGACGGGCAATGCTCCACGGCGCGGTAGAGCCGGAGCCGCTCCTCGACGATCGGGGGGTAGAGGCTGCCGAGCATGGTGAACTCGGCGGGCTCGCCGAGCTTCGCCGCCTGCCAGTCGTAGGCGTCGCGGAGCGCACCGGCGGCGTCGTGGAACGGGACGGTGTCGATCCAGGCCATCGCTGCGATGGTAGACCGGTGCCGTGAGCGGCGACACCGTTCCTGCGGTCGGCGTGTGGATATTCCCCTCCGCGCCCGCTCCCGAGCTGGTCGACCTGGCCCGCCATGTCGAGGACCGCGGCCTCGACGAGCTGTGGGTGGGCGACGAGGGGCCGGCACGCGATCCCTTCGCTGTGCTCGCCGCCGCCGCGGTCGTCACCGACCGGATCCGGCTGGCCACCGGCGTCACGAACCCGTACGTGCGCCATCCGGGCGTAACCGCCGCGAGCATGCTCACCGTCCACGAGCTCAGCCGCGGCCGAGCCGTGCTCGGTGTCGGTGCGGGGGGACAGATGTCGCTGGCGCCGTTCGGCCTGGAGGCCCGCAAGCCCGTCGACCGTGTGCGCGAGTTCCTCGACATCACCCGGGCGGTTGCGACCGGGACGCCGGCGGCCGGTTACGCGCCGCCGGACGTCTCCGTCGACGAGGCGGCCGCCGGGGCGCCGATGCCGGTGTTCGTGGGAGCCCGCGGGCCCCGGCTCAACCGGCTCGCGTCCGAACTGGCCGACGGGGCCTTCGTGTCGGGCATGCCCCCGTTCCGCTACCCCGCCGTCGTCGACTGGGCCCGGTCGGAGCGCCCGATCGACATCGCGCTGTACCCGAGCGTGGCCTTCACCGAGGAGGCGGTGGAGCGGCACCGGCCCGAGATGATCTGGTCGCTGCTCGACACCCCGCTGGAGGTGCGGGAGGAGCTCGGGCTCGACGTCGGGGCCGTGAGGTCGGCCGCCGGGGCGCTCCGGGCCGGCGACCCGGAACCGGCGCGAGCGCTGATCGACGACACCGTGTTCGAACGGGTGATGCTGGCCGGCCAACCCCCGATGGTGGGCCGGCGGCTGGCGGAACTGGTCCGCGAGCACCGGCCTGCGAGCATCGGGCTCGCCCTGCTCCAGGACGACCTGCACGAAGGCGTGGATCACGCGGCCGAGGCCTTCGCAACCATGACCGCGGAGCTGGAAGGTGATCGATGGTCGGCGTGATCAACCATGTGGCCAACCCCGACGTCGAGGCCGCGGTCGGGCTCGCCCAAGCCGCCGAAAGCGCGGGCGCGGCCTGGATCGGCGTCGCCGACGCCTTCTGGTGGCGCGACGTGTGGATGCTGCTCGGAGAGGTCGCCTCACAGACGGAGCGCATCGAGCTCGGACCGGCCATGACCAACCCGTACATGCGCCACCGGTTCCACACGGCGTCGGCGCTGGCCACGCTGCAGGAGCTGGCGCCCGGCCGCGTGTTCTGCGGGATCGCAGCCGGCGGATCCGAGGTCACCGCGGCGGCCGGGATCTCCCGGCAGGACGCGGCGGAGAGGGTCGCCGAGCTGGTCGCCTTCCTGCGCGAGGTCGAAACCACCGGGACACTCGATGCCGGTTCGGGCCGCGGCCTCGACGCCGGCCTCGATCCCGTCCCGATCCTGATGGCGGGGCGGGGCGACCGGATGCTGGGTGCCGCGGGTGCGCTGGCCGACCGGGTCCTGCTGTGGGCGGTCCCGGCGTCGGACCTGGAGCGCTCGGCGTCGATCGTCCGTGCCGGCGCCTCCGGCCGGGCCCGGCCGCCGGAGCTGGTCTGGGCGCCGCTCGTGCGCCACCGTGACGCACCGCCGGCGTCGATCATGCACGTCGCCGTCTACGCGTCCCTCAACACGATCGCCTCGGTGCGACTCGGGTGGGGACTGGACGACACTCGGGTCGAGGCCATCCGGGAACGGCTCGTGCGGGGCGGCCTGCCGGCCGCGGCAGCCCTCGTCCCGCCTGCGGCGCTCGCTGACCTGGTGCTCGAGGATCCCGACCCGTCCCCGATCGCGGCCGTCGCCCGCCGCCTCGGCGTATCGTCGTTGGCGGTGCCCGGGTTCGACCCGGCAACGGTTGGCGGTCACGTCGGCTGGGCCGCCTCGGTCGAGGCCCTGCTCGGCTGACAGGGAGGCTCCGGTGACGCTGCAGGACGATGTGCAGGCGATCCTCGACAGGGGCGTGGCCGCAGGCGACGTCGTGGGGGCGGTCGCCCGGGTCGTCACCGGCGACGGGCTCCTCGCCGCGGCTGCCGCCGGGGAGCGGTCGGCCGACGCCCAGGCCGGCGCCGGCCCCATGACCCTCGACACGGTCTGCTGGATCGCCTCCATGACCAAGGCCGTCACCGGCACCGCGGCCATGCAGCTCGTGGAGCGGGGTGAGCTCCACCTCGACGAACCGGCCTCGAGCGTGCTGCCCAACCTCGCCGGCGCGGGCGTGCTCGAGGGTTTCGACGACGGCGGGCGGCCTGTCGTGCGCCCGGCCCGGGCCCCGATCACCCTGCGCCACCTGCTGACCCACACGTCCGGGTTCGGCTACGACACCTGGAGCGAACTGCTGCTGCGCTACCAGCAGGCCGCCGGGACCGTCTCGATGACCAGCGGGGAGCTGGTGGCGACCACGACGATGCCGGCCCTGTTCGATCCCGGCGAGGGCTGGATGTACGGCATCAGCATCGACATCGTGGGCCGCATGGTGGAGGAGGTCTCCGGCCGACGGCTCGACGACTACTTCGACGAGCACATCCTCGGTCCGCTGGGGATGGCCTCCACCGCCTTCGGGCTCCGCGACGACATGCGGCCCCGGCTCTCGGCGATGCACGCCCGGCAGCCCGACGGATCGCTGGCCGCCATCGAGCTCGCCCGGTCCCCCGAACCGAAATACCCGTCGGGCGGCGGCGGGCTCTACAGCACGTCCGAGGACTACAGCCGCTTCCTGCAGATGATCCTGGGCCGAGGCAGCCGCGACGGCGTCGAGATCCTGCGGCCCGAGACGGTCGACCTGATGACGGTCAACCACATCGGGGACCTGCGGGTGGGCGCCCTGACCGCGGTGAGGCGAGAGCTCAGCAACGACGCCGAGTTCTTCCCGGGCGTGGCGAAGAGCTGGGGCCTGACCTTCCAGATCAACGAGGAGCCGCTGCCCACCGGCCGTCCCGCCGGCGGGCTCATGTGGGCCGGCATCGCCAACACCTACTTCTGGATCGACATGGAGAACCAGGTCGCCGGCGTCTACATCAGCCAGCAGCTCCCGTTCGCCGACGCCCGCTCCTACCGGCTGCACACCGACATCGAAACCGCCACCTACAGCCAGCTTGGCTAGGCGGCGCCGGAGCCACCGGTCCGGCGGGGTTCGGGGTGCAGCGCCGGCGATGACCTTCGTCAGCAGCGCGACCCGGTCCTGTCCGGGACGGGACAAGGCGATCGTCCGGCCCGGCAGACGACGCCAGGTGAGTGCCCGGGACGGCGTGCCGCAATAGTGTGAGGTCATGGGTGCGTGGTTGCTGGCGGTCTCGACAGCGGCCGCACACGGGCTGCTGGCCGTGTTCATCATCGTGGGCGCTCCGCTGGCCGCACTCAGGCGCCGGCTGATGCGCTGGTATCTGGTCGTGCTGATGCCGACCGCCGCGGTGAATCTCTTCCAGCTGCCGTGCCCGCTGACGGTCTGGGAGAAGCACCTCTGGCGCCTCGCGGGTGAGACTCCCTACCGGGGGGGCTTCATCTCCCACTACTTCGTGAAGCCGTTCCACTCCCCCGGTCTGAGCCCCAGCGACGAGACCGTCCTGCTCGTCGCCGTGGTGGTCTGGTGCCTGTCCTGGCTGCTGTTCGCCGCAGTGTCACGCCTGCGGCTTCACGCCCCGGGCCCGGGGCGCAGCGCATCCCGGGCCGCCTCGTCGATGTAGTCACGGCTGTAGAGGTGCTCGACAAGCGGCGTGCCGACCCACGCCGATGACCCTCGGCGACCTACGGGCGAGCGGTGCGGCCTTCCGGCCGACGGCGCCGCCGGTGCCTCTGTCGCCGCTGCGGCGCCGCATCACCATCCGAGGACGGTACGTCCCAGGGAACCGCCGCCCGCTCTGCCTCCTGGCACGGATGGGAGATGGAAGGCTCGCAACTAGTGTCTCGGCGGTGACCGACCAGCCAGAGAATCAGGCAGCCGAGAGCGCCTCGCCGGCGATGACGGTGGCGGAGGCCGACGCCGCCCTCACCGGCCCGGGCGGGTTCTTCGAGATCGTCACCGACAACGTCGGAGGCATCGAGATGGGCGTGGTGGCCGGCCCGCATCAGAGCCTGCGAGACCTGCTGGCCGCGTCCGCCGGCCACGGTGGCGACGGCTCGGCCCGCTACTACCTCTTCGACGACGGCCGCAGCGCCACCTTCGCCGAGAACATCGGCCACGCCGCGGCGGTGGCCGCCGCCCTCACGCAGCGCTACGGGGTGGGGCCCGGCGACCGGGTGGGCCTGCTGGGCGCCAACCAGCCGGGCTGGATCCAGGCATTCTGGGGGACGGTCAGCGCCGGGGCCGTCGCGGTGGCCATGAACGGCTGGTGGAAGGGCGCCGAGATCCGCCACGGCATCGATCTGACCGGGCCCAAGGTGCTGGTCGCCGACCGCCGGCGCTTGGAGCGCCTCGACGGAGATCCCGGCGTGCCGGTGATCGCCATGGACCCCGACCCGGACGCGGCGGCGACGATCGACAGCCTGGTCGGCACGTTCGCCGGCAGCCCCCTTCCCGACTGCCCGACAGCCATCGACGACCCGGCCGCCATCCTCTTCACCTCGGGCACCACCGGCAGGCCCAGGGGCGCCATCCAGACCCAGCGCAACTTCCTCGCCTACCTGAACTGCGCGTACATGATCGGCGGACGCCAGTTCCTGCGCTTCCCGGGCGAGACCATCGACGCCGGCGGCCCCACCCTGGCGTGCAGCCCCCTGTTCCACGTGTCGGGCCTGCACGCCTGCGCGGTGACGGCCGTGGGCGCCGGAGCCGGCCACCTGTGGACCACCGGCCGCTACGACCCCGAGAAGATCCTGCGCCTGACCGAAGAGCACGGCATCGCCCGCTGGTCGGGCGTGACCACCCAGCTCTGGAGGCTGGTCGAGCACCCCCGGCTGGCCGACTACGACACCTCGTCGGTGGTCGGCGTCGGCGGCGGCGGGTCGCTCTGGTCGCCGGAGCTCCAACAGAAGTGCCGCACCGCCCTGCCCCACGCCCGCATCAGCGTCTCCGTCGGCTACGGGCTCACCGAGAGCTCCGGCCTGGCCACCAGCGCGGCCGACGACGTCCTCAGGGCCCATCCCGATTCGGTCGGCTACCCACTGCCCACCGTGGGCGTCCGCATCACCGACGACGACGGCCGCGAGCTGCCCGACGGCGAGGCCGGCAACATCTGTCTGTCCGGCCCGATGGTCACGCCGGGCTACTGGAACGACCCGGCCGCCACCGCCGAGACCATCCGCGACGGCTGGCTGCGCACCGGCGACTACGGCTACCTCCGCGACGGGCTGCTGTTCCTGGTGAGCCGGCGCAGCGACCTCATCATCCGCGGCGGCGAGAACATCTATCCCGCCGAGATCGAGCAGCGTCTCGACGCCCACCCCGCGGTGGCCGAGTCGGCCGTGCTCGGCGTGGAGCACCGGGAGCTGGGCCAGGAGGTCAAGGCGGTGGCGGTGGTCGACGGCGACCGGCCTGCCTCCGACCTGATCGCAGAACTCGAGGCCTGGGTGGCCGGTACATTGGCCGACATCAAGGTTCCGGCCCACTGGGAGCTGCGGACCGAGCCGCTGCCCCGGAACGCCACCGGCAAGATCCTCAAGCAAATCGTGCAGGGAGACGCCGACTACGACTTCATCGAGGAATAGAGAGGGAGGGGGTCCCCATGGACATGAACGACATGATCCTAGTGAGGCGATAACCGGCGCCATCAATCTTTTCTGTATATTTAGTTGCATTCCGAACCTGGAACTGCTAGCTTGCCTTCCATGGACCCGACGATTGCCGCCACCGTCATCGGCGTGCTGCTAACCGTCGCCTTCGGCGCCTTCGCTACCGCGTTCGCGTGGCTTCGATCCGACCTGGGTTCCCGCCTTGAGCGGCTCGAGGCGAAGGTGGACGGGCTGATCATGGCGCTCGCCCGCAGCGGGCACCTGGTCGATCCCGGGTTGCCAGACGCGGATGACTGACTCTCCGTAGCGCCGGAGGGCCTCTGGGGCGTGGTTCAGGCCACCCCATCCTCACCGGCCTGACCGAAATGAAGAAGGCCCAGGAATAGGGGGAAGCCGACCGCTTGCAGCACGCGTCGGCAGGCGCAAGCCGGGTGGGTTGCGGTGGGGTGTCTCCCGCGCTTGGTCGATGACGGCCCAGCCTGGAACCTCACCTAGCGTGAGCACGTGAATCTGTGGGAGCGGCCGGACGTGCATGCCCGGCGCTGGTTCTTGCTCGGCGTGCTGAGCCTGACCCTGGTGCTGGTGGTGATGTCGGTCTCGGGGCTCAACGTGGCGCTGGCCACCCTGCAGCGGGACGTCGGGGTCACCGGGCCGCAGCTGCAGTGGATCGTGAACGCCTACGCGCTCGCCTTCGGCGGGCTGCTGATGACCGGCGGGGCCATCGGCGACCGCTACGGCCGCAAGGGCGCCCTGCTCGGCGGCCTGCTCGTGTTCGGTCTCGGCGCCCTGCTCGGCGGCCTGGCCGGCACGGCCGAGGTGATCCTGTTCGCCCGGGCGGCCATGGGAGTGGCCGCCGCCTTCGTCATGCCGGCCACCCTGTCGCTGCTGATCGAGATCTTCCCGCCGCCGGAGAGGCCCCTCGCCATCGCGGTGTGGTCCGGCTTCGCCGGGGGTGGCGCCGCCGTCGGGCCCGCGCTGACGGGGCTGTTCGTGACCGGATGGTGGTTCGTGCCGTCATGGGGCTGGGAGGCCGGCTTCCTCTACAACGTGCCGGTGGCGGCCGTGGTGATCGTCGTCATGGCGCTGTGGTTGCCGCGGTCCCGGGACCAGCACCCCCGGCACCTCGACCCTGCCGGGGCGGGGCTGTCCATCGTGGCCATGACCGCGCTGATCTACGGGATCATCGAGGGACCCGAGCAGGGCTGGACGTCGGCGCCGGTGCTGTCGGCCTTCGCAGTGTCGGTGGCGTTCGGCACGGTCCTGCTGCAGTGGCAGCGGCGAGCCCGCCATCCGATGCTGCCGCTGGAGCTGTTCGGCGACCGGCGCTTCAGCATCGGCTCGGCGGTGGTCACCATGACGTTCGTGGTGATGATCGGCTTCTGGTTCCTGTTCGCGCTCTACGTGCAGTTCGCTCTCGGATACAGCGCGCTCGAGGCCGGTCTGGCCACCATGCCCGAAGCGCTGGCGTCGATGATCGTCGCCCCGTTCACGGCCCCGCTGGCAGAGCGCTTCGGGTCGCGCCGGGTCATGGCCGCCGGCTTCGCCGTCCTCGCCCTCACCTTCCTGCCGCTGGCGATGGTCGACACGGAGACCAGCTACTGGTTCCTGCTCGGTCCGCTGGTGCTGGCCGGCGCGGGGCTGAGCCTGGCCATGACCCCCGCAACCAACGACATCATGGTCGCCACCCCCTACGAGAAGGCCGGGATCGGCTCAGCGGTCAACGACACCGCCCGCGAGCTCGGGGCCGCGCTGGGGATCGCCACGCTGGGCGCACTGTCCACCTCGATATATCGCAACACCGTGGACGTCGACATCCTGCCGCCCGAGGCGGCCGCGGCGGCGGGCGAGTCGATGGGAGCCGCCATCGAGGCCGCATACGGGCTGGCGCAGTCGGGAGCGGCCGGCGAAGCCGCGGCCCAGGCGACGATCGCGGAGACCTCGCGGGCCTTCGCCGCCTCCTTCGCCCAGACGATGGCAGTGTCGGGCGCGGTGTCGGGCGCGGCCGCGGCAGCCCTGCTAGCCGGCCACCTCGCCCAGGCCCGCCGCCGCTCTCGCGTCTGATCCGGCGGGCCGTCGACTCGTAGACGGCCGCGGCCACGACCGACTGCTGCCCGGCCGGGCGCCTGCCCGGTCTAGTGGTCTGCCGTGAGCGCAATTTCGGAACCCTGCAGGCCATGGCGCGAGGTCAGAGACTTCGCAGGTCGCTCGACCAGACCCGCTACATGCCGCTAGTGGTAGGAGATTGCCTCCAGCAGGTCGATGCGGTTGGCCCGGCGGGCTGGCGCCAGCGAGGCCAGGAGGCCCGCAACCGCCGCCACGACCAGGTACGCCACCACCGTGCCCACCGGCACAGCCACGGTGGAGATGACGCCACTGGGGAGCGAGCCGGCCGCGATCGACCCCGCCACCAGCCCGGTCACGACACCGACGACCCCGCCGAAGACGGCCACGACGACCCCCTCCAGCAGGATGGCAGCCCGGATCTGCCGCCTGCCCATGCCCACGGCCCGAAGCAGCCCGATCTCGCGGGTCCGCTCGAACACCGACAGGGCCATGGTGTTGGAGAACCCCATCGCCGCGATCACCAGCGCCATGATCAGGAACACGTTGACCACCACCAGCAGGTTGTCGACCTGGGTGGTCCGGCTCGCGCGGTACTCGGCCTGGTCGCGCACCACTACCTGCGGGTACTCGTCGAGAGCCGCCTCCAGCGCGGCCCGGGCGTCCTCGCTGCCGACTCCCGCCGCGGTGACCGCGGTGACCAGGCTGTCCTGGTCACCGACGACGTAGCGGTCCCAGTCGTCCAGGTCGATGACCCAGGAGCCCACCACCGAGTCCTCGGTGTGGAGGGCCACCACCTCGAAGGCGACCTCTTCGCGGCCCGAGATCTCCAGCCGCACCTCATCGCCCACGGCGAGACCGAGCTCCTCGGCGGCGTCGACATGCACCATCACCTCACCGGGACCGGCGCCGGCCACGCTGCCGGAGGTGACGCCCGGCGCCACATGGCCCGAGAACGAGGCGAGGTTCGCGGCCGAGAGCACGTGCTGGGCGCCGTCGGCGGTGCGCACGCCGTCGGGCCGGAACCGGAACACCTCTACCGATTCCAGTTCGGGCACCTCGGCGATCTTCGATCCGGCTTCCGAGCTGAAGGCGAGCTGCTGGTTGTCACAGGGCCCGGCGCACAGCATCCAGTCCGCGCGGACCGAGTCCTCCAGCTCGCCGTCGAGGGTCTCCTTGAAGGACGTGCCCAGCACGGTGACCAGCGACACCATGGCCAGCCCGATCATCAACGCCGAGGCGGTGGTGGCGGTGCGGCGGGGGTTGCGGGCCGCGTTCAGCCGGGCCAGACGCCCGTTCAGGCGGAACAGGCGGGCCGCCGGCCATCCCAGCACCTGCGACATCGGACCGGCGACGGCCGGGCTGCAGATGTTGACGCCCACCAGCATCCCGAGGGCGCCGAAGCCGAGCAGCAGGATGAGCGCCGATGATGACAGGTCCGAGAGCAGTCCCACGACCATGAGCACCAGCCCGACCGCGCCGACCGCCGACCCGACGACGACCGACCTGCGCCGGCTGTAGGCGTCGATGTCGGCGTCGTCGGCCAGCGCCACAATGGGCGTCACCCGGCGGGCCCGCATCGCCGGCCACAGGGAGACGACCACAGTCAGGCCGACGCCGAGCGCCAGCGCGGCGATGATCGGGCCTGCGCCGACCACCAGCTCCGTCGGGGGCAGATTCGAGCCTGCGGCCGACAGGATGCCGTTGAGGGCCTCCGACACCCCGATGCCGAGGCCGAACCCGACCACGGCGGCCACCACGCCCATGACCAGAGCCTCGAACGCCACCGTCAGAGCCACCTGGCGCCGGTCGGCGCCCAGCACCCGCAGCAGCCCGAACTCCTTGATGCGCTGGCCGGTGACCAGAGTGAAGGTGTTGTAGGTGATGAACGCCGAGATGACCAGCACGATGACGGCGAAGGCCAGCAGCGCGTTGCGGAAGACGTCCAGGAGGTCGCTGAGCTCCTGATCGCGGGCTTCGACCTGCTCCTGCTGCGAGAGGACCGTGTAGGCCGGGCCCAGCTCGCGCTCGATCGACGCGGCCACCTCGTCGAGCGAGGCGCCCGGCGACAGGCGCACGTCGATGAGGTCGTACCCGCCGCCGTCGTGCAGAACCTCACGGGCGGTGTCCATTTCCCAGGCGACCAGCTGGAACGGGGCCTGGAAGTCGGGCGCCATGAAGTAGAAGACGCCGACCAGTTCGAACCGGTGCGTCCCCGTCGGGGTGGCGACCCTGTAGCGCTCACCGACCCGGAAGCCGAACTCGGCCGCGGTGTGCTGGTCCATGGCGAACTCGTCGGGCCCGGCCGGGCGGCGGCTGACCCCGTCGTCGAGAGGGAATATCCGGCCCAGCGACTCGTCCTCGGGCCAGCCCATCCCGCCCTGCTGGGAGAGTTGGGGATCGATGGCCTCGCCGTCGGCGCCGACGGCCACGACATTGAACTCCGACACCGCGCCGGCGGTCCTCTCCACCCCGTCGATCGCCTCCAGCCGATCCTTCAGAGAGGGGTCGAGCAGCCGCAGGTCCTGCCACTGGTCGGCGTTGCCCAGGGTCGACTGCGCTCGCACCGACAGGTCGATCTGGTCGTAGAGGTCGCCGGCCAGATCGCTGAAGGCCCTCCGCAGCCCGTCGGTGTTGATCAGCACGCCGACGGTGAGGGCCACCCCGATCACCACCGCCAGGGCAGTGAGCGCGAACCGGATCCGCGTGGCCGCAATGTTGCGGAGGCTGTAGCGCAGCAGCGTCATCGGCCCGCTACAGAATCAGGATCGACCGAATCGGCGTGTTCACTCTTCCAGTTCTTCCATGAACGTGAGGACTTCGTCCATGGTGGCGCCCTCAGGGATGCCCCGGATGAACTGGCCCACCTGCAGGATCTTCATATGGTCGAGGATGATCTCGGTGCTGGGGTTGATCAGCTCGCCGCGGAGTATGCCGTCGGACAGGAACACGGTCCGGTCGGCGAAGGAGGCCGCCCGGGCGTCGTGGGTCACCATCACGATGGTCTGGCCCAGATCGTCCACCGCCTGGCGCATGAACCGCAGGACGTCGGTGCCGGACCGGGAGTCGAGGTTGCCGGTGGGCTCGTCGGCGAAGATGACCTCCGGCTTGCTGGCCAGCGCCCTGGCGACCGCCACCCGCTGCTGCTGGCCGCCGGAGAGCTCGCTGGGCCGGTGGCCCAGACGGTCGCCCAGGCCGACGGTGGCGACCACGCCGTCGAGCCACTCCCGGTCGGGCTGGCGGCGGGCCAGCTCGATGGGCAGGGTGATGTTCTCGATGGCGGTCAGCGTAGGCACCAGGTTGAACGCCTGGAAGATGAACCCCACCCGCTCGCGGCGCAGCCGGGTCGACTCCCTGTCGGTCAGGGTGCTCAAGTCGGTGTCGCCGATGAACGCCCGGCCCCCGGTGAGGTCGTCGAGGGCGGCCATGCAGTGCATGAGCGTGGACTTGCCCGACCCCGACGGACCCATGATCGCGGTGAACTGGCCCCTCCCGAAGGCGATGTTCACCCCGTTGAGGGCCCTCACCTCCAAGCCGCCCGAGCCGTAGATCTTGACGGCGTCCTCGGCGCGGGCCGCGGCGACCGTCCCGGAGGCCTCGACGGCAGCGTTGCTCATGGCTCTGGCCCCCCGCTCAGTCTTCTCAGCGCTCCATGCGTCGCGGACCCTACCGCCCCCATGGGGCAGCGCCCAACTCCGTGCGGGTAGCGTGAAGCATGGACGACACCGCGCGCGACTTGGATGCGGCTGCGGCGACGGACGCGATCCGGCTGCTGCTGGACACGGCCGCGATCCGCCGGGTGCTGGCCGCCTGCTGCCAGACCCTCGACGACGGCCACTTCGACGAGTGGGTCAAGCTGTACACCGACGACTGCAAGTACGCGGCGATGGGGAACCGCGCTCAGGGGCGTGCGGAGATGCGGGCCATGATCGAGCCGTTGCAGACGACCGAACTCAGGGGCAAGCACATGATCAGCGAGCCCCGGATCAACGTTCACGGCGACGAGGCCAACGCCACGACGGACTTCGCCTTCGTGGCCGGGGACAACAAGATCCTGCGGACCGGCCGCTACCACGACGTGCTCCGCCGCGAACCCGACGGCTGGCTGCTGGCCGGACGGGAGATCGTGTTCACCGGCGACGGACCGACCGGCCTCGACGGCTGAGCCCCGCGGACGGCGCAGAACAGGCCCTTCAGCACACTGAGACCGACGTCGCCGAAGCCCAGACCGCAGGGGAGGGGCACGGCGGCGTGTCCAGAGGCCCTTCAGCGCACTCAGACGGACGTCGCCGAAGCCCGTCCCGAGGCGATTCCCGGCCCTCCGTGCCCCGCCCCGCCTCCACGGCGCGGGCCCGTGGCCGGGTCGGGGGGCGGCGGCTCTGGCGGTCCAGTCGAGGATCCTCTCGGGTTCGTCGGTGCGGTGAGCCAATGCTGCGACGCGCACCGCGAACACCCTCCGCCCCCGGGCGAGGTTGCCGGCCGGTGAGTCCCGGCGACCTGGGCGCGCCTACAGTGGCGCCGTGCGCACGGGGGTGTTCCTGTTCGGCGGCGTCGAGATCGACGACGCAGGCCCAGGCCCGCCGTCGCCCACCGACCGCCGCTACGACCACAAGGAGATCTGGCGGGCCACCGAGCGGATCATCGACATGGGCGTGGCGTGCGACCGCCTCGGGTTCGACTCGTTCTGGCTGACCGAGCACCACTTCCAGCACGAGGGCTACGAGGTCGTCCCCAACGGCATCCTGGTGGGCACCGTCCTGGCCGAGCGCACCGAGCAGATCCGCATCGGCATGGCGTTCAACATCGTGCCGCAGTGGCATCCGCTGCGCCTGGCCGAGGACTTCGCCACGCTGCACAACGTCTCCGGCGGTCGGGGCATCCTCGGCGTGGGGCGCGGCACCGTGCCGCGCGAGGCTGAGACGCTGGGCACCAAGATCGGCAGCTTCGACAACCCCGACAAGGCCGCGGCCGACGACTTCAACCGCAAGCAGTTCGACGAGGCCATGCAGGTGATCCGCCTGGCGTTGAACAACGACACGTTCAGCTTCCACGGCGACGTGTACGACTTCCCGCCGGCGGGCATCCCCGACCGGGGCGGGTTCGTGACCGAGCTGTCGCTGGTGCCCCGCCCGCTGTACCCCTACGAGATCTGGCAGGCCGCCAAGTCGCCGGCCACCCTCGAGCGGATCCCACGCTGCGGCTGGGGCGGGGTGTTCTGGAACTACCACCACTCCATCGTCAAGCAGCGCTGGGAGCAGTTCGCCGAGAGGTACCAGGCCCATCACGGCCGCGAGCTCGACCGGGGCGAGCACCGCATGCTCGTGCAGAACATCCGCGTCGAGGACACCCGCGAGCACGCCATGGCATCGGTGCGCGACGGCCACGACGAGCTCTGGAAGTTCCTCGGCCCCTACGGCTGGAGCAAGGGCTACCTCGGCCCCGACGGCGAACCGGCCAGGCCGGGACTGATCCCCACCCTCGAGGAGTCCGTCGACCAGAAGGTCTGGGCGGTGGGAAGCCCCGCCGACGTGGCCGAGGCCCTCAGCTGGTACGACGAGCAGATCGGCATCGAGAACCTCCTGCTGTTCGTGGCCATGCCCGGCGACACCTACGACAAGGTCGAGGAGCAGCTCCACCGCATCGCCGAGGAGGTGCTCCCCCTGCTCGGCTGATCGCGGCCCGAACCCCGTAGGGTCGGAACCGCCCCGTTGCAGGAGAAGGAGACATGGCAATGCTGGGACTCTCCGCCGACGAACTGCTGACCACGACCCGCGCCGTGCGCAAGCGCCTGGACTTCGACCGCCCCGTCGATCCCGGGCTGGTGACCGAGTGCCTGGACATCGCGCTCCAAGCGCCCAGCGGCGGCAACCGCCAGGACTGGGTGTGGATGGTGGTCGCCGACCCAGCCAAGAAGACGGCGCTGGCCGGGCTCTACCGCCGGGCGTGGGCCGCCTACCGCGAGTCGCCGCACTTCCCCACCAACGAGCCGCCCCATGAGGACCCGTCCGTTCGGGCCTCCTTCGAACGGATCGCGGATTCGGCCCAGTACCTGTCCGACAACCTCGAGCGGGCGCCGCTGTTCCTGATCCCGTGCCTGGCCGTCAGCCGCGTCGACCGGCCGTCGTGGGGCGGAGCGGCATCGAGGCTCGGGTCGGTGATACAGGCGTCGTGGAGCTTCATGCTCGCCGCCCGGGAACGGGGACTCGGGACCTGCTGGACCACCCTGCACCTGGCCTACGAGCAGCAGGCCGCCGAGCTCCTGGGAATCCCCTACGACGAATGCACCCAGGTCGCGCTCATCCCCGTCGCCCACACCATCGGCACCGACTTCCGCCCCGGCAGGCGAGAGCCGCTGGACAAGGTGCTGCACTGGGACGGATGGAAGGGCGCCCCGCCGCCCCGCCGGCCGTGACCGCGGCCGACTGGGCCCGGCGCGACGCCGCCGTCGTGTGGCATGGCTTCACCCAGATGGCTGCCTACGAGGGCTCGACCCCGGTCATCGTGGAGCGGGGCGAGGGCAACTACCTCTACGACACCGACGGCCGGCGCTATCTGGACGCCATCTCGTCGCTGTGGGTCGTCACGCTCGGCCACGCCGACCCGGATCTGAACCGAGCGGCCCTCGCGCAGCTCGAACGCATCAGCCACTCCACCCTGCTGGGCAACGGCAACACCGCCGCCATCACGCTGGCTGAGGCCCTGCGCGACGTGGTGCCGGTGACCGGGCCCCACTTCCTGTTCGCGTCGGACGGGGCCGCCGCGGTGGAGCAGGCCATCAAGATCGCCTTCCAGTACTGGCACAACCTCGGCGTGCGGGGCCGCACGTCGTACCTGGCCCTGGGCGACGCCTACCACGGCGACTCGGTCGGGTCGCTGTCGGTGGGCGACGGCGGCTTCGGAACCGACCTGTTCGACCCGCTGCGCTTCGGCGTCCTCCGCACCCCCGGATACGACGACCCGGACTGGGTGTCCAAGGCGGTCGCGGTCCTCGACGAGCACCACGACCGGCTGGCCGCGGCCGTCGTCGAGCCGCTGGTCCAGGGAGCGGCCGGGATGCTGGTCACCGACCCCGACCGGGTGGCCGCCTTCGCCGGGGCGGTCCAGGCCCGGGGAGTGCCGCTCGTCTGCGACGAGGTCGCCACCGGGTTCGGCCGCACCGGCGCGATGTTCGCCAGCCAGCTGTGCGGGATCCGGCCCGACCTGATGTGCCTGGGCAAGGGCATCACCGGCGGGTACCTGCCCCTGTCGGCCACGGTGGCCGCCTCCCACATCTTCGAGGCGTTCCTGGGCGAGGACCTCGGGCCCCGCACCTTCTATCACGGGCACTCCTACAGCGGCAACGCCCTCGCCTGCGCGGTGGCGGCCCGCCACCTGGAACTGATAGTCGAACGCGGCCTGATCGACCGGGCCGTCGCAGCCGCTGAACGGCTCGGCGACGCGCTGGCCCCGGTCGCGGCCCTGCCCGCGGTGAGGGAGGTCCGCCGCCGGGGCCTCATGACCGGCGTCGAGCTGAACCCTCCCGCGGGGGCCTCGAGATGGGGGCGACGGGTCTGCGCGGCCGCGGTCTCCGCCGGAGTCCTGCTGCGACCTCTGGGCGATGTCGTGGTGGTGATGCCCCCGCTGTCGATCACCGACGACGAGATCGACACCATCGCCCGGACCCTGGCGTCGGCCATCGAAGAGGTAGCCGCCGAGGACGCCGAGGCATGACTTCCCGCTCCTGTTCGCTGCGCTCACGGGCCGCTCGGGCCACGGCCTCGCTAGGCGCTTAGGGGAGTCTCGGTGAATCGCGGACAGTCCCCTCGGCCTCTGGGCGTGCGCGACTGGGATGGCATCGCTTCCGCCGCCCTGGACGCCGTCGTGGCCGCCGACCAGCTCCGCCAGCCCCGGGATCTCGACGGGGGAGACCCCCGGACGGCGCTGTCGGCGACCGGGCAGCCGGTGGTGTCGTTCGCCTCCAACGACTATCTCGGACTCACCCAGCACCCGGCCGTGCGGGCCGCGGCCCGGACCGCCATCGACGACTACGGCGCCGGCTCGGGATCGGCCCGGCTGATCGTCGGGTCGCGTCCCGTACACAGCCGCCTCGAGGAGCGCATCGCAGCCTGGCGCGGGGCGGAGGCCGCAGTGCTGTTCACCACCGGATACGCCGCCAACCTGGGGGTCATCGCCACGATGGGCCGGTGGGCGTCGGTGCTCTGCTCCGACGAGCTCAACCACGCCTCGATCATCGACGGCTGCCGTCTGGCCCGGGCGCCGACGCGCGTCTACCCCCACTGCGACCCGGCCGCGGTGGACGGCATGCTGGGCCGCCCCGGAGGCCCCGGAATGGTGGTCACCGACTCGGTCTTCTCCATGGACGGCGACCTCGCGCCGGTCGGCGAGCTGTCGGCGGTGTGCGCGGCCCGCGGGGCGCTGCTCGTGCTCGACGACGCCCATCTCGTGCTGGGCCATCCCGAGCCGCTGCACCCGGACTGCCGGGTTCTGCGGGTGGGGACCCTGTCCAAGGCGGTCGGCGCGCTGGGCGGCTTCGTGACCGGGCCCCGGACGTTCATGGACCTGCTCGTCAATGCGGCCCGCTCCTACATCTTCACCACCGCGGCCGCCCCAGCCTCCGCCGCGGCCGCGGCGGCCGCCATCGACGTGATCGACTCCGGGGAGGGCGACGAGCTCAGGCGCCGGCTGCGGGCCAACATCGACCGGATCCGGCCCGGCCACCCGAGCCCGATCATCCCGATCATCGTCGGCGCCGAGGACAGGGCACTGGCCGCCTCCGACACCCTGGCGAGGCAGGGCGTCCTGGTCCCCGCCATCCGGCCCCCGACGGTGCCGGCCGGAACGTCGCGGCTGCGGGTCACGGTCTCGGCCGCTCACCGCGACGCCGACATCGACCGGCTGATCGACGCGCTCCGCCGGGCAGGGATCGATGCCTGACCCAGTGGCTGCGCCCGGAGCCCAGACCCGCCCCGAAGTCGTCGTCTTCGTCGCCGGCACCGGCACCGAGGTGGGCAAGACCTGGGCGGCGGCCGAGCTGGCCCGGGTCCTGCGGGACAGGGGGTGCGTCGTCGCGGCGTGCAAGCCGGTCCAGTCCCACGACCCGGACGAGGCCGGCCCGACCGACGCGGCTGCGCTGGCCGCGGCCACCGGCCAGCACCCCGACGACGTCTGCCCGCCCGAGCACACCTACCCGGTGCCGCTGGCCCCGCCCATGGCCGCCGACAAGCTCGGTCGGATCTGCCCCACCGTCGACGAACTGGCCACGATTTGCCGATTCGGCTCGACGGTCGGCATCGGGCTGGTGGAGGGCGTGGGCGGCCTCTACTCGCCGGTGGCTCCGGATGGGCACAACCTGGACCTGATCGAGCGGATCGAGCCTGACCTGGTCATCGTGGTGGCGCCGGCCGGCCTCGGCGGCATCCACGACTCGATGGCCTGCGCGTCGCCGCTGGCCGCCTACCGCCACGCGGTGTTCCTCAACCGCTTCGATCCCCGGATCGAGGTCCACTCCCTGAACCTGCGGTGGCTGCGCGACGCGGGCCTGGCCGTGGCGACCAGCCTGCCCGAATTGGCAGACATCGTGGGCACGGACCCCGTGGGACGGCCCCGCGGCGGCGATTGATCTAGTCTGCGGTGCGGCATGAGCCTGCAAGTCAGCGACAAGCTCCAAGGGCTGCGAGGAGACGTCTTCGGGGGGATGACCGCGGCCGTCGTGGCCCTGCCCCTGTCACTCGCCTTCGGCGTCGCTTCGGGCATTGGCGCTGTCGAGGGTCTGTACAGCGCCGTCGTGGTGGGCATGCTCGCCGCGCTGCTGGGCGGATCGAAGACCCAGATCTCGGGACCCACCGCCCCGCTGTCGGTGGCGATGGCGGTCGTGTTCGTCGACTACGCCGACGGGGAACTGTCCAAGGCCCTGGCCATCGTGGCCATGGCCGGGGTCATCCAGGTGCTGCTCGGCGTGCTGCGGCTCGGCACCTTCGTGGCCTACACGCCCTATGCGGTGGTGTCGGGGTTCACCAGCGCGGTCGGCCTGATCATCATCATCGTCCAGGTGCTGCCGTTCTTCGGCACCGAGGTGGCCCTCGGCGGCGCGCTCAAGTCTCTGCGCGCCTGGCCGGACGCAGTCGCCGGCGCCGACCCGAGCGCGCTCGCGCTGGGGCTCATCACCCTGGCCGTGTGCATCTTCTGGCCGGGACGGCTTCAGCGGTTCCTGCCGCCTTCAGTGGCCGCGCTGATCATCGGAACGCTGGTAGGCGTGCTGTGGCTGAGCGAGGCGCCGACCATCGGCGAGGTTCCCACCGGCCTCCCCGACCTGATGGTTCCCGAGCTCAGCTTCGGCGATCTGGGCAGCGCCCTGCCGGCGGCGGTCACCATCGCCCTGCTCGGCTCCATCAACAGCCTCCTCACCGCCAGGGTGGCCGACTCGCTGACCCGCCAGAACCACGACCCCAGCCGGGAACTGATGGGTGCCGGGGTGGCCAACGTGGTGGTGGCGTTCATCGGCGGAGTCCCGGGCGCGGGGGCCACGTCATGCACGGTGGCCAACGTGAAGGCCGGCGGCCGCTCCAGGGTCTCCGGGGTGCTGTGCGCCACCATCCTGGCCGCGCTGGTCCTGGGACTGGGGCGCTACGTCGACGCCATACCCCACGCCGTGCTGGCAGGCATCCTCATCAAGATCGGGTTCAACATCATCGACTGGCGCTACCTGGCCCACATACACCGCGTCCCGAAGGAGAACGTGGTGGTCCTGGCGCTGACTCTCGTCCTGTCCATCGTCTCGGACCTGGTGATCGCAGTGGCCGTCGGCCTGGTGATGGCGGCGCTGACCGGGGCCCGCCAGGTGGAGCGCTTGGAGCTCGACAAGGTGATCTCGACCCCGCTGCTCGACATGACCTTCCTGGCCGACCCCGAAGCCGACGACGATGCCTTCGACGTCGACGACGACAACGACCCGTTCGCGGCCCGGGTCGGCCTCCTGTCGCTGCGGGGCAGCTTCACCTCGGCCTCGTCCACCCGGCTCTTCAAGACCATCAACCACGACATGGCCGAGCACGAAGTGGTGATCTTCGACTTCACCGACACCGTGTACGTGGACGACAGCGCCGCCCTGACCATCGGCCAGCTGGCCGACACGGCGCGCGACGCCGACACCCAGTGCATCGTGTTGGGCATGTCCGGCATGTCCGACACCAGCGTCTACGCGCTGAACGTGCTGCGGGAGATACCCGAGGAGAACTTCGTCGAGGATCTCGACGAGGCCCGGATCGTCGCCCGCCGCCTGCTCGGCGCCTAGCGGTCGTGGCGTCCGGCGATCGCGCTCTGCCGTTCGAGCCGGAGCGTTTCGAGACGATCCGGGTCGACGTCGCCGACCACGTCTGCCGTGTCACCCTCGACCGGCCCGAGGTGCTGAACGCCTTCAACGACCGGATGCGCTCCGAGATCCGGTCCACCTGGCGGGCGCTGCGCACGATGGACGAGGCGAGGGTCGTGGTGTTGGCCGCCGCCGGCGAGAAGGCCTTCTGCGCGGGCGTCGACCGCTCCGAGGATCTGGTGGCCCTCGAGGGCGCGGGCGGCAAGCTCTACGGCACCTCGAACAACTACATGTACGACGACCCCGGCGACGACATAGGCCCCAAGGCGTGCGACCTGTGGAAGCCGGTGATCGCCGCGGTCAACGGCATCTGCTGCGCCGGCGCCTTCTACCTGGTGGCCGAATCCGACATCGTCATCGCCGCCGAGAACGCCACCTTCTTCGACCCCCACGTGACCTACGGGATGGCGGCGGTGTACGAGCCGATGAAGCTGGTGCCGCGGATGCCGCTGGGCGAGGTCCTGCGGCTCGCTCTGGTCGGGAACCACGAACGCATGACGGCACAGACCGCGCAGCGGGTCGGGCTGGTGTCGGAGGTGGTGCCCCCCGCCGACTTGGGGGACGCCGCCGACCGGCTGGCGAAGATCATCGCGTCGCAGCCGCCCGACGCCGTGCAGGGCACCCTCCGGGCCGTCTGGGCCGCCAGCGACATGGGCCGTCTCGATGCGCTGGCGATGGCCCCGTCGATCCTCACCGCCGGAACCAGCGTCGACGCGCTGGCCGAGGGCCAAGCCGCCTTCTCGGAAGGCAAGCGGACCGAGCCCCGCCTGCGCTGAGCTGGTACCTCGGGTTCATCACCCCCGACCAGTCAGCCGGAAGGCAAGCGGAACGAGCCCCGCCTGCGCTGAGGCCGAGCCTCGGCCCGTCTCGATCGTGCGGCGATGCTAGATTGGCCGCTGCCAGTGGACCTACGGCGGCGACGAGCCCGACATCGGTGACGGAGGGACCCAGGAGTAACCGGACATGGCCGACACATACGCAGTCCACCCGCCGCACGCCCGCTGGACCCATGTGGCCCTGCGGGTCACCGACATCCACGCCAGCATCGACTGGTACACCACCCACACCCCGCTCAAGCTGCTGGACAAACGGGAGGACACCGACGGCTACGGCGCCTGGCTCGGCCACGACGACTCCCCCGACAAGCCCTTCATCCTGGTGCTGGCCCAGTTCTTCCCCGAGTCCGACCCGTTCAAGGACGCGCCCATCGCCACGCTGGCGCCCTTCGCCCACCTGGGCGTGGAGGTGACCAGCCGGGAGGAGCTCGACGCCGCCGCCGAGCAGGCCAGGGCCGAGGGCTGCCTGGCCATGCCGCCCACCGACATGCCCGCGCCCATCGGGTACATCTGCATGATCAGCGATCCCGACGGCAACATGATCGAGCTCAGCTACGACCAGGGCGTCTACGCGCACGCCCAGAAGGTGATGCACTGAACGGGACCGACGCCGGAGCTCCCGCCGACGCCCCGACCCGGCGTCCACGCGCACGCCCAGAACGTGACGCGCTGAACATATCCGAGGTGGGGGGAGGCGCGGCCGAGGCGACGCGGGCCGTCGCGGCGTCCTATCTGGCCTCGTTCGCCACCGGCGATCCTGAGACGGTGGCCGCGCACGTCGGCGACGGCTTCGTCAACGAGCACACCAGCGCACTCGGATCGCCAAGCCGCGGCAAGGCGGCATACCGGGAGCGTCTGGCCGACTTCCTGGCCACATTCTCGGGTCTGGCCTACGAGGCCGCCGACATCGTGGTCGAGGGCGACCGGGCGGTCGCCGCCTACGTGATGCGAGCCGAAGTGGACGGAGCCCCGATCGAAATCCAAGGAGTGATGCGGCTGACGATCTCCGGCGGGCTGATCGAGCGCCGGGTCGACTACTTCGACAGCCTGACCTTCCTGCGCCAGACCGGCCAGGCCTAGAAGCGGGGCAACCACCCGAGCCGCCCGCTCGTGTCTCCCGCTCCTGTCCGCTCCGCTCTCGGACAGCTCGGGAATTCTCGGTGCGGGTCAGCCCGGGGGCGGAGGTGATCCGCTCCGCTCTCGGACAGCTCGGGAATTCTCGGTGCGGGTCAGCCCGGGGGCGGAGGTG
>JAPPLH010000070.1:47503-51089 GCA_028819505.1 Acidimicrobiaceae bacterium
CCGCTCTCGGACAGCTCGGGAATTCTCGGTGCGGGTCAGCCCGGGGGCGGAGGTGGTCCGCTCCGCTCACGGGCAGCTCGGGAATTCTCGGTGCGGGTCAGCCCGGGGGCGGAGGTGGTCCGCTCCGCTCACGGGCAGCTCGGGCCCATAGGCTGCGCAAAGTGCTCCCCCGAGTGAGGTCGATCACCCTGGTCGCCGCGCTGCTTGCAACCGCCTGCGGCGGCACGCCCGGCGACGGGTCCGCCGACGCCGTCCCGCCGACCTCGCCGGCGTCCACGACAACCTCCCCGGCCACAGCAACATCGACGGCCGCGACCGCGCCCGCCGCGTCCACCATCGCAGCCGCCGCGACGACGGTGCCTCCGACCGGGGCCGCCGCGTCCACGACGACCGCGCCCGCCGCAGCCGCCACGACGACAACCACGACCGCGCCCGCCGCGTCCACCACCGCAGCCGGCACGACGACGGTGCCTCCGACCGGGGCCGAGGGGCTGGGCGACGGCTTCTACCCGTTCCTGGGCAACGGCGGATACGACGCCATCCACTACGAGATCGACCTCGACGTCGACCCGGCGGCCAACACCGTCTCTGCGCTGACGTCGATCACGGCTCAGGCCACCGACGACCTCGAGACGTTCAACCTGGACCTGCAGGGTCTGGAGGTCCGCTCCGTGGCCGTCGACGGAGCGGGCGCCGAGTTCCGGAGGTCGGGCCACGAGCTGACCGTCCGGCCCGCGAGCCCGCTGGCGGCCGGCTCGCAGTTCGAGGTGTCCGTCTCCTACTCGGGCTCGCCCGAGACGCTCGACGATCCCGGCGTGCCGTTCTCCGAGATGGGCTGGCTCCACCGCGACGGGGTGATCTACACGCTGGGCGAGCCGTCGGGGTCGATGACGTGGTTCCCGTCCAACAACCACCCCACCGACAAGGCCACCTACGAGATCGGGATCACGGTGCCGGAGGGCGTGACTGCCGCCTCGAACGGCCTCCTCACCTCAGAGACGACCGCCGGCGGCAAGACCACCTTCGAGTGGCGGATGGACGACCCGATGGCCACCTACCTGGCCGCCGTGTACATCGGCGACTTCGAGCGCATCGACCACGGACCGCTCTACGACGGCGGCCCGATCATTCGCGACTACGTCCCCCGCGGCGCCTCGCCCGACGTGGCGCAGGCGCTGTCGGTCACCCCCGACGTGATCGCCTTCCTGGAGGAGCGTCTCGGCCCCTACCCGTTCGACGCCTACGGCACCATCGTGATGCCGTTCCCGCTCGGGCTGGCGCTCGAGAACCAGACGCTCTCCATCCACGGGCCGGCCACCATCGGTCCCGGAATCATCGCCCACGAGGCCGCCCACCAGTGGCTGGGTAACTCGGTCTCGCCCGACGACTGGACCGAGATCTGGATGAACGAGGGCTTCGCCACCTACCTGCACCTCATGTTCGAGTCCGAGCACTTCGCAACGGACTTCGACGCCACGATGACACAGGTCCACGCGTGGCTGTCCGCAGAGGGCATCGGACCGCCGAAGGGCATCGGGATCGAGGACCTGTTCGGCCCGACCGTCTACTACCGGGGCGCCGCCACGCTGCACGCCCTGCGCCTCCACACCGGCGACGAGACGTTCTTCGAGATCCTGCGGACCCACTACGACCGGTCGGCTGGCGGCACCACCAACACCGCCGAGTTCCTCACGCTGGTGGACGAGATGGCCGGAGCCGACGCGGTGGAACTGGTCGAGGCCTGGCTGTACGACGAGGCGGTCCCCGACACCCTGTGAGGGGACGCCGGTCGAGACCGGCCTGGGGCTCCGTAGCCTGTCCCGCCTGTGACCGCTGAACAGCCCGAGGGCGAGACGTACACCCACGGCTACCACGAGGTCATCCTCGAGTTCTACCGGCAGAGGACGGCCGAGGTGTGCGCCGCCTTCCTGCTGCCCCACCTCGAGCCCGACGCCACGGTGCTCGACATGGGATGCGGCCCCGGCGCCATCACCGTCGGGCTGGCCCGGCGGGCACGGACAGTCGTCGGGGTGGACGCCTCGGCCCAAGTGGTCGAGTCGGCCCGGCGTCGGGCCCGTGAGGAGGGCGTCGGCAACGCCAGCTTCGAGGTGGGCTCGGCCTACGAACTGCCGTTCGACGACGAGAGCTTCGACGTTGTGTACGCCCACCAGCTGATGCAGCACCTGTCCGACCCGGTCCGGGCGCTGCGGGAGGCCCGGCGAGTGCTGCGCCCCGGCGGGCTGGTGGCGGTGCGCGACTCCGACTACCAGACCATGGTCCATGCTCCGGTCGAACCGGCCATCGAGCACTGGCTCCGCCTGTACCAGGAGGTCGCGAGGAGCAACGGCGGCGAGCCCCGCGCCGGGCGCTTCCTGCCTGGTTGGGTTAGAGCAGCCGGTTTCGTGGATCCCGTGGTCACGGCCAGCACCACCATCCACGCCGACGCGGCAGGCCGCGAGCTGTGGGGAGCCATGTGGGCCCTGCGGGTGACCGACAGCGATTTCGCCCAGCACGCCACAGACGGCGGGTTCGCGATGCGGGGCGACCTTGTGGCGATATCAGCCGCCTTCCGTCGCTGGGCCGACCACCCCAGCGGCTTCTGGGCCTGGCTAAACGGCGAGGTGGTCGCGGTCCGGCCGGCCGGCTGAAGCACGGCGCCGCCCCGTTTGTTGTCGCGCAGGACCATCGAGTGGTGTGGAGCCGACTGATTCGGGGGCTGGCCGAGTGACCAGGGAAGCTCCGACCGGCGCGCGCTGGATCGTGTACGTCGATGGGTTGAACTTCTATGCGGCGGTACGCGATCGTCCGGATACGAAATGGATCGATTTCAATGCCCTGGCTGATCGCCTCGTTCCCAGCGGCGACGGTGTGAGCAAGGTGAAGTACTTCACGTCTCAGATCTCAGCGAAGGCCTCAGAGGACTCGGACGCGCCGCGGCGCCAGCGTGTGCTCATCCGGGCGATCCGCGCGACCGGCGTCGAAGTGCTGGAGGGGAAGTTCAAGGTTCCGGACAACTGGCGGGCGGTCTCGTCGAGGAGGAACTGGGAGGACCGGTTCCGGCCACCGCCGCCGGCAAAGATGCTCGACGACTACGGTGCCCACTTCGCGACCCATGAGTCGCGGCCGTGGAAGGCGCTTGTCGAGTTGCCGCAGGAGAAGTTCACCGATGTCGCTATCGCATCGCATCTGCTGCGCGACTTCTACCGAGGTGCTTGTGACCGCGCGCTCGTCGTGTCGAACGACTCGGATCTTCGCCCCGCGATAGAACTCGCTGTCGAGGATGGACACCACGTCGGCGTGTTCAGCCCAATGGGGACAGTCTCGCGTGATTTGGCGAGGGTCTCGTCGTGGGCGAAGCCAATTCGTCCTGAACTGTTGGTGCAGTGCCAGATGCCCGACGAGGTGAGGGTGCCGGGGTCACCTACGACACTGAGCCGACCGGCGCTGTGGAAATGACAGGGGCCCCCCCCCAACGCGGGGCCCCCGGGCCAGAGCGGCGCAGCCCGCAGGGTGGTTTTTGCTGATGAAATTTGGAGGGTGTGTCGAGCACGTATTGGAAAACCCCCACCAACGGAGGGTTCGGCGC
>JAPPLH010000070.1:51099-92170 GCA_028819505.1 Acidimicrobiaceae bacterium
CCTAACTTGTGGGGCCGGCCCAACCCCCCCCCCTGGGGGGGGGGGCGGGGCCCACAAACCACACTCCCCCCCCCGGGGTTGTTAAATCCCCGGGGCCCCCCCCAACGCGGGGGGCCCCGGGTCCTGAGCGGCGAAGCGCTCAGGGTGTTATGTCCTGATCATATTGGCAGGGTGTGACGAGCACGTAGTCGATACCCACCTCCTCCGGAGGGTTCGGCGCCGCAATGAGACTCCATAGCTACAGAAGGCCAGCGTCGGGCTTCTAATGGACGAAGCGCCCGTTATCCACAGGCACGGTCCAGCACGGCGAAATCGCGAAACGACACGTCAGAGGCACTTTCTGACACAGAGCGAAACAGCCTGACACGGCTCGGAAGCAGCTCATGACCCGAAGGTCAGCACGGCCGATGACCAACGCGAGCTTCGGATACGCGGCCGAACGCGCAGGCCGTCGAGGGTCAGGCGCCTGTCTTGGCCATCGGCCGCCTGGCGGCAGCGGGCCGTGGTCGCCTGTTGTTGCTCCGCCGGCGCCGGGAGCGGTTCTTCGCTCTCCCACGCTCGGGCTTGCGAGATCGCTGTTTGGCATCCGGGTGTCGCGGCTTGCCATCGGCGCGTCGCGGCTGTGAGTCGACTGCGGGTTGACGGGTTGGATTGGCGGCCACCGCGGGCTCCGTGGGGCGGCTCGCTCCACCGTCGAGCGACCGGACGGCGTTGAGATCCACATCGGTGAGCGGCTGCTGCAGGTCCAGTTCGCGCTGCATGTGCCGTAGTTCCTTGACCTGACCGGGCTGCACGAGCGACACCACGACACCGCCTCTGCCGGCCCTTGCGGTGCGCCCCGAGCGATGGAGGTAGGTCTTGTGGTCGCCGGGGGGGTCGTAGTGGATCACAGCGCTCACGCCCTCGACATGGATGCCGCGGGCGGCGACGTCGGTCGCAATCAGCGCTTCCACCCTGCCTGCTGCGAAGGCCTGCAGTGCCCGGGTGCGCTGGTTCTGGCTCCGGCCCCCGTGGATCGCGGCGGCGCGAACACCGATCCGGTCGAACCGGCGGGCCAGCCGGTCGCAGCCGTGACGGGTCCGGCAGAACACGATCGCCGAGCCGGCGGCCGACACCACCTCGGCAGCGACCTCGGTGCGTTCGGTGCTGGACACGTTCCAGAACAGATGGTCGGCCGCGACCACGTCGGGCGTCTCCTCACCGATCTCATACCGCACCGGGCGATGCTGGTAGTCGCGGGTGAGCGACGCCACATCACCGTCGAGCGTGGCTGAGAACAGCATCGTCTGCGGCTCTGGCGCGGTCTGGTCGAGCAGGCGCCGCACGGCGGGGATGAACCCCATGTCGGCCATCCGGTCGGCTTCGTCTATGACGATCCTGTCCACTGCGGACAGGCTGACCTCACGCTGGTCGATCAGGTCCTCGAGGCGGCCGGGGCACGCCACCAGGATGTCGACGCCTCGGCGCAGCGCCCTGCGCTGGGCGTCGTAGCCCACGCCGCCGTAGACGACGGCCACACGGACGCCGCCGGCGAATGACCGGATCTCGGTCATGATCTGATCGGCGAGCTCGCGGGTCGGGGCCAGCACCAGCGCCTTGGGCTTGTGCGGTCCGGCCCGGTCGACGTTGGCCACGAGCGGGATGCCGAAAGCCAGCGTCTTTCCGGACCCGGTGGGGGCGCGGCCGCAGATGTCGTTTCCGGCCAGGGCGTCGGCCAGGACGGCCGACTGGATCTCGAAGGGCTCGACGATACCGCGCTGCGCGAGGGCGCGGCCTATGTAATCGGGGACGCCCAACTGGGCGAAGGTGGGGGACATATTTCTCCTTGCCCGCGTCACGCAGGCGAATAACAGGGTTCGGTGGCGCCTCAGGAATCAGGAGGCCTGGCGGATGTCTCGGGTTTGGTTCACCATGACCGGAAGAACCAACACCCGTCTGCGAACCCGCCAGCCGGACGTCCCGACTGGATATCCACAGGCTAACGGCGCGAACGCCGCGATCCTCAGCCGGTGCTCCAGAGGCCCTCGCGCTCGAGGCCGGCCATGACTTCTTCGATGCCGGCCCGCAGGGTGTCGACCAGCCAGTCGATCTGGTCGATGGTCAGCACCAGCGGCGGCGACAGCACGTTGAGGCGTCCTATGGGCCGCACCAGCAGGCCCCGGGCGTCGCAGGCGTCGGAGATGCGCCGGCCGATCTCCACCTCCGGCGGGAACATCTCCTTGGTGGCCTTGTCGGCCACGTTCTCCACGCACATCATGAAGCACTTGCCGCGGATGTCGCCGACGATGGGCAGGTCGCTGAGGGTGCGCAGACGCTCCTCGAAGTAGGGGCCTACCCGGCGCACGTGGCCGCACAGGTCCTCACGCTCGAAGATCTCGATGTTGGCCAGCGCGGCCGCGCACGACACCGGGTGCCCCGAGTAGGTGTAGCCGTGGGCGAACTCCGCGCCGGGCGCCTGCGGCACCGAGATCACGTCGTAGATCTCGTCGGAGAGCAGGCTGGCCGACAGCGGCGCGTAGCCGGACGTGAGTCCCTTGGCGGTGCTGATGATGTCGGGCTGGATGCCGAAGACGTCGTCGCTGGCGAAGAAGTGGCCGAGCCGGCCGAAGGCGGTGACCACCTCGTCGGAGACGTAGAGGATCCCGAACTCCCGGCAGGCCTCCCGCATCCGGGGCAGGTAGCCGGGGGGCGGCACCAGCACCCCGCCGGCGCCCATGATCGGCTCGGCGAAGAAGGCGGCCACGTTCTCGGCGCCCAACTCCTCGACCTTGGCCCTGAACTCGTCGACGAGGTGGTCGGTGTACTCCTCCGGGGTCATGCCGTCGGACCGCCGGTAGACGTCGGGGCCCTCCACCCGGGTGATGAGCGGCTCGCCGATGATGTCGAAGCCGATGTGGTCGTAGGCCACCCCGGTGAGCGACATGGCCAGGTAGCTTGAGCCGTGGTAGCCGTTGACTCTGGTGATGACAGTCTTCTTGCCGGGCTGGCCGAGACGGTTGAAGTAGAAGTGGATGATCCTCACAGCGGTGTCGTTGGCGTCCGACCCGGACAGGCCGAAGAACACATGGTTGAGGTCTCCCGGCGCCAGGGAGGCCAGCTTGTGGGCCAGGGAGGCGCCCGGCACCGAGGTGGTGTTGGTGAACGGCGAGTAGTAGGCCAGCTTGCGGGCCTGCTCGGCCATGGCGTCGGCGATCTCGGCCCGGCCGTAGCCGGCGTTGACGCACCACAGCCCGCCCTGGGCGTCGAGGTAGCGCTTGCCGTCGGAGTCGTAGACGTAGGCGCCCTCGGACTCGGCCATCACCAGGGCGCCCTCGTCCCCCCAGACGGCGAAGTCGGTGAAGGGGTGGATGTAGTGGTCCACGTCCTTGCGCCACAGGTCGGCGGTGTCGTAGGAGTCGAACCGGCTGGGCGCGGACTGCACCACCGCTGGAGCGCTGTCAGGGAACATCGTCTCGGTCATCGCTCTCCTCTCGGGCCTCTCAGTCCCCGCCGGACGCTAGCGCGGTGATCGACGCTGAGGCCCGCCGGCGTCAGAGTGCGGCCACGACCTCGGACATGAAGCGCTCGGCAACCTCGGGGGCCTCGTCGGGTGCGAGGTTGAAGTCGGGGACGATCAACTCGTCGGTGCCGGCCGCCGCGTAGGCGGCCACCTGCTCGACCAGCTGTTCCGGGATGCCCACCAGCTCGGGGCGCCCCGACGCTCCGACCTGCAGACGGGCCGCCTCGGCCTCCGAGTCGCACATGCGCAGGATGACCGCCGCAGAGCGGGCGATGGTGGCCGGATCCCGGTCCTGGGCCTCGCAGAGCCGATCGATGAGGGCGTTGAAGTACCGCATGTCGGCCACCGTGCACCAGCCGTTCCACTCGTGGCCCCAGCGCACCATGGTCGGGATGGTGCGGCGCTCGCCCCTGCCTCCGATCATGATGGGCAGCGGATCCTGCAGCGGCTTCGGCGTCAACGGCGCGCCCTGCAGGCGGTAGTGGGCGCCGTCGAAGTCGGTGCGCTCGTTGGCGAACAGGCTGGTGATCACCTCGCACGCCTCCTCCAGCATGTCGGCCCGGGACCGCACCGTCCCGAACTCAAGGCCGTAGCGGCGATGCTCGTTCTCCTGCCAGCCGGCGCCGAGACCGAGCACGAGACGGCCCCCGCTGACGTGGTCGACGGTGGCCGCCTGCTTGGCCAGCACCGCCGGGTGGCGGTAGGTGTTGCCGGTGACCATCGCCCCGAGACGCACCCGGGGCACAGCCGCGGCGAGGGCGCCCAGCAGGGTCCAGCACTCGTGGGTGGGCAGCAACTCGGGCTCCACTCCGGGCGGCTCGTGGCCGTAGCCCCCCTCGGGCGGCATGAAGTGGTCGGGCAGCCACAGGCCGTCCCAGCCGCTCGCTTCGGCGGCTTGGCTCACAGCCAGTATCTGATCCCACCGGTGGGCGCTCGACGGCCAGAATCCGAATCGCATAGATCGACTTTCTTACTGGGCCACGACCTCGAAGAGGATGATCCTCAGGCCGTCGGGTCCTGCAACTTCGAGGCTCTTGTGGCCCCAGGGCTGCAACTCTGGCGGCCGCACGATGGTGGCACCCGCCGAGACCAGCCGAGCGTGCTCGGCGTCGGCGTCGGTGATCTCCCATGACACCGAGACGCCCGTCACTCCGGGCGTGTCCCATCCGGCGCCGTCCTCGATGACCTCGATGCGGCCGGCGGCGGCCAGCAGGATGGTCCCCCTGAAGATCTCGCCGAAGGACCGCTCCACCTCCAGGCCCATCACGTCGGTGAAGAACCCCACGGTTGCGTCGTAGTCGTTGGCGACGAAGATGACCCTGAACTCAGCCATGGTCCGACCCTACCGCTGTTGAACCGCCGGCTATCTGCTCAGCCTCTAGGTTGGCATCCGTGGCGAGGGCAAGAGCAGGCGAACTGCTGCGCTCCGAGGACTGGGTCTCGGTGTGGCTGGGTGCGGTACTGATCATTCTGGTTCTGGTCGGCGTGCGGCCAGAGGCTGCCGGCCTGTCCTGCAGCGACGGACTCGACGGGCTGTTCGGAGCCGGCAGCCTGGCCACCACGTTCGGGGTTGGGGCCGCGCTGGGTGTGCTGTGCCTGATCGGCGTCCGTCTGATGGAGGGCGCGGTGCGGGGCTTCGCGGTGGCCTTCGGTGCCGTGTTCGTGTTGGCCTGGGCGGCCCGGGCCATCGCGTGCAACTCCACGCTCAGCGAGCGCGGCGTCAGCTACGCGATCACCGCGCTGGCCCTCGGCCTATTCGTCTCCAACGTGCTGGGAGTGCCCGGCTGGCTCCGGGGCGCCATCCGGACCGAGTACTACATCAAGACCGGGCTGGTGATCCTGGGAACGAACGTCCTGTTCGGTCAGGTGCTGGAGGCCGGCATGTACGGCATGGTGCAGGCGGCTGGGGTCATCGCCGTCATCTGGTACCTGTGCTTCTGGCTCTCTCGCAAGCTCCGGGTCGACGAGGAGTTCTCGGCCATGATGGCGACGGCGGTGTCGATCTGCGGGGTGTCAGCCGCCATCGCGGCCTGCGGCGCCATCTCCGGGGACCGCAAGAAGCTCTCCTACGTCACGTCGCTCGTGCTGGTGGTGGCGGCCCCGATGATGATCCTGATGCCGCTGGCCGTCGACTGGCTCGACCTCTCCGACATCGTCGGCGGCGCCTGGATCGGCGGCACCATCGACACCACCGGCGCAGTGGTGGTAGCCGGGGAGAGCATCGGCGACTCAGCCACCAACGCGGCCACCATCGTCAAGCTCTCCCAGAACGCCCTGCTCGGGGTGGCCGCCTTCGCGCTGTCGGTCTGGTGGACCGTGCGGGGTGGTGCCGGCGGCGCTGACAACGCCGAACGGCCGGAGGTGTCGGCTGCGGTGATCTGGGAGCGCTTCCCCAAGTTCGTGCTCGGCTTCCTGGCGACCTCGCTGTTGTTCTCCTTCGTGCTCACCGACGGGCTGGTGGACGCCACTGGAAGCCTCCTCAAGGGCCTGAGGACATGGCTGTTCGCGCTGGCCTTCGTCTGCATCGGGCTGGAGACCCGGCTGCGCGACCTGCTGTCCATGGAAGGCGGCCGGCCCGCTGCCGCGTTCGTGGTCGCGCAGGCCGCCAACGTACTCTGGACGCTGCTGCTGGCCTGGGTGCTGTTCGGCGGCTCGATTTTCGGCGTGCCTGACCTCTAGCGGTCGGGCGGTCGCCCGTCCGCCGGCTACAGCACGGGGAACTTTGCCTTGTCGGGGAGGCCGGAGCGGGCGGTGATGGCTTCGCCTGCGGCTTGTCGGCGCCCGTAGAAGGTGTCCTCGTCGATGGTGGTCATGCGGCCGGCGTCGACGACCTTGGCCCCGTCCACGAACACGGTGTGCATAAGGAGCATCCCGCGAACTATCAGACATGGCTCCTGATGTTTGTAGTTTGCCATCTAACATTCACAGTGAATATGCTATTTCTCAAATAACAAATATGAGAGGCATGGCGTGATGGTTGAATGGCAGCCACAACCCAGCGATTACCACAGAGTCTTCACCGAACAGAACCCCTGGTGGTCGTCCGGGACTGTGCCCCCGGCGCTCGCGCCCGGCACCGAGCGATCCCTGGCCCAAGTGTTGTGGCAGCGGCTCCTCCACAACGAGCCCCGCAGGCATCAGGTGATCCTGGGCCCCCGTCGGGTCGGCAAGACGACCGTGCTGTACCAGACCGTACGACATCTGATCGCCAAGGGTGTCGACCCGCGCCGGATCTGGTGGCTTCGCATGGACCATCCCCTGCTGTTGCCTGCCAGCCTCGGCGACCTCGTGCGGCCAGTGCTCGACACCTCGAGAGCCACGGAAGAGAACCCGGTGTTCTTGATGCTCGACGAGGTCGTGTACGCCGAGGACTGGGACCGGTGGCTCAAGACCTTCTACGACGAGCGCTGGCCGGTGCAGATCGCAGCCACTTCCAGCAGCACCGCGGCCCTCCTCAAGCAGCGCCGCGAGAGCGGGGTGGGCCGGTGGGAGGAACATCATCTGCTGCCTTGCCGACTCGACGAGTCCTGCGGGCTGCTCAGGTGGCCCCATGCTGTGGAGGCCTCAGCCACGCTTGACGCCACCCTGGCCACTCTGCTCGCAGGACACCAAGCCGACCCCGCTCTTCAGGAGCTTCGGACACACCTGCTGCTGGTAGGCGGCTTCCCCGAGTTGCTGGTGCGGCCATTCACCAAGGCGCCCGCTCCCCCCTCAGGAGACGACATCGCCAACCAAGTCCTCGAATCTCAACGCGTGCTTAGAAGTGATGCGGTGGAGCGGGCCGTCTACAAGGACATCCCCCAGGCGGCCGGCGTCGACAACCCGATGATGCTCGAGCGGCTGCTGTACGTGCTCGCCGGTCAGGTGACCGGCCTCCTCTCACCGACCAACATCGGCCAGCAGTTGGGCGTCCAGCAGCCCACGTTCGACCGGTACCTGTCGTACCTGGAGCAGGCCTACCTGGTGTTCACGCTGACGAACTACTCGGGCTCCGAGTCGGCGGTCCAGCGGCGCGGCCGCAAGCTGTACTTTGTGGACAGCGCAGTCCGCAACGCCGCGCTGCATCGCGGCCTCGCTCCCCTCAACGATCCTGTCGAGCAGGGCACCTTGCTGGAGAACCTCGTAGCTGCGACGGTCAACACCCTCGCCGCGCACGCAGGGGTGCGCCTTCACCACTGGCGGGACGGCGATAGCGAGGTCGACCTCATCTACGACGATCCCCGGCAGCCGCTCGCCTTCGAGATCGCATCATCGCCGAACCACAGCGTTCTCGGCCTCGAGGCGCTAGTCGAACGCAACTACCGCTTCCATGGCCATAGCTACCTCGTGGCGCCACAGGCTGCGGTCATCCACCCCGCAGAGGACAGGAGAGGCATCGGCATGCTGCCCCTCGACACGTTCCTGCTAGCCGTCGGCGCCCAGGCCCACCGAGCCATGCTCGCCCGCCTCGGCGTGCCCTCCTGAGTCGCGTTCGTCCGGCATCGAGTGTTCGCCGCAGCAGTGGCGAGGAGGCAGGCGGCCGGGCGGGCGGTTGCCGCGAACGAACCTGGCCCGGTCGGCCCTGGTGATGCGCAGGAACACGGTGTTGAGGCGCGAACCGCCCCAGTGGCCCGCCCGTGCGGTCGGTGGCCGGGGGGACTCCCATGCAGTAGCGTTTGCTGCTCAAGGAGGCGCCCGCGCTGTCGATCGTGGAGGCGCGCCCCGATGCACCGCAACCCCGATGGGCCTGCATCTGCCTGATCAAGGACCCCGACCGCAGCACAGAGACTTGGCCGGTCGCTCAACCAAACCCGCGAAGCACCCTGCTAGACGGGGGTGCCGAGTCGGGCGACCGCGGCGTCGCCGAGAGCCACGAACCGCTCGTAGCCGGCCCGGTAGGCGTCGTCGGGGGACGGCTCGATGCGGGTCATGGCGGCCAACGGCCAGGAGTCCATGCCGGCCGCCCCGACGCCCTCCCACCAGTGCAGCGCCGCGCCCGCGGCCAGCGCGCAGCCGTGGGCCGACAGCTGCTCGGGCCTCTCGGGCATGTCGACGGCCACCTCCAGCACCGACGCCTTGATCGAGCACCACAGGCGGCTGAGAGCGGGCGAGCCGCCGCAGCACATCACGTCCATCTCCACCCCGGCGCCCCGGAGCTCCTCGTGTACGTGCCGCAGGCCGTGGCCGGCCGCCTCCAGCACGGCCCGGGCGATCTCGGCCACGCCGGTGTCGAACGTCAGGCCGTGGATCTCGCCCCGCAGGCGCGGCTCCCACCGGGGCGCTCGCTCGCCGTCGTGATAGGGCAGCACCAGAAGGCCGCCCGCGCCCGGCTCCACGGTCCCGGCCAGCGTCAGCAGTTCCTCGACGGGTCGGCCCGACGTGGCCGACCACCACTCCAGCAGCTGCCCGTGCCCGTTGGTGGGACCGCCCACCACCTCCACCCCGGCCACCGGGCTGGAGTACCCGGGCATGTCCGCGGGGCGCTGCGCGGCGTCCACGGCCACGCCCAGCCCCCCGGTGCGCCCGCCGGGGTCGTGGCCCCGGCGGGGAGTGCCGAGCCCGCCCGCCCAGAAGCTCATGTACGCGTCGTTGGACGCGCTCACCAGAGGCGTGCCGGCGCGCAGGCCCAGCGACCCGTCGCAATGCCCGACGACGGTACCCACCTCGACCCGCTCGCCGTATCCCGCGACGGTCTCCTCGCCGGGCCACAGCCCCTGGACGTCGCCCGCGCCGAGGCAGCGCAGCACCCAGTCCCAGATCTGCGCGCCGGCCAGCGGGCGGCCCGCCTCGCGGCTGAGGAACTCGAGCTGGGCGAGATGCTGCCCGGTCCGGTCCAGGCCGATGCCGGCCGGATGACGGCAGGTCGCGGCCCACCCGACCGGGTCCGTGCTGTGGTCGCCGGTCAGCGGGACGGTGGTGGGGCTCTGCCCGCCCACGCCCACGGCCGCGACCGGCAGGCCGGCGTCGTCCACCCTGGCCAGGAGCCGTCCCAGGCCGTCGAGCCAGGCAGCGGGGTCGGCGCGGCCCGGAGGCCAGGAGCCGGCCCCCTCGAAGGGCTCGTACATCCAAAGCCTCACTCTCCCGCTGCGTGCCAGTGCCACCGCGCGGGCCCCGCCCGTCCCGAGGTCGACGCCGACGACGACCGGGCTCACCGCGGCAAGTCCTCGATCCCAGCCGGGGGGTCGTCGTGTGTGTCCCGCTCCTGTTCGCTGCGCTCAGGGTCCGCTCGGACCACGGCCTCGCTCACCTCTCGGGTGACGTCGCCGGACCGCCGGATACACGCTCGGCCTCTCACCCGACCATCACCTCACCCGACCATCACCCGGTAGACGGGCTGCGACGCGGCCAGCGTCATGGCGTCGGCGACCTCGTCGAGGCGGTAGCGGGCGGTCACCAGACGGTCGAGGTCGGCGGCCAGCGCGCCGGACTCCAGCAGGCCCGCGGCCGTCCGCCAGTCCTCGGGCTCGTGGCTGAACACTCCGATGATCGACAGCTCGCGGTGGTGGATGCGGTCCGCGCCGACCGACGCCGTCACATCCTTGGGGAAGGCCCCGTACAGGACCACCGCTCCCGCGTCGTCGCACAGGTCCAGCGCCAGCTCGACCGCGCCGGGCGCACCGGCGGTGACGAACACGGCGTCGTGCCGGCCCTGCCGCTCGGCCAAGTCGTCCGGCCCGGCCACCCAGCCGGCCCCGGCCTCCGCCGCCTCCGCCCGGCGCTGCTCGTCGATATCGACCAGACCGACGCGCGACGCGCCCCACACCCGGCACAGAGCCAGGTGCAGTCGGCCCATGTAGCCCGCGCCGATGACCGCCACCCGGTCACCGGGCCGGAACCCGCCCAGCCGGACCGAGTGCACCACGCAAGCCAGCGGCTCGCCCATGGCGGCGTGCTCGACGGGGATCTCCCCGACCCGGTAGGTCTGGGCCGCGGCCACCCTGACCACCTCGGCCAGGGCCGCGCCCATCGAGATGGTGCCGTCGCTCAGCGTTCCGCCCTGGGGCCGCTTGCACAGGGCGCTGCGGCCCCGGCGGCACATGTGGCAGGCGCCGCACCGGGTGAGCAGGTCCATGGTGACCAGATCCCCGACCCGGGGGGTTCCCGGCAGGGACGCCACCGCCTCGCCGACCTCGACCACCCGGCCGGCGGCCTCATGTCCCGGGGCGACCGGATAGACCGGCTTGGTCCCGTCGAACAGGCGCCGCTCCATGGTACACAGACCGCAGACCCCCACCGCCACGAGCACGTCGTCGGGGCCGGCTGCGGGCCGGGGCTCCTCGCGGAGCTCGACCGCTCCCGGCCCGGTGACGACGGCAACCTGCATGCTGCTCCCTGGTTCGCTCCAGTCGAGGTTAGAGGCCCCGCGGATAGCCGAGCGAACCCGTTCCAGACGGGGCGGGGCCGTGGCCCGAGCGGCCCGTGAGCGCAGCGAACAAGAGCGGGAATGACACCGCCGTGGTGCGACCGGCTCGCATCAATCCGCGCACGCTCCTAGGGACACGGGATGTGGGGCCATCGCTGGGGTATCTCCAGACCGGCTCTCGCCAGCAGCGATCTCTGGGCCTCGGCGGCCTCGGCACGCAAGGCGGCCATTTCGACAGTGACGCAGGCGCCGTCGCGCACGACCGGCCGGCCGGCGACCACCACGTCGCGCACGGAGCGCCCGTCGGTGCCCCACACGAGTTGCAGGACCGTCTCTCCCCGCGGGTTCCAGGCCACCGAAGTGGTGTCGTGTACCACGATGTCGGCCTGCTTGCCGGTCTCCAGGCTGCCGATCCGGTCGTCCATGCCGATCGCGGCCGCGCCCGCGATGGTGGCCAACTCGAACGCGGTGTGGGCGCCGAAGCGCTCGGGATCGATGCGGGTGTCGCGGGCCAGGCCCGCGGCCAGCGCAGCCGCCCTCAGGATGTCGGAAGTGTCTCCCGCGTTGGAGGCGTCGCAGCCCAGCGCCACCCGCCCGCCCCGCTCCACGATCTCGGCGTGGCGGCCCTGGCCGGCCACGCCCTGGCCCAAGCGCAGGTAGGCCCACGGGCAGTAGGCGACAGCCGTCGACGTGGCCAGCACCAACTCCACCTCGGAGTCGTCCAGCCACACGCCGTGGGCCACCAGCAGGTGCGGTCCGAGCACGCCCAGCGCGTCGAGGTGGACCAGCGGTCGGCGTCCGGCGCGGGCCAGGTACCGCTCGGGATCCGACGAGGTGGGCGACATGTGCATGGTGAGGCCGGCGCCCCGATCCCGGGCCAGGTCCGCAGCACCGGCCAGCAGCTCGTCGGAGGCGAGATCATGACCGACCAGGGTCACCCACCCCTCGACGAGCCCCCCGGATCCCAGCGCGTCGACCACCTCGCGCTGGCGTTCGAGCACCTCGGTCGCCGGCGCGGTGAAGGGACCCTCCTCGATGTCCCATCCCCAGGTGCCCATCGTGCCGCGGATGCCGGCCCGGCGCATCCCGGCCGCGGCCCGGTGCGGGTTGGCCACCGTGCCCGCCTCCACCACGGTGGTCACGCCGTTGGCGAGGTTCTCCACCGAGGACAGCACCGCCGAGAGCTCGTCGTCGTCTCCGGTGTGGGCCCCGTGGGCGGGCACCGACCATTCGAAGATCGAGGCGCCCGGGGGCAGCAGGTCGGGAATGCAGCTGCGGATGAGGGGATCGCCGGTCAGGTGCTGGTGGGCGTTGACCATTCCCGGCGTCACCACGCACCCGGCGGCGTCGATCACCTCGGCCTCGGGATAGCGGCCGGCCAGCTCGGTGCTGGAACCGACCGCGGCGATCACGTCGCCGGCGACCGCCACCGTGCCCCCGACCAGCACCTCCCGGGCCGGGTTCATGGTCACGACGTCGCCGCCGGACACCAGCAGCGTCGTGCGAGCCGCCGGTCCAGAGGCCGAGCGGACGGACACGGATCAGCCCTCTACCCCGTGAGTCGCAAAGCGAGGCCGTGGCCCGAGCGGCCCGTGAGCGCAGCGAACAAGGGCGGGGAAGACAACGCCGCACGGCAATGCGCTTGCGGTCGATCCGCGCCTGCTCTCAGTCCCGGCCGCGGTCTCGGCCCCCATCGAGACCGAGCATAGGCGCAGGGGCTCGCGCGAGGATCAGCGGGGTGGTGGACGACGTCGAGGGCGTCCACTGCATGATCCCCGAGCGGGACTTCCCCGGCCTGTGAGGCGCCCGCGGCGGTGCATTGCGCCGACGTTGAGGATTTCGGGGACTTCCCCGGCCTGTGAAGGCGCCCTGAGAGCCTGGTTCCCGGACGCCTACCTCCCGGCTTCGCCCGCCGGAGCCAGGTCCTGGTGGCTGCCCTCCACGTTGAGGTTGGGCAGGATCCGGTCGAGCCAGCCCGGCAGCCACCAGTTGCGGGCCCCGAGCAACTCCATCGTGGACGGCACGATGAGCATGCGCACCAGGCTGGCGTCGGCCGCCACGGCGGCGGCGAGGCCCAGGCCGAACATCTTGATGGCCCGCTGGTCCTCGAGCACGAAGCTGCCGAACACGAACACCATGATCAAGGCGGCCGCGGTGATGACCCGGGCAGTGGCGGCCAGGCCGTCGGCCACGGAGTTCACCGCGTCGCCGGTGCGCTCGTACTCCTCCTTCATGCGCGACAGCAGGAACACCTCGTAGTCCATCGACAGCCCGAACAGCACCGCGAACAGCATCATCGGCATGAACGGCTCGATCGGACCCGGCTCGATTCCTATTAGGCCGCCGAGCCAGCCCCACTGGAACACCGCCACCAGCACGCCGTAGGCGGCGCCGATCGACAGCATGTTCATGATGACCGCCTTGAGCGGCACGACCAGCGAACGGAACACCGCCATCAGCAGCAGGAAGGAGGCGCCCAGCACCGCTGCGAAGAACACCGCGGTACGCGACTTCAGGAAGTCGCTGACGTCCGCCTTGACCGCGACCAGCCCGGTGATCACCGGATCGAGGTCGGTCCCTGCCGTCGCCGCGGGGATCACCGCGCTGCGAAGGTGCTTGACGAGGGCCTCGGTCTCGGCCGCCTGAGGTCCGGTGGTCGGCCTGACCTCGATTGCGGCCGCGGTCGGCGCAACCGGGCTGTTGGGTATCGGCGGGCTCACGAAACTGACGCCGCCGGCGGCCCCGATGGCCTCGGCCAAGCGGTTGAGTTCTGCCATCTGCGAGATTCCCGAGACCTCGGCCACCACCACCAGCGGACCGTTGGCGCCCGCTCCGAAGCCGTCGACCAACAGGTCGTAGGCCTTGCGGGTGGTGGTCTCGGCCGAGTAGTTGCTCTCGTCGGCGAAGCCGAAGCGCAGGACGAGCACCGGCGCGGCCAGCAGCAGCAGAAGCAGCGTGCCGCCGATCGCGAACGCCCAGGGGCGGGCCTGCACCGCCCGGCTCAGCCGGTACCAGCCGGTGTCCCGCAGCGGCCGCTCCCGGCGCGGCCGCAACATGCGCCGCAGCGGGTTCCGGTCCCGTCCGAACATTCCTGCCACCAGCACGATCACCGCCGCCGGCACCGCTCCGGCCGCCAGCGGTTCGATGCCGGCACCGAAACCGAAGAGGGCCACGCTGAACAGCACCGCGGCGATGATGCCCCGTACACGGGTTGTGGTGATCCGCTCACCGAGCAGAGCGATGAGCGACGGCAGCAACGTCACCGAGCCGACCATGACGACGGCAACCGTGGCCGCGGCGGCCACACCGAAGCCGGTCACGAACGGGATCCCGATGAACAGCATCCCCAACAGAGAGACGACGACCGTCGCTCCCGCGAATATGACGGACCGGCCTGCCGAGTCGAGTGCCACCACCAAGGCCTGCTCGCGCCCGTGGCCCTCGCTCAGAGCGTCCCGGTAGCGGGTGATGATGAACAGGGCGTAGTCGATGCCGACGCCCAGCCCGATCATCAGGCCGATGGCCGGCGCGAAGTCCGGCACCGTCATGACGTTGCTGAAGACGATGATGGAAGTCGCGCCGATCCCGACCGTCACCAGGGCCGCAGCCACCGTGGCCCCCATGGCCATCACCGAGCCCAGCACTGCGATCAGGACGAAGACGGCGAAAGCGAGGCCGATCGCCTCCGACTCGGGCGGCCGCAACTCGGCGAACCAGATCCCGCCGACCTCCACTTCCAGGCCCTCGACGGAGTTCAGATCCAACTCCTCGATCAGACCCTCGATGGTCCTGCCCATGTCCTGGGCCTCGGTGCCGCTCGTTCCGGGCTCCAGACTCACATCGGCGTAGGCGATCCGGCCGGCTTCGCTCCCTTCCTGGGCTATCCGCAGCGCTCCGACGAACGGGTCGTAGGGCGTGATGACGTCGGTGTCCTCGAGGGCCTTCACCCGAGCGAACAACTCGCCCATCGCCGCTCGCACCTCGGGGTCGTCGACCCCCTGCTCGGCCCGGAACACGATCGTCCCGGCGGGGCCGGCGCCGGCCCCTGAGAAGTGCCGCTTCAGAATGTCGTTCCCGTCGTGGCTCTCGGTGCCCGCGATGGCCAGATCGCCGCTGTAGGCCTCCCCGAGACGCTGCGAGCCTCCGACCACAACGACCAGGACCAGCAACCACGCGACGACACCCCGCCACGGATGCCGGAAACACCGTCGAGCCAGCGATGCGTACACCGCGCCGCACCCTAGTTCAACAAGCAGCCCGCGCCGGGAGCGAGCGGTGCCGCCAGCCCGGACCAGCCGCCAGCCCGATCAGCCGGGCTGCGGCGCCGGGTCCGGGGCAGGGTCATCCACGCGACGACCTGCCGCCGCCAGCCGCCAGCCTGATCAGCCGGGCTGCGGCGCCGGGGCGTCCGGGCCTGACGCGGGCACAGTGCCCCGGATGCGCCGCCAGCCCGCCAACACCAGCGCCAGCACGGCCAAGCCGACCGCAGCCCAGGTCGGGCCTGGTCCGGAGCTCTCGTACATCCATGCTGCGGGAAGCGCCGCCGCCGCGGCCCCCGCCACCTCGGCCGCGCCCATCAAGCCCAGCGCGGCCGCCTGGCGTTTCTCGGGCACGGCCCGGGCCACCACTGCGTGGGCGGCGGTGAAGCCGTACCCGTCCGCGACGCCCACGACCATCATGGCCGCGATGATCGGGACCACGCCCGGAACAACGCCGTAGGTCATCGTCACGACGCTCGCCGTCACGAGGCCCGCCACCGACACCCGCACCGGCCCCACCCGATCAGCCAGACGTCCGGCTCTCCGACCCACGAAAACGATCGGCAGCGCCACCAAGGTGAAGCCGATGCCCGTCACGACCGCGCCGGCGCCCCGGTCGGCGAACATGACCGGGAGCACGGCCTCCCAGGCGCCGATCATCATGAAGTAGCCGCCGATCATGATCAGCGCGCCCTGCAGGCGCCTCAGCGCCAGCAGGTCGAACGAGGTCGCTCGCGGCGTGTCGTCGAGCACGCCGCGATCGGGCGGCAGACGGATCGCGACCGGCAGGAACGCCAGCATGGCCGCAGCGAACACCGCGAAGGGCGCACGGATCCCGCCGGCCCACACCATCAGGGCAGTGATGACCGGCCCGAAGATGAACCCGGTGGTCTCGGCCACCACCATCCGGCCGAGGTTCTCCCCCGCCTTGGCCGGATCGAGCACCGAGGCGGCCCTGCGCACCCCCGGCAGGATCAGCCCTCCAGCGAACCCCAGAGCGGCCCTGCTCAGCACCCAGACGGACAGATCCTCGGCGAAGACCATCACCAGCATGGCCGCCGCGCTGAGCGCGATCCCTGCGGTGGCCATCGCCCGGGAACGGCCGACGTCGGCCAGGCGGGCGAGGGTCACCTGCGCCACGAAGGCAGCCACGAAGCCGCCGGCCACCATGACGCCGATCCCGGTCCCGCTGAACTCCAGCGCGTCGCGCAGCTCGCCGAGCACGGTCACGATCCCGCCGATGCCCCCGGCGGTCACGCCCATCAAGATCTGGAACGGCAGCAGATCACGGCTCAGGGGCCGAGCGGAACGGCGGCGGCTCATCGCAGGCCCACGAAGCGCTGGGCCAGGCCTCCGACCGGGCGACCCTCAGGTCGCAGCGAACGAACGCGGATCATCGAATCCGCGGCACACCACTAGGAATCGACCGGACCTTCGAACTCGTCGTCGGCCAGCGGGGTGGCCACGTCGGCCCTCACCAGCTTCATCACGTGGGCGGCCCGGCCCTCCCAGGTGGAGGCCGGCCCCACCCGGTAGAACGGCGAGCGCAGGTTCTTCATGAGCCCGGTCACCATGTCGGTGTCCTCGCGGTTGGTGACAGCCAGGCGGTCCAGCTCGAAGTCCTGCTCCTCTATCGACTTGTCGATCCCGTAGATGCGGCTGAACAGCCGGGTGCGGTCGGGCGCGACGGGGTCGGCCCGCACCAGGATGAGCTGCGTCGGGTAGGGCAGCGGCGTGAGGTTGGGGTAGATGAAGTCGGCGTAGTGGCCGAGCAGCTGCTCATGGGTGAGGTCGGTGCGCCCGCCGGTGGCGTCCTCGGCGTCGGAGTGGGGCTTGAATCCGCTGCAGGTGCGGCCCTCGAAGCGCACGATGGTGTCCATCTGCTTGCGCAACCGGTTGAGGCGCCGATGCACGAAGCGCACGTGGTAGTCGTCGTTGGAGTTCTCCGCGAAGGCCTTCCAGTTGATGGGGTAGGCCTCGTCGAGCTCCCGGTGGTAGCGGGTGAAAGTGCCGAACCCGTAGAGGTCGTACCGCTCGGCCAGGGGGGCGATCCACTCCCGGAACGGCGGCGCCTTGCGGGACAGGCAGCCGAACACGAGCTTGTCCCAGGCCACCTCGACACGGATCGGCGCCAGCCCGTAGTCGGAGACGGGCAGGTCGTCGGGGTACATGCGGGCCCGGTCGGGGATGCCCACCAGCCGGCCGTCGATGCTGTAGGCCCAGTTGTGGTACGGGCAGGTCATGGTCTTGCCGCAGTTGCCGGCCGGCTCGTACAGCAGACCCGAGGCCCGGTGGCGGCAATTGTTGAGGAACCCCCGCACCGAGCCGTCCTCCTGGCGGATCACCATCACCGGCTGGTAGCCGATGGTTCCGGTGATGAAGTCGCCGGGCTCGACCAGATCCTCGGTGTCGCCCAGCCACACCCAGGACCGGGCGTAGACCCGCACCATCTCGAGGTCGAACAGATCCTGGTCGTAGACCTCGTAGGGCTGCAGCATCGGGCTGTCGAGCGGGGCGTCGACCAGCCCGGACGTCTCTCCTACCCTGCTCCGCAGACGCTCCACCACAGGCTCATGCTCAAGGTCCGCGATCACGACGCGACCCTACTCCCGCCTCCCGAACCGAGTCCAAGCAGCCCGCGCGCATCCTCGCAGGGTTCAGGATCATCGAGATCGACGCTGGACGTCACGCGTCTATACTGTTCGTCGCATGATCGGCGGATACAAGGACAAGAGGACCGAGATGTTCGCTGCCGGAGAGTTCGTGCCAGCGTTCCAAGGCTTCGAACAACAGGCCGCCAGGCGGCTCGCGATCCTCAACGCGGCGCCGTCGCTGGAGACGCTGCGGGCGCTGCCCAGCAATCGCCTCGAGGCCCTGCGCGGCGAACGGAAGGGTCAGTACTCCATCCGGGTCAACCAGCAATGGCGCATCTGCTTCACTTGGTCCAGCGAACTGGGGCCGACCGATGTCGAGATCGTTGACTACCACTAGCAAGGAGACCCGCGCCATGTTCAAGCGCACCGTGCATCCCGGAGAGATCCTCAAGCAAGAACTGGAGGGTCTGGGCGTGTCTCCCACCGAGTTCGCGCGCCAGCTCGACGTGCCGCCCAACCGCGTCGGGCAGATCATTGCCGGCAAGCGGTCCGTGAGCGCCGACACTGCTCTGCGATTCGGGCACTGGTTCGGCGTCGAGGCCCAGTTCTGGCTGAACCTCCAGACCCACTTCGACCTGATGGTCGCCGAACAGACCAGCGGAGCGGCCATCCGGGAACTGCCCTCAGCGTCACACGCCTGACCGAATGCTCGGGCGATGTTGCGGTCGATTGCCGAGCGCGCCGACGATGGCCGCAAGCTGACGAGTCCGCCTCCATTGCATCGACTGCCATCCAAGGCTTGCATCAGCTGCCATCTACGTTCGGCATTGGCTGGTACACAAAGTCTGCACCGACTGGTCCGATCGTGGCGGCAAGCCGCTCCGCGACCAAGGCGAATCAGCCTCGGAATATGCCTTCCTGGAATCGTTGCGCCCAGTCCTGCGGATCAATTCGGGAACGCCACCAACCGCCCCAGAGAACCAGAGTTCGCCTAGAACCAGTCGTAGGCGCCTTGCGGGCGAGAAGTCCAGCCGGAGCGGCCGATCTCACGCATGGCCGGGCCCAGCCGGTCCATCTGCTCGGCGTAGAGGGCGGCACCGAGGTGGTGCCAGTTGCCATGGCCCGGGAAGACCCATTCCACCGTCAGCGTCGCCAACCGGTCCATCGAGTCGGCCAGCGCCTGCCACGAATGGAACATCGCCCCGGCGAACACGTCGAGCTCGCCGCGCCGGTGATTCCAGTGCAGGGTGTCGCCGGTGAGCAGCCAGCGGTCGTCGATGTGGAGCACGACCGAGCCCTCGGTGTGGCCCGGAGCCGGAACAGTCACCACCCCCGGCGCGACCTCGACGATCTCGTCGCCCTCGAAGATGCTGGTGGCGTAGGGAGCGGCGTCGGCGTCGGCCTCGTGGATCCAGACGTCGGCGCCGTACCGGTCGGCCCAGCGGTCGGCGTCGGCGACGTCGTCCCGATGGCTCAACAGCACATGGCGTACCCCGCCCAGTTCGTCGATCCCCTCGGCCAGGCCGCGAGTGAAGCGCGGCGAGTCCACCATCAGGTTCCCGTCGGGTCGGGGTACCAGATACGAGTGCGCTCCGAACGACTCCCGGGCGTTGTGCCCGAGGGCGTAGACGCCGGGCGTCAGTTCGAACGGGAATGCGGGCTGGGGCGGGCGACGGGCCTCGGTGGTGCCGATGGACTGCGTCGGGCAGGCCGCCGCAGCTCGCCAAAGCGCGGCGACGTCCTGAGCGTTCTCGGGCTGACGGGCCACGAACGAGAGTCCGTCGGTGTCCATGTCGATGAGCCCGGGCGCCCAGTGCCGGGCCGCGTCGCACCGGATGCAACGAGTGTCGACGAACCAAGGCCCCTCGGCATTGTCCGGATGCACCAAGTCGATCCGAGCCATTCGCCTCAATCCTCGCTTTCCGACCGCCACCAACGGTAACGCCCGCACCCACAACCTCGGACCGGGCTCCCCAAAGCGGAGACGGTGACAGACCCGCACCGGGCTCACCGCAGACCCCCGCACCCACAACCTCGGACCGGGCCCCACACCGCCATCGCCGTGACGCTCCCGCACCGCCAGCCCAGCAGCCGCACCAGCCTGCAACACCGTCAACTGCCCGCCGAACCCCTTGCAATCCCCCAACAGAGCCCGCAGATCCGAAGTCGAGGTAGCCGGATCGTGGACCTCAGTCCGGTCGACTTCGAGCAGTTTCCGGCCTCCATTGCATCGACTGCCCATCCATGGCTTGCATCAGCTGCCATCTAAGTTCACCATTAGCTGGTACACAAGGTCTGCACCGACTGGTACGATTCGTGCTGTGACGTACATTCGGAGGTGGCTGGAGGGCCGACTGAGCGACGCGCTGGCCACATCGCCCGCGGTCCTGTTGCAAGGCGCACGGTACATCGGCAAGACGACGCTGGCTCGGCGCCTGTCGGCGTCAGCGCTCGACATGTCGAACGAGCAGCACGCCGCCCGGCTCGAACTGGATCCGTTGGGAACGCTGCTCCGGGCCGAGAAGCCCGTGCTGGTGGACGAATGGCAACTTCGCCCGCAGACGCTTTGGGACATCAAGACCCTGGTGGACTCCGAAGGCGCATCCGGGTTCATCATCGCCGGCTCGGCGGGGTACTCGCGGCTGGAGGGCTTCAACCAGTTTCCCCTGACCGGGCGCTGCGGCATGCTGCGACTCCGGCCGATGGCACAAGCCGAGCGCCGGGGCCTGGCGGTCGCACCGCTGGCGGACCTCCTCTTCGGCCGCTCAGACGAGTGGGGCTCGCCCGAGCGCTTGGAGCACGGCGCCTACATGAGCATCGCAGTGCAGTCCGGGTACCCGGGCCACGCCGGTCTGGATGCCGAGGAGGCCTACGACGCTCTGCGCCGCATCGCCGCCAACATCATCGAGGCCGACATCGTCAGGCATCAGACACGGCGAGACTCCGCCGCCACACGCCGCGGCCTGTCGCGGTTCATCGCCGCGTACGCATCCCACAGCGGCCGCATTGTGGACCTGCTGAGCATCGCGAGGGCCGCCGGCCTCAACTACAAGACGGCCGCCAAGTACCTCGACATGTACGACAACGCGTTCCTGCTCGACGAGTTGCCGATCTGGAGGCCGACTGCGGACTCACAAGGCTTCCGTCATCCCAAGCGGTTGCTGAGCGACCCCGGAATGGCGGCCCCGCTCATCGGGATCAGCCGCAAGGAGTTGACTGGCTCGCCGCAACTGCTCGGCGGCCTGATCGAGACCTTCGTGCATGCCCAACTCAGCGCCCAGCAGGCCGTGGCCGTCGAGCCCTACGAGGTCGAGTGCTACGACCTGCGACGCTCCAGCAAGGCCGGCAGGTCTGCTGCGGCCTACCCGCTGGGCGAGATCGACTTCGTGTTGAGATCCGCCAAGCGGTCGGCTATCGCCGTCGTGGAGGTCAAGGCCCGCAACCGGGTCAAGCGCGACGACGCCGACCGGATCATCGCCCTGCGCGACGCCATCGATTCCGACGCCGCGGCGCGCCACGAGTTCGCCTCGGGAGTGGTGCTCTGCTGCGGCGACATCGATCCGACGCCCATCAGCGACAGGGTCTGGGCAGCACCCATGTCGGCGTTGTGGACGACCGGCGGCGCCAGGCTCGCCGGCGAAGCGCCGCCATGACAGCGCCGGGAGCCGGCGAGGCCATCCGTCACGAGTCCGACGAGCCCTTCCCGCCGTCCAACTCGACAGCTTCGTGGTCGGGGCACGCATCCACGAAGAGGGGGGAAGCTCAATGGCGTGGCTGCGGTGTGGGGGGCTATAGTCTGTCGGCTCGGCTGGTAGGACTGCGCAGGAGGTTCCGTGCGATGATGCCAGGTTCTTTGAGGAGGCTGCGTGCTACGTGCTGGGCGACCCGTCCACCACCCCGCCGGTGCCGCTGACAGACGACGACACCAGCGTCGGCACCGGTAGCCAGGACGTCGGCAAGCTCACACTGTCAGTCGACATCGTCGCCGCCTGCCCCGCGACCGCGGCCGACTTGGTGGAGCTGGTGCGCGGCTACTACGAGGCGAACCTGGCCCGCGGCGGCGGGCAGAACTGGCTGCGGGTGCTGATCGCCTTCGGCGACGAGACCCACGACACCCTCCAGCCCTACACCGCCGCCGAGGCGCGAGCAGGCGAGGCACGCTGGTCGGGCTGGGCGCCCGTGCGCATCGAGCTCGAGCGCCTCGACACATGCGCCGACAACAACCCGCCGCCGCCGCCGCCGAAGCCGGTGGTCGCCATCGCGGGCGCGGCGGGCGGGACCGAGGGCGCGCCGGTGACCTTCACCGTCACCGCCAGCCCCGCGCCGGCGGCCGGCCTGGCGGTGGGCGTCACCGTCGCCACCACAGGGGACTTCGGATACGGGACGGCGCCCACAAGCGTCACCATCCCGACCAGCGGCACCGCCACGGTCACCATCACCACCGCGGACGACTCCGCCGACGAGCCCGACGGCACGGTCACCATGACGCTCAACGCCGGCAGCGACTACACCATCGGCGCGCCGTCCACTCAGACCGCCACCGTCACCGACGACGACGACCCGCCCGTCGCGGTCGAACAGGACGACCCCGACGACCCCGACGAGCCGGTGCTGGCCGCCTGCGGCGCAGCGCTGCCGACGCTCTCGATCAGCAACCCCACCGCCAGCCGCAGCGACCAGTCGGTCGACTTCGAGGTCAGCCTCAGCTGCATCCCCGCCAACAGCCCGACGATCCTCCTCACCCCGGTGCGCGACGGCAGCATCGCGAGCAACATGTTCGTCGCCCTGTCGGCCCAGCAGACCTCCGCCACCGTCACAGTGACCGTCGGCACAGAAGACCGACTGGGCCTCGCCCTCGCCTGGAACCAAGGCCTCGCCAACGACAAAGCCCAAGGGAACGTCGTCTACACCGACTAGCGGCATGTCGTGAGAACGATTGCGGAGACCTGTAGTCCATAGCGCGAGGTCCGAGACTCGGCAGGTCGCTCAACCAAACCCGCGACAGACCGCTAGCGTGAAGGTCATGGCCGCGGCGGCAGCGCCCACCCTGCAGGACGCCCGCCGGCTCGCGGAGGAGATCGCCCGCGACGACGCCCGGGTGGGTCGGGTGCTGGTGTTCGGGTCGGTGGCGCGCGGCGACGCCGGGCCGGACTCGGACCTGGATCTGGTGCTGCTGCTGTGTGAGGACTTCTCCGGCGACCTCCAAAAGGCGAAGCTGGAGCTCCACGACCTGGCGGTGCGGCGCTGCGGCGCCAGCAGCGACGTGATCGTCCGCACCGAACAGCAGTGGAAGCACCTGACCGCCAACGTGTCGGCATCGTTCGACGCGGCGATCGCGAAAGAGACGACCGAACTCTTCGCGAGGCCGTCTCAAGGCAGCGGCGCAATGTCGGACGATAGCCTCGAGGGCGTGGCCCGGGACAATCTCGACCCCGCCGCGCACCGGCTGCGCTCAGCGATCCACGAACTCGACAGCATCAAGCAATCCCTGCGGACTATCCCGGACTGGGAGGCCGAGGACATCCCCGAGCGCGTGGCGAGCGGGCTCACGACCGTGGACCGCATGCGCCGCAGCCGCTTCCTGCGTCTGCTCACCGATGCTCACATGGCCGTCGAGATGGCTGTGAAGTCTGTGATCGCCGCGGAGGGCACCACTCCGCGGCGCAGCCACAACATCGACGAACTGGTCGCCGCGGTCGAGGACCGCCCGACCCGGGACGCCCTGGACACGGCCACGACGATGCAACACGAAGCCGACGGACGGATACGCAACTGGCGGTTCGGCGCGTACGAGACCGCCGACGACCGCGACTGGCGGGCGTCTGTGAACGCAGCCAACGCCGCCGACCACATCCGGGCCGCCGTGGCCGCGGCCAGGATCGCCGCGGGCTTCCTCGACGGACGCGCCACCCGCGGCGAGCACACCGCCGCGGCGGCAGAAGCCCGTACTGTGGCCGACGCCGTCGATCAGGCCGACATCAACGAGGCGTCGCTCACCACAGGCGCCGGACTGTACAAGCCGGACACCGCCTAGCCGGCTTCCTGCCACCCGCCGCAGCATCTAGTCCGCCCACGCGAACGCGCCTAGCTGCAGGCCGAAGTCGCACACCTGTACGGGCCGGGTGCTCCCATACCGACAGCGACGGCACCTCACGCCACGCCGTGCTGTGTCAGGAGTTCGACTCCCGGCCTACAAGGGCTGGAGCATTGCGTTCGCCGTGGCCGTAGACCTTGAGGCCATCCGTTGCCCGGTGAAGGGCGCCGCCCTTTGCGCAGATCCAACTCTGCCGTACTCGTTCTGGCCGTCGTTCAACCTCGCCGAACTCATGAAGGTCGAGTACGACTTCATTCCGGGCACGACTCACTTCCTGCAGCTGGAAAAGCCGGCAGAATGCATCGACCGGTTGCTGGAGTTCATAGACCCCATCATCGCCGCGACGGCCTCGACAAGCTGACGGGGATTGATCGGCGAGGTGGTGTGGGTGACCTGCGACTCGGTCATCTGCGACGAGCAGGGTAGCATCGACCCGCTGCGCCTGGGCGCCAACGCCCGGCTGGGCCCGCGAACCTTCCTGCGGACCACCCGCGAGGGCGCCCATTACCTGGCCCGCACGCCATGGTCCGGGTTCGTCGCCAACGACAAGGAGACATAGTGGAGACGTCGACACTGCTGGACCTGTACCGCGACATGTGGCTGATAAGGGCCTTCGAGCAGGGCCTCGAGCGCGAGTTCGAGAAGGGCAACGTGCCCGGGATGCTGCACACAGGGCTCGGCCAGGAGGCCACCCAGGCCGCGCTGGCCTGGCACCTGAAGGCCACCGACACCTTCTTCCCCGACCACCGCTGCCACGGCATCAACGCCCTGGCCCAGCAGCGCCACGGCGGCAACGGCGAACGGGTCATGGCCGAACTGTTCGGGAAGGCCACCGGGGTTTGCAGCGGCAAGGGCGGCAGCCTGCACTCGGCCGACCCCGCCGTGGGGAACTTCGGCGACAACGCGGTGGAGGGCTCCTACATGGCCACCGTGCTGGGCGTGGCCCTGGCCGCCAAGATGCGGGGCCGGCCCAACGTGGCCTGCGCCATCATCGGCGACGGCACGGTGGGGCGGGGCGAGTTCCACGAGAGCCTCAACATGGCGGCCATCTGGGACCTGCCCGTGCTCTACGCCTGCATCAACAACGGCTACGCCATCTCCATGCCGGTGGGCGAGGGCCACGCATCGGCCGACATCGTCGACATGGTGCAGGGCTACGGGTTCGGCAGCAGTCAGGTCGACGGCAACGACATCGTCGAGGCCTGGACCGCGGTGGGCGCCGCGGTCGAGCACATCCGCTCCGGTGCCGGCCCCTGCTTCCTGGAGTTCAAGACCTGGCGCTGGCAGGGGATCTTCGCCGGGGAGTTCCGGCCCGAGGCAGAGGTCAAGTACTGGAAGGAGGAGCGCGACCCGATCATGCTGGCCGCCGAGGCGCTGGGCGAGCGGGGCGTGGACCATGCCGAGCTCGACGCCATCGAGCAGGAGGCGCGCGACGTGATCGAGGAGTGGATCGGATTCGCGCTGGAGAGCCCGGCGCCGGACCCGGACAAGGCCACCGCCGACGTCTACGTCGGCTGGGAGGTGTCGTCGCGATGACCGCCGCCGACACCGCCCGCCCGGCACGCAAGGCCCGCACCCCCCGCAAGCCCAGGGACCGGGTCCGCAAGGCCAGCTTCACCCAGGCCCTCAACAACGCCCTCGACCTGGCCATGGACAAACACGCCGAGATGTTCCTGATCGGCGAGGACATCGCCGAGATGGGCGGCGACTTCGGCGTGACCAAGGGGCTGCTGGCCTCCTACGGGCCCGAGCGGGTGCGGGACACGCCCCTGTCGGAGGCGGCCATCATCGGCACCTGCGCGGGCGCGGCCATGGTCGGCATGCGCCCGGTGGCCGAGATCATGTTCGCCGACTTCATCGCCGAGTGCTACGACCAGGTCGTCAACAACGTGGCCAAGCTCCACTACATGTTCGACGGGCAGTTCAAGGCGCCGCTGGTGATCCGCACCGCCTGCGGGGGCGGGTTCGGGGGCGGGCCGCACCACTCCCAGAGCGTGGAGGGCTGGTTCCTGAACGTGCCCGGCATCGTGATCGTGGCCCCGTCCAACCCGGTCGACGCCAAGGGCCTGCTGCTGGCGTCGATCGACAGCGACGACCCGGTGCTGTTCCTGGAGCACAAGGCCCTCTACCGCAGCCGGGCCGAGGTGCCCCCCGAGTACTACACCACCCCGCTGGGGGAGGCCTCTATCGCCCGCGAGGGAACCGACGTGACCGTGGTGGCAGCCATGCGCATGGTGCCGATGGCGCTGGACGCCGCAGCCAAGGCCGCCGACGACGGCATCTCGGTCGAGGTGGTGGACCTGCGGACGATCCGGCCCTACGACGCGGCCACCGTGCTGGCCTCGGCATCCAGGACCGGCCGGGTGGTTGTGGCCAACGAGGCCCCCAGGATCGGCGGGCTCGGCGCCGAGCTGAGCGCCCGCATCAGCGAGGAGTGCTTCGCGCAGCTGCGGGGCCCGGTGGTGCGGGTCGACGGCCTCGACACCCCCATCCCGTTCTCGGTGCCCCTGGAGGACATCGTGCTGCCCGGCACCGACGACATCGCCGCCGCCATCAGCAGCGCCGCCCAGTACTGACAGCACGGAACACGAGGAGAAGCTGAATGGCGACCGATGTGATACTGCCCAAGTGGGGGCTGACCATGGAGGACGGCACGGTGGTGGCCTGGTACGTCGACGAGGGCGACCACGTGGTGGAGGGCGAGGTGATCGCCGAGGTTGAGACCGAGAAGGTCGAGAACGAGCTGGAGGCGCCCTGCGCCGGGGTGGTGGCCCGGATCCTGGTCGACGAGGACGAGACCGTGGACGTGGGCACCGTTCTGGCCGTGATCGCCGGCAACGAAGCCGAGGCGGCGGCGATTGCGGGGCGCCGGCCGTGAGGCCCGACCGCTTCGACGGCGACACCGTGCTGATCACCGGCTCGTCCAGGGGCATCGGCGCGGCCACCGCCCGGGCGTTCGCAGCCGAGGGCGCCCGGGTGGCGGTCAACTACCGCAGCGACGCCGACGGCGCGGCCGCCACCCGCCGGGCCATCGCCGACGCAGGCGGCACAGCCGAGGTGTTCCAGGCCGACATCGGCCGCGAGGCCGACGTGGCCCGGCTCGCCCAGGAGGTGGAGTCCTCGCTGGGGCCGGTATCGATCCTGGTCAACAACGCCGCCCTCATCGACCGCTCCCCGATGTCCGACCTGTCGTTGGAGGCCTTCGACACGGTCTGGCAGGCCAACGTGCGTGGACTGTTCCAGCTGAGCCTGCTGGCGGCGGCCGGCATGGTGGAGCGGGGCCGGGGTGCCATCGTCCACGTGAGCTCCATCCTGGCCCGCCTCGCGGTGGTCAACCGCTGCGCCTACATCGCGTCCAAGGGCGCGGTCGAGGGCCTGACCCGGGCCATGGCCCTGGAACTGGGCCCCAAGGGGGTGAGGGTCAACGCGGTGGCGCCCGGGCTCATCGCCACCGAGGCTCTGCTGGCCGGGATGCCGGACCCCGACCTTCAGGCCGCCATCCAGCGCCACATCCCCGAGGGCCGCTTCGGAAGGCCCGAGGAGATCACCGCGGCCATCCTGTTCGCGGCCTCGCCGGAGGCCAGCTACCTGAACGGCGCCATCATCCCCGTCGACGCGGCCTTGGGCGCCCGCGAGTCCACCCCCGCCTGACATGGCTCCGAGGGTCCTTCGTGCAGACCCCGGCCGCATGGGCGCACGACCGCGCCCAGAACGCCTGGGAGGACAGACATGATCAGCGTCAACCGCGAAGCGATGAGGACGGTGAGGGCCATCCTCGACGAGGCCGACGCTCTCGGCGTGACGGTCGACCGGCTCGCCAACGGCGCCACCGTCATCGACATGGGCCTGGAGGCCAACGGGGGCTGGCGGGCCGCGCAGCTCTACACCCTCGCCAGCCTGGGCGGGCTCGGCATCGTCAGCTACGAGCCCTTCGAACTGGCCGGCCGCATGCTCACCGCGGTACGGGTGATGATCGACCACCCCATCGAGGCCTGTGTGGCGTCGCAGATCGCCGGCTGGCGCCTCCAGGCCCCCGGCACCGAGCACGCCGCCATCCTGGCCGGGCCGGGGCGGGCCCTGAACCGCGACAGCCTCGACCACTACTTCGAGTGGATCGACTACCGCGACGACCACCACGAGTCCGTGGTGGCCATCCAGACCTCCGAGCCGATCCCGGAGGCCATGGCCGACATGATCGCCTCCGCATGCCGCGTCGCCCCCAGCGACCTGTACGTGCTGTTCGCGCCCAACCGCAGCCTGGTGACCGCAGTGCAGGTGGCGGCCCGGATCGTGGAGCAGTCCATCCACCGCCTGGCCGAGGAGGGCATGGACCTGCGAGGCCTGCGCCACGCCTACGGCCTGGGGGTGGTGCCGCCCCTGGTGGACGACGATCTGGTCTCGATGGGGCGCATCAACGACAGCCTGCTGTACGGCGGCATCTCCAACGTCACCGTCGAGGGCGACGACGCCCAGTGCGCCGAGATCGTGGACCGGGTGGTGTCCGCCGCCTGCGAGGCATACGGACGGCCCTTCATCGAGATCTACGAGGACGCCGGCCGGGACTTCTACGAGATCCCCATCGAGCTGCACTCCCCGGCCGAGATCCATCTGACGAATCTGGCCAGCGGCCGCACCTTCAGCGCGGGACGCATCAACCACGAAGTGCTGACCGCATCCTTCTTCGGGTGACGAGCCGGTGACCGCCACCGAGTCCGCAGTGGCAGTCGTGACCGGCGGAGGGTCGGGAATCGGTGCGGCCTGCGCGGCCGCTCTGTCAGCCTGCGGCACCCATTGTGTGCTCGTCGGGCGGCGGGAGGACCGACTTCGGGACACGGCCTCGGGGCTGGCCTCGCCTGCTACGTGGCTGGCGGCCGACCTGACTGAGCCCGGAGAACCGGGACGGGTCGTCGCCGAGACGCTCGCCGTCCAGGGACGGATCGACGTGATGGTACACAGCGCCGGGGTGTTCGAGAAGGCGCCGGCATCGGAGGTCACCCCGGGCCACTGGCAGCGGGTGCTGGACGTCAACCTGAGCGCGGTCATGGCCCTGACCCGGGCAGGCTGGGAGGCGCTGAGCGACTCCGGTGGCCAGATCGTGCTCATCAGCAGTATCGCGGCGGTACACCCTTTCGAGGGCAACGCGGCCTACGCCGCCTCCAAGGGCGGCATGAACGCGCTGGGCGAGGTGCTGCGGCTGGAGGGACGGGGCTGCGGCATCAGGGTGATCACGCTGTGCCCCGCCCAGATCGACACCGAGTTGTGGGACGGCAAGGCCCCCGATGCTGTGCGGGCTCGGATGATGCCCGCGGACGGCGTGGGAGAGCTGGTGGCGAGCCTGGTCGGCGCCGACCGTCGCATCGACATCGGACCGGTCGTCATCCGGCCCGTCCACGACCCCTGGGTGGAGCCCGGACCGTGACCGCCGACGAGCTGGCTCTGGGCCTTCAGATCGTCCCGACGATGGGCTCGGCCGAGCTGATCGACACCATCGTCACCGCCGAGGAGCTCGGCTACTCCTACTGCATGGTGGCCGACGAGGGCCTGATGCTCGACGTGTACGCCGTGCTGGGCGCGGCGGCCCGGGCCACCAGCACCATCCGCCTGGGAGCGGTCACCAACCCGTACACCCGCCATCCGGCCGCCACTGCGGCCGCGATCGCCACCGTCGACGAGATGAGCGGGGGCCGGGCCTTCGTGACGCTGGTGGCCGGCGGCACCATGGTGCTGCATCCGATGGGCCTGGAGAGATCGGCCCCGCTGGCGATGATGTCCGACACCATCGAGGCGCTCCGGCTGCTGTGGCGGGGCGAGCCGGTCACCTGGCAGGGACGCCGACTCTCGCTGGAGGGCGCCCAGCTCACGACCGGCGCCCACTCGATCCCGATCTGGGTCGCGGCCCGCGGCGAGCGGATGCTGGCGCTGGCCGGCAGCCACGCCGACGGCCTGGTGCTGATGGTCAAGTCCGATCTCGGCGACGCCTTCGGCCTGGCCGAGCAGGCCCGGGCGGCGACCTGCGCCCCGCCGCTCACCCGCGTCTACCTCGACCGCCTGGCCTACAAGCCCGAGATGATCGAGGAGGCCAAGCACCTGTACGGCTACGCCATCATGGACAGCCCGCCCCGGATCCTCAAGAACCTCGGCCTCAACGATGCCGAGATCGCCGGCCTGAAGCACGCCTTCACCGAGGGTGGCCCCGAAGCGGTGGGCCGACTCGTCACCGGCGAGCTGGTGGCCTCCTACCAGATCGCAGGCACGCCCGCGGAGTGCCGCAGCCAGCTGGAGCACCTGATCGGCGCGCACCGCCTCGACGCCTTCTTCGTGAACATCATCTCGCCCGGCCCGGCCGCCAACCGCGACCTGCTGACCGAGGTGGTCTCCATCGCCACCGGCCACTAGCGGCGAGGCGGAGGGCTGCCGCTCGGGACGTCTCGGGGTCCAGGTAGTCGTCCATCATCACCAGAACCACCCCAGAGCAGTCAAGGCCGTCGGTGGCGCAGACCCGGCCCAACTCGGCGCAAATGGGTTTGGGAGTGCGCCCTCCCGGGCATCCCATCTGGTACCGGCGGCCGGCGGCGTTGCTCGCCGCGATCCCGGCCGCGATCTCCGCCGCAGCCACCGCTCCGAGTTCTAGCGACTAGTGGTTGCGGGCCGTGGCGCGTTCGGTCAGCAGGAACTTGCGGATCTTGCCGACGCTGGTCCGGGGCAGCTCGTCGATGAGGGTGATGGCAACCGGGCGCTTGGCCTTGGCCAGACGCTCGGCGCACCAGGCGTCGAGCTCGGAGACGGACGGGGGCGCCGACGGGTCGGCCGCGACCACGAACGCCACGGGGACCTCGTCGCGGATCTGGTCGGGGCGGGCCACCACCGCGGCCTCCAGCACCGCGGGATGCTCGGCCAGGGTGGACTCGACCTCGACTGTCGAGACGTTCTCGCCCGACACCTTGAGCACGTCAGAGCGGCGGCCGTCGAAGTAGTGGCGTCCGGTGTCGTCTCGCACCGCCCGGTCGCCGGTGAGGAACCAGCCGTCCCGGAAGCTGGCTGCGGTGATGTCGGGCGCGTCGAGGTAACCCGCGAACAGGGTGATGCCCGGCTCGCCGCCCACGACCACCTCGCCGACGGCCCCCGGCTCCACCGAGCCTCCGGCCGCGTCCTGCACGTCCACTGCGCAGCCCGCGGAGACCCGGCCCATCGAGGCGTGGTGCGGGTCGGCCGCTTCGTCGGTGAGGACCGCGGGGATGGTCTCGGTCATGCCGTAGAGCTGGCGGGGCCGGCAGCCGAACCACTCCGCCACGGTGGAGTACTGGTCGGCGGCGATGTTCTGCGCGTACCAGCAATGGCGGAGGGCCGCGCCGTCGACGGGGCCGCCCCGGGCCAGGATCATGCGGATGGGCGCCGCGAACAGGCTGGCGCAGGTGGCCGAGTGACGGGCCGCCGCCGGCAGGAACCCCGATGCCGAGAAGGCCGGCATCAGGGCGACGCTCGCCCCGGTCCAGATGGCAGACGCGAACGAGTAGTACTGCGCGTTGGCGTGGAACAGGGGCAGCACGACCAGCTGCCGGTCTTCGGGAGAGAGCCCGGCCGCCCCGGCCATGACCTTGCCGGCGAATGCGTAGTTGGCCTGGGTCACCTCCACACCTTTGGGCCGTCCGGTGGTGCCCGACGTGAACATCACCGCGGCCCTGTCGCGCAGACCGGCCTCCGGTCGCTCAGCGGCGGCTAGAGGCGTGGCGTCGAACGGCGCCAGCGTGGTGTCGGCCTCGTCGATCTCGATCACGCGAAGATCCATCCGGCCCGCGGCCGCAACCGCGGCCCGGTAGACGTCGGCTCGGTCTCCGGCGCACAGCCCGACGGCGGGACGGGTGCGCTCGATGTGCCCGGCCAGTTCCGGCGCTCGGCCCATGGGGTCCGACGGCACGATCCAGGCGCCCAGGCGGGACGCGGCCAGCCATGCGGCCACGAACGCCGGCGAGTTGGTCAGGGCGAGGTGGACGGCCGCGCCCGGCTCGGCGCCCAGAGCGACCAGCGTCCCGGCCACCCGGTCCACCGCCCCGTCGAAGTCCCCGTAGCTCCAGCGGGACACGTCTCCCGCCGGCGTCTCGAAGATCAGGAACGTCTCGTCGGCGCGGCCCGACACAGCCCGGTCCCACGCTGAGGCGAAGGGCACGGGCTCAGCCCAGGCGCTCACGGCGCGGCCGGCTGGTCCTGATCCGGGGGGCTCGATGCCGGCGCGCCGTACCCGCCGCCGCCGGGCAGCTCCAGGCGCACGGTGTCGCCCGGCTGGAGCGTTATGCGGGTCTGGGTGGTCACCGGTTCGCCGTTCACCTGGAATGACCCCGAAGCGCCCGGCTCTCCCCCGAAGATGCCCTGGGGCGGCTCGGTCAGGCGGCTGGTCACCGCGTTGAGCTGCCAGGGCCGGGCCGTGTCCACCTCGAACTCGATCACCTGGCCCAGCCCGCCGGGCTGGGCGCCGGCGCCGCCCGAGCCCGGGCGCAGCGCCTTGCGCAGGAACCGGACCGGGGCCGACGCCTCCACCACCTCGATGGGCACTGCCGACACCCCGGTGGGGTACGAGCAGGCGTCGAGACCGGGCTTGGCGGCCCGGGCGCCCACGCCGCCCGCGTAGGTGAACATGGCGGTGATGAACGGCGACCCGTCCTCGTGGTGGCCGTTGACCTGCATGGTCCATACCGCACCGGCGCCCTCGGCCATGGCACCGGAGGGCTTGACCCGGGCCAGAGCTTTGAGCAGCGCATTGGGCAGGAACATCCCGACCACGTGGCGGGCCGTGCCCGGCTGCGGGGGCACCGCATGGACGACCGATCCTTCCGGGGCCCTCATCTTGATGGGCGCCAGGCTGCCGTGGTTGTTGGGTATGTCGGGGTTGAGGACCGACCGGACCGTGAAGGTGGTGTAGGCGTGGGTGTAGTTGCGGACCACGTTGATCCCCCAGGGACTGGCCTCGCTGGAGCCCTCGTAGTCCACCGTGATCTCCCCGGCCTCGGGGTCGACGTGCATGGCGCACACGATGTCGATGCGGCTGCCGTCGGCCAGGTCGAGCACCGCCGACGCGCGGTGGGTGCCCGCATCCAGCTCGCGGATGGTGGCCCTGGTCGCGGCCTCGGACCGCTCGATGATCTCGTCGGCGAGGTCCTCTATGTCGTCGAGGCCGTGGGGGTCGCACAGCGCGGCCAGCCGCTGCGCTCCCACCTCGCCCGAGGCCATCTGGGCATGGAGGTCGCCGGCCATGTGATCCGGCTGGCGGACATTCGACAGGATGAACTTCCAGACGTCGGCGTTGCGCTCCGAGCCTCCGGAGCCGTCGCCGGTCATCAGCCTGCAGATCGGGATCCAGAGCCCTTCCTCGAAGCAGTCCCGCCCGCCGGCGCCGATGCCGTAGCCGCCCACGTCGGTGTGGTGGATGGTGGAACCGAACAGGGCGATCAGCCGGGGCTCGCCCCCGCCCGCCGGCACCCGCCAGGCCGGCACGAGCACGGTCACGTCGAGGAGCTGGCCCGCAGTCTTGTAGGGGTCGTTGGTGATGAGCACGTCGCCCGGCGCCAGCGATCCGACCGGATGCTCCTCGAGCATGGCGGCCGCGCCCAGGGCCAGGCTGTTGATGTGGCCCGGTGTGCCCGTCACCGCCTGGGCCACCATGCGACCCCGCCGGTCGAACACCGCGTTGGCCAGGTCCCCGGCCTCGCGCACGATGGGGCTGAACGCGGCCCGCTGGAGGGCCCGGGCCTGCTCGTTCACGGTGGAGATCAGCGACTGCCACAGGATCTCCAGCTCCACCGGGTCGAAGCTGCGAGCCGCAGTCACCGCCGGCTCCTTGTGGCCACCAGGCTGCCGTCGGATGACACCTCCGCCTCCCAGCCCGGCCGGATCACAGTGGTGGTCTCGCGCTCCTCCACGATGGCCGGGCCCCCGAACCTCGCTCCCACGCCCAGATCCTGCCGCCGGTACACGGGCACATCAACCGCGGCGGCGCCCCGCGCGAACACCACCGGACGCCGTGACACCGGCACGGCCGCGCCGGCCTCACCAGTGGCCCCAGTGTCCGGGCGCACCTGGACCTTCTCGGCGTAGGCCGACAGCCGCCAGGTCACAGCCTCGACGGCCACGTCGGGAATGGTCATGCCGTAGATCCGCCGGTATTCCGATTCGAAGGCGGCCCGCACGTCGGCCTCGCTTGCGGGCCAGGCCTCGCCCGTGCCCACCCATACCGTGATCTCGTTGCCCTGGCCCGAGTACCGGGCGTCGAGCCCGTAGCGGAAGCGCACATCGCCGGCGGGAACCCCGGCGGCGGACAGCACCCTGCGACCCTCGCCCCGCAGTTCGTCGAGGAGCCCGTCCCGCTCGGCGACGTCCACGCTCCCGAGCAGGCGCGGCATGGAACGGGCCAGATCGATGCGCACCGGCGACACCAGCGTCCCGAACGCGGAGAGCACGCTGGCGTTGACCGGGAAGACCACCCGGTCGCTCTCCAGGAGATCGGCCACACCGCAAGCATGCAGCGGTCCGGCGCCGCCGAAGGCCAGGATGGTCACCCCGCGAAGATCCACCCCCTGCTCCACCCCGTGCATGCGGGCGGCGGCCGCCATGTTCTGGTCGACGACCTCGTGGATCCCCGCGGCCGTGTCCAGCGGCGACAGCCCCAGACCCTCGGCGGCACGAGCGGTGGCGGCGGAGGCCGCGGCCGCGTCGAGGGGCATGTCGCCTCCCAGGAAGGCATCGGGATCGAGCAGTCCGAGCACCACGTCGGCGTCGGTCACCGCGGCCGTGGTGCCGCCGCGGCCGTAGGAGGCGGGACCGGGATCGGCCCCGGCGGACTCCGGCCCGACCTTGAGCAGGCCGAAGCGGTCGAGACGGGCCAGCGATCCCCCGCCCGCGCCGATCTCGACCAGGTCCACCGACGGCACCGACACCGGGAAGCCCGACCCCTTCTTGAACCGGTAGATCCTGGCCACCTCGAAGGTGTTGGTGAGTGCCGGCTCGCCGTTCTCGATCAGGCAGGCCTTGGCCGTGGTGCCGCCCATGTCGAAGCACAGCAGCCGCTCGGAACCGAGGCGGCTCGCGTGCCACGTGCCGGCCAGAGCACCGGCAGCCGGCCCCGACTCGACCAGGCGGATCGGACCCCGGGCCGCGTCGTCGGCCGACACCACACCGCCGTTGGACAGCATCATCAGCACCGCCCCGCCGAAGCCCTCCGCCGAGAGCCACCTCTGCAGCTCGTCGAGGTAGGGGCCGATCACCGGCATGGTGGCTGCGTTGCACGCGGCAGTCATCATGCGGGGGTACTCGCGGATCTGGGGCGAGATCTCGGCCGAGACGCACACCGGCACTCCGAGCTCGACGCGGAGATGCTCGGCCACGGCATGCTCGTTGGCCGGGTTGACGTAGGAGTTGAGCAGGCACACGGCCACCGACTCCACCGCCGCATCGGCCAACTGCGAGGCGAGCCGGTCCAAGTCGGCGTCCGCAGGCTCGGCCAGCACGGCGCCGGCGGCCGACGTGCGCTCATCGATCTCGAAGGTGAGATCCCGACCGATGGGGGGATCGGGGAACTCGATCTGAAGGTCGTACATGTCGTAGCGGTGCTCGTCGCGGATCAGCAGCGTGTCGCCGAAACCTGCCGTCGTCACCAGTCCGGCCCGGCCGGTGCGACCCTCGATCAGGGCGTTGGTGATGAGGGTGGTGGCATGCACGATGGGCGCGGTGATCTCCGCCGGCGCGACCTGCGCCTTGGACAGGAGCTGGGTGACGCCGGCCCGCACGCCCTCCAGAGGCGCGGCCGGGGTGGTGAGGGTCTTGTCCACCACCACCCGGCCCGACTGGCTGTCGAGCAGCACCACGTCGGTGAAGGTCCCGCCGATGTCGACGGCCAGCCGCCAGTCGGCCATGTCAGAGGCCGAGCTTGGGAGGCCCCTGGGCCTGAGCGGCCCGTGAGCGAAGCGAACAAGAGCGGGAAACAGGCCTGAGCGGCCCGTGAGCGAAGCGAACAAGAGCGGGAAACAAGCGGCGGTCAGCCCGTGTCGGCGAGGTCGGAGCGGGGCGGGGCGAACACGTCGAGGATCCAGCACTCGCCGTAGACGTCGTCGCCGATGAACACCGAGTCGCCGTGCCAGACCGAGCGGGGCGCCAGGTACGAGTCGCCCTCGCCGAGCACGATGCGCTCGTCGTTGGCGCCCCCGGGTCCGATGCGGAAATCGAGCTTGCCCCGCATGACGACCCCTAGCTGCTCGTTCTCGGTGTGGTTGTGCAGCACCGAACCCTGAGCCCCTCCGGCGATGCGCCAGAAGCAGAGTTGCAGGTGCTCGCCGGTTATCACCCGGTGCCGGAAACCGGGGCGGGCCGTCTCGACGAAGGCGTCGTCGTCGAGGAAGTAGCAGTACGGGTTGTCGAGGGTCCCGGCGATGCTCATGGTGGGCGCTCCTCGAGATTCCCCGGGCGAGGAGTCATCCGAGGGCGGCGAACCGCTCCCGGTCGGCGTCGAGGTCGAGCGGGCGGATGATGGCCTCATGCTCCTCGTCTCCCCAGTGCTGCGGCGGCACCAGCCACATCACCTCGAATTCCAAGCCGTCGGGGTCCTTGGCGTAGAGGCTCTTGTTGGGGCCGTGGTCGCTCTGGCCCACCAGGGCGCCGGCCTCGACCAGCCGCTCGCGCATCTCGGCCAGCTCGTCGAGGGTGCCGACCTCCCACGCGATGTGGTACAGGCCGACCGTGCTGCGGCCCGCCTGGGAGGGGGCCGCGTCCTCGCCGATCGAGAAGAAGACGATGTCGTGGTGGTTCGCCGATCCCGGCGCCCGCATGAACACGTAGGCGCCGGGCCCGTCGATCACCGTGTTGAAGCCGAGCACCCCGGCGTAGAACCTCTGGTGGCGGCGGGCGTCGCGCACGTACAGGACGGCGTGGTTCATTCCCGAGATCATCGCTCCGACGATACGCCCGGACCGCAGCCGTCAGCCAATGCGGCGGGCCGGGCGCGGATCGAGTTCGGCAAGGACCATCCCGTGCCCTGCCGGACCGCCGGCAGGATGCGCCGCCGGCAGACCGACCACCGGCCGGCCGGGGCCAGTACCACCGTGTACCGGTGGCGTGCCGCTGACGCCGCACCGACCACCGGCCGGCCGGGGCCAGTACCCTCCGAACCCCGATGTCTGGCATCATCTCCGGCATGGCGCTCGCGGACGCCACCCAGTCCGGTTCCGACGGCGACCGCGCCGACCCGGAGCTCACCGGCTCGCTGGGCCCCTCGGTCTCCACCGAGGAGTTGTGCCGCGTGGTGGGGAGCCGGGTCCGGGAGTTCCGCCGGTCGCTGGACATGACGATGTCGGAGTTCGCGGCCGGCGCCGAGATCTCCCTGGGTATGCTCTCCAAGATCGAGCACGGCCAGAGCGCGCCGAGCCTGTCGACCCTCGTGCGGCTGGCGGCCACCGCCCGAGTCCCGGTCACCGCCCTGTTCCGAGGCCTCGACGAGGAGCACGACCTGGTGATCGTCAAGGCGGGCGAGGGCCACGAGATCCATCACCAGGGAGGCGGGCCGGGCCGCCTCTACCAGGATCTCGGCACCCTGCGCGGCCCCAACCGGGTGATCGAGCCGATGATCACCACCATCACCGAGCCCGGCGGCGTGTTCCCCCTCTACCAGCATCCCGGGGTGGAGTTCATCCATGTGCTGGAGGGATCCATCGACTACGGCTACGGCGGGAAGTCCTACCGCCTCGATGCGGGCGACACGATGCAGATCCACGGCGAGGTGGCCCATGGCCCGGTCGAGCTCGTCGAGTTGCCGATACGTTTCATCTCCATCAAGGTGTACCCGGCCAGCGAGCCGCGGCCCGCGGCGGGAGGATGACGCGGTGGGCCTGCTGATCCTCCTCGACTGGTTGAGCGGGGGCGACGCCATCCGCCAGAGCCTCGTGCTGTGGATCCTGCTGGTCGCCGCGGCAGGGCTGGCTGTCTGGGAGTGCCGCGAGCGCGGCTACCGGACCACGGTGATGCTCTGGTGGGTGAGCGTCGTGGCCATCACGCACGTGCCGGGGTACATGGTCCTGCGCTTTCTCGTCCGCCCTCCGCGGGAGGACTGAGCGATGCCGCGGTGGTCGTCGAGACCCTCCGACAAGCCCGCCGAGAGGCCGCGCGGCCTGTTCGGGCGGGCCCTGGGGCTGCCGGGACGCACCAAGCTGCTCATCGCAGTCGGTGTGGTGCTCGTGGCGATGGTGGCCACACGGGGCTGCACCGGCACCGACGTCAGCGAGGAGCGGGCGGTGGCCACGGCGCGAGCCGCGCTCGACTCCCACCCGAGAGCCTTCGTTCCCGAGAAGACCCAGGCGAGAGTGCTGCGCCAGGGATTCCCGTCGAGGCCCATGTGGGTGGTGGTGTTCACAGTGGACGGCCCCGAGGGCGGTCCCGGGGATTTCCTGCACAAGGCCGACATCTGGGTGGACGCCGGCACCGGAGAGCTCGAGCAGGTCATCGTCCACGACCCGGACCGGGAGTAGAGACCGGGCCGACAGGCGCGCGAGCCCGAACCGTCAGGGCGGGGGCCGTGCCCGAGCGTCCCGTGAGCGCAGCGAAGCCCCCACCACGCGGCCGCCGCGGCCCGCTAGTGCAGGCTCGACAAGTTCGGGGAGGCGTGGCCGCCGCGACGCCAGCCTTGGCAGCAATTCGCGAACCCTGGGAAAGGTTCGCGAACCCTCGGAAAGCGCCCGATGGGAACCGCGGCACGGTCTGTGCTAATGTCCGAGGGTCCGGCCGATCGGTCGGAGCGAACAAGAAGAATTGGGGGTGAGTCAATGGACACGTCAGTTGTGTTCACCGAGGCTTACTACTTCTTCACCGTCGCGATCATGTGGCTCTTGCACGTGGGGTTCATGACCTACGAGGCCGGCGTCAGCCGCCGCAAGAACATCATGTCGACGGCAATGAAGAACATCATGACGATCGCTGTGGTGACGCCGACGTTCTACTACTTCGGGTGGTACGTGTACTTCTGCATGCAAGAAGGCTTGAAGTTCACGGTCTCACCCGACGGAGCGATGCCCGCAGGGCTCTCGGAGCTCTACTTCTGCGGCGACCAGTACGGCCTGCCGTGGGACGGCTCCGCGGGACCGAACCTCGGAGACAACATCACCGGAGTCTTCTGGGCGGCTTTCGTGCTGTTCTCGTGGACGACGGGATCGATCATGTCGGGCGCCGTGCTGGAGCGGATCCGGATATCGGCCTACCTCTGGCTGACCGCGCTGATGGGCGGTCTGGTCTGGGTCGTGGCCGCGGCCTGGGGTTGGAGCGCCGGCGGCTGGCTGGTCACCCACTTCGGCTACCACGATTTCGCGGCATCAGGCGTAGTCCACGGCATCTCGGGGCTTTTCGCCCTGGGCGTGCTGTTCAATCTCGGACCTCGACTCGGCCGCTACGACGCCGACGGCAACGCGAGGACTTTCAAGCCCCACAACGTCCACATGACGCTGATGGGGCTGATGATCATCTTCACCGGGTTCTACGCCTTCTACGCGGCGTGCGTCGCCATCACCGCCAACACCGTCCCGGGCTGGACCAACATCTATCTGGACCCGATGACGCTGTCGGCGATCACCTACACCATCACGATGGGCTTCGCGGGCGGATTCGCGGGCGGCTACGTCTTCTCGCGGGGCGATCCGTTCTGGACCATCTCGGGAGGCCTCGCCGGGGTGGTCACCGTCTCGGCCGGCGCCGACATCTACAGCCCGAACCTGGTCCTGATCCTGGCCTTCTTCTCGGCCGGGATAGCCTTCCACGTCGGCAACTGGTTCGACACCAAGGCCCGCATCGACGACGCCGTCGGCGCGGTGACCGTCCACGGCGTGATGGGCTTCTTCGGCGTGATGTGCGTAGGGATATTCGCGGGCGGATACCCCACCGGTCCAGCCGGGGTGGAGTCCAGCTTCCTGGGCCAGCTCGTCGGGGCTGCCGCGCTCATACCGCTGGCGTTCTTCACGGGCTACCTCGCCTCGATGATCCTCAAGAAGCTCAACCTGCTGCGGGTGCCGCCCGAGGTGGAGCTCGAGGGACTCGACATGGCCGAGTACGGCATGGACTTCTTCCCGGAGCACGGTCGTGCCGACGAGACCATCATCGAGGCCGACGGCACCGAAGTGGTCTCAGCGGGCCCGCTGCACGCCGACTACGCCAACAGCCGCTAGCAGGGTGTCCGCCTCGTGGCTGCAACTCGCTCTCGCTGTCGCCGTCATGTACACGGTGGTCGCCGCCGCCGGGTACTGGGGCAAGCGCAAGCGAGCCCAGCAGCAGGCGAGACGACACGACAAGCACAACAACCAACCTCGTTCATCCGACAGGAGGACTGAATGAACACGTTCCCGTACGACAGCTGGGAGGCCGCGCTGGAAGCGGCCGACGGCACCACCGGGTACTTCACCTGGGGGCCAGGCGGCAACACCGCCTCGGTGGTCTTGGCGATCATCGGCATCGTCGTCTCGGTTGTCGCGATGCTCATGATCACCGGCCGTGAGGACAAACTCCTCAACGAGGCGGCCGACCATCTCGCCGACAAGCACAACGCGGAGGGCTGAACATGGCTAGGCGCAAGCACTTCGAGCTCAAGGGCGGGCACGGCCACAACAAGGGCATCGAGATGGCCGTCGTCATCCTCTGCCTGGCCTGCATCGTCTTCACGATCATCGCCATCCAGGCTCTCTGACAACAGGCTCACCCCATTCAAGGCGGACCGGCGCCGCGTCGCCGAACACGGCGGCGGCGCCGGTCCCTGCTCGGCTTCGGGTGCCCTGACCTCCGGCTGTGAAGATCCCACGCAAGCGGATCGCACAGCTGTGCGCGGTCGTCGCAGCCGCGGCGATGTTCCTGCCGTGGCACACCGTCGCAGCCGATGGCGGAGCGGAGTCGGTGCAGGGGGTGGCCGTGACTGACGGCCAGATGGTCCTAGTCGTGGGCCTCGTCACCGCAGGACTCGTCCAGGCGGGCTGGCGGCCGGCCTGGATCGGCGCCGGTTTCGCGGGCGCCGTCACGATCCGGAGGATCCTCGACGCCGAGACCGACCCCGCGGCCGGACTCTGGATAGCGGCGGCGGCCTCCGTCGCTGCCGCTGCGCTGCTGGTCTGGGACATGTTCGTCGACGTCTCGACCCCCGGCGACGACCACGACGAACCTGGGGGAGGGCTTTCAGGGCCTCTAGGCAGACGGAGGCGCTGACGCCCTTGCGCATCTCGACCCGCTCGCCGCCTCCAACCCTTGTGTTCGTTTGCGCCGGGGCCACGGTGCGGCGAG
>JAPPLH010000070.1:92270-99604 GCA_028819505.1 Acidimicrobiaceae bacterium
CGCTCGCCGCCTCCAACCCTTGTGTTCGTTTGCGCCGGGGCCACGGTGCGGCGAGACTGGCCGGGCCAGTTTCCGCGTCCCGGGAGGCGTCGATGGCACCGTCCACGATCGCACCGCAGCAGTCCATGGCGGCAGTCCCCGGACTGCTGGTGCCGGGACCGGGAGTGGAGCGCTACCGGGTGACCGGCGGCGGCGCCACAGTGCTGGCACTCGACTCGGGCGACGAACTGGAGATCGTCGATCCCGAAGGTCGCCAGCCCTGCGAACTGGTGGCGTTCGACGCCGCCGGAAGATCCGATCCGAGCCTGCTCGGCCCCCCTTGCTCCCCCGGCAGCGGCAACGGCAGCCGCCGCCGGGGAGCCGGGGCGCCGGCCGCAGTGGGCGTCCTCTCCGCGCCGCTGCAGGACGCCCGCCGGGTGAGGGCCGGGCTGGAACGCGCCGGCGTGGACCTGACCGCGCTGCGGGCCGCGACCCCGTCGAGGGTCCTGGGCGACGACACCACTCCCGGCGCCCGGACCCGGGTGGTGGCCCACCAGGACGTCGCCTGCGTGATCGTCGCGCCGGGCGAGGCCATGTCCGCGCACGGCGGCTCTCCCCCCACCGACCTGATCGCATACGTGTACCGTCGCGACCTGAGCCGTTCCGGGACCGAGCCGCTGCTGCCCGCGCCGCTGGCCGATCCCAGCCAGGACTTCATCATCGGGCGCAGCACGGCCAGGGCCTACCAGGTGGCCAAGGGCGACTGGTTCCAGGTGGTCGACGTGGAGGGACGGCAGTGCTCGGACTTCCAGTGCTTCGCGGTCGCCGACCTCGAGGCGGGCGCCGATCTCTGCCTGGACGCCACCATCACCCGCACCCTCATGGGCGCGAGCTGCCCTGCGCCCGGCCTCTACTCCAAGTTCTTCAACGCCAGGATGCGGCCCCTGGTCGAGGTGGTCCAGGACACCGTCGGTCGCCACGACACGTTCAACACGGCCTGCAACGCCCGCTACTACGAGGAGATGGGCTACCCCGGCCACGTCAACTGCACCGAGAACATCAACGACGAGCTCGGCCCCTACGGAGTGGCCCGCCGCCGGGGCTGGGAGGCCGTCAACTTCTTCTACAACACCAACCTCGACGACCGCAACCAGATCTACATCGACGAGCCTTGGTCCCGTCCGGGCGACTACGTCCTGCTGCGGGCCCTGGAGGACCTGGTGTGCGTGTCCACCTCCTGCCCCGACGACATCGACGCGGCCAACGCCTGGAACCCCACCGACATCGCGGTGCGGGTCTATCCCTCTGCCAACCGGTTCAAGAAAGCGACGGCGACCCGCATGACCGCAGACTCCGAGGCGCAGCTGACCAAAGAGACGGGGTTCCATCGGCGCACCTCCGCGCTGACCCGCAGCTTCAGCGAGTACTGCGGCTACTGGCTGGCCGATTCCTACACGGCCCACGGTCCCGTAGCGGAGTACTGGGCCTGCCGGCAGGCCGCGGCGGCCATCGACCTCTCCCCGCTGCGCAAGTACGAGGTCACCGGCCCCGACGCCGAGCTGCTGATGCAGACCTGCGTCACCCGCGACGTCCGCAGGCTGGCCGACGGCCAGGTGTCGTACACGGCCATGTGCCTCGACACCGGCGGCATGATCGACGACGGCACCGTGTTCCGGATCGGGCGCGAGAACTTCCGCTGGATCGGCGGGCAGCTCGGCTACAGCGGCGTCTGGCTGCGGGAGCAGGCCCGGCGCCTGGGGCTGCAGGCGTGGGTGCGCAGCTCCACCGAGCAGCTCCACAACCTCCAGGTCCAGGGGCCCGAGAGCCGCCGGATCCTCGAGCAGGTGATCTGGACCCGGCCCGACCAGCCGACGATCGCGGAGCTGGGATGGTTCCGGTTCGCCATCGCCCGCATCGGCGACTACGACGGGATCCCGCTGGTGGTGTCCCGCACCGGCTACACCGGCGAGCTCGGCTACGAGGTGTTCTGCCACCCCACCGACGCGCCCGCGGTGTGGGACGCCATCTTCGAGGCCGGCGCCTCCCACGGCCTGGCGCCCATGGGCTTGGCCGCGCTCGACATCCTGCGCATCGAGGCCGGCCTGATCTTCGCCGGGCACGAGTTCTGCGACCAGACCGACCCCTACGAGGCCGGCATCGGCTTCACCGTGCCGCTCAAGACGAAGGAGGACGACTTCATCGGCCGGGACGCCCTCCTGCGGCGCCGCGACAACCCGCAGCGGCGGCTGGTGGGCCTGGAGCTCGACGGGGGCGAGCCCGCGGTCCACGGCGACGGCGTGTACGCCGGCCGCAACCAGGTGGGCGTGGTCACCAGCGGCACCATCTCCCCCGTACTGCGCTCCAACGTCGCCCTGTGCCGCATCGCGGTGGAGCACGCCGAGATCGGCACCGCCGTGGAGGTCGGCAAGCTCGACGGCCACGAGAAGCGGATCGCGGCCGAGGTGGTGCGGTACCCGTTCTACGACCCCGGCAAGACCCGGGTCCGCGGCCTAGCCTGAACGCTCCGGCGAGCCGTGCGAACACGGACTAGATTTCACTGTAGATACAGACACACCTAACCACAGGGGGGATCACGATCATGACACGAGTGGCTGTCATCGGCGCAGGACCGTGCGGGCTGTCGCAGTTGCACGCCTTCGCCCGCGATCCGGGGGCGGGCAGCCCGTCGGCGCCCGAAGTCGTCTGCTACGAGAAGCAGTCCGACTGGGGAGGTCTCTGGAACTACGAGTGGCGCACCGGGCTCGACGAGCACGGCGAGCCCTGCCACGCCAGCATGTACCGCTACCTGTGGTCGAACGGCCCCAAGGAGTGCCTGGAGTTCGCCGACTACGGCTTCGAGGAGCACTTCGGCAAGCCCATCGCCTCGTTCCCGCCCCGCGAGGTGCTCTACGACTACATCATCGGACGGGCTGAGCGCAGCGGCTTCCGCCACCAGATCCGGTTCAGCCACGCGGTGCGCCGCGTCAGCCGGTCAGCCGGCGGCAGCGGGTTCACGGTCACCGCCCACGACCAGGCCAACGACGCCGACACCAGCGAGGACTTCGACCACGTCGTGGTGTCCACCGGGCACTTCTCCATCCCCAACATGCCCCCCTACCCGGGCTACGAGACCTTCGGCGGCACGCTGCTGCACGCCCACGACTTCCGCGACGCGGTGCAGTTCGCCGGCCGCGACGTGCTCGTGATCGGGTCGAGCTACTCGGCCGAGGACATCGCCTCGCAGCTCTGGAAGTACGGGGCCCGCTCGGTGGTGTGCACCTCACGCAGCGGCCCCATGGGCTTCGACTGGCCCGACGGCATCACCGAGAAGCCCATCCTGACCCATGTCGACGGCCGCACCGTGTACTTCGCCGACGGCTCGACCGCCGAGGTCGACGCCATCGTCTCATGCACCGGCTACCTGCACCACTTCCCGTTCATGGACGACGAGTTGCGCCTGGTCACCGCCAACCGCCTGGCCACCTCGATGCTCTACCGCGGGGTGGTGTTCCAGCCCGAGAACCGGATCCTCTATCTGGGGATGCAGGACCAGTGGTACACGTTCAACATGTTCGACGCGCAGGCCTGGTACGCCCGCGACGTGATCCTGGGGCGCATCGAGCTGCCCGGCGCGGACGAGCAGGCCCGCTGGATCGAGGCGGCCCAGGCCGAGGAGGACGCGCTGGCCGACGACTACGCGTGCATCGACTTCCAGGGGGCCTACACCCAGGACCTGGTGGACCAGACCGACTACCCGGACTTCAACACGCCCTTGGTCAACAAGATGTTCCACGACTGGAAGAAGCACAAGAAGCAGTCGATAATCGGGTACCGCGACCACGGCCACACCTCGCCGCTGACAGGCACGGTGGCGCCCATCCACCACACGTCGTGGGAGGACGCTATGGACGACTCGCTGGAGTCCTACCTGGCCGACTCGCCCCGACCCATGTCCGACGCTCCCACGACCTGAAGCCGGCGACGGGCCATTGCCGGCAGCGGTAGGGCCGTCAGGGAGCGTCCGGTCCGTCGGACACCGCGGCCAGCGCCCGGTCGAAGGTCTTGATGCTGGTGACGCCCCGCCTGCGGCAGCTTGCCAGATGGCACAGATCCCGGGCCTGAAGGTTGGGATGCTGCGCGTGAAGCTGCCGGGCCAGCACGACGTCCGCCGCCTCCAGCGGCCAGACCTCGATCTCGACGCCGCCAATCAGTTCGAAGGCTGCGTCGAGTGTTCTGAGCCGGCTGGTGGCGATGTACACGTGCGCGAGTTCCTGCATGACCTCAGCGGAGGTGCAGAGCCGCTCACCGGAGTCGACGGCAGCGGCGAAGAATCGCTGCGCCTCTGCTCGCAGGGCGTGAGGCCTCCCCACGGCGTACATGACGATGTTGGTGTCCACGAAGATCACGCTGGGGCGGCTCCCCGGCGCCTCGCCTCGCCCAGGACACGCAGGTGTTCGCTCCAGTCCGGCTCCGTCTCGGGTCCGTCCATCCGCTCCAGCGCCCTGAAGAACTCCCTGACTTCCGCAGGCGACTCGAACCGTGTGGCACTCTGACGGGCTTCAAGGCGCTCACGGGCAGCGCAACGCAGCCAGGCGCTGAAGGACAGGCCTTCGCGCCGCGCTTGCTCCACGTAGCGGTCCCGGTCCTCATCCGGCATCACCAACTGCACCCGGGCCATCCCACTCCTCCTACGATCCGACGAATGTGTAAGAATGTTACACAAGAAGCGCCATCGCGTGTCCTTGGGAGCCGAGAGCAGGAGCGGCTAGCTCACACTCTTGGGCTGTTCAGTGGCCGGTTCTCCCGGCGAGAAGTGGCCGCGCCTCACCATTCGGCAGCCATTTCATATGTAGAACTGGCCGCATTGACGATGAGGCAGACAGTTTTGATTAAAAAGTGGCCGCACACTCGGGTGCCGTTAGCCTTGCGCTGTGGGCAGGCTCGTAAGGCGGACATGGAACTACTGGCGCGGGACCAGTCAGGTGAGCGAGCCCTATGACGCCTATGTGCCTCATCGGCTTGCAGGTTGGGTCCCGAGTCCCGGCCCGCAGACAATCGAGCGGATCGGAGTCGCCAGCGACTCGCTGCGAGCATGGACGCTGGATGCTCCGCAGTCCCGGGCGCTGGAATGGTGCCTGAACCGCGCCGAGGGCATCGCGTCGAGCGATGTGGAGGGGATCCGCACGACGCTGAGGTCGTTGAGCCTGCTGGAGTCGTTGCGGGCCGCCCCCAATCCCACACGTGCCGAAATGGACCGCCAGGCACTGGGCAATGTCCGGCTGAATGCTCATGCGATCGCAGTCGGGCAGCGCCGCGGGGCACCGGTCACGGTTGTCGACGTCGAGGAGATGCATCGGCGACTGTTCTCCAACACCAGCCAACAACTCGAGTCGGGGTATGTGCGAGATGAGCAGAACTGGGTGGGGCACAGCCACCAGCGAACCCCCGCGCAAGCACACTTCGTCCCCCCGCCGCCCGAAAGCGTGCGCCCTCTGCTCGACGACACATTGCAGTATGTGTCGGCGCCCGTTTGGGGGAGTCCCATCGCGAAGGCAGCGTTAGCCCACCTGCAGTTCGAGACCATCCATCCCTTCGTCGACGGGAACGGGCGCGTCGGGCGAGCGCTCATCCACACGGTGATGAGCCGCGATATGGAGCCGAGCCTTCCCCTGCCGCTCTCAGCGGCGGTGGCGGCACGCAAGGACGACTACTACCAGGTGCTACAGCCCTATCAGACCTACGTCGGCGATGAATCCGACCCGGAGCGCTCACGGGCCGCGTCCGCGGCCATCGACTACGTGGCCGACGCGGTGGCCGTCGCGTGTCGCTACGCCCAGGTCGTCGCCGACGTCATCAACCGCATGGAGCAGTCATGGACGGAACTCGGGCTGCGTTCCCATTCGGCCGCGGCAGCGGTCCTGGAGCGTATGTCCACCATGCCTGCGGCTACCACAACATTCCTCAGCGAAACAACTGGGCGTTCTCCGAGGGCAACAAGGCGCGCCGTGGCTGATCTGGTCGACCGCGGTGCCCTTACCGAGACCCTCGACGCGGACTCGGGGCGCAGGGTCTTTGAGCTCCCCGAGATGCTGCGAGTGGTCGACGAACGCGAAGGCCTGCTCCTCGACTGCTGGGATCTTCACACGTCAAGCACCGACGAGGAGCGTTCCCAACTTCAGCAAACGGGCCGCGAGCTTGAGGCGCCGCTGCATCATCGACCGTTCCCCGATGGCGGCGGTGCAATACGAGCCGCCCTTGAGAACAGAGACGACCCGTCGGCGTCGACAACACGCTGACTAGACAACACGCTGACTGACTGTGGACTGAGCACACGCCAGCGAATCGGCGGTGCCGGGGCTTCGAGGACGTGATCACCTTCGACGAGATGGCCACGCTGTCGGACAGTTGCAAGCGCGTGGCCGGATGCCACCGCGAGTCCCTGGAGCCATCGGTTTCCTAGCCCGCGCTGCAGGGACGCTCCTAGCGAAGGTGGGGCCTCAGCCAGTCGAGCGTGACCCGATTGAACTCCTCGGAATTCTCCATCGTCACCAGGTGCCCGCAACCCTCGAAGACCACCAGTTCGGACCCGGCGATGGCCCCATGCAGCTCCCGCGAGCACGACACGGGCAGCACGTAGTCGAGATCGCCGACCGTTATGAGGGTCGGAGCCTTCACCCGTCCGGCCTCGGCGCTGAGGTCGTAGCTGAGATTGGCCTCGATCTGCCCGAGCAGTCCCTCCCTGGTAGCCGAGTGAGCCTGCATGTGGGCGAGGATCTTCATGAGGTGATCGAAGTTGTCCATCATGAAGGAGCAGCTGAACAGCAGCGGCAGGGTCGCCTCGTAGTAGAAGTCGGTCCCGCCGGTGACGAGGAACTTCTTCAGCAGGCCCAGCGAGTAAGCGGAGAAGCCCCGAGTGGCCAGCCAGCTCGAGTGCAGTTGCAGGGTCAGCACCCGATCGGGAGCATGAACGGCCAGGTGGAGGCCGATGGCCCCTCCCAGCGACGAGCCCGCGACGTGGGCTGCATCGATGCCGGCCTCGTCCATGACGGCGAGAGTGTCGCCGGCCATCTGCTCCACCGTGTACGGGGCCGGTGTGGTGTCGCTTTGGCCCACGCCTCTTCCGTCGAAGATCACGCACGGAACCTCGGGCGAGTAGGCCTCCACCTGAGGCATCCAGCGCGTCCCGTCGGCTCCGGTGCCCCGTATCAGAACCAGAGGCGGGCCCGAGCCGTCGCCGTGCTGCTCGAAATAGATCCGAGCGTCGTCGGACTGTGCGTAGGGCATGCCAGGACTCCTATTCGCTTGATGTTGCTGCGGCGGCGTGACCGGCCAGTTCGGGGAACGCTGCCGCGGGC
>JAPPLH010000070.1:99858-127330 GCA_028819505.1 Acidimicrobiaceae bacterium
CGGCTCGACGGCCAGTTCGGGGAACGCTGCCGCGGGCGGCTCGACGGCCAGTTCGGGGAACGCTGCCGCGGGCGGCTCGACGGCCAGTTCGAGGGCCGCCGCGATCTCGACAGCCTTGTCCTCCCGCCAACGTTCGGCCATCAGCTGAACGGCCACGGGCAGACCGTCGGCATCGACGCCGACGGGCACGATGCTGGTAGGCAGGCCGGTCACGTTGTGCGGCACGGTGAAGATCATCACTGCGTCCCGCAGAGGCCGGGTCCGGCCGTTCCAGACCGCTCGATCACTGTCGTCGACACGACTCGGCCCGACCCCGGACACCGGACTCAAGACGGCGTCCACGGACCGCAGTCCCCGCTCGAACGCCGCAACGATCCGGCGACGCTGCTCCGAGGCGGCCAGGTAGTCCCCGATCGACACATCGGTCGCCGCCTCGAGCCGCGAGCGCACGTCGGAGCCGTAGTCGGCAGCCCGTTGCGGGTACAGCCCCATCGAGTGGTGCACGTGATGGGCCTCCGCCATCTGCAGAGGCACGAACGCCGACCGGATCGACTCCGCGTCGGGCAGGCCGACCTCCACAATCTGGGCGCCCAACTCCTCCAGGAGACCCACCGCGGCGTCGAACACCGCCTTGATGGACTCGTCGAGTCCGACGTCCATGAGGTCGGACGAGACGCCGACGCGAGCGCCGTCAAGCGAATCCCGCGCTACAGGGACTTCAGGAGGCGGCAGATCCGGCGGGCAGGCCGGGTCGGCGCCATCGGCTCCGCTCATGGCCCCCACCACAACCGCCGCATCCCCCACCGTCCGGCCCAGCGCTCCCGCGGTGTCGAACGAGGGTGCGAGCGCCATGCCGCCCGTGCGGCTGATCCGGCCGAAAGTGGGCTTCAGGCCGGCCACTCCACAGAAGCTGGCCGGGATGCGGATCGAGCCCCCCGTGTCGCTGCCCACCGCCACCGGGACCATCCCCGCCGCGACGGCGGCGCCCGATCCGCCACTGGACCCGCCGGGGATGCGATCGAGATTCCAGGGATTCCGGGTGCCGGCCCTTCGCTCATGCTGGGTGGTGATGCCCCATCCGAACTCGTGGGAGCGGGTCGTGCCCACGATCAGCGCCCCGCCCTGCCGGAGCCGGCGAACCAACTCGGCATCAGCCACCGCCACCCGGCCCGACAGCACATCGGACCCGTAGTCACACGGAGCGCCCTCAACGTCGAACAGCTCCTTCACGGCCACCGGAACGCCGTGAAGGGGACCACGGCTCACGCCCCTGTAGAGCTCGTCCTGCAGGACGCGGGCGGCCGAGCGGGCCTCCTCGTCAAGGACGCATGCGAAGGCCCCGACCATCGGTTCGACGGCCCGAAGCCGCTCGAGCGAAGCGTCGAGCGCCTCGACAGGGCCGGCCTGGCGGGCACCATAGAGTCGGGCAAGGGCGCGAGCCCCCAGCTGCCAGAGCTCGGTCACCGATTTCGAAGGATCGTCGGCACCGACACATAGCCGGCCTTCTCCAGCGATGGAACACCCCCCAGGATCCACAGAATCACCATCGGCTCTCCCGGATCGCTGCCAGCGGAGTGCGGCGCGTTGGCTGGAATGAAGACGATGTCACCGGGGCCGATGTCGTAGAACTCCGATCCGACCCGGTGCCAGCCGGTGCCCGACATGACGATCACCACTTCCTCCGCGTCGGGGTGGAGGTGATGCTCATGAGTGCTTCCGGGCGGGTAGATGGTCTGACCTACCATCACCTTCTCCGAGCCGAGGCGATCCTCGGAGATCAGCGACCGCACGTCCAAGTGCGCGAAGGCGGTGCCCGACCAGTCGTCAGGCTCTGTCGTGTCCGCTCGAACCACTTGCTCTCCCACGTCTCCCGCCTCCCGGATTGTGGCTTCGAACACGCCTGACGCGCTCGATGAGTGACCGAAAGATATACTATAGCCTTGCCTACAATGACGGCCCGTGACGATCTCCTGAGCGGTTCAGAGATCCTCGATTTCTACGAGTCGGGATACCTGTGCCCGGGGCGGGTCTTCGACGACGAAGAGGTCGACGCCCTGCGCGGTCTCGTGGCCTCGGTCCAGGACCGGGAACGGGACGAGGGGCGGGTCTACGACCTGCTGGACCCCGACCTGTGGCCCGACGTCGACGAGCCGCGGCCCACCGGCGCCGGTCCCGTCGAGTTCCTGTTCAATCTGTGGCGGGTGGAGCCCGAGATCCAGCCCTTCGTGTTCAATCCGACCCTGGCCCGCTGGGCCTCACAGCTCATCGGGACCCGCCGGGTGCGCCTCCTCGAGGACAACGCGCTCACCAAGGCTCCGGGATCGGGGGGCGAGCTGAAATGGCACCAGGACTTCCCCTACTGGCCGCTGGCCCAGCCGAACGCGGTGACGGCGTGGATTGCCCTGGACGACACCGACGCCCGCAACGGTGCCATGCGCATGGCCGTGGGCAGCCATCTGACCGGAGAGCGCCTGCCGTCGGTCTTCGGCACCGGAACGCCGTACATGCGGGATCAGCGACCCGCCGTGGTCAAGCCCATGGGGGATCCGGCCGCTATGGGGTTCGAGGTGCGGACGGTCGCCCTCGGGGCCGGCGAGGCGTCCTTCCACTCATCGCTCGTGTGGCACGCGTCAGGACCGAACCGGACCGACCATCCGAGACGGGCCCTCGTGATCCGCTTCGTGGGAGATGGAACCATCTGGCTGGGATCGCAGCGATACGAGTACAACTACAGTGACGCAGAGGTGGGGCTGTCCGCAGGGCAACCCATAGGGGGCGAGTACTTCCCACTCATCCCGTGCTAGATCGCCGGATCGAAGGAGCAACGATGAACAGTCCCAGCCTCCGACTGCGCCGCATCGAGAATGCCCGACTGCTTCCCTGCGTCGACGAGACGACGATCACCGACGGCACCGTGGTGATCGACGGTGAACGGATCGCCTGGGTCGGGCCGTCGCACGATCTGCCCCGCGAGTTCAGCGACGAGACGATCCCGGCGGTGAGCGTCGACGGCGCCACGGTCATGCCCGGGCTGGTCGACGGCCATATGCACATCAGCTTCGGCGAGCCGCACACCGAGGAGGAACTGTACATCTACACGCCGTCGGCCTACCGGGCCATCCGGGCGGCGGCCAACGCCGAGACGGTGCTGCTGGCCGGGGTGACCAGCGCCTGCGATCCGGGCGGGCCCACCGGGATCGCCCCCGCGGTACGCGACGCAGTGGCCGCCGGGCTCATCCAGGGTCCGAGATTCTCGGCCGCGGGCCGGCAGATCACCACTCAGCAGGGCATCGGCGACACCCTGCCCCGATGGATCGACGTGGAAGAGTCTTCGTTCGGCGCGCTCGTTCACGGCCGCGACGAACTCCTGAGCGAGATACGCGACCAGGTCAAGGACGGCGTGGACCTGATCAAGATCGCCGGATCCGGACCCGGGACCACCGAGTGGGCCGCGTTCCGGCGCGACGAACTGCAGCTCGCCGTCGACGAGGCCCACCGGCTCGGACGCCCGCTGGCCATGCACGCCCGATCCCGGCAGTCCGTCGCCGACGCGGCCGCGGCCGGAGTCGACTGGATCATGCACGCGTCCTACATGGACACCGAGACCCTCGACAGGGTGCTCGACCGGCGCATCCCCCTGCTGCCGGCCATGACACTGCTCGTCAACTCCTTGGAGGCCGGCGGCATGCGACCTGCCACCAACGACGCCATCCGGCGGGAACTGGACGCAGCCGTCTCCATCCTCTCCAAAGCCCATGAGCAGGGAGCGACCCTTGTCGCCGGATCCGAGAGCGGCTTCGCCATGACGCCCTACGGCCAATGGCATACGCGTGAGATGGAGTTGTTCGTCAGCCATCTCGGCATGACCGACATGCGGGCCCTGTTGTGCATGACCCGCGACGCCGCGGTCGCCGTGCCCTCCCACTCGGCCATGATCGGCACGCTGACCGAGGGCAAGTACGCCGACATGCTGATAGTCGACGGCCGGCCCGATGAGAACGTGTCCGTGCTGGCGGACCGGCGCCGTTTCCGTGTCATCAAGGGCGGTCAGGAAGTCGAGCCATGGCGACCCGACGCACTGCCGGCCCGCCGCATGCCCTTCGAGCAGTTCCGGCCCTATGTCCCGTCCCTGTTCGAGCGCGAACTTCCATGACCCCGCTCGCGGATCTCTGGTCCCTGGAGGGCCGCTGCTCGATCGTCACCGGCGCCGCCCAAGGGTTCGGGGCCGCGATCGCCCGGCGGCTGGCCGAAGCCGGGGCGACCGTCACCGTCGCCGACATCAACAAGGCCGCCGCCCGGTCGACCGCCGACCGGATCGCGGCCGAGACCGGGGGCACCTGTGTCGGCCACCGCGTCGACGTATCGGACGAAGCGTCAGTGGCAGGGCTGTTCGGCGCCGTCGGGTCCCGAGTCGGACCGGTGGACATCCTGGTGAACAACGCAGGCGTGTTCTCCAACTATCTCGCCACCGAGATGCCCCGCGAGGAGTTCGCTCGCATACTCGACGTCAACGTCACGGGCGGCTTCCTGTGCGCACGGGCCGCAGCTCGCAGCATGAGGCCCAGGGGGACGGGGGTCATCATCAACGTCGCCTCGGTCGACGCCCAAGTTCCCTCGGCGGAGGGGCTCGCGCACTACACCACCTCCAAGCACGCCATCGCCGGACTCACCCGCTCGCTGGCCATGGAATTGGCGCCCCACGGGATCCGCGTCAACGCCGTGTGCCCGGGAGCGGCCATGACCGAGGGAGCCGTCGAGTTCGTGAAGGCCGGAGCCCCGCAGGGCATCGATCTCGAGGCGCAGTGGGCAGGCATCGTGGACCGGACGCCGCTCGGCCGCCTGTGCAAGCCCGACGACGTGGGCCGGGCGGCCGTCTTCCTGGCGTCGGACATGGCCGAGTTCATAACGGGCGCGCTCCTCGCGGTAGACGGTGGAATCCTCATCCAGCCCCTCGAGGGCTACGAGGCCGAGCGGACAGGGAGCGGATGATGAGCGTCATCGCGAGCCGCGCAGCGAGGCCGTGGCCCGAGCGGCCCGTGAGCGCAGCGAACAAGAGCGGGAATGACACCGCTGCGACGCGACGGGCCTCCGCTCATTCACGCTTGCTCCAGGCGTCCGCCGGCCATGACTGACCCCGTCCTCGAAGTCCGGCGCATCGACAAGTCCTTCGGCGCGGTCGAGGCCCTGCGCCAGGTCAGCCTCGGCGTGCACGCCGGCGAGGTGCTGGGACTGATCGGCGACAACGGCGCAGGCAAGTCGACCCTCGTCAAATGCGTGGCCGGGATCATCAAGCCCGACGCCGGCGAGATCCTCATCCATGGCGAGAAGGTCGAGCTGGCATCGCCGCGCGATGCCCATGAGCGAGGCATCGAGACCGTCCATCAGGATCTCGCGCTCATCGACACGCTCGACGTCACCGGCAACATCTTCCTGAACCGGGAGATCCGCCACCGGCCGCGGCTCGCGGGCTGGATGGACAAGCGCCGTATGCACCGCGAGGCGAAGGAGATCCTCGAGGGCCTGCACATCAACATCCCGTCGGTCCGCCACCCGATCCAGAAGCTCTCGGGCGGGCAGCGCCAGGCGGTGGCCGTCGGCCGCTCCGTGGCCTGGGGACGCCAGATCGTGCTGATGGACGAGCCGGCCGCCGCGCTGGGCGTCGAGCAGTCCCGCCTCGTGCTGGAACTCATCAAGACGCTGCGGGACCGGGGGCTCGCCGTCATGTTGATCAGCCACAACATGCAGGAAGTGCTCGACGCCTGCTCTCGCGTCGTGGTGCTGCGGCACGGCGCCGCCGTGGCCGACATCGAACTGGCCGACGTGACCACCAGGGATCTCGTTCAGCTGATCACCACGGGAACGGCGGCTTAGCCCGTGGCCGGCCGCCTATAGTATATTCTGGTCAGGGAGCGCAGATCTTTCGCGTCTGGAGGAAGGGGATCCAATGGCGCAGTTGCTGGTCGGTTACGACGTCGAGTCGTTCGCCATAGGAGAGGGCCTCGCCCGGATCGGCGACCACGGGATCGTCCAGGCGACCGAGCCGGATTCCACACCCCAGGGCCTGGAGGTGATCCTCCGGAACCACGAGGAGTTCGACGCGCCGGCCACGCTGTTCGTGTGCGGCCGGACGCTCGTGCATCACGTCGCGCTGTTCCAGGAGCTGGTCCGCCATCCGCTGATCGACATCCAGCAGCACACCTACAGCCACGCCCTCTTCAAGCCCGACTACTGGAACGGGGGCGTATTCCTGGCCTCGCCCGAGGAGGCGCTCGAGACAGAGCTGATGACGACATCGGCCGCCATCGACAAGCACCTCGGGATCGAGTGCATCGGGCTGCGCACGCCCCACGGCCACTACCTGGGGTTGAGCGACCGCCCCGAGCTGCTCGACATCGTCGCCCGGTGCGGCATCCGGTACATCAGCTCGTGGGGACGGGGCGCCAACGGAGAGAACCCCACCCCGATCTCGACACAGCCGTTCTGGTACGCCGAGCAGGGACATCCCGAAATCCTCGAGATCCCGTTCCAGCACTGGCTCGACGGCATCTGGTTCGAGGCCAACGGCATCGACAAGGGCCGGGAGTTCGGCCAGGTGCTGCAGGGCGCCATCGACGAGATCGTCGCCGATGACCTCACCTACGGCGCCTGCTTCCACGACTGGGCCATGCTCCGTTACGACGAGGCAGGCACGCAGTGGGTCCGCTCCCTTCTCTCCTACGCGCGAGCCAGAGACACCGAGATCGTCTCCTACACCGACTACTACCGGTCGATGCCCGCCCTCGTGCCAGCCTGATCGACACATCAACACCATCCGGTGACCAACACAACACAGGGGGATCCCATGTTCAAGAACACTGTTCGTCTCTTCGCGGCGCTGCTGGCGCTCGCTCTGATCGCGGCCGCGTGCAGCGGCGACAGCGGCGACGGCGACTCGTCCGCGGGGACGGTCGCCTTCAGCTACGGCAACGAGACGGCCGGCATCTATCCCATCGTGGCCGGCCCGGCCCGGATCCAGGCCGAGTCCCGGGGCTACGAGTTCATCGAGGGCGCAGCCAACGGCGACTGCGAGCAGCAGGTCCAGGACATAGAGAACTTCATCGTCCAGCAGGTGGACGCCATCGTGGCCCTGCCACTGTGCGGAATCGAGCCGCTCCAGCCGACGATCGACAAGGCCAAGGAGGCGGGCATCGTCTTCGTCGGCTACTCGACCGAGGTTCCCAACGGCGACGCGGCCGTCGTCTACCAGAATGTGGCCGGCGCCGAGAAGGTGGCCAACGAGGCCCTCAGGTGGCTGGACGAGGACTTCACCGGGGATCGCAACGACTTCTCCTGGGTCCTGTTCACCTTCGACCAGTGCGGATCGGCCTGCACGCAGCGCACCGATCCGATCAGGGAGATCATCGTCAACGCCACCGGAGTCGCCCCGCTCGAAGCCGCGGTCGTGGCAGAGGACGCCGGCCTGGAGGCAACCGAGACCTTCTTCCAGTCCAACCCCAACATCGCCATGATCATCGGCATCAACGATGCCGGCGCCCTGGGCGCCTACCAGGCTGTCCTGGCCCAGATGAGGACCGGTCGCGACGCCAGCGAGTTCTTCGTGGCCGGAATGGACGGCCAGAACGAGGCCCTCGAACTGCTGGCTGCCGGCGGCGGCGAAGGCGGCATCTACCGGGCGAGCGGTGCACTGGTTCTCGATGACCTGGGACGGGCGGTCGCCGACCTTCCCATCGACCTGCTCGAGGGCAACACCACCGAGAACCTGGAGCTGCCGTACGAGTTGATCACTCCGAACGACGCGGCCCGGGCTCAGGAGATCCTCGACGCCTACCAGGAATTCACAGGCGGCTGATCCTCGCCAAGAAAATGGGCCGCTCCAACCGGAGACGATCCCAGCCAGCATGAACACACCCGGAGACTCCTCTTCTGGATCGCGCCCCGCCGCGGCGGCGAGCACGGTCGGAATAGACCCCGAGTCCCAGTTGGCGCGCATCCGGGCCGGGTTCCTCAGGAACGGCATCGTCATCGCGCTGGTCTTGGAGGTGTTGTTCTTCTGGTCGCAGTCCGAGAAATTCATGACCACGTCCAACATCCGGCTCATCTTCCTGCAGGTGGCCGTGGTCGGGATCATGGCGGTGCCCACCGCCCTGCTGTTGATGTCGGGCTACATCGACTTCGCGGTCGGGTCCACTCTCGGCTTGAGCGCCGTCGTGCTGGGGAAGCAGCTCGAGGCCGGAACGCACCCCGTCACGGCCTGCACACTCACGATCATAGTGGCGGCCGGCGTCGGCCTCTGCCAGGGCACCCTGGCGACACGGGGCCGGTTCGCCCCGATCATCGTCACCCTGGGCTTCTACACCGCGGTGCGCGGGCTGACCTACGTGGTGAACGACGGGGATCTGGCCAGCGGCTGGACCGGCAGATTCGCCGAGATCGGCCAGGGTCTCCTCCCCGGCGTCGGGATCCCGAACCCGGTGATCATCGCCGGGGCCGTCTTCATCATCGGCGCGCTGTTCCACACCAAGACGGTGTGGGGCCGGCACATGGTGGCTCTGGGCGTGAACGCGGAGGCCGCCCGCCGGGCCGGCATCAATCCCTGGCGGCTACCCCTCCTGCTCTACGTCGCCAGCAGCGTCGGTGCCGGCATAGGGGCCATCGTGCTCGTTTCGCGGCTCAACTCGGCTCCCCCGACCCTCGGCGAAGGGATCGAGATCGAGGTGCTGAGCGCCATCCTGCTGGGAGGGGTGGCCTTCGGAGGGGGAAAGGGCAACCTCCTCGGTGTGGCCGCCGGGGTATTGTTCATCGGCGTGCTCAACGACGGGCTGCTGCTTCTCGGAGCCAAGCCCTTCTGGGTCCGCGTGAGCGCCGGGCTCGCCCTGGTGGCCGCGGCCGCCTTGGACGCCACCAGCAGACACTTCGTGCGCCGAGCAACCGGAGGAGAGGAATGACACGGCAGCATTCACGCCCGCGACTCCCCTCCAAGGCGGGTGAGATGTGGTGAGCATTGTCGGCAGCAGGGATTCCAAGAAGGCGGCCGCTTCGGTGCCAGACATCGTCGCGAGCGAGGTACGGGGACTGATACTGGACGGGACGATCAGCCCCGGCGAGCGCATCAACGTCCGCGATCTGGAACGACGCCTCCAGGTCTCCCACATCCCCATCCGGGAGGGCATCCGCATGCTCCAGGCCGAGGGGCTGGTGGAGACGATGCCCAACGTCGGAGCAGTGGCGACCAAGATCTCGATGCGCGAACTCGAGGACGTGTACGACCTGCGCCGCCTGATCGAACCGCCGGTGGCGCGGCGCGCCGCTTCGAGCATGCCCGACTCGCACATTGGCGTCCTGCACGCGGCCCTGACAGAACTGGAGAGCTCCGTCGACACCCCCGGAGCCATGGACGGCGGCTATATCGCCGCCCATCAACGGTTCCACCGGGTCCTGCTCGCCCCCAGCCTCACGCCGACCATCGAACGGACTCTCGAGCGGCTCTGGGGGGTGACCGAGAGATACCTGAGGCTCACGCGGGGGGCTGCCCTGCCCGTCGCCGACACGCAGCACCGGCTGATGGTCGAGTTGTGCGAAGAGCGCCGGGGCGAGGAGCTGGCCGACGTGTTGAGCCAGCACCTTCATCTGACGACCGACACGATCCACATCCTGTACGGCACATCCCATTCCGACAGCCCGGGTCCTGCCCGATGACCCATGAGGTCATCATGCCCAAGACGGGGATGTACGAGGGCAGCGTGACGTTGACCGAGTGGCTCGTATCCGACGGAGGCGAGGTCGTTGCGGGCGACCCGCTGTTCGTGATGGAGAGCGACAAGGTCGAGATGGAGATCGAGGCCGAGTTCTCCGGCCGGGTCCACCAAGAAGCGGAGCCGGGCCTCGAGGCTCCGGTCGGCACCCGCATCGGTGCCATCGTCGAGAAGCCGTGACACAGTCTCCCAGCCGATCGGGAACGGAGCCCGCGGCACCTCCGGGATCCGCCGAGATGCTCGAGGGCGGGCTGCGAATGATGCTTCGCATCCGCGGGTTCGAGGATCGTCTCCTGAGAGAGTTCGCCAAGGGCGACATGCCCGGGTTCGTCCACACCTATCACGGCGCCGAGCCCGTCGCCGCCGGCGTGTGCGCTCATCTGACCGACGACGACATCATCACCAGCACCCACCGAGGCCACGGCCACTGCATCGCCAAGGGCTGCGACCTCGCAGCGATGGTGGCCGAGCTCTACGGGCGGGAGACCGGCCTGTGCAGGGGTCGGGGCGGATCGATGCACATCGCCGACTTCGGCAAGGGCGTTCTCGGTGCCAATGCCATCGTGGGGGGCGGCATCTCGCTGGCCGTGGGGGCGGCGCTCGCGGCCCGCGTGCTCGGCGACGGTCGCGTGGCCGTCTCGTTCTTCGGCGACGGTGCCTCCAACCAGGGCATCTTCCACGAGTCGCTCAACCTGGCGTCCATCTGGCGCCTGCCTGTGGTGTTCGTGTGCGAGAACAACGGCTGGGCCGAGTCGACACCGGCGGCCTACGCCACCAGCGTCGCGGACGTAGCGGTCAGGGCCCAGGCCTACAACATGGCCGGGGTGGTGGTCGACGGGTCCGACTACCTGGACGTGCTCACCCAGGCCGGCCATGCCATCGATCGGGCCCGGCGGGGCGAGGGGCCAACCCTGCTCGAAGCCAAGATCACCAGGATGCGCGGCCACTATGTGGGCGATCCCGAGCAGTACCGGTCCCGCGAGCAGCGCCGCACGGCTCGGAGCCTCGATCCCGTAGCTCGTCTCGTCGACGCCACCGACCTCGACGTCGAGGCGTGCAAGGCCGGAATCGAGGCTGAGCTCGACGAAGCGTACGACGCGGCCAGAGCCGCGCCCTGGCCCGATCCGGCCGAGGTGGAGCGCTACGTCCTCAGCGAGGACCGGCCCCACCGGGAACTGCCGGTCGCCGTGCCGGCAACGGCACAGGGGGGCTCATTCGTCCAAGCCGTTCACGACGCGTTGGCCGAGGCCATGAGGGCCGACCCCAGAGTCATCGTCCTCGGGGAGGACATCGCGGGCGGCGCCGGACTCGGAGCGCCGCTGGAGGGCGCCATGGGCGGAACGTTCGGCGTCACGAAGGGCCTGATCGAGGAGTTCGGTTCCGAGCGGGTCCGCGACACTCCCATCTCCGAGGCCGGCTTCGTGGGCGCGGCCGTAGGGGCGGCCATGGCCGGCCTCCGGCCCGTGGTCGACATCATGTGGGCAAGCTTCGTTCCCTATTGCTTCGACCAAGTCTTCAACCAGGCCGCCAAGATGCGCTACATGTTCGGCGGCCAAGCCGCCGTTCCAGTGGTGTTGCGCATGGCGGTGGGCGCCGGGCTGCGGGCCGGGGGCCAGCATTCCGACACCCTGCAGCAGATCTTCACCAGCATCCCGGGACTGAAGGTGTTGGCTCCGGCTACTCCGGCCACGGCCAAGGGGCTGCTCCTTCGGGCTGTCTCCGACGACGACCCGGTCGTGTTCCTGGAGCACATGAGCCTGTACCGGACACGTGGGCCGCTGCCCGAGGGCCACTACGAGCTGCCCATCGGGAGGGCGGCCATCAAGCGCCGCGGCGGCGACGTGAGCCTGATCGCCGCCGGTGCCGGGGTGCTGCTGGCCATCCGGGCGGCCGAGCGGCTGGCCGCCGAACACCAAGTGTCGGCCGAGGTCGTCGACTTGCGAACGCTCTCGCCCCTGGACATGGACACGGTCGGGGCCTCGGTGAGACGAACCGGGCGGGCGGTCGTCATCGACGAGAGCCCACCCCGCTGCAGTGTGGCCTCCGAACTAGCCGCCGCCATCTCCGAAGCCGTATTCGACCGACTTCGCGCTCCCGTGGCGCGGATCACTGCCGCAAACTCACCGGTGCCCTTCAGCCCTCCTCTGGAGGACGCCTACCTTCCCTCCGTCGACGGCGTGGTCGACGCCGTCCTGACAATGTCGCAGGGCCCAGAGGCCGAGCGGACCGGGAGCGATCCATGAGAGTCTTCGCGAGGACCCAAGCGAGGCCGTGGCCCGAGCGGCCCGTGAGCGCAGCGAACAAGAGCGGGTGTGGCATCGCTGCGACGCGACGCTCGTTCACCTACTCGCGCACCCTCTGAGGGAGGAACACGCCCATGCGCGCCGGCTCGCTCGAGATCGCTCCACCCCTCTACGAATTCATCGCGGTCGAGGCCCTGCCGGGGACCGGCGTGCAGATCGAGGAGTTCTGGGGGGCGCTCCAGTCCATCCTGACCGACCTCGGGCCCCGCAACGCTGCCCTGATGGCCCGGCGCGACGAGCTTCAGTCCCAGATCGACGACTGGCACCGGGCGGCCCGCTCCGGCGGCCGCTGCCACGACGCCGACGCCTACGCCGATTTCCTGCGCGACATCGGCTACCTGCGGTACATGGACGGCGCGGTGACGGCCACGACCGCCAATGTCGATCCCGAGATCGCCGAGGTGGCCGGACCGCAGCTGGTGGTGCCCGTCGACAACGCCCGCTACGCGCTGAACGCGGCCAACGCCCGCTGGGGAAGCCTCTACGACGCCCTGTACGGGACCGACGTGCTCAGCGAGGCGGACGGCTGCAGCCGCGGCGACGGCTACAACCCGGTCAGAGGCGACCGGGTGATCGCCGCGGGACGCGAGTTCCTCGACACCCACTTCACCCTCGACTCTGCCAGCCATGCCTGGGCGACCGGCTACCGGGTGCAGGACGGCTTGTTGAGAGTTCGCAGCGGCGACGGCACGGTGAGCGCGCTGCTGCGCCCCGAGCAGTTCGCCGGCCACACCGGCGCCGCGGACGCCCCCGCATCGATCCTGCTGCGCAAGAACGGCCTGCACTGCGAGCTGCGCATCGACGCCGGCCACCCGGTGGGACGGCGGGACCACGCCGGCGTCTTCGACATCCGCCTCGAGTCCGCCCTCACCGCGATCATGGACTTCGAGGACTCCGTGTCGGCGGTGGACGCCGACGACAAGGTGGCGGTCTACCGGAACTGGCTCGGACTGATGCGGGGCACCCTGGAGACGACCTTCGTGCGCCACGGCACGTCCGTGAGCCGGAAACTGCACGGCGACCGCAGCTTCACCGGCCCGGACGGCGAGCCGCTGAGGCTGCCGGGACGCTCACTGATGCTGGTCCGCAACGTGGGGCCCCATCTGAGCACCGACATGGTGACGCTCGCCGGCGAGCCGGTGTGCGAGACCATGGTCGACGCCATGGTGACCGCTCTGTGCGCGATCGGCGACCTGCGGGGCATGGGACGGGTGGACGGCCGGCCCATCCGCAACTCGGCGGCCGGATCGGTCTACATCGTCAAGCCCAAGATGCACGGCCCCGACGAGGTCGCGCTGGCCTGCGAGCTGTTCAGCCGGGTGGAGGACGCCCTGGGCCTGGTGCAGCGCACCCTGAAGATGGGGATCATGGACGAGGAGCGCCGCACGTCGCTCGGCCTCAAGGAGTGCATCTGGAGGGCCCGCGACCGGGTCGTGTTAATCAACACCGGCTTCCTGGACCGCACCGGCGACGAGATCCACACCGACATGGAGGCGGGACCGGTGATCCCCAAGGCCGAGATGAAGTCGGCCGCCTGGCTCGGCGCCTACGAGAACTCCAACGTGGACACCGGCCTGGCATGCGGGCTGCAGGGACGCGCCCAGATCGGCAAGGGCATGTGGACGATGCCCAGCGAGATGGCGGCCATGGTCAAGGCCAAGGTCCAGCATCCGATCGCGGGCGCCAGCACCGCCTGGGTGCCGTCGCCCACCGCGGCGACCCTGCACGCCATGCACTACTTCCTGGTGGACGTGGCCGACCGCCAGAGGGACCTCGCCGACCGCACGCCCGCACGCCTCGCCAGCCTGATCGACATTCCCGTGCTGGCCGCGGGCCGGGAGCTGGGCCCGAACGAGGTGCAGCGCGAGCTCGACAACAACATTCAGGGCATCCTCGGGTACCTGGTCCGCTGGGTGGGCCAGGGAGTGGGATGCTCGACCGTTCCCGACATCGGCGACATCGGCCTCATGGAGGATCTGGCCACGCTCCGGATCTCCAGCCAGCACATAGCCAACTGGCTGCATCACGGACTCGTGTCCGCGGAGGCGGTGCGCGAGACCATGCGCCGTATGGCCAACCTGGTCGACCAGCAGAACAGCGGCGACGCCGACTACGAGCCCATGGCGCCCGACTACGACTCCAGCCTCCCGTTCGCGGCCGCGGTCGAGCTCGTGTTCTCGGCCCGGGACGAACCCGGCGGCTACACCGAGCGGGTGCTGCGGGCCTGTCGCCGGCAGGTCAAGGCCCGCTCGCGCCGGTAGGCAGCCGGAGGCCGGAGCCCGGAGGCCGGGCCCGTCGGGCGCCGGATCCGACCGGGCACCGCAGCAGATTGTACGATCCGCTCTCATGCGCGCCGTCCCGGCCGAAGCCGATGTTGTCGTCATCGGGGCCGGGGTGTCGGGCGCCAGCATCGGCTACCAGCTCGCCCGGCACTCGGACCGCCGGGTGGTCGTGGTGGACGCCCGACCGCCGGTCGGCGGCATCTCAGGACGCACCTTCGGCCAGATCCGCCAGCACTACTCCAACGGGCTCATGGTGCGCATGGCCCTGCGAGGCTTCCACTGCATCCGCAGCTGGGCTTCGGAGGTGGGGTACGGCGACCCCGGCTACGTCCGCCTCGGATACATGCTCATCGTGTCGGAGAACCAGATCGACGGCCTCCGGCGCAACGTCGAGTTGGGCCGCGGACTCGGCGTGGACACCCGCTTCGTCGGCCCGGACGAGATCGCGGCCATCGAGCCCCTCGTGAACGCCGGGGGCCTGGCGGGCGGCGCCTACGAGCCGGACGGCGGCTACATCGACGTGACCAAGATGGTCTTGAGCTGGCTGGGCGCGGCAGCCGCCGCCGGAGCGGACGTGCTGACCCCGCTGGCGGTCGAGGAGATCCTGGTGGCCGACGGCGCGGTGAGCGGAGTGGCCACGGTCAGGGGCGAGATCAGGGCGCCCGTCGTCGTGGCAGCAACCGGCGCGTGGGCGCCCGACCTGCTCGAGCCCCTGGGCGTACACGTGCCCATCGAGCGGCGGCGCCTCGACATGGCAACCCTCGAGCAGGCGCCCGGCGCACGGTCCCTGCAGGCGTGCATCACCGACGGCAACTCCAACCTGGTGATCCGTCCCGACATGGGCCGCCGGATGGTGGCGGTGGCGTACCCGCCGGAGATGCCCCCGGTCGATGATCCGCTGGCGGACGCCCCGGCGGCGGCCCTCCACGACCATGCCGCCCGTCTGGAGAGAGCCTTGGCGGAGCGGCTCCCGGCGCTGGGGTCGGCCCGGGTCGTCGCCGGCGCCAGCGGGGCCTACGACATCACGCCGGACTACCACCCCGTCCTCGGGTGGGCTTCCGGGATAGCCGGCGTGGCCGGCCTGTACCTCGCCGTCGGGCTGTCCGGACACGGACTCAAGCTGTCGCCGTGCATCGGCGAGGTCGTCGCCGCCGAGGTGCTCGGCGCAGAGCAGGTCGGCAGCGCCCCTCCGATCGACGCGGCAGCGCTCAGACCCGGCCGGTTCGCCGACGGCGACCTCATGCACCTCACCTACGGCCCCGGCGCACGCGCATGAGCCGCGCCACAGCCCGCGGGGTAGCATCCACCCCGACCGGCAGAGGACTCGACGGAGGAGCACAACCATGGAGATCAGCGCCGAGAGAGACGGTCGAGCAGTCATCGCCAGGGCCAACGGACGCATCGACAGTTCCAACTCCCGGGAGTTCCATTCCAGCTTGGAGGCGGCAATCGACAAGGACGATCCGGCCGTCGTGCTGGACTTCGAGGCGGTCTCCTACATCAGCAGCGCCGGGATGAGGGTGATCCTTCTCACAGCCAAGAGTCTCCAGAGCAGTGGTGTGAGGTTCGTGCTCTGCTCAATGAACGAGTCGATTCGTGAGGTGTTCAAGATCAGCGGATTCGACAAGATCATTCCGATCCACGGCTCACAGTCCGAAGCGCTCGCAGCAGTCAGCGCATAAATGGCCGTCTCAAACCGCTAGGGAGGATCCCAATGACGATGACTGAGTCGCCGCAGAAGCACAAGATCCTGGTGGTCGACGATGAGCCGGATCTCGAGCCTCTCATGCTGCAGCGCATGCGGCGCTACATCAGGACCGGCACCTACGAGTTCGTGTTCGCCCACGACGGGGTCGAGGCACTCGAAGCGCTGGACGCTGATGAGAGCATCGACATGGTCCTGTCGGACATCAACATGCCCAAGATGGACGGTCTCACGCTACTGGAGCGTATCCCGGACGTAGCCCCGGACATACGGGCCGTCATAATCTCCGCTTACGGCGATATGAAGAACATCCGGATCGCCATGAACCGCGGCGCCTTCGATTTCGTCACGAAGCCGGTCGACTTCGACGACTTGAAGTTCACGATAGATCGAACTCTGCAGCACATTCGTGAATGGAAGGAGGCCCTCAGCGCGCGAGACAAGCTCGTCGTCCTGCAGAACGAACTGAACGTCGCAAGCATGATGCAGCAGTCCATCCTGCCGAACAAGTTCGCCCGCAACGACAACTACAAGCTGTTCGGCACCATGCAGCCTGCCCGCAACGTGGGGGGCGACTTCTTCGACGTGATCGGTCTGTCCGACAACAGGGTGGGCCTGGCCATCGCGGACGTGTCCGGGAAGGGCGTGCCCGCGGCGCTGTTCATGATGTCGAGCCGCACGCTGCTGAAGGGTGCGGCCATGCGGGCCGACGGTCCCGGCGAGGCGCTGACGGAGGTGAACGACGTTCTCAACGAGGACAACGACGCCTGCATGTTCGTCACCATGATCTACGCCGTGTACGACCCGACGACCGGTGTGCTCACCTACGCCGACGGAGGCCACGACCCGCCCCTCGTCATTCACGCGGACGGCACCAGCACCCAGCTGCCGGTGACCGACGGCCTCGCCTTGGGCGTGCTGCCCGGGTTCGACTTCCTCCAGCAGTCCTACGAGTTGGCGCCCGGTGAGACCGTCGTTCTCTACACCGACGGCGTGACCGAGGCCATCAACGCCGAGGAGGAGCAGCTGGGCCTGGCCCGGCTGCGCGAGGCCTTCGAGGCCGATCCCCCGGGCGATGCAGAGGACGCCGGCCATCGAGTCATCGACCTCGTCAACGATTTCGCCGGCGACGTGCCGCAGTTCGACGACACGACCTGTCTCGTGCTGCGTCGGGAGAACTGACCGCGCGATGCTGTTCCTGACCACCAACACCAACGGCGAGCAGGTCCGCTCCAGCTACGAGGAGCTGCCGGAGTTGGTCGCGGCCGTCGAGGCACTCGGTGAGCGGGACGGCTGGTCCGGCGAGCTGACGTTCCGGGTCAGCCTGGTGATCGACGAGCTGGCCCAGAACGTCATTGACTATGCCCACGAGGGCCGGGGCGGCGACGTCGAGGTGGAGGTGACCTCCCTCCAAGAGGATCTCGTCATCGAGATCGTCGACGACGGCATCCCGTTCGATCCCCTGACCGAGGCGCCCGATCCGGATCTGACGTCTCCGATAGAGGACCGGCCGATCGGCGGACTGGGCGTTCACTTCACCAAGACCCTCATGGACGGCGTGGAGTACTGCAGGGAGTCGGGGAAGAACCGCCTGAAGATCGTCGCCCGCAGAGAGAGATGACCCACCGCCGCGGGCCGCGTCGCCGATGGACTGCAGGCGGATGGCCGGCGGTGGCGGTCGCGGCGCTGCTCGCTGCGTGCAGCGCCGACGGAGAACCTGTGGACGCCCCGGACATCGGCGAGTCGGCGCCGGTCCAGCCCGTCGCCGAGCCGGAGGGGGACTCGCAGGGCCTGACCGAGGAACGCATCGTGTTCGGGCAGTCTGCCGCGCTCAGCGGACCGGCCGAGGAGCTGGGCATCAACATGAGGCTGGGGATACTGGCCGCGTTCGACGAGGTGAACGCCGCCGGAGGCGTCCACGGGCGCGTCCTGGAGCTGCGGTCCCTCGACGACGCGTACGAGCCCGAGGACGCGATCGTGATGACGCGCCATCTCATCGAGCAGGAGCAGGTGTTCGCGCTCATCGGCGCGGTGGGCACCCCCACGTCGCGCTCCGCCACCCCGATCGCCCGCAACGCCGGGGTCCCCTACATCGCACCCTTCACCGGCGCCGCCTTCCTCCGCGACGACGAGTGGGACAACATCATCAACCTGCGAGCCTCCTACAACCAGGAGACCGAGGAGATGGTGGCCCGCCTCACGGAGGACCTCGGGATCACCCGGATCAGCGTCATGTACCAGAACGACTCCTTCGGACGGGCCGGGTTCCGGGGCACGGTCGCGGCGCTCGAGCGCCGGGACATGGAGCTCGCCTCGATCGGGATCTACCCCCGCAACACCACCGCGGTGAAGACGGCCCTGCTCGACCTGCAGCAGGGCGACCCCGAGGCGGTGATCATGATCGGCGCCTACGAGCCGGTCTCGAGGCTCATCCTGTGGGCGCGCCGCACGGACATGGACGCGGTCTTCATGACGGTCTCCTTCGTGGGCAGCAACGCCCTGGCCCAAGAGCTCGGGCCCGCCGGCGCCGGGGTGCTGGTGACCCAGGTCGTCCCGTTCCCGGAGGATGACTCCCTGCCCGTCGTCCACTCCTACCTGGACGCACTGGCGAGCCACGATCCGCTGGCGGAGCCCGGGTTCGTGTCGCTCGAGGGCTATCTGGCGGGGCGGATGGTGATCGCGGCGCTCCATGAGTGCGGGGCGGAGGTCGACCGATCCTGCCTGCTCGACCGGTTGATCGACCGCGGCGACTTCGACATAGACGGGTTCAAGCTTCACTTCGGCGACGGCGACAACCAGGGCTCCGACGAGGTGTTCCTGACGGTGATCGGCTCCGACGGCAAGTACCACCCGGTCCACACCCTGCACGAGACCGTTCTCTGGGTGGCCCGGTGAGCTCCCCGCTCGACGAACCGGCGGCGGATGGGCCCGTGACTCCGTTGCCCGACGAACCGGCGGAGGATGGGCCCGTGACTCCGTTGCCCGACGAACCGGTGGAGGACGGGCCCGTGACTCCGTTGCCCGACGAACCGGTGGAGGACGCCGCCGCGCCGCCTCCGGACGGACCGGTAGCCGGTGGCGCCGACCGGTCGGGCGGCGACGACACGCCCGACGAGGACGAGATGAGGCCCTCGCTCGGGTTCTGGTCGCGGATCTCCACCAAGCTCTACCTGGGCATCGGCGGAGCGGTGGCCATGACGCTGGCCGCCAGCCTGGTCGGGTGGTTCTCCTTCAACCGTGTCGGCGACGTCCAGAGGCGTGTCAACGAGGGAAGCGTTCCCGAACTGGTCGCCGCGTTCGGCGTCGCGCAGTACGGCGGGATCCTCGCCAACGCCGCGCCCAGCCTGGCCGCCGCGGCCACGCCCATGGAGCTCTTGCAGCAGAGCGGGCAGATAGACCAGACCGTCCTCGAGTTCGAGGAGCGGATGGCGGTCCTGGAGCAGAGCGACAGCGACGACGCCGGCGTGGCCCGCATCCGCGAGAGCGCCGACACCCTGATCGCCAACATCGCCGAGATCCGGCGCGAGGTCTCGGAGAGGTTCGACATCACCGAGCAGCGAGCGGTGCAACAGGCGGAGCTCGTGAACCTGCGGGCCCGAGTGAGCGACGTCCTGGTCCCCGCCCTGGACGACCAGCTCTTCTACACCCTCACCGGCCACTCCGAGCTCTATGAGTCCTCAGCTCCCCGATCGGAGCACTTCTCCGAGGACGAGGTCTTCCGGTACCGGCGCCTGGCCGAGCTCGAGGCCGACGCCAACGTCACCTCCGACCTCCTGGCCAGCGCCTTCGCCCTGGACGACCAGACCCTGCTCGAGCCGCTGCGGGAGCGCTTCGAAGCGGCCGCCGGCCGGATCGACAGGAACCTCCTGGCGTTGCAGGGAACGCAGTTCCATGCCGACGCGGCCCCGATCTTCTCCCGCCTGCGGGAACTGGGGCTAGGCGGGGAGAACTCGTTCGACCTCGCGGCCAGCGACTTCACCATCATCCAGCACCACCAGGAGCTCCTGGATCAGAACAGCCAGCTCTCGGTCACGCTGGTCGACGAGGTCGACAGCCTGGTGAGCGCCTCCCGGGACCGGGCCGCGGAGGCCACCACCGCGTCCGAGCAGGCCATCATCACCGCCCGCACCCTGCTGCTGGCCATCAGCGCTTTCAGCATCGTGGGCGCCCTGTTCATCATCTGGTTCTTCGTGGGCAAGGCCCTGGTGCGGCGCATCGCCCTGCTGTCGGAATGGATGCGGCGCATGGCCGGCGGCGATCTAGAGGTGACCGTCCCGATCATCGGCCGGGACGAGGTCGCGGACATGGCCGCCACCTTGGAGGTGTTCCGGCGCCACGCCCTGGAGGTCCAGCGCCTCAACCTGGTGGAGCAGCTCGCCTCGGAGCTGCAGGGCAAGAACGAGCAGCTCGAAGGCGTCCTGGCCGAACTTCAGAAGGCCCAGGACCAGATCGTCACGCGGGAGAAGCTGGCCGCTCTGGGCGAGCTCACCGCCGGCGTCGCCCACGAGATCAAGAACCCCTTGAACTTCGTGAAGAATTTCGCCGAGGCCTCCGAGGAGCTCATCGAAGAGCTCAAGGAACTGCTGGAGGACATCGGCGACGACATCAGCGACGACAACAAGGACTACGTGAACGAGATAGCCGGCGACCTGACCGGCAACATCGAGCGCATCCGCTCCCACGGCGAGAGGGCCGACCGCATCGTGCGCGACATGCTGATGATGGGACGCGACTCCGGCGAGTGGCAGCTGACCGACATCAACGGCCTGCTGGAGCAGCACGCCCAGCTGTCGTTCCACAGCACCCGTGCGCTGGACTCGGACTTCCAGCTCGACATCCAGAAGGACCTCGACCCGGACGTGGGCTCGCTCAAGGTGATCGCCCAGGACCTGGGGCGGGTGTTCCTGAACATGGTGACCAACGCGGGCCACGCCACCAACGACCGCCACCGCGCCGAGATCGCGGCCGGCAACGCCGGCTTCCAGCCGACGCTGTGGCTCTCCACGACGCGGTCCAACGACCACGTCGAGGTCCGCATCCGCGACAACGGCACGGGCATGCCCCCCGATGTGGTCGAGAAGATCTTCAACCCCTTCTTCACCACCAAGCCGACCAACCAGGGCACCGGTCTCGGCCTGTCCATCTCCAGCGACATCGTCCGCCGTCACGGCGGCAGCATCGCGGTCGAGTCCGAGCCCGGCGAGTTCACCGAGATGTGCATCACCCTGCCGGTGGAGGCGCCGCTGGAGGCTGAGCAGGCCGCCGCGGGCGATTCCTGGGTCTGACCCCCTGGCTGGCGGCCTGCCGCCGGGCGACCCCCGGATCCGAGCGCCTACTGCCGGCCTCCTACCGCCGGCCCCCTACCACCGGCGGGACTGTTCTGCATACACATGGTCCGGCAGCCTGTAGTCGATGCCGAGCTCCTGCAGCGCCGACACCTCCAGCAGCGTGCTGAAGGCCGCGAAGCTCGACTCGCCGGACAGCTTGGGGAACCGGCGTCGCATCAACTGGTGGTAGCGGCGCTGCATGCGGAACCATGCCAGCACTCCGAGCGTCCGCGACGGCGGGTAGTTCAACTGGTCGGCCACCTCGTCGCCGATCAGCGCCCGCGACACCACGAAGATGTACTTGGCGAGCTTGCGGCGGGCCGCCGGCTCGGTGATGCCTGCGACGACCGGGGCCGAGTTGACCAGCGCGTTGGCCAGGGCGACGGACTCCAGCCCCGGATCCGGCTCGCAGAGACGACCGATTCTGAACACTTCCAATGCGTCGTCGTAGTCGCGGTAGAGGACCGACGCGGGGATGCCCATCAGGTGCCCCGAATAGCGCCACACCGCCATGAAGCCGTCGCGCTCGGATTCGCTGTAGTCGGCGCCCAAGCTCCTCATGTGCTGCAGCATCCGCGCCGAGAATGCCGTGACCGCGAAGCCGACCTGGGCCGCGCTCAGGGGCTCTCCCCAAGCGGCGGTGTCCCAGTCGTCGGACGTGTTGAACAGATGCCTGACCTTGGCGTGGATCAGCCGGATGCGCACCGAGAGGCGCCAGCCGTCGCCGCGTACGTCCAAGCCGCCCGGCAGGAACAGCTCGATCATGTGGCGGTTGTTCTGCCGGAGTCGCCGCACGCCCTGGTCGCGAAGCCTTCCGGTGATGAAGAAGGACCTGGCGATAGTGGTCGTGAACCCCTCGACCAGCACGCCTCCCAGCATCGCGGCCAGGCACGCCGACGAGTCCCGGTGGAAGGCGCGGACACCACCGCGGAAGGCGTCGTGGTCGACCCATTCCGGGACGGTCTCCAACTCCTCGACGAACGCCTGCACCGAGGCCGGCGCATCCTTCAGCGCGGGGTCGTCGGGATCCTCGATGGCCGCGCGTATGAACCGGTCCGCTTCCTGCAACGGGACCTCGGCGAACTGCGCCATCATGGTGTCGCAGACCGGGTCCCCGATCATCGTGTGGACGATGTAGTTCCGTGCCCTGGAGGGATCGGCGGCCCGGGCTCGTTCGTAGGACGCGATGTACTCGGAGGGCACTGCCAACGGCTCAGCGGCTGCAGGCGCCTCGGTGCCCGACTCGGCTTTCCGATCATCCTGCACCATCTAGGACTCGCCCTTCCGAAGCTGCATCTGCACAACCCGTTGAAGCGTAACCGCGGCGCGCCCACCGGCACGCAGCGGAGCCCGGCAGGCTCAACTCCAAGGGCAGGGCGCCGTTGTTCGGCCTCCGTGGTCGTCCTCGCCCGACGCCGACCCTCGAGGCCCGGACCCTCTCACTCCACCAGCCGCCGTTGGCGCACCATTTCTCTCGGTGTGAAGTACAGTGTGAAACATGGCGACATGGACCAAGGCTCCGGCGACTCCCTTCGGTCCCAGCCCGGAGCGCATCCTCCTGGGGTCGGATCCGCTCGTGAGGGTCCTCGCGCAGATCCGCTTCGCGCCTGTGCTGAGCATCAGGGAGCAGAGCTTCGTGGCGCCGTTCCAGGAGGCGATCCGACACGCTTACCCACTCGTCCAACAGGAGACGCAGCAGCACGTCGCGCCAGGCGTTGGAGGCGAACTCCAGATCGGCGAGGCCGTGCTCTGGAGATTCGCCGACGCGGCGGGAAACTGGCAGGTGACGCTCGCGCAGGATTTCGTCGCGCTCAGCTGCGACGACTACAGCAACCGAACCGACTTCATCGACCGTCTACGCGAGGCGCTGCGCGCGGTCGGTGCCCAAGTTCAACCCGCGCTGACCGGGCGGGTCGGCGTGCGGTACACGAACCGCCTCAGCGATGTCGAGAAGCTCGACCGACTCAGCGATCTCGTTCGGCCTTCGCTGCTGGGCGCGGCGAACGCGGAGCTCGGCGCGGGCACGGCAGCCACCGAGCTGACCCAAGCAGAGTTCACGACGAACTCAGTGAGCCTCAACGGACGGTGGGGGCACCTGCCGGCGGGCGTCACGCACGACCCCACGATCGAGGCACTGGACCGCCCGAGTTGGGTTCTCGACTTGGACGCCTACAGCGCCTCCCCGGCACCCTTCGACCCGGAGGGCTGCGCGGACGAGGCCGAGCGCTTCGCCAGCATCGTGTACGGTTTCTTCCGGTGGGCCGTGTCCGACGAGTTCTTGGAAGCCCATGGGGCCCAGGCGTGACCGGTGCCGCGACGCATCGGCCCGAAGCCCGGGGACGCTCGGCGGGCGGGCAGCCGAGCCGGGCCTACGCAGTCACTGCCATACGAGTAGTCAGGAGCGCGCCGGTCGGCGAGAGCGCCCCGACTGAGGGAGTAGTCGCCGTTTCCGTCTACGGCGGCTGGACGACCGACCTGTGCTTCGGCGGGTCGCGGGAGGGGGTCGGGGCACGGATGGAGTCGGAGGCGTTTACCTCGTCAAGCGGGCCGCTGGTTCGCGGAATCGAGCACGAGCCGCATCCCGAGCCTGCCGCGGCAGCCCGTGTCCGGCGGCTGAAGGAGGATTCGGGACTGACCTGGGACCAGCTCAGACGGCTCTTCGGGGTCAGCAGGAGGACCGTCCACATGTGGGCCGGTGGCGGCCGGATCAACGCTAGAAACGAGGAGCGTCTCGCGCATCTGGAAAATGTCGTCGCGGCACTGGGCGCCACGACCGCCGACGACCGGAAGCGTCAACTGCTCTCACCCGCCGGAACCGGCCGTTCGATCTTCCAGCAGCTGATTGCGTCGGCTAACCCGGATAGGGTTCACAGGACCGACATCGAAGCGCTGACCGAATCAACGGGCGCCGGTCACACCGTGCACGGCGATTTTCTCTCCGCACGCGTGATCGACGACGAACAATGCCGGTGACGCGTGTCGACGATCAGCGAGTGGCTCACTGACGAGCAGATCGACCAACTCAGCCTGTGCCGCCAAGGCGATGTCGTCGCGCTGCGGCACCAAGTGTGGCTCGCCCACGGCGCTCTACCCACCACCGTCTACTCCAGCGACCACGCAGCAAGGGGAGCGCTTTCGAGCCTGCATGAGGCCGCGCCGCACGGACAGGTGATCCTGACCCAGACCTGTGACCTCGTGCCCCGTGCCGGACGCGACCGGCCATTCGTGGCGCTCGCTCCGCTGGTCCGACTCCCGGACAACGAAGGCGCCCTCGCCAAGCGCGGGAGGATGCCTCGGTATGCGCCCGTACCGGCATTCAATGACGGTGCATACTTCGCCGACTTGGACCGGATCACGACCATAGAGGTGGGGTTCCTGCTACTGCTGGACCGCGAGCCTGGTCTGTCCAACGACGCGCAACGCGCGTCGTTCGCACGGGCCGTCGCTCGAAAATTCGATCGTCGTGCGTTCCCCGACGACTTGCAGCGGTCGCTCTCAAGGTGGCGCGACCATGTCGTGACGAAACACAGCAGAGCAAGCAGCCCCGAGGGATCCCTGTATCGATCAGCGATCGATGTGCGCGTCTCAGCAAGCCCCGAGTGGGACGCGGATCGCATCGATGTGCTCGTTGCCGTGCTGTTCCCACCCGGCTTCCTGCCTCCAACAGACCCGGAGTCTGAACCAGACGTGGGCGACGTCGAGCGAATCCACAAACTCTCATCCGCTGAACTCGCCGCACGGCTCACAACCGGCGGTATCGACGTGAACACCAGCGTGCTCGTATGCGAGCGTCTCAGCGTCCTGTGGTCGGAGAGATGTGAGCCTGTCGGGCGGATCACGACAGTCGACTTCAAGCTAGTCGGCACCGACGACATGACAGTCGACGCCTACCTGCAGTCGACCTCCTTCGACCTCGAGTTCCTCACTTCACCTTGACCCGGCCAAAGCCGGAGCCCATTGTGCGGCCCACTAAGGCCGACAAGGATGTACCGTCCCTTGTCTCACCGGGAGCCTCCAGCTCGCGGGCAAATCGCCTTGTCTCAGCTCAGGTCCCGCTGATATTTCGGTCAGTTGCCACGCATCGAGCAGCGTCGTGCGGCGTTCTATCGGGTCAGAGGGGAGTCGCACCTCCAACGGCACCGGGCTGGTGGTGCGCTTCATGGCTGCGACACCTACGACCCCTCGACCGAAGCGGTGCGCGAGACCGGCACCGGCGATATCCACGCCGAAGTGTGGCTCGCGCCGACCACCCAGGAACCCTGACGCGACATTCCGCCACCGGCCCCCGCAACCGGTGTCGGCGGGAAGGCGGGAAGGCTAGGCTTGGCGTATCTTGGGAGAACACACGAACACAGTGGACACACTATGACATTGACTGAGACCAAGCTATTGACAGCCGACGACCTGCTGTGCCTGCACGGCAAGGGGGTGCGCGGCGACTTGATCCAGGGGGTGCTTCACGAGACGATGCCTTCAGGAATCCGACACAGCAAGATCGGCATGCGGCTCGGCAGCGCGCTGCTCGGGTTTGTCGACGCCGCAGGGCTGGGCACGGTGGTGGGCCCGGATGCCGGAGTGTGGCTCGAGCGCGACCCCGACACGGTGCGCGCCGCAGATGTCGGCTACTTCTCGGCTGCGAACATGCATCCCGATGTCGATGTCGTGGGCTACGCGGAGGTTGTGCCCGATCTCGTGGCCGAGGTCCGATCACCGTCCGACAGCCGCCGCGAGGTCCACGACAAGGCCCGCATGTGGCTGCGCCACGGCGTACGGCTCGCGTGGGTCGTACATCCCGACGACCGCACCATCGACGTCCATCGCCCCGACCACGCGGTGACCACCCTCAGCGGCGACGCCGCCCTCGACGGCGCAGACGTCCTGCCGGGCTTCACCTGCAGCCTGGACGACGTCTTCGGCCCGCGCTGACCCCCAAGCTCCTGCTGACCGGTGATGGTGGCGAATCGCCGGGCTGTTCGCTCGACGGTCAACTCCAGGGGTAGGGCGAGTTGCTTTCCGGGTGGAGCTTGCCCTCGGCGTAGCGCGACCACCGGAACGGCTCCAGCAATGCCTGGGGCTCGCCCAGCATCTCCCTTGCCACCAGCGTGCCGACGCCGATCATCTTGTAGCCGTGGTTCGAGTCGGCGATGAAGTAGACGTTGTCGCAGAACGTGTCGAACACCGGGAAGTTGTCGGGCGAGAAGCTGCCTATGCCGCCGGAGGGCTCGGTGCTCATGAGATGCGACTTGCCCTCGAAGCGCTTCTGGCAGTGGGCCAGCGCCGCGGTCCACGTGCGGTAGAAGTCCTCGCCCACGATGAAGTCGGGGGAGTCGGGTCCGTAGGGGTCGACGGCCACCTCGGAAGCCGGCTTGTCCACGACGTAGGGCATGTAGCCGCCCTGCACGCCGCCGAAGCTGAAGTCGGGCTTGTAGTAGACGCCCCACGGGCCTTCGGTGACCAGGCCGGCCTCGTCGTGGAGCGGGGCGTCGGTGTCGATGTGGACCACGGGCGGCATGTTGCCGTCGTTGTCGGCGAGGTAGCCGGGATCGACGGCCAGAGTGCCCTCCTGCAGGCACATGTAGGTCCAGGTCGGCCGGCGATGGAGCCGGGGGGGGCCCCCCCCGCCCCCCCCCCCCCCACGCGCACGCCCCCCCCCCCCCAAAAAAAGACCCCACCCCCCCGCCCCGCCCCCCACCCCCCCCCCGGCGGGGGGGCCGGCCCCCCCACCCCCGCCCCCCGGGGGGGGCGCGGGGGGGGTTGTGGGGGGGGGGGGGGGGCGTGGGCGGGGGGCCCCCCCGCCCCCCGCCCCCGCGCCCCGCCTTTTGGGGCCGCGGGGGGGGGGGCGCGGCCCCCCCCCCTCGCCGCCGAGCACGTCGACGCTGAACGGCAGGTCGAGCATGGCCCATATCTGCTGCACCCACGGACCTGCCGCCACCACCACCTGCTCGCAGGCGACGGGACCCTGGTCGGTGAGCACCGCGGTTACCGCTCCGGAGGCGTCGCGGTCGAAGCCGTTCACGGTGACGCCGCCCACGACGGCGACCCCCTGGGCCTCGGCCTTGCCGAGCAGCCCCTTGAGCGACGCCATGTTGTTGGCGTAGCCGCC
>JAPPLH010000033.1:0-1329 GCA_028819505.1 Acidimicrobiaceae bacterium
GGACACCGCCCACCGCACCCCCAACGGCCTGAACGGCGCGGCGAACTGGCGCGGGACCGACGCCGCCGCCGGGGACACCGCCCACCGCACCCCCAACGGCCTGAACGGCGCGGCGAACTGGCGCGGGGCCGGTGCCGCCGCCGGGGGGAGGGGCTGTGCTCGGGGCCGTAGCGCCCGTACGCTGGCCCGGCGATGGGACACTTCGGTGAGCAGTTCAAGCTCATCCACCGGAACATCGAGCTCGCCGTCAAGGGCAAGGGCGAGGTCGTCGAGTTGCTGGTACTGGCTCTGGTGTGCGGGGGCCACGTGCTGATCGAGGACGTGCCCGGCGTGGGCAAGACCACGCTGGGCAAGGCGCTGGCCCGCAGCGTCGATGTCAGCTTCGGCCGGATCCAGTTCACGCCCGACCTGCTCCCGGTAGACGTCACCGGGACGTCGGTGTTCAACCGGGCCGCCGGAACGTTCGAGTTCCGGCCCGGGCCGGTGTTCTCGAACATCGTCCTGGCCGACGAGATCAACCGTGCCTCCCCCAAGGCCCAGTCGGCGCTGCTGGAGGCCATGGGCGAGCAGCAGGTGACCATCGACGGCGTGACCAGGCGCCTCGAGCCGCCGTTCACGGTCATAGCCACGCAGAACCCGCTGGAATACGAGGGCACCTACCCGCTTCCCGAGAGTCAGCTGGACCGCTTCCTCATGCGCCTCGAAGTGGGCTACCCCGATCGCCGGTCCGAGGATTCGATCCTGATGGACAGGGGCGCCCAGGAGCCTGTCGATCTCATCGGGCCGGTCGCCGACGGGGCCGTGGTGCGGTGGATGTCGGACCGGTTGGAGGACGTCCACGTCTCGGGCGCGCTGCGTTCGTACCTGCTGGAGGTGGCCGGCGCCACCCGCCGCCATCCTGGCCTGTCGCTGGGCCTGTCCCCCAGGGGCGTGCTGGCTGTACTGAGGGTGGCTCGGGCCAGGGCGGCCTCGCTGGACCGCGACTTCGTCACGCCCGACGACATCAAGGCGCTGGCTCCGTCGATGCTGCCGCACCGGCTCCTGCCCAAGCCCGACAGCCGGGTGCGGGGTGTGCGGTCCAGCGACATCGTCACCGAGATCATCGACTCCGTGCCCGTGCCCCGCAAAGCACCCTGAGGCCGAGCGGCTAGCGAGCAGCTGTGAACACCATCGCGAGACGCCGAGCGAGGCCCCGGGCCCGAGCGGCCCGTGAGCGCAGCGAACAAGAGCGGGAGACACCGCCCGAGCCGCCCGCGAGCGCAGCGAACAAGAGCGGCAGGCCCCGGGCCCGAGCGGCCCGTGAGCGCAGCGAACAAGAGCGGGAGACAC
>JAPPLH010000033.1:1429-11812 GCA_028819505.1 Acidimicrobiaceae bacterium
AGAGCGGGAGACACTGACATGCCGACCCCGGTCGGTTGGAGGCTGCTGGGGGTGGGAGTCGCTGCGGTCGCCGGCGGGCGGGTCCTCGGGATCCTGGAGCTCTACGTCATCGGGGCCACGGCCGCCGCCGCGGTGGTGACGGCTCTCGCGGTGCGCCTGGTCCATCCGTCCCGGCTGTCGGTCAGGCGGCGGGTGTCGTCGTCGATGGTGGCCGTCTCCGAGCCGCTGGACGTGCGACTGGAGGTGGAGAACCGGTCCCGCCTGCCGTCGCCGACCGTGCTCATCTCCGAGCAGGTCAGCGATGCGGACGATGTGCGCTTCCGTGTGGCGCCGGCGCCGGCCGGGTCGGCGGCGGCAGGGAGCTATCGCCTTCAGCCGGCACGCCGCGGCGTCCTGGAGATCGGCCCCGCACGCGTGGAGGACTGCGACGCGTTGGGGCTGGCCCGCCGGCGACGCACCCTCGAGAGCCGCACGCACGTGATCGTGCATCCGCCGATCGAGCGGCTGGCGTCGCCGCGCCTGCCGGTCGGCGGGGATCTGTCCCTGCCCGTCGAGTTCCGCCGCCGGCCGCTCGGGCTCACCAGCGAGGAGTTCGACGTCCTGCGCCCCTACGTCGAGGGCGACGACCTCCGCCACATCCATTGGCGCTCGACGGCCCGGCTCGACGAACTCGTCGTGCGCCGGTTCGAGCCGTCGCGGCCGGGAAGCATGACGGTCGTGATCGACACCCGTCCACCCGGCGACGCCGCCGCGGTGCAGGATCACACCACCTCGGTGGCCGCGTCGATCGTCTGCGCGGTCCTCCGCTCCGGCGACGAGGCCCGGATTCTCACCACCGACGGCCGGGGCACTCCGCGGCTGTCCCACCGGCACGACGTCGGCGCGGCACTGGAGTTCCTGGCCGTGCTGGAAGGCGGGCAGCCCAACATCGAGACCGCCGCCGCGGACAGAGCATCCGTCGTGGTGGCGGTCACCGCGTCCCGCGCCGCCATCGACGACGCGGGCGCCCGCCAGGAACTGGCCCGGCGCCTCGGCGCCTCGCTGGTCGTCACCTGCGGCGCCGGCCGTAGCGGCCCGGCCTCGCCGGCCGCGGACCTCGAGGGCCGCTGGATACACCTGACCGGCCCCGGCCAGCTTCCGGGCCTGTGGCAGCAGGCCGCAGCGGCGGGCCGCATGGCCGGCGCCCGCCCATGAGCCCTGAGAGGCCGACGTCGGGCGGGACGGGCGGCGCCCGCGGCGCGGCCTGCGACTGGTTGTCGGAGGCTGCGCTGGTGTCGGTGACGGTCGTCGTCGGGGCCGGCATGTCGCGGCTGTTCAGCGACGGATCCTTCCTCTCCGACGTCCTTGCGCTCGCGGTCGTGGCTCACGTGGTCGCGGCCGCGGCCCGGCGCGCCCGGTTGCCGGCGCCGGCGGCCGGGTTGGTCTGCGGCGCCGGTCTGGCGGTGACGGCCACCGTGCTGCTCTATCCCGACACGGCCTGGCTGGTGCTGCCCACCGTCGACACTGCCGGCGCGGCGCGCGATCACCTGGTGGATGCCTGGAGCGTGGTCAACGCCTCGCCGGCGCCGGTCGTGCCGGTGCCGGGCCTGGTCCTGACCGCCTCCGCGGCGCTGTCGGCCGCCGCCTTCCTGGCCGACACGGCCGCCTTCCGCATGGGCGCCCCGGTCCCTGAGGACGGGCGAATCAGCGGACCGATCGGCGGGCCGGTCGGTCCACCGGTCGGCGGTCCGGCCCGGGCCGCACGGGCGGCGCCGTGGCCCGAGCGGCCCGTGAGCGCAGCGAGCAAGCGCGGCGACGGCGCCGTTCCTGCGCGTCGCGCTCCTGCCCGTTCGCGGCCGGTCCTGGCCGTCGTTCCGGCCTCGGCGGTGTACGGGTTCACTGTGGCGGCCGGCACAGGCGACGGGGCGGTGAGGCACGGAGCGCTCTTCAGCGGGGCGGTCGGCGCCGCCATGGTGGCCCTCTGGCTGCGCAACCGCCGGGTCGATGCGTGGGTCGAGCCCAGGCCGGGACGGGGCACGCTGTCCATGGCCCGGGCCGGGGCCGCGACGCTGATGCTGGCCGTGGTGTCCGGCGCCGTCGCCGGCCCCCGCCTTCCCGGAGCGAGCGCGGCGCCGTGGGTCGATCTGGCCGAGTTCGAAGTGACCGACGCCGCGCCGTGGGTCGACCGTCCCAGCCCGCAGCCCGAGCCGTGGGCCGACTTCGAGTCGCGGCCGGCGGCTGCCGGATCGACGTCCGGCTCCGCCGGGGATCCGGACGGTCCGAGGGTTCTCGTCAGCCCGCTGGTCCAGGTTCGCAGCCGCCTGGTCGGGCTGTCCGATCGCGAGCTGTTCACGGTGGAGGTGCTCCAAGGCGAGCGCCAGTACTGGAGGCTCACGTCGCTCGACGTGTTCGACGGGAACGGTTGGGGGGCCAGCTCAGACTACGAAGACGCCGCCGGACCTCTGGAGGGCACGATCGATCCGGCGACGGCCGGAGCGGCCATCGTCCAGACGGTGTCGCTGTCGGGACTGGGCAACTCCTACCTGCCGGTGGCGTTCGAGCCGCGGCGGGTCATCGACGACGGCGGGGTGGGCCTGGAGTACGAGACCGCCTCGGGCTCGTTGATAAAGGCACGGCCGGACGCACTGAGCGGCCCCGACCGCTTCACCTACTCGGTGGAGTCGGTGGTTCCCGCGATCTCCGACCCTGACCGGCTCCGCGACGTCGGCACGTCGGCTCTCGACCCCGACTTCCTGGCCTTCAACACGCGGCTCCCCGACGATGCACGCCGGGTCGTGCTCGAAGAGGCGCGGCGGGTCACGGCGGGCAGCCGTTCGGACTACCACCGGGCCGTGCTGCTGCAGGACTACTTCCGGCTGGACGGCGGGTTCCGGTACGACCTGCAGGTGTACTCGGCCCACGGCACCGGCAGCCTCGAGGAGTTCCTGTTCGACGTCCGCGCCGGCTACTGCCAGCAGTTCGCGACGGCCTACGCGGCGATGGCCCGCAGCGTCGGCCTGCCGGCCCGGGTGGCGGTCGGCTTCACATGGGGGGAGTGGGACCCGGCGCGGGGCGAGCAGGGGGCCTACGTCGTGCGGGGCGAGCATGCCCACGCCTGGCCGGAGGTCTATTTCGCGGGCACCGGCTGGGTCCGTTTCGAGCCGACCCCGGGCCGGGGCGCCCCCGGCGACTTCGCGGTCACCGGCCATGTCGCCAATCAGGCCGGCGTCCGACCGTCCGGGGAGTTGAGCGCCCCGCAGCCCGGCGCCGCGCCGTCGGAGACATCCGGCGAAGGGGCCGGGTCCGGCTTCGCGGGGTTGAGGAGCCCGCCCGAGCAGGACGCGGCCCCCGGATCGGACGCGGCCGAACGGTCGGCCGGGGCCGGCGACTCCGCCGGCCCCTTCGGGCAAGGGGTGCCGCGCCTGGTGGCGGTGGCCGTCCTGGCGCTGGCCGCGGCGGCGCTGACGCTGGGGGCGGTGCCGGTGCTGCGCCGCCTGGACCGCCGCCGGGCCCGAGCCCGGCTGGCCGACGACCCGGCCGGCCTGATCGAGGAGTGGTGGGGCGACGCGCTCGACGCCCTGGCATTGGCGGGCCTCGCCCCCAGGACGTTCGAGACGCCCCTCGAGCTGGCCCGGCGGCTGGCGTCGGCCGGCGGAGAGGTGGGCCCCGTCTACGAGCTTGCGGCCCTGGCCACCCATGGGCGCTACGCCCCCGACACCTCCGCGTCGATGGCGGCCCGCGCCGGGGTCCTCGGGTCGCGGGTGGTCGCCGCGTGCCGTCGCCGGACGAGCATGTCGAGCCGGCTGACGGCGGCCTTCGACCCGTCGGCTCTCTTCACGCGGCGCCGACGGCGCCGAGCGGCCGAGCGGGGTCAGTCGCCGTCGCGGTTGTCGCGGTCGTAGCGGTCCCTCATCCGTGCGCCGGCGCCGCCCACCACGTGACGCAGCCGCCCGCCCCTCATGGACTCCGTCATCTGGCCGAGCCCGGCTTTTCCGGCCCGGCGGGCGTTGCGCTCCAGGAACAGCAGCGACAGGAGCATCACCAGGAAGCCGCCGAACGACAGCAGGAACGATGTGGACAGCAGCCACACCATGAGCACCACCCCGGCCAGGAGGCCGAGCGCGGCCCACTTGATGTTGCGGAACGCGTGGGTGTAGACGGTGGTCTCGGCCACCTCGCGAGCCAGTTCGGGGTCGCTCTCGTAGAGATGCGACTCGATCTCACTGAGGATGCGCTGTTCGTCCTCCGACAACGGCACGCCATCACCTCCGGCACCGCTGGCATGTGCAGCAGCCATGCATGTCTGAGTTGACGATAGCCGGATTCGACTGCGGCGCGTCAAGCCGTTTCTCCGGGCTTCAGCCGGATTGCGGGTCTACGGCGTCGGGCCCCCAGCGCTGATCCGGGTCCAGGGGCGACCGCAGGCCCCTTTCGCCGCGGACGGCGGCCGCCGGGCCGATCGAGGACGCGCCGAAACGGTCCCGTATCTGGTCGGTCACCCGCTGGGCGGCGTCGTGGGCCCGGTCGCCGCCGGTGAGGGACAGTTGCCGGGCGGAGTTCTCGACCAGTCCGGAGGCGCCCACGCCCAGCAAGCGCACGCCGGGCGCGACGTCGACGCCGGCGAGCAGGCCGCGGGCGGCGGCCACGACCTCGCGTGCGCTGTCGGTGGGGTCGGGCAGCGTCGTCGAGCGGGTGATGGTCTCGAAGTCGCCGAAGCGCACCTTCAGCACGACGGTGCGGGCCACGAGGCCGGACTCACGCAGGCGCCGCGCCACGGCGTCGCCCATGCGGGCCGCCTCCGCCTCGAGCGCCGCGTGCGAGCGCAGGTCCCGGGCGAACGTCTCCTCGTGGCTGATCGACTTGGGCAGCCGGTCGACCACCACCGGCCGGTCGTCGATCCCGTTGGCCAAGCGATGGAGCTGGCGGCCGGCGGCCGTGCCCAGCGCGGCCGCGAGCGAGGTCTCCGGCATGGAGGCCAGATCGCCGACCGTCTCGACGCCGAGCCTCCGCAAGCGCCGCGACGTGGCCGGGCCCACCCCGAACAGCGCGGTGGCCGGCAGCGGATGCAGGAAGTCGAGCTCGGTGCCGGCCTCCACGACGTGAACTCCCGAGCCCCGCACAACGCCGGATGGTCCGACGCGGGGCTTGGCCCGCTCGGTGGCCAGCTTGGCCATGAACTTGGTGGAGGCCGCTCCCACCGAGCAGGCGAGCTGCTCCTGTTCCAGGATCCGGCCGCGGATCCGGACGGCCAGTTCGGGGGCAGGGCCCAACAGCCTGGCCGCGCCCCGCACGTCCAGGAAGGCCTCGTCCAGGGACAGAGGCTCAACCAGAGGGGTCACGTCGGCGAGGACGGCCATCACCCGCTCGGAGACCTCGCCGTAGTGGGAATGGTCACCGGGCAGGAATACGGCTTGCGGGCACAGCCGGCGGGCCCGGACCGACGGCATGGCGGAGTGGATGCCGAAGACCCGGGCCTCGTAGCTGGCCGCGGCCACCACTCCCCGGCTGCCGGTGCCGCCCACGACTACCGGCTTCCCCCGCAGTTCGGGACGGCGCCGGATCTCGACCGCGGCGTAGAAGGCGTCCATGTCCACATGGAGGAACCCGACCGTCCCGTCGGGCGGACGCCCCCTGATCTCCGCGGTCACGAGCCGCCGCGCACCCCGCCACGCATCGCACCAGTGTGCCAGCGCCCAGCGACATGAATTCGGCGGGGCCTTCCTCGGCGGCAGCGCAGCCCTCACGGGCGTTGCCGGCGATAGGGGTGCCGTGCATCCCGAGCAGCACGTCGGACCTCGGCTGTCGGGGGTGCTGCCGGTCAGTGGGCGGCGATGGAGGTGCCGTGCATCCCGAGCAGCACGTCGGACCTCGGCGGCAGCGCAGCCCTCACGGGCGTTGCCGGGGCTCGGGTAGGATTCGGGTGGTGCTGGACCAGCGCGGCACCGTGCCGCCCGACTCGTCGCCCTCGCTCCTGGCCCGGGTGCTGGCGTTCTCGGCCATCATCGTGGCCGGGGTGTGCGGAGGCCTGATCGGCTTCGCGGTGACGGATCTCGGCTGCTACGGCGGCTGCACCACCACCGCCAGCCTGGTCGGGCTGGTCGCCGCGGTCGGCGCGGCGGCGGGAACCGGCGTCGTGGCCGTGCTGACGCTCAGGGCGGCCGCCGAGTGGCGGGCCCAGCAGCCCCGGGGCGCGGCCGGCCCGCCGGTCGGGGAGCGCTGGAGGGGTCGGGGCCCGTGACCACTCCGGGGCGGGCGAGCCGATGGGCATCCTCGAATCCGGTCGGGGAATCCTGGAAGGGTCGGGGCCGGTGACCACCCGTATCCTCACCGTGGAGGACGACGAGCGCATCCGCACCGCGCTCCGGCTGGCGCTCGAGGACGAGGGCTGGGAGGTGGACGAGGTCGCCTCCGGCGAGGAGGCACTCGTCGCCTTCGACCAGGCGCCCGCCGACGTGGTCCTGGTCGACATCATGCTTCCGGGGATCGACGGGTTCGACATCTGCCGGGCCATACGCAAGTCGAGCGATGTCCCCATCGTGATGATCACGGCCCGCTCCGACACTCACGACGTGGTGGCGGGCCTCGAAGCCGGCGCCGACGACTACCTCACCAAGCCGTTCGCCCCCAAGGAGCTCTCGGCCCGCATCAGGGCTCTGCTGCGGCGAGCGCGGTCCTCCGACGACGGCAGCAGCGAGATCGTCTTCAACGACCTGCAGATCCTCCCCGACGAGGGAGTGGTTCGGGTGTCCGGCGCCGAGGCCCACCTCACCAAGACCGAGTTCCGGCTGCTCGTGGAGTTGGCGTCGACCCCCGGACGCATCTTCAGCAGGGAGGTGCTGCTGGAACGGGTGTGGGGCCTCGGATACTTCGGCGACGGCAGGCTGGTCGATGTCCACGTGCGCAGGCTCCGGACCAAGATCGAGCCCGACCCGGCCAACCCGCGCCACGTCGTGACCGTGCGCGGCCTCGGCTACAAGCTCCAGCCGTAGAGGCCGAGCGGAGCGCCGCCGATGATCATGATCCGTGAGACGCTGAGCGAGGCCGTGGCCCGAGCGGCCCGCGAGCGCAGCGAACAAGAGCGGACGTAGGGGCACAGCGTGCGGCGCCCGACGTTCCTGCCCCTCTTCGTCAGGCGGGGACTGCGCCGCCGCATCACCTCCGCCTTCGCCGTCGGCGGGCTGCTGCTGGCCTCCACCATCTCGTTCGCCACCCTGGCCCTGACCCGCCAGAACCTCCTGGAGGAGCGCGACGAGACCGCCTTCTCGGTGTTCGCCAACAACGGCCGGCGGGTGCGCAACGAGCTCACCGCCGAGACCGACGACGAGGGCCGCCGGGCCATCGTCGAGCGGCTGAGGCAGACCTCGGGCACGTTCCCGCTGCTGCGGGTCGGCGACGAGTGGACCTCGGCCGACCCCCTGGTGTTCAATCGGGAGACGGTCCCCGCCTCGCTGCTGGGGCTGGTCGAGTCGGGAACGCCGGCGCGGATGCGCACCACGATCGGCTCGAGGGCCGCCATCATCTCCGCCGTCCCCATCCCCGCTCCCCCGGCCGACGCCATCTACTTCGAGGCGGCCCCCCTCGACGACATCGAGGACACGCTGGACACGCTGGCCTTCATCCTCTTCGGCGTGGCCGCGGTCACCACCGTCTTCGCGGCGGCCGTCGGCTGGTGGGCCGCGGGCCGGATGCTCAACCCGCTGGTCAAGGTGCGGACCGCGGCCGAGGCCCTGGCCGCGGGCGCGCTGGACACCCGGCTGACGCCGCCCGACGACGCCGACCTGGCCTCGTTGACCGACTCGTTCAACAAGATGGCCCGGGCCCTCGAGGAGAGGATCGCACGGGACGCCCGCTTCGCGTCGGAGGTCAGCCACGAGCTGCGGTCCCCGCTGATGACCCTGACGGCCTCGGTGGAGGTTCTCTACAACATGGCCGACGAGTTGGGCGAGCGGGGCCGCACCGCCCTGGACCTGCTCAGCGACGACATCTCCCGGTTCCGGCGGCTGGTGGAGGATCTGCTGGAGATCAACCGCTACGACGTGGGCACCGCCGACCTGGAGGCCGAGGAGGTGCACATCGTCGAGTTCGTCCAGCACGCCATCTTCCAGTTCGGGCTCGACTCGACCGCGGTGGTCGATTTCGAGGCCGCCCCCGGCATGGAGGCCACCGTGCTGCCGGCCGACAAGCGCCGCCTCGGCCGGGTGGTGTCGAACCTGGTCGAGAACGCCTCCAAGTACGGCGACGGCGAGGTGCGGGTGAGACTTGACCGCCACGACGGCCTGGTGCGTCTCGGTGTTGAGGACAACGGACCGGGAGTGGTCCCCGCGGAGCGCGCGCTGATCTTCGACCGCTTCCACCGCGGCCGTGCCGGGGGGCGGCGGGGCAAGGACTCGGGGTCGGGCCTGGGTCTGGCCCTGGTGGCCGAGCACGTGGGGCTGCACGGCGGCCGGGTCTGGGTGGAGGACCGCCCGAACGCGACCCGGGGCGCCCGCTTCGTCGTCGAACTGCCGGTGGCCACCGCGGACGACGAGTCCGGGGAGGCTCTCGCCCCGTGAGGCGGATGCTCCGCCGCGGCCGCCGGCGCGGTGTCGCGCGGTGGCCCGCCCTGGTGCTGGCCGTGGCCGCGGCCGCCGCTTGCGGGCTGCCGACCGATGAGACTGCGCAGGCCATCGATCCGGAGGAGCTGCCCGAGAGCCTCAGGCCCGGGTTCACCGCATCCACGACAACCACGGTTCCCGCTCCGCTCCTGACCGAGCCCCGGATCGTCTACCTGCTGACGAACCCCCAGGACATCGAGCGCACGATCGTGGTGGAGGTGGAGCGCCAGGTGAATCGCGGCGCCACGCTGGAGGATGTGCTGGCGACGCTGTTCGGGGAGGCAACCTCGCCCGAGGAATCGGACGCCGGCTACTTCAACACGCTGGAGTTGTTCGAGATCCTGAGCGCCAGGGTGGTCGACGGGGTGGCCACCGTCGACATCGTGCATCTGTCGCCGGAGGGCGAGGATCAGCCACCCTCGGCCGACGAGCTCGAGTTCGCGGCGGCCCAGATGGTGTTCACCGCCTCCGCGACCGAGGGCGTCGACGGTGTCCGGATCCTGCTCGACGGCCAGGAGGTGTCCGTCCCCACCAGCGACGCCGACGCCGAGCCCGGCTCGGTGCTCCGGACGAGCGCCTACGAGCAGTTCCAGCCCGACTTCGCCCCGGCGACCACCACCTCCGCGCCTGCCGACGATCGGGGCGAGCGGGGCGAGGGCGAGGGCGAACGGGGCGAAGGCGAAGGCGAGGGCGAGGGCGAGCGGGGCGAGGGCGAAGGCGAGGGCGGCGAAGGCGAGGGCTAGGACGGAGGGCTAGGACCGGGAGGGCTAGGCGAAGAATGTGTGGGCCACGTCGAGCAGTTCAGTGCCCACCGGCTTCGGCCGGGCGGTGGCCTCCCGCAGCGACACCAGCTCGATCGCTCCGCCCCGGAGGGCCACCATCTGACCGAAGCGGCCGTCGTGGACCGCGTCGATGGCCGCCACCCCGAACCGGGTGGCCAGCACCCGGTCGAAGGGGGTGGGCGAACCTCCCCGCTGCACATGTCCGAGGATTGTGACCCGGGTCTCCAACCCGGTGCGGGCCTCGACCTCGGCCGCGATCACGGTGGCGATGCCGCCGAGGCGCTTGTGCCCGTAGGCGTCGACCGGGGGCTCGGCCACCTCGAGGGTGCCCGGCTTCGGCCTGGCGCCCTCGGCCACCACCACGATGGACGCGTAGCGGCCCCGGGCGCGGCGGCGCATCAGGGCGTCGCAGAGGTCGTCGAGGTCGAAGGGCTCCTCGGGCACGAGGGTGTAGGTCGCGCCCCCCGCGATCCCGGCCCAGGTGGCGATGTGGCCCACGTTGCGGCCCATCACCTCCACGAAGATGACGCGTGCGTGGCTCTCGGCTGTGGTGTGGAGCCGGTCGATCGCCTCGGTGGCCACGGTCACGGCGGTGTCGAAGCCGAAGGTCCGCTCGGTCATGCCCACGTCGTTGTCGATCGTCTTGGGCACACCGACGATCTCGAAGCCGCGGTCCGCCATCTCGGACGCGCACGACAGGGTGCCCTCGCCGCCTATGGCGATGAGGGCGTCGAGTTCCAGGCCGCGGATCGTCTCGGTGGCGCGGGACATGCCGTCGGGAAGGCTGAAAGGCGTGTGGCGCGACGTGCCCAGCACCGTTCCGCCCTTCGGCAGCAGTCCGCGGCAGGCGTCGACGTCGAGTTGCACCCAGTCGTCGTCCACCACTCCCCGCCAGCCGTCGATGAACCCGATCACACGGTCGCCGTGGCGCCGTTCGCCTTTCCGCACCACCGCCCTGATGACGGCGTTGAGCCCCGGGCAGTCTCCGCCCCCGGTGAGCATCCCGACCCGCATCACGCGGCCTCCGA
>JAPPLH010000033.1:11912-25427 GCA_028819505.1 Acidimicrobiaceae bacterium
GCGAGCATCTGGCGCTGATGTCTCTGCACGCCGCGCAGCAGCAGCGGCGCCGGGCGTCACGCGGCCTCCGACGCGAGCAGAGCGGCGCCGATCGCTCCGGCCTGGCTGCCGAGCTGCGCCGGGACCACCTGCACCTTCCGCCGGTGGTCGCCGCCGAGCACCAGGCGGTGCGTCCAGGCTTCGATGCCCCGCACCAGCGGCTCACCGATGTCGATCAGCCCCCCGGCGATGACCACCACCTCCGGGTCGAGCACATGCACGAGGTTGGCCACGCCGACGGCCGCCCAGCGGCAGAATTCGTCGAGGACGACCAGGGCGTCGGGATCTCCCTTGGCCACCAGGGCGTGGACGTGCTCGCCCCTGATGGCGTCCACCGAGCCGGCCTCGGAGACGGCGCTGTCGAGGTCGCCTCGCGCGGCGGCCTGGCGGGCCAGGCGGCCGAGGCCGGTGCCGGACGCGTAGTACTCCCACGGGCCGTTGGCCCCGGTGACGTGCTCCGGTCCCGACATCTCCACGGTCATGTGACCCGACTCGCCCGCGAAGCCGTTCCAGCCCCGGTACAGCCTCCCGTCGAACACGAACCCCGTTCCCAGCCCGGTGCCCAGCGCGACCAGGGCGACGTGCATGCTGCCGCGGCCCGCGCCGTGGAGCGACTCCGCCCAGGCCGCAGCAGTCGCCTCGTTCTCGACCACCACCGGCCGCCGCCACTCCGAGCGCATGCGGCGGCGAAGGTCGAGATCCAGCACGCCGTCGATGTTGGGCGAGTACCTGAGCACACCGTTGGCGTCGACCAGCCCGGCGATCCCCACGCCGACGGCCGAGAACGAGCTGCCGCACTCGTATTCGAGGGCGGCGACCATCCTGATGATCGTGTCGACCAGCGTGCCGCTGTCGGCGGTGGTGGCGTCGCGCCGCACCGCGACGGGCGCCGTGATGTCGTCGGGGTGAACGGCCACCCCCAGCACCTTGGTGCCGCCGATGTCTAGGCCGCAGAACATGCCGGTTCGGGAGTCGGTCTCAGGATCCGGCGCCGGCTTCGACGTGGGCCTTCAACTCGTCGAGCGCGGTGTGCATGATGCGCGACTCGGCCCGCCGCTTGATGAAGCCCGGCAGGGGGACGGCGAGCTCGACGGTCAGCTGGTAGGACACCTCGGTGGTGTCGGAGTCGCCACCGAACGCGACGAAGGTGTACTCGCCGTCGAGGCGGGTGGTGGCGTCGCCCCGCTTGAGGCGCCAGGCGAGGCGCAGCGGGTCCGATCCGTAGAAGTATCTGAGCGTGTAGGTGGTGGAGCGGCCCATGGCGGTGACCCAGTACTCCACGTCGACGGCGCGGCCGTCCCGATCCCGGCTGAGGATGCGGGCCTTCTTGATGTCGCGGGCCCATGCGGGGTACTGCTCGAAGTCGACCGCCACGTCGAAGCACCGCTCCGGGGAGGCCATGATCGTGGTGCGCTGGGTTGCCTGATCGACCACGTTGGGCACCGCCATCTGGAGCCGGCAAGGGACGCGGCTGCAGGTGTGCCGCGCCGTGACTGACACTAACAACGTTGCCGGTGGATGCGGCATGGCTCACCCCGGCCGCCGATCATGCCGGCCGCTGTCCGGCCATGGCGTCGAGGGCGCGTCCGAGTCGGGCGGCCAGCGCGTCGTAGGAGAACTCGGTCCCGGCCCGCCGGCGAGCGGCGTCGCCCATCTCCCTCCGGCGGCCGGGGTCGTCGAGGAGGGCGCCGATGGCGGCCGCCGCGCTCTGCGGCGTGGCCGGTTCGAGCACGATCCCCGTCTCGCTGTCGATCACCGCCTCGTGGGCGCCGCCGCTGCGGCCGGCGACCTGCGGGACACCGGCCGCGGCCGCCTCCAGGAAGACGATCCCGAAGCCCTCCTGCTCCAGGCCCCCCCAGCGGGTCCGGCACAGCATGGCGAACACGTCGGCGCATCCGTAGAGAGCGGCCAGGTCGTCGTCGCGGAGGCGTCCCAGCAGCTCGACCGGGGCGTCGAGGCGGCCGGCCAGGCGGGTCAGGCGGCGGCGGTCGCGGCCCTCGCCGGCGATCACGACCCGCAGGTCCGGGCGGGCGCCGGCCATCAGGGCAGCCGCCCGCACGAGCGTGTCCATCCCCTTGCGGGGCACCAGTCTCGACACGCTCACCACCGTCGCGGCCTCGGGCTGGAGGTTCAGCCGCCTGCGGGCCTCGACCTGTTCGGCGGCTGAGCTCGGCCGGAACCGGTCTGCGTCCACGCCGGGAGGGATCACGAACGCCGGCAGCGGCCGGCCCAGGGCTCGTTCGCATTCGCGGGCGGCGTAGCCTCCGGCCGCGATCACCCCCGCCGCCCCGGCCAGCACCGCCCCCAGCAGCCGCCGCGTGCCCGGCAGGCGGCCGGGAACGGCGACTTCGGCGCCGTGCGCGATCACTGCGTAGGGGTGGTCGAGGCGGGGTCCGATCAGTCCGGCCGGAAGGGCGGGATCGATCACCACCAGGTCGACGTGGTGGCGATGGGCCAGGCGCCGCACCCTCCGGGCGAGGTGCGGCCCCGGCAGCAGCCACGGTTCGCGGGACCGGGTCACCGCGAAGGGCTGGGCCGCGTCGAACGCGTCCGCGCCCTCGTACGGGGTCGTGTGCACCACGACGCCGTCGGGGGGCAGCCGCCGCCACAGCTCCCACAGGTAGTTCTGGATGCCTCCCACCTTGGGCGGGAAGTCGTTGGTCACAAGCAGGTGACGGGTCACGCCGCGGCTCCGCGTGTATCCCGCTCATGTTCGCTGCGCTCGCGGGCCGCCCGAGCCACGGCCTCGCTCAGCGCCTCGCGGTTTCCTAGCACCGGTGCCGCCCACCCGCTCGGCCTCTGGGCGGGACCGGCCGCTCCAGCTCGGCCCGCACCAGCGGATCGCCGCGGCCCGTCAGGGCGTCGAGGCTCAGCCCCAGGCGCCGCGCGCACCACACGGCGTGGGCTCTGATGAGCGGATCGGGGTCGCCCAGCGCCCTGTCCACCGCGGCCCGCACCCGCGGCTCGGAGGGCTCGGCCACGTTTGCCAGCACCACCAGCGCGTTGCGGCGCAGGTAGCGGGGCTGGCGCCGCGGTATGTACCAGCGCCCGAACGCGGCGATCAGATCCTCGTCGGAGGAGTCGAGCAGGTCCAGCACCGGGACCCAGGCACCCCCTGCGGCCGACGGTGACGCCTGGGCGGACCGGGCCGAGCAGCTCGGTGCGGGTTGGTCGGTTCGCGCCGGCGCCTCGCCGGCCGGTGCCGGCTCGGCCGGCGAGTGGCCCCCAGGTCCGTCACGGCGACCCAGCCGGACCCGCACCCGGTTGGGCGGGCACACCTCCGAGCAGTCGTCGCACCCGTAGATCCGGTCGCCGAGCGCCACCCGGTAGTCGGGGTCGAAGACGCCGTCGGCCTGCACCAGCCAGGCCAGGCAGCGGCGGGCGTCCACCGTGCCGGGGGCGACGATCGCCCCGGTCGGGCAGCCGTCCAGGCATCGCCGGCAGGATCCGCAGCCGTCGGACACCGGCTCGGGGTCGGCCGGCACCAGCGGGGCGTCGGTCACCACCGCCCCGAGCACGACCAGGCTGCCCCGCCCGGGCAGCAGGATGTTGGAGTTCTTGCCCCACCAGCCGATGCCGGCCCGATGGGCCGCAGCCCGGTCCACCAGGCCGTTCTCGTCGGCCGACACCACCGCCCGGTGGCCCTCGGCCCGCAGCGCGTCGGCGACGGCCTCCAGGGCGGCTCTCAGCGGGGTGTAGTAGTCCGCCCGGGCGTAGGCAGCCACCCGGGCGTACGGGCTGCCGCCGCCGGGGCGGTCGCAGGCGGCCGCGCCGAACTCGAGCGCTCCGACGACCAGCGCGGCCGCGCCGGGCACCAGCCGCACCGGGTCGGTGGAGCGGTCCGGGTTGCGGTAGGTGAACTGCATCCCGCCGTGCATCCCGGCCTGCTTGCGCTCGTGCAGAGCCTGCGCCGCGCCGGCGAACGGCTCGGCCCGGCAGAAGCCGACAGCGCACAAGCCTGCCCGCCGGCCTACCTCCGCCAGCGCGGAGGCGTCGACGCTCGCAGCGTGATGATCTCCAACGGGATCGGCTGGAGCCCCGACTACGTCCGCCAGCGCGGAGGCGTCGACGCTCGCAGCCCCATGGCTGCGAGGCTGACGTGTCTTCCGCTCCTGCCCGCTGCGACCTGAGGGCCGCTCGGGCCACGGCCTCGCTGAACCCCACGCCGACGTGCTCACGGGTCGCCGCCTAGCCGCTCGGCCTCTCGGTCACCTCGTCGAGCTTCTTGGCAGCCCGGCCGTCGTCGATGGCCGCGGCGGCGGCCTCCACGCCGGCGGCGAGGTCGTCCGCCACTCCGGCCACCACCAGGCCTGCGGCTGCGTTGAGCACCACCATGTCGCGTCTGGGTCCCGGCTCGCCGGCCAGGATGGCGGCCAGGATCCGCGCGTTGGCCGCTGGGTCGCCGCCGCGCAGCTCCTCGGGCCTCGCCGCGGCCAGCCCCACGTCGGCCGCCTCGACGCGGTACTCGGTCACCCTGCCCTCGTTCAGGTCGACCACCAGGTTCGGTCCGGTGGTGGTGAACTCGTCGAACTGGTCGTCGCCGTTCACCACCATCGACCGCACCGAACCGGTGGCCTGCAGCACGGCGGCCATGTCAGGGGCCAGCGACCGCTCGAGCACGCCCATCACCTGGCGCTGCGCATGGCCCGGATGGCACAGCGGCCCGAGCAGGTTGAAGATCGTCGATATGCCGACCTGCGACCGCACGCCGGCCACGTGGCGCATGGCCGGATGGAACGTCTTGGCGAAAGCGAACCCGAGCCCCGCCGAGCGCACCATCCGCTCGACTTCGTGCGGCGCGGCGCCTACCGGCACGCCGACGACATCGAGCAGGTCGAAGGCGCCCGAGGTGGACGAGGCCTTGACGCTGCCGTGCTTGCAGACGGTGGCGCCCGCGCCGGCGGCGACGAAGCAGGCCATGGTCGAGACGTTCAGCGCGTGGGCCTTGCGTCCGGCCGTGCCGCCGGTGCCCACGATGTCGATGGCGTGGGAGGGGATGTCCAGGGGGGTGGCGGCGTCGCGCATGGCGCCCACCAGTCCCAGGAGCTCTCCGACGGCGGGGCCCTTGAGCCGCAGGGCCACGATGAAGGCGGCTATCTGGGCGTCGGTCGCCTCGCCTGCGAGTATCGCCCCGAGCGCGGCGCGAGCCTCGCCGGTCCCGATGTCCCGGCCTGCGGCGAGAACGGCGAGTATCCCGGGCCAGCCGCCGTAGCCGTCGAGAGTGGTCATGGTTCCTCCGGGTCGCGCCGACACGTCGCATCCGGACGCGTCCGGGCTTCAGGCTAACTAGCCTTGCCGCGGTGGCGGGGAGCCGGCCGGATGGCCGCGGTCCGCTGAGGCGGATCGAGGAAGGTCGGGACTCCGCAGGGCAGGGTGCTGGCTAACGGCCAGTCGAGGCGACTCGCAGGAGAGTGCCACAGAGAACAGACCGCCGGCTCACGCCGGCAAGGGTGAAACGGTGCGGTAAGGGCGCACCAGCGCTCCGGGCGACCGGGGCGGCTAGGCAAACCCCACCCGGAGCAAGATCGAGCAGGGAGAGGGCGGCCCGCCCGCCGACACTCCCGGGTAGATCGCAAAGATGGATGGTCATCCACGGAGAACCCGGCAACGGGCTCCCGGACAGAATCCCGCCTACAGGCCGACTCCCCGCCACCGCACGGCCGGGTCGCGCCCGCGAGCGCCAAGCGAGTCCGGCTAGCGCCCGCCGTTGGGGCGGGTCGGCTTTCCTCCGTGAACTGTCGGCTCGCGGCACCACTGCTGGCGGAGGACCTCCAGCGGCCCGAGAATCGAATCGGGAAGCCCGAGCAGCTCGCACAGCACGGCCCGGTCGAGGTCTTGTCGAGTCTCGTCGCGGTAAGCCTCGTTGGCGGGCAGGAACTCCCGCAGCCGGAACCGTGCGAAGACCTCCAGGGCCTCCGAGAGCGTGTCGCCGCTCAGGGCGCGACAGTCCAGCACCGGGATCTCGACGATCCGTCCGACGGAGAGGATCGACCGGCCCTGCTGCTGGCGAGACCCGACCCACCAGCGACCGATCAAGCCCAGAGTGGTGTTCAGCCACAGCACGACGGGAACCTGCCAGACGCCCGCCTCGGCCAGGAAACTCGGCCAGGCCCTCCCGCCGATGCACTCGACAGGGGTCATGCAGGCTCCGAGGCGCTGGCTGTTCAGCCGGAATTCGAGATTCACGTGCGCCTGGGACGCGGTGACCTGCCACACCCTGCGAGCCTGCTCCTCGTGGCCGGCACGCGCCTCGCCGTACGAGTCGGGCGCGACCACGAGCCGGCTCTCCCGTCCCGAGCGGGCATTGTGTGCCCATAGCGCGGGATAGGAGGACGCCCGCCAGCGCTCGCCCGCCGGTTCGAGGTCGCGGATCCGGAACGGGGCCGCGTACGCGCCGGTGCCGCGTGCGATCGGGCCGGCGGACTTCGGCTTCACCCCGATGGCGGCGTTGCCGGCGCCCGCGGCGCCGAGTCCGCCGAGCCTGGCCATCGGCACCTTCACCGGGCGGTGCCGGGGCAGATCCAGCCTGCCGTCCAGCAGCGCCAGGGCGGTCGCCGCCAGCTGCAGCTCGCTGAGCTGGCCGAACCCGCCGTCCTCGAGACGGCCCGAGCCGATCACTCCCAGGCGCTCCCCGCCGATTCGCAGCTCTCCTCGGGGCTTGCCGGCGTCGATGTGGCCGATCACCGCGGAGGCCACCTCGATCGACTGCGCGACGGTGGCCGGGCGGTCGGCCAGGCCGACCCAGCGCACGGGCGCGCCCTCCTCGCCGTCGTTCCCGACCGGCGCCGGCGGCTGCGGCCGGCGACGGGTCGCCACCACCAGCACCTCGGCGATCGCGGTGTCGTCCGAGAAGGCTCGGTCGGTGGAGCCGTGTGCCGCTATCGAGACCACCACCACGTCCTCGTAGTGCTCCTCGAGCAGCCGTCGGGTCCGGGACCAAGCGCTCGACACGACGAACGTGGCGGGCAGGACGAATGCGACGACACCGCCGGGCTTCACCTTCGCGTGGGCCAGGTCGACGAAGTTGGACGCCAAGCCGGCATGCCCGCTGCCCGCGGCCCCACGGCGCCGCCGGTGGATCCCGATGCCGGCGAGCCGCGCGCTCATGGCCTCCTGCTCGGAGTCGGTCGTGCCGAAGCCGGCGAACGCGGGCCTCGGAACCCCGACTCGGTCGCCTTCCTGGCCCACCGTGCGGGCGAACGGCGGGTTCATGATCACCAGGTCGGCAGAGCCGTGGTCGAGGACGAACATGTGCTCGCCCGACGGGGCCGCCGCGGCATCGAGTCCCGACACCGCGCTGCGGCCGGTGCCGAACAACGAGGCCGCCTCCACGTCGTCGATGAGTTCCAGCGAGCCGATGGCCGCCACCGAGACGCCGTCGGCGGCGGGAGCGGCGACCTGCGAACGGCCGTAGGGCATCAGATGGACGTTGGTGTCGCCGAAGGGGACGGCAGGATGGACGGCCGAGAGCATCGATGCGGTCACATGGACCGCCGCGGGCATGATGTCGGCGCCGACGAGCACCCGGCCCATGAAGGCCGGATGCAGTTCGGCGTCGTCGAGGCCGGACCGGCGGGCCCGGGCCGCCATCCGTCCGTACGCCGCGGACAGCAACGCACCCGTTCCGCACGCCAGGTCGGCCACCTTGAGCTCTTCGAGCGCCGCCCGGTCCGAGAAGTCGACCCCGAGGCGGGCCACGGCCAACTCGGCCAGCAGGTGTGCCGACGGAGGCCGCGTGTAGAAGGTGGCGAGGAACTTGCGGTCGGCGATGAGGCGTCCGAAGAGTTGGCCGGTCATCTCCTGGATGGTGGTGACGCCGATGCCCACGAGCCGCTCCGCGACGACCGCGAGACGTCCGACCACGCCCGCGAACACATCGGCGGGGACCGGTGCGAGCACGCGGCGGGCGATCTCGAATATCGGCCAATAGTTGACCTCGAGGATCGCCCGCCACTCGTCGAGCACCGCTGCAGGCAGAAGCTCGCCGCCCGCACGCAGCTCCTCGAAGGGCGCGATGCTGGGGTGCGTGGACGAGATGGCGCAGTGGAATGTCAGCGCGTTGGCCACGATCGCCATCGCCATGCGCGACGTCTGCTCGCCGTCGGCCTGATGGAGGGCCTCGCCAATGGAGTCGAGCACCGCCTGCCGCTCCGGGGCCAGACGTTCCCGCAGTATTGCCGCTGCACTGGAGACGCCGTCCTCGAGGATCCCGACCGCCTGCGCGAGCCGACGCTCCGAGACGGAGATCGACTCTATGAGTCCTGCCAGCGCGTCGACGCCGCCGCCGATCCATCCGGTGCTCGGGAACCTCGTCCAGCCGTCCGGTCCGGCGGCGGCGAACACGCAGTACTCGAGGTCGGCCCGCTCCAGCGCCGCTGCGAGGCCGGCCTGGCGAACCTGGCTGAGGTGGGCCGGAAGGCGCACCGCGACCACTTGCTCCACGGGCTCCAGAGTCTCTGCCAGCGTCGCTCCGAGGCGGCTCAGGGCGTCCGATTCGACGCCCGAGGCTGGTTCGTACTCGGTCTCGACAATCACGGACAGGCTTCCGGGCATGCGCACGACGATGTCGGGCGCCCTGGCTGCGGCGTCGGCGATCACCCGAGTCGATTCTGCCTCCGCCGCCCACCGCGGGTGCCGGGCGTCGAGCGCGACAGCCAACCGGTCGTTGACGGTGGCTTCCCGCGTGCGTGCTCTCCGAGCCATGCCGCCCTCTCCGCGTAGTCGGGCTTGCATCGGTGGGGCATCCGCGCGGGATGTCCCCTTGGTGGCAGCGAACCTACTCCACCCGTGTGACACATCCGTGTATCCTGGGCAATCACGCGCCGAGCGTCTGTCGCGCCCCCTCGTCGGGGCGGGCGGGCGAGGCGGCCGGTGGTGAGGGCGAATCTGGGCGCGGGCGGGGATATGCAGGCGGGGATACACTGCCTGCGTGTGGTCGAATAAGCGCTCATCAGAGACCGGCGGTGAGCGCTGCCATCGAACCGGGCTCTCCCCTGTGCGGCGGTGCGGATTTGCCGCGTCCCTGCTGGTGCTTGTGTCGGCCGCGCTGGCCAGCGCGCCGGCCGCCGGTGCGGCCGCGCAGCCCCCGTCGGCGGAGCGGTTGCAGCCCGCCGACGTCGTTGAGGGAGATGTGGATGACGAGGTGGTTCCCGTCGATGGGCTCGGCGGCCCCCTCGGCGATGCAACCGATGGGGTTGGCTTGCTCGACGTGCTCGGCCCCGACGGCACGTACACCCTGCGTGACGGCGACGGCGAGGTCCGGTTGCGCCTGCTCGATCCGGTCGACGTCGACTCCTCAGAGCTTGCCGGCCTCGCCGCTGCCGCCGCCACCGCCTACACCTCCGACGCCAACGACACCGCGTCGTCCGGGGTGACCGCGCCGAGCAACTGGCTCGTCTCCGACAGCGGCCAGATGTTCTTGATGGTGGGCGGCGTGAACGTCTTGTTCGAGCGGCGTCTGAGCCAGCCGGAGATATCGGCGGTCCTGGCCGAGCACGGCGTCGACCCGGTGCATGTCTCAGCGCTCGGCGAGCTGCCCAACGCCTACCTCATCAAGACGGTCTCGGATGCGGCGTCGCTGCGGCTGGCCGACGCGCTCTCTGGCGAGCCCGGCGTGGTCTCCGCGGCTCCCAACCTGTACACGCCGCTGTCGGCCGGGCCGGCTCCCAAGTCTCTGCCCTACACGGCAGCGACGCAGAGGACCCACAACAGGTGTACCCCGTACACGGAGCCGTATCCCGACCAGCTCTCGGCCTGCCTCTGGCACTTGGACGCAGACACCGACTACCGGTTCTTGGGGACCGATCCCACGATTGACATCAACCTCGGCAACGTGTGGGACACCACGATGGGCGCCGGGGTCACCGTGGCGGTGGTGGACCACGCCTGGGAGGCGACCCATGAGGACATCCGCGACAACGTGGACACGGCTCGCAGCCAGATTTTGGGCGGGTTCACCGGCGAGAACGAAAACGCCGATACCCCCTATCACGGCACCGCGGTGGCGGGGATCGTCGCCGCCCGCGACAACACGGTAGGCGGACGCGGCGTCGCGCCCAGGGCCACGCTGGTGAACTACAACCTCTTGGACAACGGTTCGAGCGCCGCTGAGGTCACCGCGATGACCTTGAACAAGGAAACCGTGGCCGTCTACAACCTCAGCTACGGCGACACCGACAGCTACTCCCCCACGACGTCGAGCCACTTGTGGCGGCAGGCTGTGGCGGAGGGCCTGTATACGGGCTTCGGCGGCAAGGGCTCGTCCTATGTGAAGGCGGCCGGCAACGGTGCGCTGCTTCCGGGGAGCGACTGGGCGTCGCTGGAGGAGTCGAACAATCACCCCGGCATCATCCCGGTGTGCGCGCTGGGAGCCGACGGGGCGTCGGCATCCTATTCCGAGCGAGGGGCCAGCCTCTGGGTGTGCGCGCCAGGCGGGGGCATCCATTCGGAGCCGAGGATTCTGGCGCCCATCGGCCAGAACGGCTACACCGACACCTTCAACGGCACCAGCGCGTCCGCGCCGATCGTGTCGGGCGTGATCGCATTGATGCGCAGCGTCAACGCCGATCTCACCTGGCGGGACGTGAAGGTCATCCTGGCCAACACGGCCCAGAAGAACCATGCGTCGGACAGCAGCTGGACGACCGGGGCAGCCAAGTACGGGTCGGACGCCGAGAAGTACTCGTTCAGCTACAAGTACGGCTTCGGCGCCGTAGACGCCAAGGCCGCTGTGGAGGCTGCGTCTAGCTGGACGCTGCTGCCGACCGGGTACATCTTCCAGAGAGAGATATACGAGTACGCAGCCCTTCCCGACTCCGGCAAGGAGATCGAGCTGAGGTCGGACTTCGCTTCCGCGCTGAGAGCCTTCGCGTCGACGATGGACTTCACCGAGCATGTGGAGGTCACCGTCAGGGGCGAGATATACGACATGCGCGACTACCGGTGGACGCTGGTGTCTCCGTCGGGCACTGAGTCGCTGCTGGCGCCTGAGTACACAAGCTGTGAGGCGGGCACATGCGGACTGAGAGGGATCTTCCGGTTCGGGTCGTCCCGCCATCTGGGCGAGAACCCGTCGGGCACCTGGAAGCTGAAGGTCCGAAGGTACGCGCCGGATGTGGCGGGCTGCAATGGCGGCGGCAACGGCACCGGCACCGTTCAGAGCTCGCGCTGCCAGAGAATCAGTTCGTTCAGCGAGACCATCACGAGCTGGAAGATCTCCGTCGCAGGCCACACCAGCTCCACAGCGCAGCCCGTGAAGCTGTCGGTTTCGCCCTCGACGGTGACCGAGGGCGGCGAGGTGGACGTGAGCGTCACCGTCGGCGGGACGGCGCCGGCGCAGGATCTGGTCGTCCCGTTGAAGATCACCGACGGCACCACCACCGCGGCGGGCTCGCCCGGCGCCGACTATGCGGCGCTGGCGTCGATCACCGTTGCCGCTGGAGCGTCGTCGGCATCGGCCAAGCTGGCCACCGCTCAAGACGATGTGGACGAGCCCGACGAGACATTCACCATCGGGCTCGGCTCGCTGCCCGCGGAATACCGGGCCTCGGGCAGCGCGGTCACGGTGACCATCGCCGACGACGACCCGCTGCCCACCGTGGCGCTGAAGTCCGCCAGCGCCGCCATCGCCGAGGGCGACTCGGTGACGATCACCGCCAGTCTCAGCAAGCCGTCGTCGCAGGATGTGACCCTGGACGTGAGCGCCTCCGCTGTCGTCCCCGCAGTGTCGGGGGACGGCTCGCTCAGCGCCCGCACCAGGCTCACCATCGCGGCAGGCTCGACTACCAGCACGGGTCCGGTGGCGTTCACCGCGTCGCAGAACGCCGTCTACGAACTCGCAAGCGCCAAGGCCAAGACGTTCGAGATCGCTGCGACGGCGACCGGCGGCAACGGCGTGGCCGATCCTGCCGCGATCACGATCACCATCCAGGACGACGACCCGCCGCCGACGGTGTCGGTCACTGCGGGCGGTGATGTGACTGAGGGTGACCCGGCCGTGTTCACTTTGACGGCGAGCCCTGCCCCTGCCGCCGCCCTCGACGTGAGCGTGGAGGTCAGTGCCGTGGGCGACTACGGCGCTGCGACCGGGGCGCGGACGGTGACGATCCCCACTTCGGGCACCGCCACACTGTCGGTGACGACGACCGATGACACCGCCGAGGAAACCGACGGCTCTGTTACCGCCACGATCCAGTCGGGCACCGACTACACGCCGGCCTCGACCCCCTCCGCCAGCGTGGTTGTGGCCGATGACGACGATGCTGTCGGCCCGTCGGGGTACACCGTTGACCCCGATGTGGTGGCCAATGTGCAGGCATTGGCCGCGCAGACCCAGCACGGCACCGCGCATGTGAATCGGTGGAACCGGGTGCTGGTGGCGTTCGGCGAGCACGACGGCACCGGGGTGAGCGGCGGGGCGATGACCGCGGCGCAGGCCCAGCAGATGGCCGACCGCCACAGCAGCCCGGTGTGGGACGAGGTCGTCGTCGAGCTGACCGCTATCGAGGCCGCGCCGCCGACAGTGAGACCGGTGGTGTCCATCGCCGCTTCCGGCGACGTCACCGAGGGTTCTGCTGCCGTGTTCACCCTGACGGCATCGCCTGCCCCGGCGGCCGGTCTCGACGTGAGCGTCGCGGTCAGCGCCGTGGGCGACTACGGCGCTGCGACCGGGGCGCGGACGGTGACGATCCCCGCCTCGGGCAGCGTCACGCTGTCGGTGGCCACCGCCGACGACTCTGCCGACGAGGCCGACGGGTCGGTCACTGCAACGCTGAGCACTCCGGCAGCCAACGCCGGCTACACGGTGTCGTCGACCGCGGGCGCGGCGACGGTTGCCGTGGCCGACGACGACGATCCGCCTCAGGGCTACACCGTTGACCCCGATGTGGTGGCCAATGTGCAGGCATTGGCCGCGCAGACCCAGCACGGCACCGCGCATGTGAATCGGTGGAACCGGGTGCTGGTGGCGTTCGGCGAGCACGACGGCACCGGGGTGAGCGGCGGGGCGATGACCGCGGCGCAGGCCCAGCAGATGGCCGACCGCCACAGCAGCCCGGTGTGGGACGAGGTCGTCGTCGAGCTGACCGCCCTCGAAGCTGCGGCCCAAGCGATGTCTCCTCCGCCTCCGCCTCCACCGCCGCCACCGCCGCCTCCGAAACCTGAGGTGTCCATCGCCGCCTCAGGCGATGTCACCGAGGGAACCGCCGCCGCGTTCACCCTCACCGCCAGCCCCGCACCTGCCTCGGTGCTGTCGGTGAGCGTCACGGTCAGCGCCGTCGGCGACTACGGCGCCGCGACCGGGGCCCGGACCGTCACAATCCCCACTTCGGGCACCGCCACACTGTCGGTAGCGACCACCGACGACAGCACCGACGAGACCGACGGCTCGGTCACCGCCACCCTCGTCGACGGCGCCGACTACGACCTCGGCACAGCCAAGACCGCCACCGCCGCAGTCGCCGACAACGACGACCCGCC
>JAPPLH010000060.1 GCA_028819505.1 Acidimicrobiaceae bacterium
TTCGGTCAGCCGGCCCCCTCCATTTCGGAATTGGCAGCACAATGCACGCATACCGCGCAAGACGCTGCCAATTCCGATAGCGGCCGCAGGGGCCCCAATCAGCCCGAGCGCCAGCGGTCGGCTAGGTCTCCGATGGGGGCGGTCAGCAGATCGACGACCGCGATCTCGGCCAGACGGTCGTCGTCGAAGGCGGGCTCGGTCTCGGTCACCGCGTCGCGCAGCTCCGAGTAGCGATTGCGGTACCCCTGCAGGACGCTCCGAGCCGCCGGGGCCGGAAGGGAATCCTCGAAGCGGACGTGCAGCAGGGTGATGCCGACGGTGGCGCCCGCAGCCACCTCCGGGACGAATACGACCGTGCGCCCGTCGTGGCGGCCCCGGGCGGCCAGCACCCGGCGCTCTCCCGCCACCCGGCGCTTGCTGCCGGTCAGTGAAGGGACGGAAGCCGTACGCGAGGTGATCCGGGTCGCGACGCCGCCCTGGTCGACGACGGCGATCCCCTCCAGCCCGTCCAGCCGGTAGCGGGTGTGGCCCAGCACCTCGGCCACCGCCGGGCTGAGATCGGCCAGGGCCCGGATGGTGGAGTAGGAGAGACTGTCCCTGGGTGCGCCTGTGGCCAGCACGGCCCGGATCAGCGGCGCTTGCAGCAGCGTCTGGTCCGAGCGGGAGATGCCGACGGTGACGGTCTTGGCCTGGTGGCGGATGGCGTCGACCGGGCGGGTCAACTCATCGATCCCGACGGTCAGCGCGGCCTCGAGATCGTCGACCACCGCGGCTGGTGTGCCGGCCCGGCCCAACTCCAGTTCGTATCCGTCGAGCGGCGCCAGCCCGACGGCGTAGCGCATCAGCGTGACGATGCGCACCGCGGTGGACGCCTCCAGGTGCCCGTTGTAGTCGCCGCGTTGCAGACCGGCCGAGAACGCGGCGCTGCTCTGCCGCAACGTAGGGAGGGCCAGGCTCAGAACGTCCTCGGCAGTGCTGTCCGGACGGGCCGCGGCAGCCTCGACAGCCGCCCGGGCCTCGCGCAGAGGCCGGGCTCCGGCGTCGATGGCCAGGGCGGCCTCGTAGCCGAAGAGGTGGCCCACCATGGTGGCGGGCAGGAAGGCCAGCCGAGGATCCACCTTGGGCACCGGGAGCACCGCCGACGCGCTCTCGAAGCGGGTGTCGCCGTCGTCGGCCACCACCACCGGGGCGGCCCGATGGGCGCCGAAGATGGCCACCTCCTTGGCCACGTCGTCCGCCACCGAGCCCGACAGCCCCGCAGCGCACACCAGCACCAGGGGCTCGGCCGACAGGTCGATGTGCTTCTTGTCCTCGGTCGCGTCGGCCGAGATCGACATGTAGCACAGCTCCGAGAGCTTGATGCGCACCTCGCGGGCGGCCACCTGGTTCGGCCCGTTGCCCACCACCGCCCAATGGCGCCGGCCCGGAGCGAGACGGCGAGCGGCCTCGCCTATGGCGGCCCGCCGCTCCAGGACGGCCTCAAGCACCGAGGGCATGGCCCGGAGCGACTCGAGGAGACCGCGCCGGGCGGCTGCACCCCGCTCGCCGGCGACCTCGCCCGCCGCGGCCACGGCCAGCAGGCAGCCCGCGGCCACCTGGGAGTAGAACGCCTTGGTGGAGGCGACGCTCATCTCCACGTCGCGGCCGTCGGAGGTGTAGAGGACGCCGTCGGCCCGGTCGGTCAGGTCGCTGTTGCGGCGGTTGACGACGGCCACCACCGATCCCCCTCTGGCCCGCACCAGGTCGACGGTGCGGTTGGTGTCGGTGGTGGTGCCCGACTGCGAGATCGCGACCACCAGCGTGCCGGACATGTCGGCCTGCAGGTGGAAGGCCGACAGCTCCGTGGCGGGCAGCGCCGTCACGTCGAGGGCGCCGGCGCGGCCGGCGTCGGCCAGCAGGGTCCGGAGGCATCGGGCGAAGCTCTCCGCCGCCACCGCCGCGGTCCCCTGGCCGATGGCCAGCACCTTGGACACCGGCCCGTCCCGCAGCCCGGACCGGACCGCCTCGGGCAGCGTCTCCGGGCCGATCGACAGGCCCGGACCGTCGGCTGTGTCGACGATCCTGCCCCGCAGCGTCTTGCGGAACGACGCCGGCGCCTCACCGATCTCCTTCAGCAGGTAGTGACGGTGATCGCCGCGGTCGATGTCCCTGGTGGTGATGGACGCAGTCGATGTCTCGCCGGGCGCCACCGGGAGCGGAGTGCCGTCGTAGGAATGCCGGGACACGCCCTCGATCAGGCCGGCCCGGCTGCCGTCCAGCTCGACGATCTGGCCCCGGCCGGTGCTGGGATTGGCGCCGGCGGCGACGGCCTCGCCGTCCATGCGGAGATACTCCGCCGTCTCCTCCACCACCCCGTAGGGCTCGCTGGCCACGATGAATGCGTCGTCGCCCAGACCGACGTACAGGGCCTGGCCGCTGCCTCGCAGCGCCAGTTGCAGACGGTCGGGCGAGCCCGCAGTGCAGACGGCCACGGCCACCGAGCCCTCGCACTCCGCCACGGTGCGCCGGAACGCCTCGCCGGACGCCAGCCCCTCGGCCAGGCGGCGGCCCATCAGGGCGGGCACGGTCTTGGAGTCGGTGGTGACCGCGGGCGGCACGCGGACTCCGGCCGCGTCGAACAGCTCGGCGTAGTTGTCCACGTCGCCGTTGACGGCCCCGACCACGTACGGCGTGCGCTCGCCGAGCACCTCGCTGTTGAGCGGGTGGGCATTCGCCTCGGAGATGATGCCGACAGAGGCCCAGCGGGTGTGGGCCAGCACGAGCACGCGCGCGCCGGCGGAGGCCAGCGCGGCGGCCAGCAGACGGTCGGAGGCCACCTCGGCCCGCAGCGCGGCGGTGTTGTCGCCCAGCTCGCCGATCTCGGCCGCCGTCTTGTGGACGATGCTGAGCACGCCGTCGACGAGGCGCACCGAGCCCGAACCGAACGACGGATCGTGGCCGCGGCTCTCCAAGGCCGCGGCCAGGACGGGATCGTCGCGGTCGAGTCCGTGGCCGCTGATCAGGAGGTGCAGCCCGGCCGAGTCGCGCCCGCGCACCTCCAGCCGGTCCAGCGCCGACAGCGCCTGATGGATCGACAGGCACGCCTCGACCGCGGCCGGCGCCGAACCGGCGGTCAGCCGCACTCCGGCCAGGAGCTCCGAGACGGCGTGGGCGGCGCCCAGCCGGTCCCGTCCGAGAGCCCACAGTCCGTCGCGGACTCGCACCATCTGCTCGTTCAGGTGCTCCAGCTCGACTGGATCGAGCGTCGTGTCGGCATCCAGCCGGGCCTCCAGGGCAGCCACCGAAGCGGTCGCGCCATCGATGAGGTCCCTGAGGGTGCCGGCCACCTCTGGCGACTCGATCAGGAGGCGCAAGCCGGCCACCCCGCCCAAGAGCCCGTTGGCGGCGTGCAACCGCTCGGCCGCGGGTCCCAACTGTTGCGCGATGTCCCCCAGACGCCCTCCGGCCAAGGCGGCGGCGTCCGACAGGGCGGTCACGGCCGCCTCGACCATGCCGGTCACGTCGGCGGCGCCGGGGACCGGCCGCGTCGACGGGCGGCGCACGACGGCGACTATCCCGCACATGTCAGATCAGCGCTCCAACGGCGAACTCCTGCCAATACTCCACCTGTGCGGTGGATGACTGACAGAAGTTCGGCAGACCATTACCGGCACGACAGCACTGCCTCGATCCTCGCCGCGAGTTGCGCTGCTTCTGTTCGGGCCGCTTCCAGGTCTGCGGCCTCGACCATCACCCGGATCAGCGGCTCGGTGCCCGAAGGCCGCACCAGCACCCGGCCGGAGTCGCCCAGCCGGTTCTCGGCCGCGGCCGCGGCCGGGCCGAGGGCGGCGTCGAGGTCTGCGGAGGCCGCGGCCGGCGGCATGGGCACGCCCACCAGAACTTGGGGCAGCCGGGTCATGGCCCCTGCGGCCACGGCGTGCAGGCTGCCGCGGGAGCGCTTCACAGTGTCGAGCAGTTGGACCGCTGTCAGCAGACCGTCGCCGGTTGTGGCCAGGTCGCGGAAGATCAGATGGCCGGACTGCTCGCCGCCCAGGACCAGGCCCCGCTCCTCCAGCGCTTCGAGCACGCGGCGGTCGCCCACGGGCGTCTCGACCACGTCGATGCCGCGCGCGGCCATGGCCTGACGGAGTCCTAGGTTGGACATGACCGTGACCACGACGGCGTTCCCGGCGAGCCGCCCCCGCCGAGCCCTGTCGGTGGCGCACACCGCGAGGATCTGGTCGCCGTCGATGAGCGCGCCGGTGTGGTCCACGGCCAGCACCCGGTCGGCGTCGCCGTCGAAGGCCAGGCCGGCGTCGGCGCGGGACGACACCACCGCGGCCTGGAGACTCTCGGGATGCAGCGACCCGCAGCCGTCGTTGATGTTGTAGCCGTCAGGCTCGGCGTGGATCGTCTCGACCTCCGCGCCCAGCGCGCGCAGGCAATCGGGGGCGGAGCCGCAGGCGGCGCCGTTGGCCGCGTCGACCACGATCCGCAGCCCCGCCAGGTCGCGCCCCTTCAGGCTCGCGGCCACGGCCTGGACGTGACGGCGGCGGGCCAGGTCCCCCGCCGAGTCGCCCAGCGGCGTGCCGACCGGACGGGACGACCCTGTCTCGGGTGCGGGCCCTGCCCCATCGCCGGAAGCGGCCGGGCGGAGCTCTGCCGCGCCGTGGCTGTGCCCTGCGCCGGCTGCCGGCGCGGGGGGGCAGTCGTCGAGCAACTCCCTGACCCGCCATTCGATCTCGTGTTGAGCCTCATCGCTCAGCTTGCGGCCTCCGGGCGCGAACAGCTTCACGCCGTTGTCGTGCCAGAGGTTGTGCGACGCCGACACCATCGCCCCGGCGACCTGCTCGTCCTCACACCAGCGAGCCACTGCGGGAGTGGGCACCACCCCCAAGTCGACGGCTGCGCCTCCCGCGCTTCGCACGCCCCGGCAAAGGGCGTCGGCGAGAGCCGGGCCCGAGACTCTGGTGTCGCGCCCGACGGCGAACCGCTCGGCGCCCAGCACCCCGGCCGCAGCCCGCCCCAGCGCCTCGACGAACTCCGGGGTCAACTCGCGGCGGGCGTCGCCCCGCACGCCGTCGGTGCCGAAGGTCAGGGGCATCTCCGCTCCCTCGCCGGGCCGCCCGGGCCGGGCGTCACGGCGGCGCGGGGCGCGCTCGCAGAAGCTCGGATCGGCGTTCCGGGCTCAGCGCTTGCTGTACTGCGGCGCCTTGCGTGCCTTCTTGAGGCCGTACTTCTTCGCTTCCTTCTTGCGCGGGTCGCGTGTGAGGTAGCCGCCCTTCTTGAGCGTGTCCCGCAGCTCGGGCTCCACCTCGACCAGTCCCCGGGAGATTCCCAGGCGTAGCGCGCCGGCCTGGCCGCTGGACCCGCCGCCGTGGATGGTGGCGTCCACGTCGTACCGGCCCTCGGTGGCGGTAGCGGTCAACGGTTCGACGATCAGCATCCGGTGGGTGCGCGACGGGAAGTAGTCCTCGGCGGTGCGGCCGTTGACGGTGACCGTCCCGGCCCCGGTGCGGAGCCGGACCCGGGCCACGGACCGCTTGCGGCGTCCGGTTGCTTGCACGAGCGGTGCTGTCATTCTTCAGATCACCTCATCGGGCCCGAGCGTGCTCGATGGCGAAGGGCTGGGGCTTCTGGGCTGTGTGGGGATGGGTGGGTCCGGCGTAGACCTTCAGCTTGCGGATCTGGGCCCGGCCCAGCCTCGTCTTGGGCAGCATCCCCCGGATCGTGTCGCGCACGGCCTGGTCGGGGCGGCGGGCCATCTTGGAGCCGTAGGTCTCGGTGCGCAGCCCCCCGGGATAGCCGGAGTGGCGGTGGACCAGCTTCGAGTCGCGCTTGCCCGCGGTGAGCACGACCTTGTCGGCGTTGACGATCACCACGTGGTCGCCGGTGTCGATGTGGGGGGCGAAGGTGGGCTTGTGCTTGCCCCGCAGCAGCGTCGCCACCTCGGTGGCGAGCCGGCCGAGGACCAGGCCATCGGCGTCGACGAGGTGCCAGCCGCGCTCGATCTCAGAGGCTTTGGGGCTGTAGGTCGCCACGTTCGCTCCCGTCGGTTCCTTCGCTCGGCTGGGGGCCGCGCCGCCGGTCGGGGCCGTCGCACAGACCGGCATCTCAGGCTACGGCCCGCCCCGCCGAACAGCAATCATCAGGATGCTCAAGCTGCGGCGGGCGGTCACCGGGCGGTCGACCTCTGCCTCCACGCTGGGGGCGAAGCCACCACCGCGGGGCGGGCGGCTGGGGCCCCTCGACAAGCACAAACCGTCGTGCCACATCCGCTGAGAGCGTCCGCGGCGCGCCACCTCGATCCGGCGGCACGGGGCCGCAGGGTGCCATGGGGCGCGGCGGGGCGGCGCTGACGCTGGCCGGGGTCGTGTCGTGCGCGCCGCCGGAGCCTGTCGACAGACCCAGCACGCCAATGACACATCCGGGATCGGTCCTCTGCGGCGAGCCGTCGTGAGCGACCGCCCGCTGGGCGTCCAGGGCCGGGTTTGGGCCAAGTCGCGGCGCAACCTCAGCTCCGAGCAAGCACTGTTGAACAATGACACGCTTTTTCATATCACACAGTGTTGCGCTGACATTTCTCCTTGTATAGCTTCATGTGACAGCCTCGCCTGCCGGGCGCCGACGGTAAGCCGCACACCCGCCGCCCGCCCTCGAGCGAGGTCCGATGACCGCTACCAATCCGATCCCGACTGTCGCTGAGTCCCCACCGATGGATCCGACCACCCAAGCCGACCCAGGCGACTCCTCTGCGGGCTCGCCGGGCCACACGTCCCCGCGGACCGCCGCCAAGCCCACACTACGCGCCCAGATCGCAGAGAACCCGCTGGCTGGCTTCTTCGGCGCCGTGGTCGTAGCGCTGCTGGTCAGCATGCTCGCCACGACCAACATCCGCATCAACCGGATCGAGGACAGGGTGGACGCAGGATTCGCCGCGCAGGACGCCAAGCTCGACGAACTCGACGCCAAGTTCGACGAGATGAACCTGAAACTGACAGCGCTGATCGCCAAGCTCAACGCAACCGACGACGTGGACGCCGCCGTCGAAGGAAGGCTGATAGAGAAGGAGGGCTCATCGACCGTAGAGGGCGGCCCAGAGGACCAGGCCGTGGGGAGGGGCCGGTGAGGGCGCCGCGGCGCGGTCGCGGGCCGCGATGATCGCGCCGACGTCGGAGGGCTTGTGCCGGCCCAGGCCCACCGACACCAGCAGGGCCACCACAGAGCGCACCATCTGGTGGCAGAACGAGCCGGCCTCGATCTCGAACACCGCGACGTCGCCCTCCAGCCACCAAACCGCCCGCCGCACCGTGCGCACCATCGACTGGCCGGGATGCGAGGGGTTGCGGCGGCAGAAGGAGCTGAAGTCGTGGTCGCCCAGCAGCCGGTCGGCGGCGGTGCGCATGGCCCGCAGGTCCAGCCGACGCTCGACATGCCAGCTCAGGCCGCCCACCAGCGGGTCGGGCACCGGCGAGTTGAGCACCCGGTAGCGGTAGACCCGGCCGGTGCAGGAGCGCCGCGCGTCGAAGTCGCCGGCAACCACGCCGGCCCTCGACGCCGAGATGGACGGACCGCACATGCGGTTGATGGACCGCACCAGCCGGACCGGATCGGCCCGCGCCGCGTCGGCGTCGAAGGACACCACCTGGGCCCGGGCATGCACGCCGCGGTCGGTCCGTCCCGCGCACACGAGATCGACGGGATGGCCCAGCACGCTGCTCAGAGCGTCGCCGAGGGCCCCGGCCACGGTGGGCACGCCCTCGTTGCGGGCGAAGCCGTGGAAGCTGGCGCCGTCGTACGCCACGGTCATCCGCATGCGGACGACCCCGACCGGACCCGGGCCCCCAGTCACTCGAAGGCTCCGAGTCGCCCTCTCAGACCAGTTCGATGCGCGCCATGGGAGCGTTGTCGCCGTGGCGAGGACCGAGCTTGACGATGCGGGTGTAGCCCCCGGGACGGTCGAGGTAGCGGGGACCGATCTCGTCGAAGAGCTTGGACGCCATCTCCCGGTCGCCCAGGAACTTCACCACCTGCCGATGATCGTGAACGCTGCCGCGGCGGGCCTTGGTGATCATCTTCTCGGCGATGGGGCGCACCGCCTTGGCCTTGGCCTCGGTGGTGGTGATGCCCTCCGCCGCGATCAGCGACGCCACCAGGTTCGCCATCATCAGCTTCTGATGGCGGCTGCTGCCACCGAAGCGGCGGCCCTTGCGGGGACGGGCCGGCATTTCAGCCCGCTCCGCCCCGGAGCGACAGGCCGCGCTCGTCGAGCTTGGCCACGACCTCGTCGAGGCTCTTCTCTCCGAAGTTCGTGATGGCCAGCAGGTCGTCGGGGGTCCGTTCCAGCAGTTCGTCCAGCGTGTTGATCTGGGCCCGCTTAAGACAGTTGCGGGGACGCTCGGTCAGCTCGAGGTCCTCCACCAGCAGCTCGGCCTCGGCGTCGGGCTGGGTCGGCGACACGATCTCGCCCAGCTCCAGGCCCCGCGGGTCGTCGCTCATCTCCTCGACCATCCGGATGAGGCTCCGCAGCGTGGCGGCGGCGGAAGCCACGGCGTCGGTCGGGGAGATCGACCCGTCGGTCTCGACATCGAGCACCAGCAGGTCGTAGTCGGTGGACTGCTCGACCCGGGTGGCGCCCACGTTGAACGAGACCCGCCGCACGGGGGAGTAGATCGAGTCGACGGGGATCACCCCGATGGCTGCGGTCAGCTCCTTGTTCTCCTCGGCAGACACGTAGCCGCGGCCCCGGGCCACGGTGATGTCGACCGCCAGGCGGCCCGAGCGGTTGAGCGTGGCGATCGGCGCCTCCGGGTTGAGGACCTCGACGTCGGGGTGGGGCTGGATGTCGCCCGCGGTGACGTCGGCCGGGCCGCGGGCGTCGAGTCTCAGCGTCACCGGCTCCTCGCACAGCACCACCAGCACCAGGTCCTTCAGGTTCAGGATGATGTCGGTGACGTCCTCGGCCACGCCACCGATGGTGGCGAACTCGTGCAGGGCGCCGTCGAAGCGGACCTGGGTCACTGCGGCCCCCGGGATCGACGACAGCAGCGTGCGCCTCAGCGAGTTGCCGAGCGTATGGCCGAAGCCGGGCTCGAGGGGGCCGATCGCGAACCGCTGTCGATTGCCGTCGGCCGACTCGAGGACTTCGACGGTCGGGCGCTGCATTACAAGCATGGGTATCCTCGCCTCTCGTGCGTCAGTCCGAGTAAGGGCTACTTGGAGTACAGGACTCGGTGTGCAAGTTCTCGGCTACTTGGAATAGAGCTCGACGATGAGCTGCTCGCGGATCGGCACGTCGATCTGGTCCCGGACGGGCAGCTCGCGCACCGTGGCGGTGAAGTCGTCCTCGCCGCGGTCGATCCATGCGGGCGGGGTGCGGTCGAGCACGTCCACGTTCCACTGGACGGTGGCCGAGCCGCGGATCTTGGCCCGCAGCTCCACGACGTCGCCCTTGCGCAACCGGTAGCTGGGGATCGTCACCCGGGACCCGTTCACGTTGAGGTGGCCGTGGTTGACCAGCTGGCGGGCCTGTGGACGGGTGGCGCCCCAGCCCATGCGGTAGACGAAATTGTCGAGGCGCAGCTCGAGGAACTGCAGCATGTTCTCGCCGGTGACGCCCTGGCGGCGGCTGGCCTCGGCGAACAGGTTGCGGAACTGGCGCTCGGTCAGCCCGTAGGTGTGGCGAGCCTTCTGCTTCTCCTGCATCTGCACCAGGAACTCCGAGGCGGTGCTGCGCCGCCGGGATCGGCCGCGCTCCCCCGGCGGGTAGGGCCGCCGGTCGAGGGCGATCGCCTCGCCCTTGGTGCCCCAGATGTTGGTGTTGAGACGGCGCGACACGCGCGCCTTGGGCCCGGTATAGCGCGACACGTCAGGCGCCTGCCGCTCTGGGTCGGCTATGGAGCGACACTTCAGACCCTCCTGCGCTTGGGCTGGCGGCAGCCGTTGTGGGGCACCGGGGTGACGTCGGTTATGCCGGTCACGTCGATGCCGATGTTCTGAAGCGACCGTATGGCGGTCTCGCGGCCCGATCCCGGGCCCTTGACCTGGACGTCCACCTTGCGCAGGCCGTGCTCCATCGCCTTGCGGGCGGCCTGCTCGGCGGCCATCTGCGCCGCGAAGGGCGTGGACTTGCGCGAGCCCTTGAAGCCGACGTTGCCCGCGGAGGCCCACGAGATCACGTTGCCCTGGAGGTCGGTGATGGTGATGATCGTGTTGTTGAACGAACTCTTGATGTGGGCCACGCCGTGGGTCACGTTCTTGCGTTCACGCTTGCGTGTGCGCCTTCTGTCCGACGATGGTTTCGCCATTGCGCCTACTTCTTCACCTTCTTCTTGCCGGCCACGGTCCGCTTCGGGCCCTTCCGGGTGCGGGCATTGGTATGGGTCCGCTGACCACGCACGGGAAGCCCGCGGCGGTGGCGGAGGCCCTGGTAGCAGCCGATCTCCATCTTCCGCTTGACGTCCTGGGAGACGGCCCGCCGCAGGTCGCCCTCCACCCGCAGGTTGGCGTCGATGAAGCCCCGGAGCTTCGCCACCTCGTCGTCGGTGAGGTTGCGCACCCTGGTGTCGGGGTTGATCTCGGCAGCCTCGCAGACCAGCTGCGCGGTGCTGCGGCCGATCCCGTAGATGTAGGTGAGGGCGATCTCCACCCGCTTCTCGCGCGGGATGTCGACGCCGGAGATTCGCGCCATCTCAGCCCTGCCTCTGCTTGTGGCGGGCGTTGTCGCAGATCACCATGACGCGCCCGCGCCGGCGTATGACCTTGCACCGGTCGCAGATCTTCTTGACGCTGGGTCGGACCTTCATGGCTGGTTGAACGCTCACTTGTAGCGGTAGGTGATACGGCCCCTCTGGAGGTCGTACGGCGTCACCTCGACCTGGACGCGGTCCCCGGGCAGTATCCGGATGTAGTGCATCCGCATCTTGCCCGAGATGTGGGCCAGCACGTAGTGGCCATTCTCGAGCTCGACGCGGAACATCGCGTTGGGGAGGGATTCCGTGACGGTCCCCTCCAGTACGATCGCGTCCTCTTTCGGCTTCGGCAGTGTCTGTCCTCCTGCGGGATGAGCCCCGGTCGGCGCGCGCCGGCACCGGCCCAAGGCCGAAGTGCAACGCTACCGGTGACGGGCCGGCCATCCAACCCGTCAAGCGCGGCTTCGTTCGACGGCTGCCACCACCCGTTCGAACACCTCGTCGGGCGCGCCGACGCCGTCCACGGTGGCCAGCAGCCCGCGGGCCTCGAACCAGTCGCGCAGCGGAGCGGTCTGCTCCTCGTACAGCTCCAGGCGGCGCTGTATCGCCTCGAGGGTGTCGTCGGAGCGGCCCCGGTCCAGCATCCGAGCCGTGACCTCGGCGATGGGCACGTCGATGTTCAGGGCCACGTCGAGACGGTGGCCCCCCTCGTCCAGGACGGCCTCCAGGGCGTCGGCCTGATCGGCGGTCCGCGGGTAGCCGTCGAGCAGCACCCCGGCCTCGGCGACGTCGTCGCGGGCCAGCCGGTCGCGCACGATCCCGTTCATGATGTCGTCGCCCACCAGCCCGCCTACTTCCATGACGGCCTCGGCCTGCCGGCCCAGCTCGGTGCCGGCCGCCACCGCGGCCCGCAGGGCGTCGCCCGTGGACAGGTGCACGCACCCGAACCTGTCTGTCAGGCGCTCGGACTGCGTGCCCTTGCCCGAACCCTGCCGGCCCAGGATCACCATGCGCAGAGGAGCCATCGGGAGCTGCTTCAGGAAGCCCTGCGTGGACGGCTCATCATCAGCCGGCCCCCGATCCGCCGATGCCGCCCGGTCACTTCAGGAAGCCCTCGTAGTTCCTCATCATCAGCTGGCTGTCGATCTGCTTCATGGTCTCGAGGGAGACCCCGACCGCAATCAGCAGCGAGATGCCGCCGAAGGCGAGGTTGAACGCCCCCGCGCCCGCTCCGGCATCCACGTCGGTGCCGATGGTGACCGCCACCAGGATGGAGGGGACCAGCGCCACCGCGGCGATGAAGAGCGCCCCGGGCAGTGTGATGCGCGACAGGATCCTCGCCAGGTAGCGCTCGGTCTGGACGCCGGGACGGATGCCCGGGATGAAGCCCCCCTGCTTGCGGATCGTGTCCGCCTGCTTGACCGGGTCGAAGGTGATGGCCGTGTAGAAGTACGCGAACCCGATGATCATCAGCCCGTAGAAGAACATGTACACCGGGCTGGTCGGCAGGGTGAGGTGGTCGTTGACGAAGTCCTTGACGGTGCCGCCGATGCCGCCGTCGGGCATGGCCGCGCCGATCAGCGTGGGCAGGTACAGCACCGAGCTGGCGAAGATGATCGGGATGACGCCCGACTGGTTGACCTTCAGCGGGATGTAGGTGCTCTGGCCGCCGTACATCCGGCGGCCGACGACCCGCTTGGCGAACTGCACCGGTATGCGGCGCTGGCCCTGCTCCACGAACACGATGCACACCGTCAGGACCACCGCCACCGAGATGAAGCCGATCAGCGCGTCGACCCCGTGGTTGGCGTGGACCGCGGTGAGCTGGGCCGGCATGGTCGACACCACGCTGGCGAAGATGAGCAGCGACATGCCGTTGCCGATGCCGCGCTGGGTGATCAGCTCCCCCATCCACATCAGCAGGGCGGTGCCCGTGGTGAGGGTCAGGACCACCACGAACACGGCCCACACCGTGAAGTTGGGCAGCAGGTCGATCCCGCCCACCAGGGCCCCGCTGTGGAACAGGAACGCGAAGCTGGTCGACTGGAGCAGGGCGATGCCGACGGTGAGGTACCGCGTCCATTGGGTGATCTTGCGCTGGCCCACCGCGCCCTGCTGCTGCCACTGCTCGATGCGGGGGATGACCACGCCCAGGATCTGCATGATGATCGACGCCGTGATGTAGGGCATGATCCCCAGCGCGAAGATGGCGAACTGGGTTAGCGCGCCGCCCGAGAACAGCTGCACGAACCCGAGGATCCCGCCCGACGTGTTGGCCTGGTCCCGCATCAACTGGACGGCGTCGGTGTCCACGTAGGGCGCCGGGATGAAGGCGCCGAGACGGTAGACCGCGATGATGAACAGCGTGAAGAGGATCTTGTTGCGCAGATCCGGGATGCGGAACATGTTCAGCACGCGGTTCAGCACGGCCGCCTCCCCGATCCCGGGCGGAACATGTTCAGCACGCGGTTCAGCACGGCCGGACCTCTCCTCTCAGCGGTTGGTGTGCTGGCTGTAGCTGCCGTGGGGCGGCCGGCGGTCGCCCCAGGGCTTGGCGACGATCCCGACGCTGCCGCCGGCCGCGGCGATGGCCTCCGCCGCGGTCGCCGACACGGCGTGGGCCTCCACCCGCACCGCCCGGCTGATCTCGCCCCGGCCGAGCACCTTCACGAGCGCCTTCTTGCCGACGAGGCCCCGCTCGCGCAGAATCTCCGGCGAGATCTCGTCCAGGCCGCTGGCCTCGATGGTGTCGAGGTTGACCGGCTGGTACTCGACCCTGAACGGGTTGGTGAATCCCCGCCACTTGGGCACGCGGCGAAGCAGCGGCATCTGACCGCCCTCGAAGCCGACGGGCACCTTGCTGCGGGCCTTCTGGCCCTTCATGCCACGGCCCGCGGTCTTGCCGCCGCGTCCGGCGATGCCCCGCGCCACCCGCTTGGGCCTCTTGCGGGCCCCGGGGGCGGGCCTCAGATCGTGCAGCCTCGTCTGCTCTGTCATGCGTCCACCTCCTCCACGGAGACCAAGTGGGGAACCCGTTGGATCATGCCGCGGATCTCGGGACGGTCGGGCAGGGTGTTGCTCCGGCCGATCCGCCCCAAGCCGAGGGCTCGAAGCGTACCGCGCTGCTTGGGCTTCGAGCCGATGGCCGAGCGGACCTGGGTCACCAACAGAGCCATCACTCCTCCCCGGCCTCGTTGCTGCGCTGGGCCGCCGCGGCCCGGTCGGCCCGGGTGGTCTGGTACGCGTCCCAGAGGCCCTTGGGCAGGAAATCGGTGGGGTCCAGGCCCCGCAGGCGGGCCACCTCGTCGGGGCGGCGCAGCGACTGCAGCCCGCTGATGGTGGCCCTGGCCACATTGATGTGGTTGGGCGAGCCGAGCGACTTGCACAGCACGTCGCCGATGCCCGCCTCCTCGAGGATGGCCCGGGCCGCGCCGCCCGCGATCACACCGGTCCCGGGAGCGGCCGGCTTCAGCAGCACCCGGCCGGCGCCGGTCGCGCCGATCACCGGATGCATGATCGTGCTGCCCGCCATCGGCACCTCGAACACGTTGCGCCTGGCCTCCTCGGTGCCCTTCTGGATGGCAAGGGGCACCTCCTTGGCCTTGCCGTAGCCCAGGCCGACCCGGCCGGCGCCGTCGCCGATCACGACCAGCGCCGTGAAGGAGAACCGGCGCCCGCCCTTGACCACCTTGGCGACCCGGTTGATGTTGATCACCCGCGACTCTCGCAGCGGCGGACCGCCTGCGCGCTCCTCGCTCATGGCCGCTCCGTTCCTTCCGGTCCTGGAAGGAACGGCCGCTCCTCGCTCATCAGAACTCCAATCCTGCGGCGCGAGCCGCGTCGGCGAGCTCGGCCACCCTGCCGTGGTACTTGTAGCCGCCCCGGTCGAACACCGCGGCCGTGATCCCTGCCTCCGAGGCGCGCTGCGCGACCAGCGTGCCCACCGTGCGGGCCGCGGCCACATTGCCCCCCGGGGCGGAACGGAGGCCGGCCTCCAGAGTGGACGCCGACACCAGGGTGACGCCCTCGAGGTCGTCGATGAGCTGCACGGAGATGTGCCGGCTCGAACGGAACACCGACAGGCGCGGCCGCGCGGCCGTGCCCTGCACCTTCTTGCGGACACGGCGGTGGCGGCGGATGCGGCCCTCCCGGCGCTTCCTGGCCTGGTCGCCCATGACTACCGACCGTCGCTCTCGGCCCTGCTGCCAGCCATGACTACTTCGCCGCCTTCCCGGCCTTGCGCTTGACCCGCTCGTCGATGTAGCGGATGCCCTTCCCCTTGTAGGGCTCGGGCGGGCGCCACCTCCTGATGTCGGCCGCCACCTGGCCGACGAGTTGCTTGTCGATGCCCTTGACGAGGATCTGGGTGCGCTGCGGGACCTCGAACTCGACGCCCTCAGGCGCCGCGATCCTCACGGGGTGGCTGAAGCCCAGGGACAGCTCCAGCGAGGTCGGGGTGGACTCGGCCACCCTGTAGCCCACGCCCTGGATCCGCAGCTCCTTGGTGAACCCATCGCTCACGCCGGTCACCATGTTCTGCACCAGCGATCGGGCGAGCCCGTGCAACGACTTGCTCCGAGCGGTGTCGTCGGGGCGCTCGACGTGGAGCGTGCCGTCGACGGCGCGCAGGCTGATCTCGCCGGGAAGGTCCCGGCTCAGCGTGCCCCTGGCGCCGGTGACCACCACGGTGCGGCCCTCGACGGCCACCTCCACGCCGCTGGGGACGGTGATCGGGGAATTCCCCACGCGACTCATGGCGCGCTCACCACACGTAGCAGAGGATCTCGCCGCCCATGCGGTTCCTCCTCGCCTCTCGGTCGCTCATCAGGCCCTTGTTGGTCGACACCACGGCCACCCCGAGCCCGCCCTGCACCCGCGGGATCTCGTCGCGCTTCCGGTAGATGCGCAGCCCCGGCTTGGAGATCCGCCGCAGTCCCCGGATGACGCGGTCGCGCTCGGGGGAGTACTTCATCTCGATCGTGAGCGTCTTGCCCGGCCGGGTCGTGTTGTCCTTCTCGGCGTAGGACGCGATGTAGCCCTCCCGCTGCAGGACGTCGGCCAAGGCCAGCTTGCGCTTCGACGACGGCATGGAGACCTCGTCGTGCATCGCCACATTGGCGTTGCGGATGCGGGTCAGCATGTCGGCGATCGGATCTGTCATCGTCATGGGCAGGTCACCTCACCAGCTCGCCTTCTTCACGCCGGGCAACTCGCCGGCATGGGCGAGGTCGCGAAGGCAGATGCGGCACAGGCTGAACTTCCTGTACACGGAACGGGGCCGGCCGCACACCCGGCACCGCGTGTAGGCCCGCACCTTGAACTTCGGAGTGCGTTGCTGCTTCTCCTTCAGAGCCTTCTTGGCCATCTCTCACTGCCCCTCTCGGCGGAACGGAAACCCGAACGCCTCCAGGAGCGCCCGGCCCTCGGTGTCCGACTCGGCTGTCGTGACGATCGTGATGTCCATCCCCCGGGTGGCGTCGACCGTGTCGTAGTCGATCTCCGGGAAGATGAGCTGCTCGGTTATCCCGAACGTGTAGTTGCCGCTGCCGTCGAAGGACCGCAGCGGCAGCCCGCGGAAGTCGCGGATGCGGGGGATGGCCAGCGTGATGAGCCTGTCGAAGAACTCGTACATGCGGTCGCCTCGCAGTGTGACCTTGCATCCGATGGCCATGCCGGCACGCAGCTTGAAGCTGGCCAGCGACCGCTTGGCCCGGGTGACCACCGGCTTCTGGCCGGAGATCACGGCCAGGTCGGCCAGCGCGCCCTCCAGCAGCCTCGCCTGGGTGATGGCGTCGCCCACGCCCATGTTGAGCACGATCTTGGAGAGCCTGGGCACCATCATCACGTTGGGCAGCTCCAACTGCTCCGCGAGCGCCTGCTTGATCTCGGTGTCGAACGCGGTGCGCAGCCGGGGCCGGTAGTCGGTTGCGGTGCTCACAGGTCGGCCCCCGTTCGGCGGCAGACACGGACCTTGGCGCCCTCGGGCGTGAACCGGTAGCCCACCCGGGTGGGCTTGCCGTCGGTCGGGCTCACCAGGGCGACGTTGGACGCGTCGATGGGCATCGCCTTGTCGATGATGCCTCCCTGCTGGACGTTGCGGGTGGGCGCCTGATGCCGCTTGGCGACGTTGACACCCTCGACGATCACCTTGCCCGCGGCGGGGATGACCCGCTCGACTGTGCCCTCGAGGCCGGCGTCCTTGCCGGTCAGCACCACGACCCGGTCGCCCTTGACGATCTTCATGGAGCGCCGTGACCGGCGAGCGCCCTTGGAGCCTCTGGCCATCTACAGCACCTCCGGCGCCGGCGACACGACCCGCATGAACTCCGCAACCATCTACAGCACCTCCGGCGCCAGCGACACGATGCGCATGAACTGCTTGTCGCGAAGCTCGCGGCCCACCGGCCCGAAGATGCGGGTGCCCCGGGGCTGGTCCTGCTCGTTGATCAGGACCGCGGCGTTCTCGTCGAAGCGGATGTAGCTGCCGTCGCCCCGGCGCTTCTCCTTGCGGGTTCGCACGACCACGCAACGCACGAGGTCGCCCTTGCGGACCTGCGCGCCGGGGATGGCGTCCTTCACCGTGGCCACGAACACGTCGCCGACCGAGGCGTAGCGGCGCTTGGAGCCGCCGAGCACCTTGATGCACAGCACCTCCTTGGCGCCGGAGTTGTCGGCGACGCGCAGCCGCGACTCCTGCTGGATCACTTGGCACGCTCCAGGATCTCCACCAGGCGCCAGCGCTTGGTCTTGGACAGGGGCCGGGTCTCGGCCACCCGCACGAGGTCGCCCACACCCAGGGTGTTGTCGGCGTCGTGGACGGCGAGGCGGGACCTGCGCTGGACCGTCTTGTCGTAGCGCGGGTGCCGGACCCGCTCGGTGGCCTCGACGATCGCCGTCTTGTCCATGCGGTCGGAGACCACGACACCCTCCCGCACCTTGCGGCCGTTGCGGCGCGGCCCTGAGTCCTCTGCCATAGTCATCTCTCCTCAGCTAGGGCCGGCGCCGCCTCCGCGGCCGCTATCTCGCGGGCCCGCAGTTCGGTGAGCACGCGGGCGATGTCACGGCGCACCTGCTTGAGGCGGGCCGGGTTGTCCAGCTGGCCGGTGGCGAACTGGAAGCGCAGATTGAACAGCTCCTCCTTCGCCTCCGACAAGCGCTCGATCAAGTCGGTGTCGCCCAGATCGCTCAGGGCCTTGCCGCGGGCCATCTAGAACCCCTCCTCCAGGCCCAGATCGCTCAGGGCCTTGCCGCGGGCCATCTAGAACCCCTCCTCCCGGGCGATGAAGCGGGCCTTCATGGGCAGCTTCTGGATGGCCCGGTCGATGGCGCCCCGGGCGATGCCCTCGTCGTGGTAGGACAGCTCGAACAGGACGCGGCCGGGCCGCACGACGGCCACCCAGTGCTCGGGGTTGCCCTTGCCGGACCCCATCCGCGTCTCGGCCGGCTTCTTGGTCACCGGCTTGTCGGGGAACACGTTGATCCAGACCTTGCCGCCCCGCTTGATGTGACGGGTCATGGCCACACGGGCGGCCTCGATCTGGCGGGAGGTGAGCCACCCGGGCTCGAGGGCCTGGATGCCGAAGTCGCCGTGGGCCACCTCGGTGCGTCCCTTCGAGACACCCTTGGTGCGGCCCCGATGGTGCTTGCGGTGGCGAACCTTGCGCGGCATCAACATCGTCGTCAGCTCTCTCAGTCGTCGCCCGGGCGGAAGTGCGGCGTCTCGTGATGCTCGCGGGTGGACGCCTCGATGGCGGCCTCCTCGTCGAGCAGCTTCTCGAACTCCGGGTCGGCCTCGCCGATGAGCGGCGCCGGCTCCTCGTCGACCGTCTCGTCGCTGAACTCGCGGCGCCGGGCCGCCGACGACGAGACGATCTTGCGGGGCCTGGCCCCGGGGCCCGACGTCTCCCCCGCGGCCATGGCAGCCTCCTTGGAGGCCTTGTCCTCGGAGAGCGTCTTGTAGGGCAGGATGTCGCCCTTGTAGAGCCACACCTTCACACCGATCCGGCCGTAGGTGGTGCGGGCCTCGCGGAATCCGTAGTCCACGTCGGCCCGCAGGGTGTGAAGCGGCACCCGCCCCTCGCGGTACCACTCGGTGCGGGCCATCTCCGAGCCGCCCAGCCGCCCGGAGCACTGCACCCGGATCCCCAGCGCGCCGGCCCGCTGGGCGTTCTGCACGGCCCGCTTCATCGCTCGACGGAAGGCCACGCGGCCGGTGAGCTGGTCGGCGACTCCCTGGGCGATCAGAGCGGCGTCGAGCTCGGGCTGCTTGATCTCCTGGATGTTGAGCTGCACCCGGGGGTTGCCGCTGATCTCGGTGAGGCCGGCCCGCAGCCGGTCGGCTTCGGCGCCGCGCCGGCCGATCACGATGCCGGGCCGTGCGGTGTGCACATCGACGCGCAGGCGGTCGCGGGTGCGTTCCACCTCCACGCGGCTGATGGCCGCATGAGGCAGCTCGTTCATCAGGAAGTCGCGGATCCTCCAGTCCTCGATGACGTTGTCCGCATACTCCTGCCGGTCGGCGAACCAGCGGCTCTTCCATTCGGTGGTAACACCCAGGCGGAACCCGTAGGGGTTGACCTTCTGACCCATCAGCCGCTCCCGTCAGCCTTGCCGGACTCCTCGGCGTCGTCGGACTCCTCAGCCTTGCCGGACTCCTCGGCGCTGCCGGACTCCTCAGCTTCGCCGGCCATGGCGGCCTCGGTGGCATCCACCACGGCCGCGGCCCGGGCGTCCACGTCGGCGTCCGCCTCCACGTCCGCCTCTCCGGCCTGCTCGTCCGGCGCCGCCTCCTCCGTCCGGGCGGCGGCCCGTGACTGGGCCACCCGGCGGCGGCGGGCCTCCGCGGCGGCGACGCCGCGCTGCGACTGCCTGGCCCGCATCTTCTCGATCGTCGCGGGGTCGTGGCGGCTCACGATCACCGTGATGTGGCAGGTGCGCTTGCGGATGCGGGTCGCCCGGCCCCGGGCCCGGGGCCGCCAGCGCTTGAGGGTCGGCCCCTCGTCGGCGTAGCAGGCCGACACGTACAGCTCGTCGGCGTCGAGACCGTCGTTGTGCTCGGCATTGGCCAGGGCCGAGTCCAAGACCTTGCCTATGGGCCGGGCCACGTCGCGTTCCGAGAAGGCCAGGATGTCCCGGGCGTCGGCGCAGCCCTTGCCCCGGATGAGGTCGAGCACCTCGCGGGCCTTGTACGCCGAGCTGCGCACGTAGGACGCCCGTGCCCGCGTTCCGGGCCGCTCATTGGTCTTGACACCGACCATCAGCGGCGAGCCCCCCGCTCCTGGCCGGCGTGGAACCGGAACGTGCGGGTGGGCGCGAACTCGCCCAGCTTGTGGCCCACCATCGACTCGGTGATGTAGACCGGCACGTGCTTGCGGCCGTCGTGCACCGCCAGCGTGTGGCCCACCATGTCGGGGATGATGGTGGACCGGCGCGACCAGGTCTTGACGACCCTCTTCTCGTTGCGCTCGTTGAGCTCGTCGATCTTGCGCAGCAGATGGTCGTCCACGAAGGGACCCTTCTTGAGGCTGCGGGGCATGGCTCTACCTCCGGGTGCCGCGCCGGCGGCGGCGTCGAACGATCAGCTTGTCGGAGTCCTTGCGGCGGGCGCGGGTCCGTCCCTCGGGCTTGCCCCAGGGCGACACCGGGTGGCGCCCGCCCGAGGACTTGCCCTCCCCGCCGCCGAGGGGGTGGTCGACCGGGTTCATGGCCACGCCCCGGGTCTGGGGCCGCACGCCCTTCCAGCGGTTGCGCCCCGCCTTGCCGATCTTGGTGAGCTCGTGCTCGGAGTTGCCGACCTCGCCGACGGTGGCCCGGCAGTCGATCGGCACCCGCCGCATCTCCGTGCTGGGCAGGCGGAGCGTGGCGAACCGGCCCTCCTTGGCCACGAGCTGCACGCTGGCGCCGGCGCTGCGGCCTATTCGCCCGCCCCCGCCGGCCTTCAGCTCCACGTTGTGCACGACCGTGCCCACCGGGATGTAGCGCAGCGCCATGGCGTTGCCCGGACGGACCTCCGACCGGGCGCCCGACATGATCCGGTCGCCCGCCTCGAGGCCCTTGGGCGCCAGGATGTACCGCTTCTCTCCGTCGTGATAGTGGAGCAGCGCGATGCGGCAGGTGCGGTTCGGGTCGTACTCGATGGCGGCCACCGTGGCCGGCACGTCGTCCTTGGTCCGGGTGAAGTCGATCCTGCGGTAGCGCTGCTTGTGGCCGCCGCCGCGGTGACGGGCCGTCTTGCGTCCGTGGTTGTTGCGGCCGCCGGTGCCCGACTGCTTCACGAGGAGGCTGCGCTCGGGCTGCGAGCGGGTGACCTCGGAGAAGTCGGGCGCGGTCTGGAACCGGCGGCCGGGGCTGGTCGGCTTGCGCTTGCGTGTCGCCATGTCAGGCCTCGAAGAGATCGATCGAATCGCCCGCGGCCAGGGTGACCAGGGCCCGCTTGGTGTCGGGACGCCGACCCCAGGTGTTGTTGCGGCGGTTGTGGCGCCGCTTGCCCTTGCGGCGCAGCGTGTTCACCTTCACCACCTCCACCTCGAAGATCGCCTCGACCGCGGCCCGGATCTCCGGCTTCGTGGCCTGCGGGGCGACGATGAAGGTGTAGACGTTGTCGGCGAGCAGCGCGTAGCTCTTCTCCGACACGACCGGGCGCAGGATCACGTCGCGGTGATCAAGCACCGGAGTCACCGCCTTCCTCGCCGGGGCCGCGGCCCGTTCCGTCGTGGCCGTCGCCCTCGTCCTCGCCGCCACCGTCGTTGGGGGCGCCGTCGACATCGCCGCCACCGTCGTTGGGGGCGCCGTCGACATCGCCGACGCCTCCGGGGCTCTCCTCGTGGCCGCCGGAGCCGGACCCGGAGGTGGGCAGGGTGTCCGACGTGAACACGACCACATCGCTGTTGAGCACGTCGTAGGTGTTCAGCTCGCGTACGTGCAGGCAGTGCACCGGCGGGAGGTTGCGGAAGCTCTTCCGGGCGTCGGCGTCGTCGTCGCCGAGCACCACGAGCACCTTGCCGGTCGCTCCGATGGCGTCGAGCGCGGCGACGGCGTCGCGGGTGCGGGGGGCCTCGAAACTCCAGCGGTCCACAACGATCACGCTGCCGGAGCGGGCCCGGTCCGACAGCGCCGAGGCGAGGGCCAGGCGCTTCATCTTCTTGGGGGTGCGCTGGCGGTAGCCGCGCGGCTTGGGGCCGTGGGCCGCGCCGCCGCCCCGCCATTGCGGGGACCGGATCGAGCCGTGGCGGGCCCGGCCGGTGCCCTTCTGGCGCCAGGGCTTGGCGCCGCCGCCGGCCACCTCGGCCCGGCCCTTGGTGCTGTGGGTGCCCGCCCGCCGGGCCGCGAGCTGCGCGGTCACCACCTGGTGCATCACGCCGATGTTGGGCGCCACGCCGAAGATCGAGTCGTCGAGGACTGCCTCGCCGACCTCCCTGCCCGTCGGGTCCACCACCTTCACCGGCGCCATGGGCTCAGCCGTCCTTCACCGCGTTGCGCACGACCACGGTTCCGCCCTTCGGCCCGGGCACAGCCCCCTTGACCAGCAGCACCTCGGCGTCGGCGTCGGCCTTCACCACCTCGAGGTTGAGCGTGGTGACCCGGGTGGCGCCGGCCCGCCCGGGCAGCTTCTTGCCCTTGAACACCCTCGAGGGGGTGGCGCACTGGCCGACCGCTCCGGGCTTGCGGTGCACCTTGTGGGCGCCGTGGCCGGCAGGCTGTCCCTTGAAGCCGTGGCGCTTCATCACGCCGGTGAATCCTTTGCCCTTGGACACCGCGGTCACGTCGACCTTCTCACCGGAATCGAGCAGGTCGACGCCGATCTCCTGGCCGACGGCGTACTCGCTCACGTCGTCGAGGCGCAGCTCCACGACGGAACGGCCCGGATCCACGCCCGCCCTCTGGAAGTGTCCGGCCTCGGGCTGGGTGAGCCGGGCCGGGTCGACCATGCCGTAGGTGACCTGTATCGCGCTGTAGCCGTCGTTCTCGTTGGTCTTCACCTGCACGACACGGCACGGCGAGACCCGCAGGACGGTGACGCCGACGACCTGGTTGTTGTCGTCCCACACCTGGGTCATGCCGACCTTGGTGCCGACGATCGCCTTTGTGGCCATGGCCTCGTCCTGACATCTGGGCGCGAGCACCGCTCACGCGAACGCTCCGCTCGGGCTTGCCCGGCGGAGCGGCTACTGGGTTGTGCCGCACGGTTCCCCCGCGGTACCCGACTGGGGATCCCACAAGGGCCTGTGCGGACGTCGATCTCGTACTCGCCCCGGACGGCCCGAGGCGAACGGCGGAGTGTAGCCGCGCCCGACCCAGCCCCCAACCCATGCTGATCCCGAGGCCGAGACGTCGGGCCGCCGCCGCTCGCAGCGGCGAATTGGCAGCTGCGACGGCTGGTCTGAACGTTGTCTGCGGACCCGCCCACAGCCCACAGAAGGTGAATGCGGGTCAGTTCGCGGTGCTATACTCCTGCACCGCAGGTCGGGCATGGCAACCGTCCTGGCGGCGTCGTGTAGGGTCGCGGGCCGTGGACGACGGCAGGGCCATGCCCGGGTGGGTGAAGCGGGCCATCGTCTGGTTCTGGCTCGGCGGCTTGGCCGTCTTCTATCTGGTGGGCGTGGTGAGGGCTCTCAGCACCCTGCTGGTCGTGCTGCTGGTCTCGCTGTTCGTGGCGTTCGCGCTGGAGCCGGCGGTCAACCGGATGGAGCACCGGGGCATCCGGCGGGGCATCGGCACCGCCTTCGCCTTCGCGGCCGTCGCGGCGGTCGCCGCGGGTTTCTTCGCCGTGGTCGGCAGCGCCCTCGCATCGGAGACGACCTACCTGATCGACAAGACTCCCACCTACATCGACGATGCCGAGAACTGGCTCAACGACACCTTCGGTCTCGACGTGGAGTTCGACACCCTGCGCGAGGAGTTCATCGAGGGCGGCGGAGCGCAGGACCTCTTCAGCCGCTTCGCCGACGACGTGGTCAACGTCGGCACCACTGTGGTGAGCACGCTGTTCCACCTGTTCACGGTGGCGCTGTTCACCTTCTACCTGCTGGCCGAAGGCCCCAAACTGCGCCGCCTGACATGGGCGCGGCTCAGTCCGCGGCGGGCCCTCTTGGCGACAGTGATCTGGGATCTGGCCATGAACCGGACGGGCGGCTACATCTACTCTCGCACGGTCTTGGCCCTGATCTCGGCCGTGGTGCACTGGATCGCCTTCATTCTGCTCGACGTGCCTTCGCCGGTCGCGCTGGCGATATGGGTGGGAGTCGTGTCGCAGTTCATCCCCGCGATCGGCGCCTACGTCGCGGGGGTGCTGCCCGTGCTGGTCTCGCTGCTCCACGAACCGCGCACCGGGCTCTTCGTGCTGATCGTGATCGTCGTCTACCAGCAGCTCGAGAACTACCTGCTGTCGCCGCGGGTCACCGCCCACACGATGGAGATCCATGCGGCGCTGGCGTTCGGCTCGGTGATCGCAGGCACTGCGCTGATGGGGATCGTGGGGGCGTTCCTGGCCCTGCCGGTCGCGGCCACCGCCCAGGCATTCATAACGACCTGGCTCGACCAGCGGCCCAGACCAGGCGAGTCCGCCGAACCCGAGGCCGGCCACCCCGCAGACAGCTGATCCGCAGGTCACTGACCTGCGAGGGTGCCGAGCGAGGCGGTAATGTTGGGGGCGTGTCGGCACGGGTTGCTCCCACTCTGGAGGATGCCCGCCGGTTGGCGGAGGAGGTCGCCCGCGACGATGCGCGGGTGGGCCGGGTGCTGGCGTTCGGGTCGGTGGCCCGGGGCGACGCCGCCCCGGGCTCGGATCTCGATCTGGTGGTGCTTCTCTCCGGGGACCTCCCCGACGACGCCCGCGAGGCGGAGTTGGAGGTAGACGGCCGGGTGAGGCGGCGCTGCGGGTTCCGATGCGACGTGATCGTGAGGACCGAGCAGCAGTGGGAGCACCTGATCTCCAACGTGTCGGCATCGTTCGACGCGGCGATCGCCGGCGAGGCGACCGAGTTGTTCGCGAGGGCCTCGAGCGGCGGGGCGGCCGGAGCGCCGAACGGCAGCGTCGAGGGCGTGGCACTGGACAACCTCGATCCCGCGGCGGCGCACCTGAAGGCGGCGGTGGGTGAGATGGAGAGCATCGCGGCGATCCTCAAGGCCCTGCCAGATGCGGAGGCTCGAAGCATCCCCGAGCGGGTGGCCCAGGGAATCACAACTGTCGCCGAGGAGCGTCGCAGGCGCTGTCTGAGCTTGCTGGCCGACGCACACCTGGCCATCGAGCTGGCCGTGAAGTGTGTGATCTGCGCCGAGGGCGGCTCGCCGTGGCGCAGCCATGATGTCGACGAGCTGATCGACACGATCAAGGACCGTTCGGCCCGCCAGGGCCTCGACGCCGCGGTGAGCACGTCGCGCGAGCCTGACGGGCGGATGCGCAGATGGCGTGTCGGCGTCTACGAGGCGGACAGCGCCGAATGGCAGGCCTCCATCAGCGCCGCCAACGCCGCCGAGCACATCGGCGCCGCCGTGGCCGCCGTCAAGACTGCCGCGGGCTTCCTGGAGGAACGCGCCACCCGCCACGACCACACATCGGCGGCGGCGCTGGCCCGCATGGCGGCCAACTCCGTCGAGCAGGCCGCCAGCAACGAGACGTCGCTCGCCACCGGCGCGGGACTGTTCACCGCCCAGGCCTGACGACCAGACCCGAGCGCCTGCGCAAGGCAGGCCGGTGCCGGCCGGCCCGCTGGACAGTCGCCGGT
>JAPPLH010000158.1:0-8342 GCA_028819505.1 Acidimicrobiaceae bacterium
CCCCAGCCGGTGCCGGAGCCGCTGCCGGAGATAACCGCAGACGACGTACACCTCGTCTGCTGGCAGTCCCTTGCGGACTAGTTGGCCGCTGGCACCTAACGGTGCGGCACTCCGGTGTCGCTCGTGTCCCGGACCAGCCGGAGGATTCGCGGCCTCAGCGACGGACTAGGACGACCGGACATCTGAGTGCGGGCGCTGTGGCAAGCCGCTGGTCCGCGGTCAGCAAGGGGCGGTCCAGCGCCTCGGCGAGCGCAACATAGCAAGCGTCGTAGGCGGACACGCTGTGTCGCATGGCCCAGACGCGATCAACCATGCCATACATCGCGAACCGCTGGACGGGTGTGCCGCGCCACCGTTGCACGGCCCGGTGGGCAGACAGGTCGTCCAAGGCGCCCCGGGCCGCCAGCCGGCGCAGAGCGTGCATGACCTCGGCATCGATCAGGTGCGGAGCCGTGGCCCGCTCGATCCCCAGCCTTTGTCGTGCTTCGCCGTCGTGTAGCAGGGCCTCGACTGCGGCCGAGGCATCGACCACGATCACCTGGCCGATCGCCCCTCGTCAAGCACGGCGAGGATCTCCGCAGTGGGCACCCTCATGTCGGGGAGGGCCTCGAAGAGTTCGGGTATGTCGACCCAGCGGGTTGCCTCTTCGAGTTCTCGGAGCGCGGCGGCCGAAACCGACATCTGCTCTCGCGAGGCGAGCAGTCTCAGCCGGCGCATCAGATCGTCGGAGACGTTGCGGAGGTAGAGCACAGCCATGTCGCACAATGCTAGCAGCGATGGAGGCAGCCGGACAGTTACCGCCCGCGCCGGGTGCCACGCGGATGTCGCGTCGACTAGAGGGTCGCCGGTGTCGGCTCGACGGCCATTACCGCCCGCGCCGGGTGGCACGCGGATGTCGCGTCGACTAGAGGGTCGCCGGTGTCGGCTCGACGGCCATCTGGAACGATTCCAGCGCGTTCATGATGTGCTGGCGGCTCATCGCCCTGGCCCGCGCGGCGTCGCCCGATGCGATGGCGTTGTAGATGTTCTCGTGCTCTTCCCAGGTGACGTCGCCGCGGCTGTCGGTCACCACCGAGAACACCAGCTCGGTCTGCTGGCGGAGCGGGTCGAGCACCTGCTGCAGGGAGGGGATCCCGGCCGCCTTCTCCACCGCGATGTGGAACTCCCGGTGGCACAGGGCGGCCGTGACCGCATCCCCCCGCTCGGTCGCCTGACGGCCCTTCTCCATGCACTGCCGGATCCGCTTGATGGCGTCGGGATCCTGGCGAATGGTGGCCTGCTCGACGGCGTATCCCTCCACCAGGATCCTTATCTGCTGGATGTGGTGAACCTCGCACTTGTCGATGGCGCACACATGGGCGCCCCGCCGGGGCACCACCTCGATCAGGCCGGTGGCCTCCAGCGACCGCATGGCTTCGCGCACCGGGTTGCGACTCACCCCCAGCCGCTCTGCGAGCTGTCCCTCGACCAGCCGCTGGCCCGGCTTCAGCTCCCCGTCGAGTATCATCAAGCGAAGCTGGCCTGCGACAACTTCGCGTAGAGGCTGCTCACCGTTCTTGTCGTTCAAGATCACTCCTCCGTGGTCGGTCGGACGACGCTACAGCCTGGCCGATCCCGACAGGAAATCGAGCGGCCGACTGCCGTCGGGCCGCCCTGGTGCCCGCCGGTCAGGCCATGGATGGTGCGGCTGGTGCGACCAGGCGACTGGTTGCGGCCATCAGGGCCGCTGCGGCCCCCGAGGTGATGGCCGCGAAGCCCCAGGCCCAGCCGTAGCTGGTCGCCTCCACCAGCAGGCCGAACATCAGCGGGCCGCACACCGCCCCGGCGAAGTTGCCCGTCAGGGTGATGCCGGTTGCCGCGCCCGGCGCCGAGGGGTTGGAGCGCACCATGGCCAGATGGAACAGGCCCGGCCACGCGAACGAGGTCGCGAAGGCGAAGGGCGTGGCCGCGTACAGCATCGCCTCGGAGCCTGTCGACAGCCCCGCGAAGGCCAGCGCCGCCACCGCGAACATCGCGGCGAGCATGTGGAACGGGCTGAGCGGCGCCCGGTCCGCGCCGGCGCCCAGGGCGAGCCTCGAGGCGATCCCGACCACGCTTCCCGCCATGAGCAGGATCCCGGCCGCGGCCTCGTCGACGCCGGCCTCCACGCTCGACAGCACGAAGAACGAGCCGAGCGCCATCGAGCCCATGGCGGCCAGGCCGGTGGAGCAGGTCACCGCGATCAGCAGCCGGACGGCGACGTCGGGGCGGGGCCGGACCGGCCGACGGCCGGTGGCGGCGCCGCCGCGGCCCGGGGCCGGCGGCCTCCGGCCCACGGCCGGCACGCCCAGCGTCACCCCGAAGGCGAGCAGCCCGCCGAGCACGAAGGCCCAACTCCAGCCGATCGTCAGCCCGACCGCGGGGATGGCCAGCCCGGCCAGCAGGGAGGCGGCCGGGGTCCCGGACTTCTGGATGCCGAGAGCAAGGCCCTGACGCCGGCTGGAGACCCCTCTCGCCACGTAGAGGTTGGCAGCCGGCTGTCCCAGCGAGTTGGCCAGGCCGGCCAGACCCACGAGGATGATCAGCGCCGGCCAGGACCGGCCCAGCGCGCCGGCGACGACGAGCGCGGCGCCGGCCGCCGCGGCGGAGAGGCGCAGTCCTGTTGCGGGCCCGATGCGCTCCACCGTCCGCCCGGCGAGCGCCGACGTCAAGGCGCCCACGAAGAAGAACGCGCTGACGGTCATCCCGATCTCCGCCTCCCCGATGCCCAGGTCGTCCTGGATCTGGACCGCCAGGGCGCTCACCAGCATCGGGCTGAGGTTGGCGGCTGCGGTCACCAGCAGGGTGGCCGTCACCAGGGCGGCGAATCCGGCGCCGTGTCCCGGACTCCTCACGAGGCTGCCTCGGCCCGGCCCGGAGCGGTCATGCACTCGGCGGCCTTCCTTCCGTTGGCAAGTCGCGAACCGGTCGGCCTAGGGTATACGGCGTCCTGTATACAAGGCGCGGTCGTGGACGGCGCGCCCGCCCCGCGGGCGATGCGCACGCTGGTGGAGGCACACCATGACGCTGGTACCCGCTCGGATCACCGTGGACGGCAGCGGCGACGCCGACGAGGTCGGCATCCTGGTCGACGGCGCCGTCCGGCCCGGCTCGGGCCCCGAGCAGAAGCTGGTCAGCCGCAGCGACGGCCGGGTGCTGGCCGTGATGCGCAGCGCCGGCCCCGAAGACGTCCGCACCGCGTACGAGGCGGCCGCCCGGGCGGCGCCGGACTGGGCCGCTCTGGGTCCCGCAGCCCGGGCCGAGGTGCTGCACCGTGCCGCCGGGCTGTTCCTCGAGCGGGCCGACGAGCTGGCCCCGATCATCTCCGCCGACATGGGCAAGCCGGCCTCGGAGGCCAGGGTCGAGGTGGCCAAGGGGGCGGCCGTGCTCGACTACTACGCCGAGCTCGGCTACCGGCGCCTGGGCACCACCTACTCCACCGACTTCGACGAGGACATCTTCACGCTTGTCGAGCCCCTCGGAGTCGTGGCTCTCGTCACCCCGTGGAACTTTCCGTTCACGATCCCGATCCGCAAGTTGTCGGCCGCCCTGGCCGCCGGCAACGCGGTGGTCTTCAAGCCGTCCACCAACGCCGGCATCACCGGCCTGATGATCGCGGTAACCCTGCTCGACGCCGGGCTGCCTGCGGGCCTGCTCCAGGCCACGATCGGCCGTAGCTCGGTAATCCAAGAGGCGCTGCTGTCCGCCCCCGAGCTCGACGGTGTGAGCCTCACCGGCTCCTACGAGGCCGCGGTGGACATCCGCAGCCGGCTCCGGATGGAGGTGCCGTTCCAGGCCGAGCTGGGCGGCAAGAACACCATCGTGGTATGGGCCGACGCCGACCTCGACAAGGCGGCCGACATCATCGTGGCCTCCAGCTTCCGCAACAACGGCCAGATCTGCACCGCGGCGGGACGGCTGCTGGTGCACACCGGCGTCTACGACGACCTGCTGGCGCGGCTGACGGCCCGGCTGGGCGACATGACCGACACGTCCGGCGGCGACGAGCTCGGGATCCTGGTCAGCGACGGCGAGGCGGGCCGGGTCGAGGACTATGTGTCCCTGGCCGAGCATCAGGCCCGCGACGTGGTGCGCCCCGAGCCCGGCGGGTGGCGCGACGGCCGGGTGGCGCCCGCCCTGCTGGTGGATCCGGCCACCGGTCCTTTGACCACCGAGGAGATCTTCGGTCCTGTGGTCACCTACGAGCCGGTGAGCGACATCGATGAGGCCGTCGCCATGGCCAACGCCACCGCCTACGGCCTCACCTCCGGCATCGTCACCGGCGACATCGCGGTGGCCCGGCGCTTCTGGAAGGGCTCGCACGCCGGCACCGTCAAGGTCAACTCGCCCCTCACCGGCGTCCCGTTCCATGTGCCGTTCGAGGGCTACGGCCACTCCGGCGCGGGCTGGGCCGAGGGCGGGGAGTCGTCGCTCGATTTCTTCACCCGCACCAAGACCGTCTACGTGCGCTCCTAGGAGAGTGGTGAGCAAAGTCCCGAAATCACGATTCCGGGATCGCAGAACCCCAGGTCGGAGGCGTGCGCGTTGCGGGGAATCGGCTTTGCTCAACAGTCTGCCGGCCGAGCCGGGACCGGCCCTCGAGCCACGGCGCCCGGCGCAGCCCCGACCGGGAATGGGCGTGCTCCGGTAGCTGTATACAGCGACTTGCAGGACCGAACGACTCGCTGTACCGTGAGCAGTTCGGCTGCGGATTCGCATGCCACAGCCGTCTTCAACCACAGATTCACTTGGGGGTTAGCTCCAGATGCTGAAGAAGTCCATGTTCATGCAGCGGCTCATGGCTGCGCTGCTCGTCTTCACCCTCGTCGCGGCCGCGTGCGGCGACGACGACCAGGCGGATCGGGATGCCACCGCGGCAGGCATCGCCGCGCTCGCCGCCGCAGAGTCCGCGGCCGCGGCGGCCGAGGCTGAGGCCGCGGCGGCCGAGGCTGAGGCCTACGTCGCTTCCGCTGAGGCCGCGGCCGCGGCCGAGGCTGCGGCTGAGGCGCAGGCGGCGCTCGAGGATGCCGTGTCCGAAGCTGATGGAGCGATAGACCCCGACACCGTCGCCGCGCTCGAGGCGGAACTGGAGGCCGCCCAAGCGGCGCAGGCAGAGTCCGCGGCGGCTGCGGCCGCGGCGGAGGCCGCCGTCGAGGAGGCTGCTGCCGAGGTCGCCGCGGCCGCGGCCGCCGCGGAGGCGGCGATGATGGCCGCCGAGTCGCCCGAGTCCATCACCATCGCGATCACCTCGGGTCCCGGCAGGATCGACCCGCACTACCAGGACGGCGAGATGCGCCGCACCATGGAGAACGTCTATGAGCGGCTCATCGAGCGCGACCTCGTGAACCCGGACATCTTCGTGCCGAGGCTGGCGGCGTCGCTGCCGAGGCTGGTCGACGACGACACCTGGGAGCTCGAGCTGCGCCGGGGCATCACCTTCCACAACGGCGCCCCCTTCGACGCGGCCGCCGCCGAGCACTCCATCGAGCGGGTGTTCGACCCCGAGCTCGACTCCGACCTCAGGGAGCAGGTCGAGAAGATCGCCGGCGTGGACGTGGTGGACGACTACACCATCCGCATCCACACCGACGGCCCCGACCCGGTGCTGCCGGCCCGGCTCTACATGATCCAGATGGTCCCGGACGGCACCACGGTCGACGACCTCACGAACGACGCCATCGGCACCGGCCCCTACAAGTTCGTGGAATGGGTGCCGGGCGACTCGCTCACCCTCACCCGCAACACCGACTACTGGGGCCCCGAGCCGCAGATAGACGAGGTGAAGTTCGTGTTCCTGCCCGACGAGCAGAGCCGGGTGGCCGCGGTGCAGAGCGGCGAGGTGCATCTCGCGGTGGGACTGTCGGCCGATTCGGCGGGCCAGGTGCCCAAGCTGTTCGTGCGCGACGAGGGCATCGAGTTCCCGTACCTCCGGATGAAGAACTACGAGGGCCCGCTGGCCGACTATCCCGAGTTGCGGGTGGCCATCGCCCACGCCGTCAACATCGACGACTACGTCGAGTTCATCTATCAGGGCCAGGCCAGCCGAGCCCACTGCAACCTCTTCGGCTCGGGCGTGCTCGGGCACAACCCCGACCTCCGCGACCGGCCCTACGACCCGGCGCTCGCCCAGCGGATCATCGCCGACTCCGGCTATCAGGGCGAGGAGATCTCGTTCCTCGCCGGCGGGCCCCGGTGGGTCAAGTTCGACGAGCTGTCCGAGGCCGTCGCGGCCGACCTGCAGGCCGTCGGCCTGAACATCGGCTACCAGTGGCTGGCCTGGGAGGTCTGGCTCTTCGACGAGTTCCTGAAGCCGGTCGGCGAGGTCGGCGCCGACATCTTCCTGTCGTCGGCCTCCAACGAGCTCCAGGACGGCGACCGGCTGGCTTCCTACATCGGCCGTGACAGCTCGACGTCGTCCTACGACGACCCCGGGCTGGTCGGCTTGCTGGAAGCGGCCGCCAGCGAGCTCGATGCTGTCGCCCGCGAGCAGATGTACCACGAGATCATGGAGTACAACTGCGACAGGGTCGCGAACCTGCCGCTGCTCACCTACCTGAGCGTGAACGGCGGTGCCGAGAACCTCAGCTGGATCCCGCGCTACGACGACACGGCTCGTGTGGAGGACATGACGCTGAGCTGATCGTCGAGGCATGACGGTCCCCTCCACCTGCGAGGGAGCACGACCCGGTGAGGACAGGTCGTGCTCCCTCGCAGGCTTGTCTGGCCGACCGCCGCCGTCGCGCTTGCATGCCGTAACGGCGCCCCTCCGACGGCAGACTTGTCATCGTGAGGATCTGTGTGGTGGGCGCCGGTGCCATCGGCGGGATGATGGCGGCCCGACTGGCTGTGGCGGGGCATGACGTGAGCGTCGTCGCCCGGGGCGAGCACCTGGACGCGATCAGGCGCGACGGCCTGCGGCTGGTCGAGCTCGACGGCTCTGAGACCGTCGCCTCCGGCCTGGACGCATCCGACGACTTCGCGGCGCTCGGCGCCCACGAAGCGGTGATCCTCGCGCTCAAGGCCCACCAGATCGCGGCCGTGGCCCGCGAGCTCGGACGGCTGTGCGACGACGGCACTGTGATCGTGCCGGTGCAGAACGGCATCGGATGGTGGTACTTCCAGCGCCACGGCGGTCCCCACGACGGTCGCCGGCTCGAAGCGCTGGATCCCGACGGCGTGCTGGCCGCGGCCATCGACCCGGCGCGCATCGTGGCCTGCATCGCCTACCCGGCCGCGGAGAAGGCCGCGCCCGGGGTGATCACCCACGTCGAGGGCGACCGCTTCCCGGTGGGCGAGCTCGACGGCGCCAAGTCGCAGCGGGCCAGGGCTCTGGCCGGGGCCCTGACTTCGGCCGGGTTCAAGTCGAGGGTGCTCACCGACATCCGCTCGCACCTGTGGGTCAAGGCCTGGGGCAATCTGGCCTTCAACCCGATCAGCGCTCTCACCGGGGCGACGCTGGCCGGGATCTGCCGCACGCCGGCCACCCGGGAGCTGGCCGCGCAGATGATGACCGAGGCCGGCGCCATCGCCGGGGCGCTCGGCGTGCGCCTCCGGGTCAGCGTCGAGCAGCGCATCGCGGGGGCCGAGGCCGTGGGCGAGCACAAGACCTCGATGCTCCAGGACGCCGAGGCCGGCCGGCCGCTGGAGCTCGACCCGCTCGTCGGCGTGTTCGTCGAGCTCGGCCAGATCACCGGCGTGCCCACCCCGGCCATCAGCACCGTCTACGGGCTGGCCTCCCTGCTCAACCGCCGTCTGGCGTCGGGCCCATGAGAGGCGCAACGGCCCTCCTGCGGCGCTCCGGCGGCAGAGGACCGCACAGGTCTGCGACTTCCGGGAGTCCGGGGGAGGCGGGCCGGTGACGGCCGGCGAGACGCTGCGCGCCATGCTCGATGCCGGGGCCGACGGCGCGCCGGCGATCGTGGCCCCTGACGGGTCGGTGCTCACCCATGCCGAGCTGCGGTCCGAGGTGGACCGGCTCGCGGGCCGGTTCCGGAGCCTCGGCCTGGGCCCGGCCGACCGCATCGCCGTCGTCGTTCCCAACGGGCCCGAGATGGCTCTCGCCTTCCTGGCCGCGGCCTGCACCGGATGCGCCGCGCCGCTCAACCCGAAGTACCGCACCGACGAACTGCGCTTCTATCTCGACGACCTCGGCGCCAGGGCGCTTGTCACCCTGCCCGACGACTCCGGCGCCGTCGCCCGGGAGGCGGCACGCGCCTCGGGCGCCGGCGTGCTGCCGGTGTCTCTGGCCGGCTCGGTCGCGGAGGGACCCGGCGCCGTGGGCTTGAGCGCCGGATCGCGGCTCGAAGGCGCGGTGGGCTCGAGCG
>JAPPLH010000158.1:8442-25368 GCA_028819505.1 Acidimicrobiaceae bacterium
GCGCGGTGGGCTCGAGCGCCGGATCGCGGCTCGAAGGCGCGGTGGGCTCGAGCGCCGGATCGCGGCTCGAAGGCGCGGTGGGCTCGAGCGCTGAGCCGCGGCAGGGCGGCGTGCCGGCGCCGGGCTGTCCCACCGCGGAGGACGTCGCCTTGGTGCTGCACACTTCCGGCACCACGTCCCGGCCGAAGATCGTCCCGCTGCGCCAGCGGCACCTGGCCCGCTCGGCGGCGGGCATCGCCGGGTCGCTGGCTCTGACTCCCGGCGACCGGTCGCTGCAGGTGATGCCGCTGTTCCACATCCACGGGCTGCTGGCCGGGCTGCTGGCGCCGCTGTCGGCGGGGGGCGCGGTCGCCTGCACCGAGGGCTTCGACGCCTTCCGGTTCTTCGCTCAGCTCGAAGCCCTGAAGCCCAGCTACTACACCGCGGTCCCGACCATGCACCAGATGGTGATCTCCCGCTCGGCCCGCCACCGCGACGCGGCCCGCTCCGCCGGTCTCCGCTTCGTGAGGTCCTCCTCAGCGTCTCTTCCGGCGCCGGTGCTGCACGAGCTGGGCGAGCTGTTCGGCGCGCCCGTGGTCGAGGCCTACGGCATGACGGAGGCCACTCACCAGATGTGCGCCAACCCCCTGCCCCCGGCGGTGGCCAAGCCCCGGTCGGTCGGGGTGCCCACCGGCATCGAGATGGCCGTGCTCGACGACCGGAACCGGCCCCTGCCGCCGGGCGAGCGGGGCGAGGTGTCGATCAAGGGCCCGACGGTGATCGACGGCTACGAGAACAACCCCGAGGCCGACGCGGCCGCCTTCACCGACGGATGGTTCCGCACCGGCGACGAGGGCTACGTCGACGCCGACGGCTACCTGTTCCTCACCGGCCGCCTCAAGGAGCAGATCAACCGCGGCGGTGAGAAGGTCTCCCCGCTGGAGGTGGACGAGGCCCTGCTGGGCCACCCGTCGGTGGCCCAGGCGGTCACCTTCGCCGTGCCCCACCCCAAGCTGGGCGAGGAGGTGGCCGCCGCGGTCGCGGCCGCCGGCGGGCGCCGCATCGACGAGCGGGAGCTCCGCCGGTTCCTGTCGCAGTCGCTGGCCGCGTTCAAGGTTCCCCGCCGGATACTGGTGCTCGACGAGCTGCCGAAGGGCCCCACCGGCAAGCTCCAGCGCATAGGCCTGGCCGAGCGCCTCGGCCTCATCCCCGCCGACGACCCGCCCGGCGGGCCGGTTGCCGAGGGCCCCCGGCCCTCCGGCGCGCCTCCCGCCCGCTCTCGGAGGGATGCGCCCCCGTAGACTGCCGCGCGTGGCCCAGATCGAGATGCTGACCCTGGCCAACCATGCCGAGGTGCAGAACGGGCTGCTCTACATGATGGGCGCGGGGTGGGACACCGTCACCCGGGCCTACAAGGAGGGCAAGAAGCCCCGGCCGCAGCACTTCTCCATCGCGCTGTCGGTGCTGGTCCCGTGGATGGAGCACAACCAGCGCCACGAGATGGTGATCCGCGTCGAGGACGAGGACGGCCACCACCAGCTGATGGAGGCCAAGGCCAACATCGAGGTCGGCCGCCCGCCCGGCAAGGTCCCCGGCTCCGACAGCCGCTCGCCGCTGGTGGTCACCGGCATCGTCCAGTTCCCCAAGCCCGGCGGCTACCGGGTGAGGGCCACCCTCGGCGACGAGCAGCGCGACTACGCCTTCCGGGTCATCGACAAGGTCACCTAGCATCGGCTTCCCCACCCCACCCGAAATTGATGCGGATACTGGGCATATAGGGCCCGTTTCGTCATCAATATCGGGGGCGGTAGCGTCTCGGGCGTGATCCGACTGCTGCTGGAGCTGCCAAGCGGCCCGACGTCCAGGATGGCGGCCAGGTCGCTCTCGGTGATGTCCAGGTCGGGTTCCACCAGCGGGAACAGCGGCGACATCATGGTCTCGGCCCCACCGAGGATGAAGTAGAGGGCGAACAGATAGCCGAAGGTCGCCCAGCGGGCGGTCAGACCGCTCTCGCTGTCGCCTGTGCCGCCGCCGGCGCCGGTGGCCGGTTCGCTCAATTCACCCAGCAGGCCACCAGGTGGCCGCTGGAGCGCTCCGTCAGCGGGGGGCGCTCGTGGAAGCACTGGTCCACTGCCAGGGGGCAGCGGGTGTTGAACCGGCAGCCCTTCGGCGGGTCCATGGGGCTGGGCAGGTCGCCCCTGAGGGGCTGGCGGCTGCCGCGGGTCGTGGGGTCGGGCACGGGCACCGCCGACAGCAGGGCCTGGGAGTAGGGGTGGGTCGGGTTCTCGTAGATGTCGCGGTGGCTGCCGATCTCCATCAGGTGGCCCAGGTACATGATGGCCACCCGGTCCGACACGTGGCGCACCACGGCCAGGTTGTGCGAGATGAACAGGTACGACAGTCCCACGGTGTCCTTGAGCTCGACCATCAGGTTGACGATCTGGGCCTGGATCGACACGTCGAGGGCGGCGGTGGCCTCGTCGGCCACCAGGAAGGAGGGATGCAGCGCCAGGGCCCGGGCGATCACGATGCGCTGGCGCTGGCCGCCGGAGAAGGCGTGCGGGTACTTGTCGGCCGCGCCGGCGGTCATGCCCACCATCTCCAGCAGCTCGACCACCGCCGCGTCCAGCTCCGCGCCCCGTTTGCGGGTGTGTACCAGGAACGGCTCGGCGATGCTGTCGCGGATCTTGATCCTGGGGTTGAGCGCCGAGTAGGGGTCCTGGAAGATCATCTGGACGTGCCTGCGCATGGCCCGCCAGTTGCGACGGGTCAGGCCGGTCACGTCCCTGCCCGCGAAGAGCACCCGGCCCTTGGTCGGCTTCACCGCTCCAAGCAGCGCCCGGCCCGCGGTGGACTTGCCGCAGCCCGACTCGCCCACCAGGCCCACGGTCTCGCCCGGCGCCACCGCGATGCTGAAGTCGTCCAGCGCGTAGACCGTCCTCCTGCGGCTGCCGACCCACCGCGTGTAGTGGACGCTGACGTCGCGGCTCTCCACCAGGGGAGTGGCCGGCTGGTTCATGGCGATCCCTCCGCGGGGCGGTTGCAGCCGTTCACGCCCGTGTCTCCCCGTGGCGGTTGTAGCAGGCCACCGAGCGCATCGCGGCGATCTTCAGCAGCGGCGGCGGGGCGTCGCGGCAGAGATCGCGGGCCTCGCTGCAGCGGGGCTCGAACGCGCAGCCCGGCGGGAATCGGGCCCGGTCCAGCGGCTCGCCCGGGATGCCCGTCAGCTCGCCGCCGTGGCGGTCGACCCGGGGCACCGAATGCAGCAGGCCGAGCGAGTAGGGGTGCTGGGGATCGGCGAACATCTCGTTGATCGGGGCCCGCTCCACGATGCGGCCGGCGTACATGACCTGGACCCGGTCGCAGAACTGGGCCACCACCCCGAGGTCGTGGGCGATCATCAGCACCGACATCCCGAGCTCGGCGGAAAGGTCGTGCAGCAGGGTGAGGATCTGGTCCTGGATGGTGACGTCGAGTCCGGTGGTCGGCTCGTCCGCTATGACCAGCGTCGGTTCGCAGGCCAGCGCGGTGGCGATCATCACCCGCTGGCGCATCCCGCCCGACAGCTCGTACGCGTAGGACTTGAGCCGGTCGCCGGGGTTGGCGATCCCCACCATGTCGAGCAGCTCCAGCGAGCGTCGCCTGATCGCCGGGCCCTGCAGGCCGACCCTGCGTCGCAGGAGCTCCCGCAGCTGCGAGCCGACGGTCTTGAGCGGGTTGAGCGACACCATCGGATCCTGGAAGATCATGGCGATCTCCCGGCCCCTCACCCGGCCGGCCACCGCGGGGTCGAGCACGTCCTCGCCCCGCCAGCGCACCGAGCCTCCCATGATCCGGCCCGGGGGCAGGACCATGCCCAGGATGGCCAGCCCCATGACGCTCTTGCCCGAGCCCGATTCGCCCACCACGCCGAGGCGCTCGTGCGAGCCGACATTGAGGGTCAGGCGGTCGACGCCCCGCACGATCCCGTCCCGGGTGGGGAACCCCACCGTGAGCTCCCTCACCTCCAGCAGGCGCTCGGTGCGGCCGCCGGTGCCCGAGTTTGCGCCGCTCATCCGCCCGGCCTCTCGTATGCGCTCGTCGTCGTGAGTCCCCTCTTCCTCCAACCGGTGTGAAGGCTGGGCTCGCGGCGGGGTCGGCACATCTCAGGCGCCCGGCCTCTCCAGGATGATCTGCTCGCGCTCGGCCACGTCGTTGAACGACTGGAGCCACAGCGACAGCAGGTTGACGCCCAGCACCACGACGGAGATGGCCAGGCCGGCGAAGGTGACGATCCACCAGCCGTCGTCGGTGACGTAGTTGCGGCCCTGCTGGATCATCAGCCCCCACGACGAGCGGGGCGGCTGCACACCGAAGCCGAGGAAGGCGAACGCCGACTCCGCCAGGATGGCCGCGGCCAGCTCCAGCACGCACAGCGTGATGAGCGAGCTGACCAGGTTGGGCAGCAGGTGCCGCCACATGATCCGGTACGACGGCGCGCCGGCCAGCTCCGAGGCCTCCACGAACAGCGAGGTCTTGAGGGTCAGCACCAGGCTCCGGCCCACCCTGGTGAACACCATCCAGCTGGAGATGGAGATGACGATGATGACCAGCCACACGCTCGGGCCGAATGCGGCCACCAGGATCAGGCCGGCCAGCACCCCCGGGAAGGCCATCTGCACGTCGGCGGCGGAGACTATGAGGGTGTCGATCCTCCCGCCGACGTAGCCCGCGACGAGGCCGAGGACGGTGCCGAGGACGGCCGCGATGACGACCGCGGTCACGCTCACCAGCAGCGAGATGCGGGCGCCGTCGATGAGGCGGGCCAGGATGTCGCGTCCGAGTTGGTCGGTGCCGAGGGGATGGGCCCAGGTTCCGCCCCAGCCCACCGGGGGCGTGAGCCGGTCGGGCAGGCTCTGCTCGGTGGGGTCCTTGATGAGCGGCAGCCACGGTCCCGCCACGGCCGCGAGCACGAACAGCGAGCAGATGACGATCCCCGATACGCCCGCCTTCGACTTGCGCAGGTGGGACCGCAGGTCGGCCAGGGCCGTGACGCTCCCGGACGGCGCCCCTTCGCCGTCGCCGGTGCCGGAGGTCGGTCCCATCGGGCCTTCCACCGTGGTCATGCCAGCTCCACCCGGGGGTCGATCAGCCGGCGGGCGATGTCCACCAGCAGGTTGGTGAGCACTACCAGGGTGGCCAGCACCAGCACTGCGGCCTGCACCAGGATGAGGTCCCGGCCCTCGATGGCTTGGACGGCCAGGCGGCCCACGCCGGGCCAGGCGAACACAAACTCGATCACCACCGTGTAGCCGGTGAACATGCGGGTCACCTCCCAGCCGGTCATGGTCACGAAGCCCGAGGCCACGTTGCGGAAGGTGTGGTGCATGATCGTGTACGACCGGGAGAAGCCCCGTGACAGGGCGGTCACCGCGTAGGGCTTGCGCAGCTCCTCCACGATGCCCCGGCGGGTCATCTGCGCGAGGCGGCCCGCGCTGGCGAGGCCTATCGCGAACGACGGGAGGATCAGCGACACGAACCCTCGCGAGCCGAAGGTCGGCACCCACCCGAGCTGCACCGCGAAGACGATGATGAGCAGGTAGCCGATCCAGAACGGCGGCGCGCTGATGGCCGCCATCGAGAAGCCGAGCACGGCGTGGTCGGCGAAGCGGCGCTCCCACCAGGCGGCCAGCATCCCCATGGGCGCGGCCAGCAGCAGCGTGACCGCGGTGGCCCCCGCCACCAGCTTGAGCGTGGCCGGCAGGCGCTCCAGCACGAGCTTCGACGCGGGCTGGTTCTGCCAGTACGACTCGCCGAGGTCGCCGACCACCAGGCCCGACACGAAGTCCCAGTACTGCACCCCGAGCGGGCGGTCGATCCCGAGGGCGGCCCGGCGCTGGGCCCGGTGCTCCTCGGTGGCCTCCAGCGGCAGCGACACCGTGGCCGGGTCGGTGAAGACGTGTGTGACCACGAACACCAGCGAGGTGACGACGAACACCACCAGGGCGGCGGCGATGATGCGCTTGGCCAGCCATCGAAGCAACGCGCCGCCTCCCTCGTCGGCCCCCCTCAGGCCCGTGAGCGGGGCCGCTTGTATACCGTAGTCCCATTACGCCGGCTTCTCCCGGATCAGCCGTGATCGCGTTCACCGTCCCCATGTTCGACCAGTTCATCCGCCGCCACATCGCCTGAGCAGTCCTTGCCACCGGTGCGCTTCAAGCACGGGGCAGGCCCGGTTGGACTGCTACCGTTTTGGTATAATCGTTGGCCATGGATGTGAACATCAAGGACTTGGACGACGATGTGGCTCGCCGCCTCAAGGAACAGGCTGCCGCTGGAGGGCTGTCGATGCAGCAGTATCTGCGTATCGAGCTGGCAAGAATCGCTGCCCGCCCATCACCGGCCGAGTTCAGCGGGAGAACCGAGCCCATGAGCCGCGCCGAGTTCGCGGCTATTCGCAACCGGCTTCGGGTCGCCGATGGCGTTTAGCGTCGTTTGCGACGCTGGCGGCATTCTCGCGGTGGCGGGCGTGTTGGAGGGCGAGTCACCGTCCGAAGCGGAGATCTTGGCGCTGGACTGGTCGTCGGTCACGGTCGCCAGGTTTCTGGCCGCGCGGTTCGAGGGCCGTCCCGAGGCGGCCCGGGTAGAGACCGGGCTGGCACTGGCGACAGTGGACGAGTGGTTCCCGGTTCGCACGATCGCGACGGAGACGCTCGCCCGCGCCGGGCTCGACGCGGTCGATGCGCTCGACTCATGGTCGGCGCTGATCCTGGCCGAACAGCTCGATCTCGCGCTGTTCACCGCCTCCGATGAGGTCAGCAGCGACCGCGTGGAGGTTCTGCGGCCCTGGTAGCGCCGATTCTGATCTGATCCCCGAACATGCCATGCGACAGGAGGAGGCGGCGGGAGGCGGCGGGAGGCGGCGGTAACGCCGAGGCTGCCGTGCCGGCCGCCGCCGCGCTAGCCGGCTGGTTTACTCGTGAGCGCGACCGGTCGGGTGTCGGGGCTGCGGGCGGCTCGCACCTGCTCGCGGAAGCGCTCCACCCCCGCCAGCTTCACCTCCTCGTAGCCCCTGATCACGTCCGGGAGCCGGGCCAGCCTCACCGCCCGCTCGTAGCTGCCCGGCGCGAGGGCGTCCAGCTCGGCCTCCATCAGCGCCCGGTACTCGGCGATCAGCTCGCGCTCGACCCGGCGGACCTTGGCGTAGCCGAACAGGTCGAGGGGCGTGCCCCGCAGCCGGCGCATCGCCTTGAGCGCCGCCAGCGCGGGCCGCTGGAGCGGTCCCAGCGAGATCTTGCGCCTCAGCCCCAGCGCCCGCAGCGCCGGCGGGTGCAGCAGGATGCGGTAGCCGGCGTAGTCGCCCACCGCGTCTCGCAGCGCCTCGTGCAGGCCGGGGCGCAGGTGCAGCCGGGCCACCTCGTACTCGTCCTTGTAGGCCATCAGCTTGTGCAGGCAGCGGGCCACCGCCTCGGCCAGCTCGGTCCGATCTCCCATCACCTCTCGCTCGCGGGCCGAGGCCGCGTCCACGAAGTCCACGTAGGCCGAGGCCAGCGCGGCCGACTGGTAGTCCGCCAAGTCGGCGGCCCGCCGCTCCACCATCTCGGCCAGGGCCGCCGCGCCGTCTGTTGGCGCCGTGGCCAGCCCCGACCTCTGCAGCAGCGCCCCGGCCGTCGCCTTGGCTCTGGCCGGCACCGAGTCGAGGCCCGGGCCGGGCACGGCCGCGGCCGTCTCCGGCAGCGCGGCCGCGGGGGCCGCCCCGGCCAGGCTGACCAGGCCGTCGGCGCCCTCGCACACGTACACCCGCCCCCACCGGAAGGCGGCGACGTTGGCCGCCACCGCCACCCCGTTCAGTTCGATGGCCCGCTCGATGGAGGCGGCCGACACCGGGATCCCGCCGGCCTGGTAGGCGGCCCCCAGGGCGAGCACGTTGGCCGGCATGGCCGTTCCCAGCAGGGTGTCGGCCATCCGGTCGGCGTCGAGGCGGACGCTGTCGCCGGCCCGGGTGGCGCCGTCGATGGCGGCCAGCATCCCGTCGATGTCGGGGTATGTCTCGTCCACGTGGGCCACCATGTCGCCGGTGGGCAGCTTGCTGGTGGACGTCACCGCCAGCGTGCGCTCGGGGCTCGCCTTGGCCAGGTTCTTGGGGTCGGCGGCCACCAGCAGGTCCAGGCCCAGGTAGCAGTCGGCGTCGCCCGCGCCGATCAGGTTGGCGCCACAGGCTTCGCCGGTGAAGAAGCGCAGATGCGACACCACCGGCCCGCCCTTCTGGCTGAGCCCGGTCTGGTCGAGGCCCAGGATGTCGAGGCCGTCGAGCAGGGCCGCGGTGGCCAGCACCTGGCTGACCGTCACCACGCCGGTGCCGCCCACGCCCGCCATGAACACGCCGTACCCGCCGGGACCGGGCACGGGCCGGTCCGGCTCGGCGATGCCGGCGGGAGGCTGGGCCCGCACGGTCCCTGCCGCGCCGGCCGCAGTCGCAGCCGCGTGGGCGGGTCCGGTCTTGGCCGCCCGAGTCTTGACCCGGATGAACGACGGGCAGTCGCCCTCGATGCAGGTGTAGTCGAAGTTGCACGACGACTGATGGATGCGGGTCTTGGTGCCCAGCTCGGTGTCGACCGGCTGCACCGACAGGCAGTGGCTCTTGGCCCCGCAGTCGCCGCAGCCCTCGCACACGGCCTCGTTGATGAAGATGCGCTCGGTCGGCGTGGGCCGCAGGCCCCGCTTGCGCTCCCGGCGCTTCTCGGCCGCGCACTGCTGGTCGTAGATGAGCACGGTCACGCCGGGCGTGTCCCGCAGCAGGAGCTGGGCCTCCTCGAGGCGGTCCCGGCCCCAGATCTCGGCGCCGGGGGCCAGCGGAGCGCCGCCGGCGTGACGGTCCGGGTCGTCGCTGCACACGATGGTGCGGCTCACGCCCTCGGCGGCCATCGACTGGGTCAGTTCGGGCACTCCGATGACGCCGGCCACGTCCTGGCCGCCGGTCATGGCGACCGCGCCGTTGTAGAGGATCTTGTAGGTGATGTCGACGCCGGCGGCCACCGCGGCCCGTACCGCCAGGCTGGCCGAGTGGAAGAACGTGCCGTCGCCGACGTTCTGGAAGATGTGGGGCCGGTCGGTGAACGGCGCCCGGCCGATCCAGGTGGCGCCCTCGCCGCCCATCTGATGGACGATCTGGGCCCGCTCGTCGATCCACAGGGCCATGGCGTGGCAGCCCACCCCGGCCGCCGCGAACGAGCCCTCGGGCACCGCGGTGGAGCGGTTGTGGGGGCATCCGCTGCACCAGTACGGCGCGCGGGCCACCTCGGCGGCGCCCGCCTTCGAGGCCGCCTCGACGAGGGCCAGGCGGGCCTCCACCGCAGGCGGCAGTGCGCCCACCTCGCCTCCCAGCACCCCGGAGCGGAGCCGTTCGGCGACGACCACCGCTATCACATCCGCGCTCAGCTCGCCGTCGGCGGGCACCAGCCGGCGGCCGCGCTCGTCGGTCTTGCCCACCACCCGGGGCGCGCCGGCCCGGCCGTAGAGGATGTCGCGCACGAACAGCTCGATGAAGGCCCGCTTCTCGTCCAGCACCAGGATCTCGTCGAGGCCGGAGGCGAAGCGGCGCACGATCCCGGGCTCCACCGGCCACACCATCCCCAGACGCAGCAGCCTTATGCCGAAGTGGCGCAGAGCCTCGTCGTCGAGGCCGAGATCGTCGAGGGCCTGGCGCAGCTCGGTGAACGTGCGGCCCGCCGCCGCGATCCCCAGCCGGGCGGCCCCGGCGGCCCCGCTGATCTCGTTGAGGCCGTTGGCCGCGGCGTAGGCGGTGGCTGCCTCCAGGCGCCCGTAGACGATGTCCTTCTCCTGCTCGAGGCTCAGCGGCGTAACCAGGCCGGGCCGCTGGACGTGGCGCCACGGCTCCCCGTCGATCTCCAGTCCGGGGTCGACGGGCACGATCCGGTCCGGGGCCACCTCGGCGACGCCGAACCCGTCGGCGACGGTGGTGACGATCTTGAACGCGGTCCACAGGCCCGAGTACCTCGACAGGGCGATGCCGTGCAGTCCGAGGTCGATGACCTCCTGCATGGTGCCCGGGTACAGCACCGGGATCTGGGCGTCGTAGAAGGCGGGCTCCACCTGGGTGGGCAGCGTCGACGACTTGGCCATCGGGTCGTCGCCGGCCAGCACCAGCACCCCTCCGTTGGGGGCGGTGCCCTTGAAGTTGGCGTGCTTGAACACGTCGCCGCAGCGGTCCACGCCCGGGCCCTTGCCGTACCACATTCCCACCACGCCGTCGTGGCTCCGCAGCGGCCCGAGCAGCGGCTCCTGGCTGCCCCACACCGCGGTGGCGGCCAGCTCCTCGTTGACGCCGGGCACCCACACCACGTCGTGGGCTTCGAGCAGGGCCTTGTGGCGCTCGATGGTGAGGTCGACGGTGCCCAGCGGCGAGCCCTGGTAGCCGGAGATGAAAGTGGCTGTGCGCAGGCCCCGGGAAGCGTCGGCGCGGTGCTGGTCGAGCGGCAGCCGCACCAGCGCCTGCACCCCGGTGACCAGCACCCGCCCCCGTTCCAGCGTGAACTTCTGATCAAGATCGAAGCCCCGAGGCGTTGCCTCGGCACCGGACTTCAAGGACATGGCGCTCAAGGATACTTCGAGAGCGTCCGCGAATAGGTGGAAGCCCGTCGTGTCGCATGGGTGCCATTCCCGCTCTTGTTCGCTGCGCTCACGGGCCGCTCGGGCCACGGCCGCGCCCCGTATGGGCCGGATTGGTCCGCCTATTTGCGCGGCCTCTGAGGCTGCGTCGGCCTCGAACTCCAAGACCCGAGGGCCGTGGTGCCGCAGCGGCCCAGTCGTTGGGCCCGGAGGCGCTCAGCAGGGGGTTGTGCCCAGCACTTCGATGCCGTGGCCGGCAGCCCGAGCGGCAAGCCGCTCGTCGAATGTGGCGACCGCACGGGCGCGCCGGCGCAGCGCGGTGTCGAGCACGATGGCGTCGGGAAGCCGCAGTCCGGCATCGGCGCGCAGGCGAGCCCACCGAACCGGTGCGTCCCGGTCGACGTCGGCCAGATCGAACGAGGCTCGAAGCCCGGCGAGCGCCTCTTCGAGCATCCCCAGTCTCGCCGGCGCGACCAGGCACTCGGCGAGGGTGACCGGGTGAAGGACCGCATCCTCGTCGGCGATCTCGCCAGCGGTCGCCACCGCCTGGCCGTGATGGTCGTCGTCCGGATCGCGCAACGCCACGATCCAGCTGGCGTCGATCACTATCACGCGGGCCAGTCCCCGGCCCGGTCGTACAACTCGGAGGAGCCCGGCAACGAGCCGGCGAGCTCCTCGCGGGCCCGAGCACGCGAGAGCGGCGAAGCTCCGCCCCGAGCCCAGTCTCGCATCACGAGCACGATGAGCTTGGCCCTGGAGGCATCAGCCCACCGCTGCGACGCATCATCGAGAATCTGCGTGATCTCGTCGGTCTCCGTGACGGCGTGGCGGGGAAGGCTCGTCGGCATGGCATGAAGTGTAGCACCAAGTGCAGCACTCCGAGGAGATGGACCGCTTCGGGCTGTCGGGCCCTTCGGCGCGTGGCAGTGGCACGTAGCAGCGGCGTCGATTAGGCGATGTGGCGGCGGACGAACTCGTCGAACATTGGGACCGTGAAGGCGATCACATCATGGCGCGGTGAATAGCACAGGCCTCGTTGGATCAGGGAGTGGCGTACCGGGCCAACCTGCGTGGTCTTCTTGCCCAGCGCGGCCGCGACATCGCCGGAGCGATGCGGGCCGGCTCCCATCGCGGCCATGGCCGACAGATAGGCCCGCTGGGCGTCGGTCGTGCGATCCATGCGGACACGGAAGAACCCGGCGTCAAGTTCCGCCCGCGCCAGCGGGGCTGCGTCGAGCACGTCCTGTCGGGTTATCCGGTCGGGGTCCTCGGCCATGCGCCAGGCCTGCCTGCCAAACTCCTGCAGGAAGTACGGGTAGCCCTGGGTGAGCGACAGCGCCTCTTCGATCGCGCCGTCGTCCCACGACACGCCCTCGACTGAGGCCGGCTCGGTCAGTGCCTGGGCGGCGGCACCGTCGTCGAGGCTGTTGACATCGACGAAGCTGAAGAGTCGTTCCGCATAGGTGCGGGCCTCACCCAGCAATCCCAGGACCGAGGGAAGGCCGGCGCCCACCATCAGCAGGGGCAGGTCCAACTGGCTGATCTCATGCAGCCCAACGACCAGCGGCCTCAGGTGCTGCTTGGGCAGATGCTGTATCTCGTCGATCGTGACTACGACGCCCTTGTTGCGGTCCTTGGCGTGCTGGGCCACCTCTCGCAGCAGATCTGTCAAGTCTCGTTGCAGGATGCGCGAGTCGGCCCGGCCGTCTACCGGGTCGACGCCGAGGGTGATCGTGCCAGCTTCCGGGATGTCCCAGGACAGCTGGAACGACTTGAGCACCCCGAGCACACGAGAGGCAATCTGCGAGAGCCGGCGACCTGGCGTGAGATCGAGCAGGGCGCCTTGAGCAGCGGCCGCGATCTGACGGATGAAGGGGCTGTCCTCGCTGGCTTCGAGGCTCTGACTGACCCAGCCGTGCCCGGCAGCAACGTCACGGAACTCGCGCAGCAGCACGGTCTTGCCCACGCCGCGCAAGCCGGTGAGCATCTGACTCCGGTCCGACCGACCGAGGGCGAGCCGTCGCACTGCCACATCGAACGCCTCTATCTGGTCGTCGCGGCCGACAAGCGCCGGCGGACGCTTTCCGGCGCCTGGACTGTAGGGATTCGAAATGGGGTCCATGCCCGACACCTCCAGCCGATCTCAGCGACTATACGAGTCTGTGAAACTTTTAGCTATAGTTCTTAAAAGCTGAGCAGAATGTTAAAGCCCCCCGGAGCGCGATGGAAACATATTATAATGGCAGGTAAATGCTTGACAGATGTCATAGGGGTGTGCGACAATGGGTTTGGCCGCCCTAGCGACGAGTCAGAATGTCGGGGTGAGGGTCTCAGGGGCCGAGCAGCGTGATCGGAACGACGCGGACCCCGTCGGCACGGGTGTAGCTGTAGCCGCCGGCTGTAACGACGACCAGCGCTGGGCGGCGCCGCGGGCCGCTGTCGGGCAGGTTGGCGCTTATGCGCAACAACGAGTCGGCTCCTGCCTGTATGTTGTTGGCCCCGCCGAGCTTGACCTCCACCAGCATTCTCTCGCCGGAGGGCCGCTCGACGACGGCATCGGCCTCCTGCCCGTAAGCGTCGCGCAGATGCGAGATCCGTCCCGCCGACGGCTGGGACAGGACGCGGAGATCTCGCAAGACCATCGACTCGAAGAGCAAGCCGAGCGTCTCCAGGTCCGCCAGGAGCCGGCTGGGGCTCGCGCCGAGGGCTGCCGCGGCCAGCGACGGATCGACGAGATGCAGTTTCGGCGTCTTCCGCAACGGAGCTTTGGAGCGCAGGTGCAGCGAACTCGCCGGCTGCTCCTCGACGACGAACAGGCGGCGCAGCGCATGCATGTAGCTGCGGACGCTGTGGCGATGGAGGGGGTCGGGCTCGGTGTCAGCCGCCAGCGTCGAGTAGTTGGCTTCGGTGGCGGTGTTGCGGGCAATGGACCGCAAGAGCCGCTCGACTCCCTCCGGGTCGTGTGAGGGCGCAGCCTCAAGGTGCCCTATGTCAGTGCGGGCAACCTCCCCCAGATAGTCCCGCAGGTTCTGCTGCACCTCATCGACCGGCACACCTGCTTGGCCGGGCCAGCCGCCGCGGCACAGCATCGCCACCATGTCGTGCAGCGTCGTGGCGGAGCGCGCCGCGCTGCACTCCGCCCCCTCGAGCAGGTCGTTCAGGGACACCTCGCCGGTCGAGTCCCCGGATTCGAACAGCGACATCGGCCTCATCCGGATGCGGCGGACTCTCCCGGCGCCCGTATGGCGGGTGGCGTCGTCCGCGGGCTGGGCCGAACCCGCCAGGATGAAGAGCCCCCGCTCGGCTGTCGCGTCGCAGGCGTGACGGACATGGTTCCAGAGGCTGGGCACGACCTGCCACTCGTCGATCAGCCGCGGCGCGGGCCCTCTCAGCAGGGTGGCGGGCTCGATCTCGCCCAATTCGCGAGCATTGACATCGGTGTCGAGGCGCAGCGCGCTACGTGCGAATCGGAGACCCGTCCACGTCTTGCCACAGGCGCGGGGCCCCTCGACGACAATCCAGCCCGCGGCGTTCAGTCCGCGGCGCATCTCGCTGTCTACGACCCTGGGCAGGTACCCCGGCGGGGTCAGTGTGTCGTCGCTGGCAGACTCCCTGCCGGCGCTCGCCCCTCCGGCCTCTCTGTACTCCCCCACCCCTCCATTATACAGTTTGTGGAGGATGTCTTATACAGTATGGGCAGATCCACATATACGAATCGGAGAGACATGAGCGGCCATCAGCGCCGCAGGGAGGGGGTCGAAGGCGGCTTCGGTTCGTTGGAGCCGGTCTTGGCGGCGGCCGCGCGCGGCCGGGTCGTCGGTTGCGTGTGGGCCGGCGGCAAGTTCGGCGAGTGTGATGGCGCTGATGGCCGCCTGCGCTCCCGTCGGATTGTCTCAGGTGGCGGCTTTGAAGGCCTCGGCTGCGGCCTGTGAGCACACCACGTCCTCGGCGTGCTTGGCGCCGGAGATGCCCAGTGCTCCGACGATGGCGCCGGCCGCGGTCGTCAGCGGCTCGCCGCCCTCCACGGCCAGGATGTGGTGGCGGGCGGTCATAGGCGGGCCGAGCGACTTGTCCGTCTGGAAGTAGTCCGACAGTGCGCCGGTGTCGCGCTTGAACGTGAGCGCGGCCACCGCCTTGGCGATGGCGTTCTCGAGGGCGATCTCCACCACGTTGTCCATGCGGTGTACCAGCACCAGGTTGCCGGTGGCGTTGACCACGGCCACGCACACCGCCAGGCCCTCGTCGGCCGCGGTGGACAGCGCCGCGTCGGCGGCAAGCTTGGCGCCCTCGAGGGTGAGGGTCTCAACGCTCATCGTGTTCATGGATTGCTCCTGGATTGGGGTTTCGGGGGTGGGTGGAGTGGGAGAGTTCAGTGCTTGATCTGGAATATGGCTTCGACCTCGACCGAGGCGCCGAGGGGAAGCTCGGCCACGCCGATGGCGGAGCGGGCGTGCCTGCCGGCCTCGCCGAACACCTCGATCATCAGGTCGCTGGCGCCGTTGATCACCTTGGGCTGGGCGTTGAAGCCTCGGTCGCTGGCCACGTACCCGGTGAGCCGTACCACCCGCAGCACCTCGTCGAGGCTGCCCAAGTGCTGATGCACCGACGCCAGGATGGCCTCGGCCGCGCCCCGGGCGCTGGCCTGTCCGGCTTCTATGTCCATGTCGTCTCCGAGGCGGCCGATGTGCGCGATCCCGCCGCCTCCTGGGGCCAGCGCGATGGAGCCCGACACGAACAGCACGTCGTGGACCTGGGCCACCAGGTCGAAGTTGCCCGCTCTCAGCAGGGGCATGTCGAGGTCGACGCCGGCGTCGCGGGCCGCTTGCTCGTAGGACATTGTCGGATCCTCCTGTGAACGTCAGGTGAATCTTGTATACCGACCCTACCGCGCCCAGGGGCCGAGCGAATAGGCGGAGGCGAGCACCGCTGGTGTGGTGAGCGAGGCCCCCCGGGCCCGAGCGGCCCGTGAGCGCAGCGAGTTGGAGCGGGCCCCCCGGGCCCGAGCGGCCCGTGAGCGGAGCGAACTGACACGGCGAAGCCCCGCCGAAGCCCCGCCGACTCGGGCCGGGCCGCTAGCTTCCGCCACCATGGATCTGGGTTTGGCCGGGCGGCGGGCGATCGTGTTCGGCTCGACCGCGGGACTGGGACGGGCCACCGCGGAGACCCTCGCCGCCGAGGGCGCCTCGGTGGCCGTCTCGGGGCGCCGGGCCGAGCTGGCCGCCGAGATCGCCGCCGCGCTGCCCGGTGCGGTGGCCGCGGCTGGCGACCTTGCCGTCGACGGCGAGCCCGCCCGCATGGTGGACGAGGCCGCGTCCCTGCTCGGCGGCCTCGACATCTGCGTGGTCAACACCAGCGGCGGACCTCCGGGAGGGATTACGGAGGTGTCGGCGGCCGACGAGGTGGCCGCCTACGAGCGGATGCTTCGGCCCGCGCTGGCGGTCACGAGGGCCGCAATCCCGCACTTGAGGGCCGGAGGCGACGGGCGCCTGGTGTACATCACCGCCCGGTCGGTGGTGGAGGCCTCGCCGGAGTTGGCCCTGTCGGGGGTGTTCCGCAGCGGGGTGGCCGCCGCCGCCCGGTCGCTGGCCATCGAACTGGCCCCCGAGGTGCTGGTGAACGTGGTCGTGCCCGGCCAGTTCGACACCGGGGCGCTGGCCCGCGCCCAGGCGGCCCGGGCGACCGCCGAGGGCACCACCCCGGAGGCGGTGCGCGACCGCCACCGGGCCTCCATCCCCATGGGCCGGTTCGGGCGCGCCTCGGAGCTGGCCGACGTGATCGCGTTCCTGTGCAGCGCCCGGGCCAGCTTCGTGACCGGCTCGGTCGTGCGGGTCGACGGCGGCGCCGTCATCGGCTACTGAGGCCGGCTGCTCGGTTTCCGCTTCGAGCGCGGGCCAGCGGCGACTGCCCGGCTGATAGCGTCGGTTCATGGTTGCCCGCCCCGTCGAGAGAGTCGATGAGAGCGCTGAGGAACTGCCGCCTCTCGGCCCGGGCGACGAGCGGCGTGTCCGCGCTTGGGTGGACGAAGCTCACAGGCGCATCACCGTGGAGGCGATCAGGTCGCCGGCCGGGTTCGTCGCCGAGTGCTATGCGGCCCCGGGTGCTTTGGCTTTCGGGTGCTCCGAAGCGGAAGCCCGTGACGAGATGCGGTCGGTGCTCTTCGACTGGGCCAGCCTCGGGCTGCAATGCGGCCATGGCCTACCCCGCCTAGGTCCTGCCGCCGTCGCCGGCTAGCGCCAGCACTGAAGAGCCCGACTCGCGCTGGGGGGTGTCGCTGTGGTATGCAATTCTCGGATCGGTGGCTCGGCACGGTATACAGAACGCCGTGAGGATTGCCGTTCT
>JAPPLH010000077.1 GCA_028819505.1 Acidimicrobiaceae bacterium
CCATGCCGATGCGGATCTGCTCGGTGCGCTCGGCCAGGACGGTGCCCACCAGGATCCCGTTGGGGATCACCTCGTAGCCCTCGTACTGGAAGTGATGCTCGGTCAGCCAGTACGAGTCGAATCCGAGGCGGTCGCACACCACGCCCATGTCGATGATGCGCTCGGTGGCCGCCCACATCTCCTTGTGGTTGAAGCGCCGGTCGGTGGGGGCGGGGGGCCCGCCGCCCGCGTCCGGGAACTCGACCCCGCCGAACAGGAACACACCGGTGCGCATGGCTTCCACTGTAGGCGCGGCAGGGGATCGCCCCCGTCAGCGGCCGCGGTGATTCAGCAGTCGCGAATGACGCGGAAGGCTCGCATCGTCGCCTCCCGGAACCACTCCCCCATGGCCTCGTCGACTGCCTCGACGTCGGCTGTGGGCACATCGTCCCAGGCCTGCTGGGTCTCCCAGCGGATCACGGCATGCACCCGGCCCGGGGCGTCGTCGTCGACCCACATCTCCTTGCCCGCGAACCCCGGGCAGCTCTCCAGGTAGCGGCTCCAGTGGCGTTCCTCCTCGGACAGCCACTCGTCGCGCTCGGCCGGACCGACCTCGAACGTCAGGAACTCGATCACCATCGGCCTCAGCGTAGAGGCCGAGCCGACCCGAGAGGGCCGAGCGAATAGGCGAGCGATTCCGGCTCATACGGGCGAGGCCGTGGCCCGAGCGGCCCGTGAGCGCAGCGAACAAGAGCGGGAATGACCACGCCGCGATGCGAGACGCTGGCACCCATTCGCGGACGATCCAAGGAGGGCCGCGGGCGACTTCAGAGTAGAGCGCAGAGCGGCGTAGGGTGAGAGGATGACCGAAGCCGTCTGTGACCTGCGCAGCTACATGGCCGCGGCCGACGCCGCGGGGATGCTCAACCGCATCTCGCGTCCGGTGAGCCTCGAGCACGAGCTGGCCGACGTGGCCGCCGCGCTGGAGCGCTCCGACGCGGGGCCGGCGCTGTTCGAGGCGCCCAAGGACTCGCCGTGGCCGATCTTCTCGGGCGCGGTCAGCAGCCGGCGCACCGCGGCGCTGGCCCTGGGATGCGAGCCCGGCGAGGTGGTGGACCGCATGGGCCACGCGCTGGAACCGGCCAACGGAGTGCCGACCGCTCGGGTGGACTCGGCGGCGTGGCACGACGACGGCGTGACCGGCGACGACGTGGACCTGGCCGCCATTCCCATCCCCACCCACTCGCGGGGCGACGGCGGCGCCTTCATCACCGGCGCGGTGAGCGTCACCAAGGATCCGGTCAGCGGGCGGGGGAACCTGTCGTACAACCGGATGCTGATGCTGGACCGCAACGTCCTGGGCTTCAACGTGAACGAGTGGCGCGACGTGGGGACGTTCATGCGCAGCCGGCCCGACCCCGAGGCTCCCTTCGACGTGGCGCTGGCCGTCGGGCTCGACCCGGCGGTGATGATCGCGGCGGGGGTGCGCACGCCGGTCGACGAGCTGCTCATCGCCGGTGCCCTGAGGGGCCGCCCGGTGGAGGTGTGCCGGGGCGCCACCGTCGATGTGGACGTTCCGGCGCACGCCGAGGTGGTGATCGAGGGCCGGATCCGCCCCGCCGAGCGGGCCGACGAGGGGCCGCTGGCCGAGTTCCACGGCTACCACGGCGAGATGTGGCCCAGCCCCACCGTGGAGGTGACCGCCGTCTCGTGGCGTCACAGCCCCGTCTACCAGACGATCATCCCAGGCTGGTACGAGCATGTGTTCATCGGCAACGTGCTGCCCCGGGAGCCGCTGCTGCGCCGCTTCGTGCGCCACCTGGACCCCGGCGCCGACGTCCACATCCCGCCCTACGGCAACGGGTTCCTGGCCGTCATCCAGATCGACCGCGACAATCCCGGCACGCCCAAGAACCTGGCCATGGCGGCGATGGCAGCCCACATCAACATCCGCAACGTGATCGTGGTGGACCGCGACATCGACGTGAGCCAGCCGTCGGAGCTGCATTGGGCCCTCACCAACCGGGTCCACTGGCTCGACGACGTGTTCACTGCGGGCGGGGCCCAGGGCCACGAGATGGATCCCACCGCCGACAACCGGGGCGTCGGCACCAAGGTGGGCATCGACGCCACCTACAAGCGGGAGCGCCGCGAGTACGGCGAGCGGGTGGCCTACGCGCCGGTCGACCTGGGGCAGTACCTGCAGTGACGGCCGCGAGTCGAGCCCTCGCCCGCGCCCCGGGGAAGCAACCGCAGTGACAACCGCGAGTCGAGCCCTCGCCCGCGCCCCGGGGAAG
>JAPPLH010000145.1:0-21872 GCA_028819505.1 Acidimicrobiaceae bacterium
GGGCTTGGGCTTCGGCTGCTGCTTGGGCTTCGGCTGCTGCTTGGGCTTCGGCTGCGGCTTGGGCCAGGGCCTCGGCCTCGGCTGCGGCAGCTCGGGCTTCGGCCTCGGCGATTGCAGCCAGGGCGGCGGCCTCAGCCTCGGCGGCGGCTGCCAGCGCGGCGGCCTCGGCGATTGCAGCCAGGGCGGCGGCTTCCGCCTCGGCGGCCTCTGCCTCGGCCCGGGCCTGCTCCAACTGCTGCCCGAGTTCGTCGACCACCTCCGGGTCCACGGTTCCCTCGGGCTCCGCTTCAGCAGCCGCCAGCGCGAGTTCGGCGTCAGCGGCCTTGGCGGCGGCGGCTTCGGCCTGGGCTTGAGCCGCGGCCTCGGCGGCTGCTTCAGCCTCCGCGGCAGCTTCGGCCTCCGCCGCGGCCCGGGCGGCGGCGGCTGCTTCGGCCTGTGCCTCGGCCTCGGCGTCGGCGGCTTGAACGGCTTCGGCCCGGGCTTGGGCCGCGGTCTCGGCGGCGTCAGCGGCCTTGGCGGCGGAGGCTTCGGCCTGGGCCTGATCGATGGAGGCCTGATCCTCGGCGCCGGCGTCGGCACCCTGGTCCCCGGTGCCAGGGCCGGCTTCACCGCCGCAGGCGGAGGCCGCCAGGGCGAGGCTCAGCAGCGCGGCAACGGTACGCAGTCGGAACGGCATCCTCAGGCCGGTTTCCTGGCTGCGGTTCTGGTCATGGTTCAGGCCGGTTTCCTGGCTGCGGTTCTGGTCATGGTTCAGGCCGGTTTCCTGGCTGCGGTTCTGGTCATGGTTCAGGTCAGGCTGGCCAGCCGGTCGCTGAGGCTCGCCGCGTCGAAGCTGCCGGGGCTGTCCTCGACCAGGTTGCCGCCGCTGTCCAGCAACCGCACGCTGGAGTTCCTCCCAACACCGAAGTGGCGCCAGGACTCATTGGAGTCGCTCCACAGCATGGTGAAGGTGGTGCCTGTCTGGGAGACGAATCTCTCGGCGTAGGCGAAGTCGTCCTGGGCGCCGATGCCCACGACCCTCACCTTGCCGACGTTGTCTTGAGCGAACTGCTCAAGGGCCGGAGCCTCTCTCCGGCAGGTCGGTCAATGCGGCGCCCAGAACCAGAGCAGCAGCGGCGTCTCGCCGCTCACCAGCGACTGGAGATTGACGGTCTCGCCCGTGTACGCGCTGACCATGTCCAGGTCGGGCACGTCGCCGGCCGCGCCGGGCGGTGCATCGGAGGCCGCCACATCGGCCCCCGTCGAGGCCGGCTCCGCATTGGTCGCCACGTCGTCGGCCCCGCAGGCCGCGGCCGCCAGGGCGACGATCACCGCGCAGGCCAGGAGTCTGACCCTCATTCGTCCTTCCTCCTGCCGAGAGCCTTCTGCTGCTTCTTCCATGCCCGCACCCGTTGCAGCGACTCCGGGCTGTCGATGTCGGCCACCGATCGCGGCTCGCTGTCTGCGAAGGATCCGGCCTGGACCTCCCAGCCGTCGGGCCGGACGTCGAATCGCTTGGCGAGGACGGCGGTCAGTATCCGGGCCTTCTCGTCCCCGTATCCGGGCAGATCCCGCAGGCGCCGGAAGAGGTCCTCGCCGGTCGCCGCAGCGTTCCAGACCGCCCCGGCGTCGCCGCCGTAGCGATCGGCGACATGCCGGCAGAGGTCCTGCATCCGTTTGGCCATCGAGCCCGGAAACCGGTGCAGAGCCGGTTTGGTCCTGACCAGGGCGGCGAAGTCGTCGGGGTCCCGCTCCGAGATGTCTGCCGCGTCCAGTTCTGCACCCAGCCGCTCGACCAGGCGATGGGGGCCCATGAAGGCCCACTCCATGGGGATCTGCTGGTCGAGCAGCATGCCCAGCAGCAGAGCCAGCGGGTCGGTGTTGAGCAGACGGTCGGCGGCCTCGTCCCCGGTGACCGCCAGAGTGCCCGTCCCGGCCTCGGTCCTGGCCGTGTGCCCAGCCTCTGCCCCGGCCGTCATCGGTTGAAGGATAGCCGCGCGCCTCATGGACCCGTTCAGCTACCTCGAGCTCGTCGAGGTCCCGGCCGTCATCGGTTGGAGGATAGCCGCGCGCCGGTGTCGGGGTGGCCGGGGTCGTCTCGGTCCACGTCGATGCCGTACCGGTCGATCGCCGCCGCGACCTCCTCCGCCGACGCCTCCCCCGATCCCATCAACGCCGACAGCACGGCCAGCACGATGTGGACCCCGTCCACCTCGAAGAAGCGCCGCAGCGCCTCGCGAGTGTCGGAGCGGCCGAACCCGTCGGTGCCCAGCACGTGCAGCGGCCTCGGAGCGAAGCGGGCGATCTGGTCGGGGACCAGGGTCATGAAGTCGGTCACGGCCACGATCGGGCCGTCGGAGTCCGACAGCCGCCGGGTGACCATAGGAACGGCGGGCTCGCCGCTGGGTTGCAGCCGGTTGCGGCGCTCGACGTCGAGGGCCTCGCGCCGCAGCCGCTGGTAGGAGGTCGCGCTCCACAGCTCGGCCGAGGTGTCGTGATGCTCGGCCAGCAGCGCCTGAGCCTCCAGCGCGGCGCCCACCGACGCTCCCGAGAACAGGATGGTGGCCGAGCGCTTGCGGCCCCCCGGACCGTCGTCGAACTTGTACAGGCCGCCGGTGATGTCGGAGTCGGTCACGTTGTCGGGACGGGGCGGCTGCGCGTAGTTCTCGTTGTAGACGGTGACGTAGTAGAAGACGTCGGCGCCGTCGGCGGCGTCCGGCGGGTACATCCGGTGCAGGCCCTCGTCGACGATGGCCCCCAACTCGTAGGCGAACGCCGGGTCGTAGGACTCGCACGCCGGCACCGTCGAGGCCAGCACATGGCTGTGGCCGTCCTGGTGCTGGAGCCCCTCGCCCGGCAGCGTCGTGCGCCCCGCGGTCGCGCCGACGAGGAACCCCCGGGCCCGGGCGTCGGCCGCGGCCCAGATCGAGTCGCCCACCCGCTGGAAGCCGAACATCGAGTAGAAGGCGTAGAAGGGCACCATGGGCACGCCGAGGTTGGCGTAGGAGGTGGCCGCGGCGAGCCAACTGGCCAGCGAGCCGCACTCGGTGATGCCCTCCTCGAGTATCTGGCCGTCGGTCGACTCGCTGTAGCTCAGCAGCAGGTCGTGGTCCACCGGCTCGTAGAGCTGGCCGTGGGGCGCGTAGATGCGGAACTCGCGGAACAGCGAGTCCATGCCGAAGGTGCGGGCCTCGTCGGGCACGATGGGCACGACCCGCCGACCGAAGTGCTGGTCCCGCATCAGGTCGCGCAGCAACGCCGTGAAGGCCATCGTGGTGGAGACCTCGCGCCCGCCCGAGCCCTTGCGCATGTCGATGAAGGGCCCGTCGGCGGGGAGGGTGATGGGGCGGCGGTCCCGCACCACCCGCCGCGGCACTGCCCCGTCGAGGGCGCGGCGGCGGTCCATCATGTAGCGGATCTCCTCCGAGTCCGGGGGCGGCCGGTAGTAGGGCGGGATCCCGTCGGCGAGGTCTGCCTCGTCGATCTCGTTCTCCATGTGCAGCCGCGTGCGCAGTTCCATCAGCTGCGTGGTCGTCATCTTCTTGATCTGGTGGGTGGCGTTGCGGCCCTCGAAGCCCTCGCCCAGGGTCCATCCCTTGATGGTCTTGGCCAGGATGACCGTGGGCTGGCCCCTGACCTCGGTGGCGGCCTTGAACGCGGCGTACACCTTCTGGTAGTCGTGGCCCCCCCGGGGCAGGACCCGCAGGTCCTCGTCGCTGAGGTGGGCGACGAGCTTGCGCAGGCGGGGGTCGGGTCCGAAGAAGTGCTCCCGGATGTAGGCGCCCGTCTCGACCGCGTAGCGCTGGTACTCGCCGTCGACGGTGGTCGCCATCTTGTTGAGCAGGGCCCCGTCGGTGTCGCGCATCAGCAGTTCGTCCCACCTGGTGCCCCAGATCACCTTGATGACGTTCCAGCCCGCGCCCCGGAACACCCCCTCGAGCTCCTGGATGATCTTGCTGTTGCCCCGCACCGGGCCGTCGAGGCGCTGGAGGTTGCAGTTGACCACCCACTTCAAGTTGTCGAGGTCGTTGCGGCCGGCCAGCGCGATGGCCCCCAGGGTCTCGGGCTCGTCGCACTCGCCGTCGCCCAGGAAGCACCACACCGTGCTGTCGGAGGTGTCGTCGATGCGGCGGTTGTGCATGTACCGGTTGAAGCGGGCGTGGTAGATGGAGTTGATCGGCCCGAGGCCCATCGACACCGTCGGGTACTCCCAGAAGTCGGGCATGAGCCGGGGGTGGGGGTAGCCCGACAGCCCGTTGCCGCCGACCTCCATCCGGAAGTTGTCGAGCTCCTGCTCGCTCAGGCGGCCCTCCAGGTAGGCCCGGGCGTACACGCCGGGAGCGGCGTGGCCCTGGAAGTAGATGTGGTCGCCGACCAGGCCGTCGTCCTTGCCCTTGAAGAAGTGGTTGAAGCCCACCTCGTACAGGGAGGCCGACGAGGCGAACGTGGACAGGTGGCCGCCGATCCCGTCGGCCGTCTTGTTGGCCCGGATGACCATGGCCGCCGCGTTCCAGCGGATGAAGCGGCGGATGCGGCGCTCTACCTGCTCGTTGCCGGGGAAGAAGGGCTGCTCGGAGGCGGGGATGGTGTTGATGTAGGGCGTTGACGTGGTCGGCGGCACGCCCACCCGCTGCTCGTTGGAGCGCTCGAGGAGCTTGGCCACGATGTAGCGGGCCCGCTCGCGTCCGCCGGCCGCGATGACAGCGTCGAGCGAGTCGATCCACTCCTGGGTCTCGGCCGGGTCGATGTCGGGAAGTTGGCGCAGGAAGTTGTCGGCCACCGCCCCCCATGATGGCAGCAAAGGACGCATTCGCGACCTCGCAGCCCCGATGCGCGACCATCAAGGCGTGAAAGCCGAACCCCTCCCCGGACTCGCCGCCGACTCTGCTGCCGAACCCGCAGCCGGAACCGTCAACGAGACCACGGTCGTGTACACCGACGGCGCCTGCCTGGGCAACCCCGGGCCGGGAGGCTGGGCCTGGGCGGTGCCCGGGGGCGCCTGGGCCTGCGGCGCCGAACCGCACACCACCAACCAGCGCATGGAGCTCCAGGCCGTGCTGGAGGCGCTGCGGGAGTTGGACGGCCCGGTGGAGGTGGTGTCGGACTCCACCTACGTCGTCAACTGCTTCCGCGACCGCTGGTACGACGGCTGGAAGCGGCGGAACTGGCGCAACTCCAACAAGAAGCCGGTAGCCAACCGCAACCTCTGGGAGCCGCTGATCGACCTCTACCTGTCCCGGCCCGGCGAGATCACCTTCAAATGGGTCAAGGGCCACTCCGGCGACGAGTGGAACGAGATAGCCGACCAGCTAGCCACCGGTGCAGCCACCGACCAGCGCCCCCGCCGCAGCCGCTAGCCCGGCGTGGTGTCCGGGTGTTGGGAGTTGTCGCTGGCGTAGCAGGCGTCGTGTCGTGTAGGGGCTTGTGCATCCGGCGTGGTGTCCGGGTGTTGGGAGTTGTCGCTGGCGTAGCAGGGCGTTGCCGCTGGTCCTGCTAGTCGGGAGTGAACAGAGGCTCCGGTTCGGCACACTGCCGAGCGGCCCTCGAAGTGGCCCGAGCGGCTGCAGGACCTGGCCGCGTGATCGCGGCGCCGGCATCGGCCGACTCGGGGTTGTGACGGTTGTCGTGGCCCACCGACGAATGCATGAGGCGTGACTGGGTGTGCCGCATATGTGGCCCCAGCTGCTCCGGGGCGTGGGCGGGGCCGTGGGTGGCGGTCTCCGGCGGGTGCAGTGTGCGGTTGCCGGGCGGGCCGTGGATCTGCCAGCCGAGGTGGTGGATCTTGTTGTGGCATCTCCAGCAGGCCAGCACCATGTTGTCCAGGCTGGTGGCCCCGCCCTGAGACACCGGCCTCACGTGGTGGGCGTCGCAGACGTCGGGCCGGGCGCCGCAGGCGAAGCAGCCGCCGTCTCGGGCGATCAGCAGCTGGCGCTGGGCTTTGGTGGCGCGGCGCACCGAGTGGGCTCGCCATATCGGTCTGCCTCTGCGGTCATAGATCACGCCGGTGAACCTGGCGTTGCAGGCCAGTTCCTCGAGCACCGACTGGGGCAGCCTCACATCGTCGGGCAGTTCCGCGACGAGCTTGCCGGTGGCCTCATCGACGTGCGCGACCACACAGATGTCAGCGAAAGGCTTGCCGCTGGCCCCGCCGGGGGTCGCAGCGGTCAGCTGATCGAGGGCGTCGGCCATGCACTGGTCGAATCCAGGGAGGTCGCGGGTCATGCCGGCGACCCGATCCGGCGGGTCAATGGCTGGGGTCGGAACGCCGTGACGGTCTGAGGCGTCCGTCGGGCCGACTCAGGCCGGGGCTAGCACCGCGTCGAGGGCGGTGGCGATGTCGGGATGGGCGAACCGGAACCCGCGGCGCGCCAGCAGGGCGGGCGCCACCCGGGCGCTGCTGTAGAGCAGGGCCTCGGTGAGCTCCCGCCCCAGGCGGGCCCACAGGGCGGGCTTGGGCACAGGCAGCAGCGTCGGGCGGCGCAGGGCGCGCCCCAGGGCCGCGGTCAGCTCACGGTTGGTGACCGGGTCGGGCGCGGTGAGGTTCACCGGTCCATCCACGTCGGCTGACAGCAGCCACAGCAGGGCCTCGACCTCGTCGTGCAGCGTGATCCAGCTCATCCATTGGCGGCCGCTCCCGACGCGGCCCCCGATGCCCAGCCTGAAGAAGGGGAGCATCTCGGCCAGCGCACCGCCCGACTGGCTCAGCACGACGCCGGTGCGGGGATGCACCACCCGGATGCCTGCCTCGCGCGCCGGGTCCGCGGCGGACTCCCAGTCGTGGCACACCCGGGCCAGGAAGTCGCTCCCGACATTGGACGATTCATCGAGGCGCTCGTCGCCCCGGTCGCCGTAATAGCCGATGGCCGACGCCGACACGAGCACGCTCGGAGGCGTGTCGAGGCGGGCCAGGGCGCCGGCCAGCAGGGCTGTGCCCCGCGTCCGGCTGTCGGCGATGCGCCGCTTCTGGGCAGACGACCAGCGCCGCGCCGCGATCGGCTCGCCGGCCAGATGCACCACGGCGTCGAGGCCCTCGATTGCCTGCCCGTCGATCCGGTCCGCCGCAGGATCCCATTCGATGACCCGAGCGGCGGCGTCTCCCGGCTGTTCGGCCTGAGCGGCGGCGTCTCCCGGCTGCTGCGGGCCGGGGTTGGCGGGCCTCAGCACTGGCAGCGCTTCGTGGCCCTCCGCTTCGAGCCGCTTGACCAGCGCGCGGCCGATGAGTCCGGTTGAGCCTGTCACTGCTACCTGCATGGTTGACCCCGATCTGCCGGATGGTCATCGAGCCGTGGGCAGCTCGGTCGAGCCTGCCGCTGCTGCCCGCATACCCTGCTGCCCGCATACCCTGCGGCCCGCATAGTCGACCGACCACTGGTCTAGCATCGCTTGCAGCCGGAACGAACCCTCCGACCCGAGCAGGAAGGCGCAGCGTGGAAGATGACCTGACCCCTCCAGCCCCTCAGTCCGAGCAGCGCCACGACACGAGTCCGCGCGCCGGCGCGCGGGGCCGGAGACTGTCGATCCGTCCCGGCGTGGTCCTCGCCCTCGCCGTGGCCGCCGCTCTGATCGTCTTCGTCGTCCAGAACGGCAGCGAGGTTCCGGTGAAGTGGTGGTTCGTCGAGGTGGACGGTCCGCTGTGGGCGGTCATCGTCGTCGCTGCCGTGGCGGGGGCCGTGCTCAGCGAGATCGTGGGCTGGGTGGCAGGCCGCCGTCGCCGCCGTCGCCGCCGACGCTGACATGAGCACTCGCAGGCTGATACTCGCCTCGCTGGTGTGCGGTCTCGCCATCCTTGTCGCCTTCGCCGTCCAAGTGCTTCTGGGCTGGATCTGAGAGGGCGAGCGAACAGGCGTGACTCGCCCGCCGACGGCATCAAGCGCTGAGCGCTGCGTGGCCGGCGTGAGCGCGGCGAACAGGAGCGGGAAGTCCGGGGTCGCGCTGGGAGTCCTTCGCGGCCGGGCGCGCCGGTCGCCCCTTCAGTGCCGGCTGTCCGGGGAAGTCCGGGTCGCGCTGGGCGCCCTACGCAGCCGTCCGCGACCTGCTGTGAAGGCGGCACGAACCGGTAGGGTCGCGCGGTGACCAGGGAGGCGACCGGGGAGGCCTTGTGAGCGACGCAGCCCACGACGTGATCGTCATCGGCGGCGGGCCGGGCGGCTACGCCGCGGCCCTGTACGGCGCCAGCGCAGGCCTCGACGTCGCCGTGGTCGAGAAGGCCAAGGTGGGCGGCACCTGCCTGCACGTCGGCTGCATCCCGGCCAAGGAGCTCCTGGAGGCGGCCTCGGTGTACCGCACGGTGGCCAGGGCGGCCGCGTTCGGGGTCAGCGCCGGCGAGCCCAGCCTCGACTGGCCCGCGGTGCTGGACCGCAAGCAGCAGGTCATCGACAAGATGATGTCCGGGCTGTCGTCGGTGCTGAGACAGCGCAAAGTGACCGTCCATCCCGGCGTCGGCTCGCTCGGAGGGCCCGGCACTGTGCGGGTCTCATCGGACGACGGCGCCGAACGGACGCTCCCGTCGGAGGCGGTCATCCTGGCCACCGGATCGACGCCCCGGACCATCGGCGGCTTCGACGTCGACGGTGAGCTGGTGGTGACCTCCGACGAACTGTTCTCGATCGGCCGGCTGCCGGCGTCGGCCGCGGTCATCGGCGGCGGCGCCATCGGCTGCGAATTCGCGTCGATGATGGGCGACCTGGGAACCGAGGTCACCGTTCTGGAGGCCCTTCCCAACATCCTCACCGGCTGCGACGCCGAGGTGGCCAAGGCAGTGAGGCGGTCGTTCCGCAAGCGGGGAATCGAGGTGTACACCGGCGTGACGGTGCACGGCCACGAACCCCGCCCGGACCGCTCCGGCACCGTGGTCTCCTTCGGAGAGGGCAAGCACGTCGACGTCGAGATGGTCGTGGTGGCCGTGGGCCGCCGGCCCCGCACGGAGAGCCTGGGACTCGACGCCGCCGGAGTGGAGCTGGACGACCGCGGCTTCATCGCGGTCGACGGACGCTGCCGCACCACCGCCGAGGGCGTGTGGGCCGTGGGCGACGTGGTCGACAGCCCGCAGCTGGCCCACACCGCCTTCGCCGAGGGCATGCTCGCCGTCTGCGACATCCTGGGCGAGGACCCCGACCCTCTCGACCACCACGGCACGCCCTGGTGCATCTACTGCCACCCGGAGGTGGCCTTCGCCGGGCACACCGAGCAGAGCGCGATCGACGCCGGCTTCGACGTGGTGACCTCGATGCACCGCTACATGGCCAACGGCCGGGCCCAGATACTGGGTGAGACCGAGGGCCTGGTGAAGGTGGTGGCCGAGAGGCAGGCCGACGGCACCGGCGGACGCATCCTCGGCGTCCACATGGCCGGCCCGTGGGTGACCGAGCAGCTGGGCCAGGCCTATCTCGCGGTGAACTGGGAGGCGACCGTCGACGACGTCGCCCGTCTGATACAACCCCATCCGACCATGAGCGAGCTGTTCGGCGAGACGGTCCTGTCGCTGACGGGTCGCGCGCTCCACGGCTGACTGGCGGGAGGACTGCTGATGGCCGACGTGACGATGCCGCAACTGGGGGAGACGGTCACCGAGGGCACCATCACCCGCTGGTTCAAGCAGGTCGGCGACGAGGTCGCCCTCGACGAGGCGCTCTTCGAGGTCTCCACCGACAAGGTAGACACCGAGGTGCCCTCCCCGGTGGCCGGGGTGCTGGCGGAGATCCTCGCCAATGAGGGCGACCTCGTGGAGGTCGGGCAGGTCCTGGCCCGCGTCGGCGCGGCGGGAGACGCCCCGCCCGCCGAGCCGCCGGTTGCTGCACACGAGACTCCGGCGCCGCCGGCTGTTGGGCGTGTGGGGGAGACTCCGGCGCCGCCGGCTGTTGGGCGTGTGGGGGAGGCCGTCGCCCGCCCGGCTGCTGCGCCCGCTGCCCGGCAAGCGGGGCCGTCGTCCGTCCCAGCCGGGACCGCCCCGCCACCTCCGGCTTCTCGAGCCGCCGCGGCCGCCGCAGCCCCAGGCATAGTGCTGTCGCCGGTCGTGCGCCGTCTCATCAGCGAGAACGACATCGATCCGGCCACGCTGACCGGCACCGGCCTGGGCGGACGCATAACCCGCTCCGACGTGGAGCTGGCCATCCGGGCCCGCGCCCCGGCCGAGGGCGATGCCGCTGTCGCCGAGGCCCCGCCAGCCTCCGCGGTGTCTGACCCGTCCGTGGCCCCGTCCCCCTCCGCTGCCGCGGCGCCGTCCGCGGGGCCCTCTCCACCCTCCGGATCTGCGGAGGCCCCGTCCGCCGCCCGCGGCGAGCCGTCTCCGTCCGCGCGGGTCCCGCGATCCGCGGTGCCCGCGGTCGTGGTCCGCAGCGGCGACAGCGTCGTGCCCCTCAACAACATCCGGCGGCGCACCGCCGAGCACATGGTGATGTCCAAGCAGACGTCGCCCCACGTCCTCACCGCCATAGAGGTCGACTACGAGGGCGTGGAGAAGGTCCGCCGGGCCGCCAAGCAGGCGTGGAAGGCGGAGGAGGGCTTCAGCCTCACCTACTTGCCGTTCATCGCCAGGGCCGTGGTCGACGCTCTGCGCGACCACCCGCATCTCAATGCCAGCTTCGGAGACGACGAGCTGGTGGTCCACGCCGGCGTCAACCTGGCCGTCGCAGTGGACATCGACTTCCAGGGGCTGCTGGCGCCGGTGATCCACGGCGCCGAGGGAAAGCGCCTCCGCCAGATCGCCCGCGACATCGTGGACCTGGCCAACCGGGCCCGCAGCCGCAAGCTCGGACCCGACGACCTGGCCGGGGGCACGTTCACCCTCACCAACGCCGGGCAGTACGGGACGATGATGCAGTTCCCGATCATCAACCAGCCCCAGGTGGCCATCCTGAGCACCGACGGCGTCTCCCGCAAGCCGGTGGTGGTGACCGACAACTACGGCAACGAGTCCATCGCCATCCACTCGATGGGCGTGCTCGCCATGGCCTGGGACCACCGAGCGTTCGACGGCGCCTACGCGGCTGCGTTCCTCCACCGGACCAAGGAGATCATCGAGACCCGCGACTGGGAGGCTGAGATCCGCTGAGCTCATCGCTGGCGGCCGCTGACCGGCCCGTGCTGCGGATCCGCTGGCTCGGCCGTGTGGCCTACCACGATGCCCTGGCACTCCAACGCCGCCTCCACGGCCGCTCCGCAGACGACCACCTCCTCCTGCTCGAGCATCCCCATGTGGTGACCCTGGGCCGCCGGGGCCGGCGCGAGCACCTGCTGGTCGACGTCGAGGCGCTGGGCGGCTCGGTGGTGGAGACCGACCGGGGCGGCGAGGTGACATACCACGGGCCCGGCCAGCTGGTGGGCTATCCGATCCTCACCGTGGCCGGCCGACGCGGCGGCGGGATGGCGGACACGGCCGCCTATGTGGGCGCCGTGGAGCAACTGCTGATCGACGTCCTGTCCGATCTGGGGCTGGAGGCGGGCCGCCTCGAGCGTCACACCGGGGTATGGGTCGACCCCGACGGACTGCGACCCCGCAAGATCGCCGCCATCGGCGTGAGGCTGTCGCGGGCCCGCTCCATGCACGGCTTCGCGCTCAACGTCGATCCCGACCTGGAGTGGTTCGCCCGGATCGTGCCCTGCGGGATCACCGGTCTGGGAGTCACCTCCCTGGCGGCCGAGGGCATCGACGTGTCGATGCGGGAGGTGGTGGACATCGTTGCCCGGCGAGCCGCGGGACTCTGGGGCGCGCACGGCCGCGTCGACCGGGCCGACGTCGCCCACCGGGTGGCACCTGCCGACCTGGCCCAGTTCACCCGGGACGCCGCCGCCGGCGGGGCCGATGCCGGGTCGGATCCGGCCAGGTTCGCCCGAGGGGCGCCCGGTGGCGGGGCCGATGCCGGGTCGGCGCCGGGTGCGACGGCGGCCGGGGCCATGCCGGACGACGCTTCGCTGGCTGGTGGGAACGGTGGCGGCGCTGCGGCCGGAGATGACGACGGTGCGGTCGGCGGGAACGGTGATGGCGCTGTGGCCGGCAACTGCGAGGGGACCTCGCCCCGGCTGCTGGGCCGGCTGGCGCAAGCCCGGCTGCAGGGTGGCGGCGACGCCGGAGGCGTGCCCTACCGGTCGCGCAAGCCGGAGTGGATGAGGGTCCCGCTCAGCACCGGCCCCACCTTCCACAAGATCCGCTCCACGCTGCGCGGCTTGAATCTGGTGACCGTCTGCGAGGAGGCCGGCTGCCCCAACATCTCGGAGTGCTGGAACGACGGCACCGCCACGTTCATGATCTTGGGGGAGCGCTGCACCCGGGCCTGCGGCTTCTGCCTGGTCGACACCCGCCGGCCCGGGCCGGTGGACTCAGAGGAGCCGGAGCGGGTAGCCGAGGCCGCGGTCCGGATGAGCCTGGAGCATGTGGTGGTGACCATGGTGGCCCGCGACGACCTGCCCGACGGCGGTGCGGCCGTCGTGGCCGACACGGTGGCCGCGGTCCGGCGCCGACTGCCCGCGGCCCGGGTCGAGACGCTGATAAGCGACCTGGGCGGCGACGCTGCCGCCCTCCAGACGGTGTTCGACGCCCGGCCCGACGTCCTCAACCACAACATCGAGACGGTGGCCCGGCTCCAGCGGGCGGTGCGCCCGTCAGCCGGCTACGCCCGCAGCCTTTCCGTTCTGGCCAGGGCGAAGGCGGAGGGCCTGACCACCAAGTCGTCGATCATCGCCGGCATGGGCGAGACCCACGACGAGGTGGTCCAGACCCTGGCCGACCTACATGCGGCCGGGACTGACATCGTGACCATCGGCCAGTACCTGCGGCCCAGCACCCGCCACCTCCCGGTCGACCGCTGGTGGCCGCCCGAGGCGTTCGAGCAGTGGAAGCAGATCGGCGAGTCGATGGGCATCAGCCACGTCGAGGCCTCGCCTTTGACCCGCTCCAGCTACCACGCCCGCCAGGCCGCCGACGCCGCGTCTGGAGTTGCAGTGAGCGTGGTCTCAGATCCCAGCTACTAGAGCTGGCGGATCGGCCTCGGTCTCGGCCTCAGAATCGGCGTCGAGCAGATCGACAAGCTCTTGTGAACGGCCATGGACCTTGAGTTTGTGGGGTTGCACGCGCTCGGCCCACCGCTCGTACTCTTCCAAGTGTTGGGCGAAGGTCTTGCCCATTGCGCTACGCCTCCAGGTACTTTCTGCGGGCGACCATCGCATGGATGACAACCGTGCGAGCTTCATCGTAGACGACGACGATCTCCAAGGGCCCGCCGGTGGCTGACGGGCCGATGAACTCGGTCCTAGCCACGTCGTCGGTCTCGATTTGTTTCCAGTGATGGCGAAGGGCGTGCCGCATGTCCTCGTCTCGAACTCCGTGCTTGCGGGCGCTCGACCTAGTGATCACCGCCCAATAATACTAAAGATCGATCAGTTTCATTATATTAGCATGGCACCGACGTGCCGAGCGGCGTCCTACGCTGGTCGCGATGTTCACTGATCGGTTGGACAGGGCACGGGAACTGATGGCTGAGCAGGGCGTGGACGTGCTGCTGCTGTCGGTGGGTGCCGACCTGCCGTACTACTGCGGCTATGAGGCCATGCCGCTGGAGCGGCTCACCATGCTGGTCGTGCCCCGCGACGGCGAGGCCACCCTGGTCGTGCCCCGGATGGAGGCGCCCCGGGTGGTGGACCGTCCCGATGTGTTCGGGATGAGGCCCTGGGACGAGACCGAGAACCCGGTGGACATCGTGGCCGGACTGGCCGGATCGGCGTCCGTGGCCGCAGTGGGGGACCACATGTGGTCCCGGTTCCTGGTGGAGTTGATGACGGTCATGCCGGACGCGTCTTGGAGGCGTGGCTCGGATGTCACCGCTCCGATCCGCTCAGTGAAGACCGCCGATGAGATCGAGCGCCTGCGAGCCGCAGGAGCCGCGGTGGACAGGATCGCGGGCCGGCTCCAGCGGGGCGAGATCGAGCTGGTGGGACGGACCGAGGCCGAGGTCTCGACCGAGTTGGGCCGCCAGATGGTGGCTGAGGGCCACGACCGGGTGAACTTCGCCATCGTGGCCGCCGGTGACAACGCGGCCAGCCCGCATCACGAGCCCGGACAGAGGGTGATCGGCACCGATGAGGTCGTGCTGTGCGACTTCGGCGGCACGATGGTGGGCGGCGACGGCGTGGGGTACTGCTCCGACATCACCCGCTGCGTGTACACCGGTGCGCCGCCACGCGAGTTCAACGAACTGTACGAAGTCCTCTTCGAAGCGCAGGCTGCCGGCGTGGCTGCCGCTGCCGTGGGCACGCCCGCCCAGGACGTGGACCGGGCGGCACGGTCGATCATCGCGGCGGCCGGCTACGGCGACTACTTCGTACACCGCACCGGCCACGGGATCGGAACCGAGGCCCACGAGGACCCCTACATAGTGGAGGGCAACGATCGGCCGCTGGCGGCCGGAAACGCCTTCTCGGTGGAGCCGGGGATCTACGTGCCCGGCCGGTGGGGTGCCCGCCTCGAGGACATCGTGGCCGCCTCGCCGGCCGGTCCCGACCCCCTCAACCGCGCCGACCACCACCTGGCCGTCGTCGCCTGAGCGGCTCGAGTCCGGCTCCCGATGACCGTGTCCGCCGCCGCAACGGCCTCGGCCGCCGTCGCCTGAGCGGCCGCGCGCGCAGCCTCCGATGGTCGAACTCGACGCTGCCACCCTGCTGGTCGGCTGGGCCGCGGGCGGGTGGTTCTTCCTGTGGGTGACCACCCGCCGCCGAGAGGTCGGGCTCGGATACGGATGGCTGATGCGGGGAGTGTTCCTGGCTCTGGCCGGGGGCTCGCTGGTCACCGCGCTGCTGGCCGGGCCGACCTGGCGCCGGGAGGCGGCCACGATGGTCTTCCTCTGCGTCGGGCTGGTCGCGGGAGCGGTCTCCGTGGCGCGCCGGTCGGCGGGCGTGGCCGGTCAGCGGGCCCAGACGGCGCGCCGGACGGCCCGGGTGGCGGAGATGACCGGCATCGACCGGGCCGAGGCCCGATTCGATCCCGACGCGCCCGAGTTCCCTCCGGCGCTGGATCTGGTCGCGGCGGCTGCCGGCCTGCTCGCCGTCGTGCTGGGGGCGTCGGCGGCCGGGGGTCCGGCGGGGCTGGCCGTGGCCCGGACTCTGGTGGGGGCGCTGTTCGCCGGGGCCGTGGTCGACGCCATGCTGCTGGGCCACTGGTACCTGGTGCAGCCGGGACTGGCCCGCGGGCCGCTGCTGGAGATGCTGCGGGCCGCGGCTGTGCTGTGGGGTCCGTCGGTGGCGGTGCTGCTGTGGCCGACCGGCATGGTGTCGGTGCTGAACGGCACCATCGACGACGGCTACAACGGCCTGCTCGGCTGGTTCTGGGCCGGCTGCACGGCCCTGACGATCCTGCTGGTGGGGGCGGCCAGGGCCGCGCTGCGCGAGCGCCAGTACTCCGCGGTGATGGCCGCCACCGGCCTTGTCTACCTCGCCATCGTCACCGCCTTCGGCCAGGACCTGGTGGCCCGCATCCTGCTCGCCCCCTGAGGCCGAGCTTGCGAGGCCGGGGCCCGAGCCGCCCGTGAGCGAAGCGAACCAGAGCGGGAAGCCATAGACTCTCCACAGGCGGTGCGGAGGCCTGCGTGCCGAGACCTGGCGGTGCCGGGCTCGTGCCGATGCGAGGAGGCCGGCAGTGCCGAGAGTGATCTGGAAGGGGTCGATCAGCTTCGGACTGGTCACGATCCCCGTGCATCTCTTCAGCGCGGTGAGCCGCAAGAGCGTGCGCTTCAACCAGCTCGACGCCGAGACCGGCGCCCGGGTGCGCCACAAGAGGGTGTCGTCGGCCGACGGATCGGAACTGCCGCCCGAGCGGATCGTCAAGGGCTACGAGCTGCCTTCGGGCGACTATGTCACCGTCACCGACCGCGAGCTGGAGGATCTGGCCCCGGTCGCGGCCCGCACCATCGACATCGACGTCTTCGTCGACCTCGCCGACATCGATCCGGTCTTCTACGACAGCGCCTACCACCTGGTTCCCGACGAGGCGGCGGCCAAGCCCTACAAGCTGCTGGCCGAAGCGATGGACGAAGCCGGCAAGGTGGCGGTCTGCCACTTCGTGATGCGCTCCAAGCAGTACCTGGCCGCCGTCCGTCCCGTCGACGGGCGGCTGATGCTGTCTACCATGGTGTACGCCGACGAGCTGGTGGCGCCCGGCGACATCTCCGGCCTCGCAGGGCTGGACGAGATAGACGTGGACGAGCGGGAGACGGCCATGGCCCGCCAGCTCATCGCCGCCCTCGAGGCCGGATTCGAGCCCGACCGCTACACCGACTCCTACCGGGAGGCGGTGCTGGAGCTGATCGAGCGCAAGGCCTCCGGCGACAGCACGGCCACGGTGGCCCCGGCCGCTCCGACCTCGGACACGGTCGTGGACCTGATGGCCGCGCTGGAGGCCTCGGTCGCGGCCGCCAAGGAGGCCCGCAAGCGCCACCCAGCCGGGGCCATGGCCAACACCGAGGGCGTCGACGCCGCGCCGGAATCCGGAGCCGGGCAGGAGGAGCCGGCCGCAAGGATCCGCAAGTCCGCGTGAGAGCCCGAGCGGCCCCGAACTTCAATGAGTTGACCACCTCTGGGGTGGCTAACTCATTGAAGTTCGCGCGGGCCTCACCGCGGGCCTCGCTGCGGGGGTCCCGGTGAGCGCACCCGAGCGCGTGCCAGTCACCATCGACGGGCGCCGGCTGACGGTCAGCAACCTCGACAAGGTCATGTACCCGCTGACCGGGTTCACCAAGGCCCAGGTGATCGACTACTACGTGCGGGTCGCGCCGGCGATGCTTCCCCACGTCGGCGACCGGGGCGTGACCCTGCGGCGCTGGCCCGACGGCGTGACCGCCGAGTCGTTCTTCGAGAAGCGCTGCCCGAAGCACCGGCCCGACTGGGTTCCCACATGCCGTGGTCCCGGCGACAGGGGAGGGCCGATCGAGTACTGCCGGCTCGACTCGGTGGCCGCGCTGGCCTGGTCGGCCAACCTGGCCGCGCTGGAGATCCACGCCCCGATGGCCCGCTGCGGCGACCTCGACTCGCCCACCATGGTCGTGTTCGACCTCGACCCGGGCCGGCCGGCCACGATCGTCGAGTGCTGCCAGGTGGCCATGCATGTCCGCGAGGTCCTGGAATCGGTCGGCCTGGACGGATGGCCGAAGACCTCGGGCAGCAAGGGGATGCAGCTCTACGTGCCCCTCAACCGGCCCCACTCCCACGACCACGCCGCCGGCTTCGCCCGGGCCGTGGCCCAACTGCTCACCAAGCGCCTGCCGGCGCTGGTGGTGTCACAGATGAAGCGCAGCCTGCGGCCGCACAAGGTGTTCATCGACTGGAGCCAGAACGCCCGCTTCAAGACCACCGTCGCCCCCTACTCGCTGAGAGGCCTGGACCGTCCCACGGTCTCGGTGCCCGTCACCTGGGACGAGGTGTCCGACGGGGCCGGCGGAGAGCCGATCTCTTTCACCGCCTCCGAAGCACTGGACCGGGTTGAACGACTCGGCGACCTGTTCGCGCCCACGCTCACCGTCGAGCAGGACCTCCCCGCCCCAGCATCGGGCTAGTCGGGCAGCCCATTAGTCTGACCGGATGCCGATCACAGTCCATGCAGTTCGCGCCGTGCCCAAGGCCGCCACCGCCAGCGTTTCCCTTGTCACCACCGAGGATGCCGGATCCGGCATAGACGGCTTCGATGCCGCGGTCTTGGACACAGCGGGGTTCGAGGGCAAGGCGGAGCAGGTCCACCTGCAGCCGGCCGGCGGCGGCTTCGCCGGTCTGGTCGGCGTGGGCCCGGCTGCCGAAGTCACCTCGGCCACCATCCGGCGAGCCGGCGCGGCGCTGGCTCGCTCCTGCTCGCGCCACGCGCGGGCGGCGGTGCGGCTGTCCGGCGACTCAGGTGTGGACGACGCCACAGCCCGCCAGGCGCTGGCCGAGGGCGTGATCCTGGGCGGCTACCGCTACACCGCCTACAAGTCGTCCGCCGACGCCGCCGGCGGCGACGGCGCCCCCAAGCTGGCCCGGGTAGACGTCGTGGGCAGCACGTCGGCCGCGGCGAAGGACGCGCTGGCGCGGGGCTCTGCCATCGCCGCGGGAGTGTGTGTGGCCCGCGACCTGTCGAACGAGCCGGGCGGCTCGCTCACCGCCCCGGCCTTCGCCCGCAAGACAGCGACCGTCGCCCGCAAGGCCGGGCTGGAGTCGAAGGTCTGGACCGAGGCGGAGATCAAGAAGCAGCGGCTGGGCGGCCTGCTGGGCGTCAACCGGGGCAGCGCCCAGCCGCCCCGCTTCGTGGAGCTCGCCTACGAGCCCGCGGGCGACCCCGCCGCGACGCTGGCCTACGTCGGCAAGGGGATCACCTTCGACGCCGGGGGCCTGTCCATCAAGACCGCCCAGGGAATGATGTCCATGAAGATGGACATGTGCGGCGCCGCTGCCGTCATCGGGGCCATGTCGGTGCTCCCGGCGGTGGGCGCCCCGGTCAGGGTCAAGGGGTACCTGCCCATGACCGACAACATGCTCGGCGGCGACGCCACCCGGCCCGGCGACGTTCTCACCATCCGCAACGGCAAGACCATCGAGGTGCTCAACACCGACGCCGAGGGTCGCCTGATCCTGGCCGACGCCCTGTCTCTGGCCTGCGAGGACGAGCCCGACGCCATCGTCGACCTGGCCACCCTGACCGGCGCATGCATGGTGGCGCTGGGACCGTCCATCGCCGGGCTGATGGGCAACGACGAGCCGTTGATCGATGCGGTCCGCGCCGCCGCCGACCGCGCCGGGGAGCGGGTGTGGCCGCTGCCGCTGCCCGCCGACTACGCCAAGCAGTTCGAGTCGAACGTGGCCGACATGAAGAACATCGGAGGCGCCCACGGCGGCGCGCTGACCGCGGGGCTGATCCTGCAGCAGTTCGTGGCCGACGGCATCCGTTGGGCCCATCTCGACATCGCCGGCCCGGCCCGGGCCGAGTCCGACGACGGCGAGATCACCAAGGGCGGCACCGGCTTCGGTGTGCGCACCCTGGTCGAACTGGCCCTGTCGTACACCTCGAGCAACTGAGCCGGAGGGCGGGACTCAGAGCAGGTCGGTCAGGCTCAGCTCCTCGACGGCGCGCTCGAACCGCTCGAAGGTGGCCTCCAGCAGTCCCCGCTGGCGGTCGTCGGCGAGGTCCATGCCCGCACCCGCGATCATCGGGTAGCACACGCAGAACAGCACCGCGCCGCGGTAGATGTCCCACATCCCGTCGAGTTCCGACTCGGGAACTCCCTCGGCCGCCAGCGCCCGCAGCCAGCGCTCGTACAGCCCCGGCTCGATCTCCGAGGCGGTGGCGGGGGAGAGGCTCCCGGTGACGAAGTAGGCCAGGTCGCCGACGGGCATGGACTCTCCGATGACCTGGAAGTCGAGCAGCACGACCCGCCCGTCGTCGTCGAAGAACATGTTGTCGGCCCGGTAGTCGCCGTGGACGAGAGTGCTCGGCGCAGTGCCCAGCGACCCCAGCATCCCGGGGAGGGCCTCCACCCAGCCGTCGGCGACCCGCTCGACCGACGGGGGCACGCTCATGGCGCCCCGTACCTTGGCCCAGCCGTCGGAGAACACCGGCGGAAGCAGCATCGGGTAGATCGGGTCGCAGATGCTCACCGCGGTGCCCCGCTCCACGATCGGGCCCGCCGCGCCCCACCAGTGGGCGTGCCAGGCGGCCAACTCGTCCACCGCCTGCTCGGCGTCGGCCCGGCCCATGCCCTCGACCTGGCTCACGGCCCGGTACGAGCCGACGTCCTCGAGCACCAGCACGAACTGGTGGGTCTCGGCATCGACGGCGCCGAAGTGGCAGCGGGGGACCCGGATGGGGCTGTCGGCGGCCAACTCGCGGTAGAAGCCGACCTCGCGGATGTTCAAGCGCAGGATCTGGGCCGTGAAGCGGGCCGTCTCGTCGAGGCCGGGCATCTTGAGGACCACGGTGCCGGGGCCGTCGCCGTCGAGTTCGGCCCGGTAGATGGCGCCGATCATCCCGACTCCGGTCCCGATGTCGTCGATTCCGGTGATCCGCACAGGCGAACCCATGGCCTGCGACAGCCATTCGTCGTCGATGTCGTCGATGCCGGCGGGTATTGCGGGCTCCATATGCACCCCCTTGCCGGCGCCGACGCTACAGCACGGCGGGAGCGGGAGTCAGGCCGCCTCGGGGGAGGATCGTCCGTGATGGAGGCGCCACGCCCAGCGGACCGCCTCGGCGACGATGGCGGGGTGGTAGCTCATCCGGGCCAGCAGCCCCTCTGTCTGCTCGAAGCTGTCACCGCTCTCGATCAGGCACACGGCCAGCCGCCGGGCCCGCGACTGCTGCCGGCACACCGCGTCGCGGCTCAAGTCGACCGCGATGAACTCCTGGTGGAGTCGCCGCACAGGCTCGGGCAGGCGCTGCAGTTGGCGGGAGCTGAGCTGCGGCAGTCGAAGACGGACGGCCAGGGTCGCCGACCCCACGGATCGGGCCGCTCGGAACCGGCAGGCTCGAGCAACCGTCTTGGACATGGCGCTGCGAGAGCCGCCCTCGTGCCCGATGCCCAGGGTGCTGGCCGTCTCCCGCAGATTGACGGACGTGCTGTCGGCGGCGTCGAGCAGGTTGGCGCAGTGGCGCAGGAACCAGGTGGTGGAAGGGCCCAGCGTTCCGAGCCAGAACTGTTCGACGTAGGTGGACCTCGGATCGTGACCGAAGGCGTCGACGCGGTGGTCGATCCATGGGATCAGCGTGATCACCTCGGAGTCGACGACCGCCGGCGGGAGGTTGATGGACGAAGTCATGATGTCTCTCCAAGAATGCGGGCGCTCGCGAGCGCCTCGGTTGCAATATGTCTCGGGGGGAAGTCTCGAGCCTCGAACATATGTTGACGGTCGAGGCTTGTCAAACAGAAATCTCAATGCATCTCATCCACTGATCCGGCAGGCGAGGCTGGCAGGCGAGGCTGACGGCCGCGCCGGTGCGGCTACTCTGGCGGCGTGGTCGCGGACGCCGCAGCCGCGGTCGCCGCGGCCCGCCGGATGGTCGATGCCGCAAGACGGGTCACTGTCCTCACCGGCGCGGGGATCTCCACCGACAGCGGGCTGCCCGACTTCCGGGGTCCGGAAGGACTGTGGACGCGGGATCCGGCGGCCGAGCGGGCCTCGAACATCGACGTCTACGTGTCGGATCCCGAGGTCCGCCGCAGCAACTGGGCCCGCCGGGCCTCCGGGGCGCTGTGGGCCGACGCCGAGCCCAACCGCGGCCACGGAGCGCTGGTTCACCTGGAACGGCGGGGCAAGCTCCATCTGCTGATCACCCAGAACGTGGACGAGCTCCACCAGCGGGCCGGCAGCGATCCCGGACGGGTGGTGGAGATGCACGGCACCACCCGCAAGGTGCAGTGCCTGTCGTGCGACTACCGCGACGACATCGAGGTGGCGTTGGAGCGGGTGAGGGCCGGGGAGCCCGACCCGCGGTGCCCGCTCTGCGGCTGGCTCCTGAAGGCGGCCACGGTGTCGTTCGGCCAGAGCCTCAATCCGGTCGACCTGGCCCGAGCCGAGCGGGCCGCCCTGGAATGCGACCTGTTCCTGGCGGTGGGCACGACGCTGGCGGTGTCGCCCGTCAACATGACCGCGCCTCTGGCCGCGCGGTCGGGGGCCGGCCTGATAATCGTGAACGGCGAGCCCACCGAGTTCGACGCGCTGGCCGACGTGCTGGTGGGCGGGTCGATCAGCGAGGTCCTGCCCGTCGTCTGCGGTTCGGATCCCCTGGGTCGCTGAATCCCGACAAGCCAGGTAGGGTTTAGCCGGAGGCCGAGCTTGCGAGGCCCCCCGGGCCCGAGCGGCCCGTGAGCGAAGCGAGCAGGAGCGGGAGTGACGCCCCGAGCGGCCCGTGAGCGAAGCGAGCAGGAGCGGGAGTGACGCCCCGAGCGGCC
>JAPPLH010000145.1:21972-24617 GCA_028819505.1 Acidimicrobiaceae bacterium
CCCGAGCGGCCCGTGAGCGAAGCGAGCAGGAGCGGGAGTGACGCCCCGAGCGGCCCGTGAGCGAAGCGAACAGGAGCGAACAACCGATGGCGAGTTTCAGAGAGCTGTTGGCGCAGGCCAAGGCCGAGATCCGCGAGGTCGGCACCGCCGGCGGCGAGCAGCTGCTGGCCGAGGGCTGGACCCTGCTCGACGTGCGCGAGCCCGACGAGTACGAGCAGGGCGCCATCGCCGGCGCCGTGCATATCCCGCGGGGCCAACTCGAGTCGAGCATCGAGAACCGGGTGCCCGACCGGTCCACACCGCTGGTGGCCATGTGCGCGGGCGGGGTGCGCTCCGCCTTCGCGGCGGTGACCCTCGCCCGGATGGGCTACAGCGACGTGGTGTCCATGGACGGCGGCTTCAACAGGTGGAAGGACGAGGGCCGGGCGTGGGCGCGGCCCCGCACCCTGTCGCCCGACCAGCGCAACCGCTACCAGCGCCACCTGCTGGTGCCCGAGGTGGGTGAGGAGGGCCAGCTCAGGCTGCTCGACGCCAAGGTCCTGCTGCTCGGCGCGGGCGGCCTCGGCTCCCCGGCGGCCCTGTACCTCGCGGCCGCGGGAGTGGGCACCGTCGGCATCATCGACATGGACGTGGTCGACGAGTCGAACCTCCAGCGCCAGATCCTGCACAACGTCGACCGGGTGGGCGACCGCAAGGTCGACTCGGCCAAGAAGACCCTCACCGCGCTGAACCCCGACGTCGACGTGGTCACCTACGACACCCGGCTCGGCGCCGACAACGTCCTGGAGGTCCTCGACGGCTACGACGTGGTGGTCGACGGGGCCGACAACTTCCCGAGCCGCTACCTGCTCAACGACGCCTCGGTGAAGCTCGGCATCCCGGTGGTGCATGGGTCGATCTTCCGCTTCGAGGGCCAGGTCACCGTGTTCGACCCCCGCAACGGGCCCACCTACCGCGACATGCTGCCCGAGCCGCCGCCGCCGGAGATGGCGCCGAGCTGCGCGGAGGCCGGGGTTCTGGGCGTATTGCCCGGCATCGTCGGCAGCGTCCAGGCCCTCGAGGCCATAAAGCTGATCCTGGGAGTGGGCGACTCGCTGCGGGGCCGCCTGGTGGCCTTCGACGCGCTGGAGATGAGCTTCCGCGAGTTCAAGCTGCGGCCCGACCCCGCCAACGAGGTCACCTACGACAACCGGGACCGCATCCAGGTCCGCGAACTCGACGGCGGATGCATGCCCACCCTGTCGCAGCCGTAGCCGCCCCAGGCCCCACCGCAACCTAGACTGCGGGCCTCCCGCCGTCCGGCGGGCGGCCGGGCGGCCCGTGAGCGAAGCGGGCGCCGGAACAACAGGGGGACTGCGCCATCGGACGGGTGTTGGACAATCTCCGGGGGCGCCTGGTGAACGTGCTGCCCCTCGGCACCTCCTGGATCCTCTGGGGGCTGGTCTTCAACGGGCTGACCACCTACGGGTACCTGGTGGTGGCCCAGCGCGCCCTGGGCGACGACGGCTACGGCAGCCTGGCCGTGCTGTGGGCCCTGGTCAACATCGGCGGGTTCGGGCTGTTCCAGCCCCTGGAGCAGGAGGTGGCCCGGGCCACCGCCGACCGGGCCAGCCGGGGAGTGGGCAGCGCACCCGTGCTGACTCGGGCGGGAGTGCTGGGCGCGGCCCAGTTCGTGCTGGTCACCGCCGGCCTGCTGGTGGCTTGGCCGCTCGGGCTCGACAGCCTGCTCGACGGCCGGCCCGAGCTGCTGCTGGCCCTCGTCCTCGCTCTGGGCGCCTTCGCCGGCTCGCAACTCGTGCGCGGTGTTCTCGGCGGCCGCCACCTGTTCGACCGCTACGCCTGGTACTTCGTGGTCGAGGGCGGCGCCCGCATGGCCCTGGCCGTGGTGCTCGCCGTCGTCGGCGTGGCCGCGGTGGGCGCCTACGGGCTGGCCATCGCCTTCGCGCTGGTGGCCGCTGCGGCCGCGGCGGCCGGCCCGCGCCGGACTTTCGTGGAGCCGGGTCCGCCCGCAACGTACCGGGAGCTCACGCCGGCTCTGGGCATCCTGCTCGTCGCCGCCATCGGCGAGGCCTTCATACTCAACGTCGGGCCGGTGGCGGTGGACATCGTGGGCGGCGACGAGCTGGGCGCCGAGGCGCCCGGCGTGTTCCTCAACGGCATGCTCATCGCCCGCATCCCGCTGTTCTTCTTCCAGGCGGTGAAGGCCAGCCTGCTGCCCAGCCTGGCCACCCTGGCCGGCCGCGGCGACCTTGCCGGGTTCCGCAGGATGCAGCTCAAGATCGCGGCCGCGGTGGCGGCCGTGGCCCTGGCCACCACCGCCGGGGCCGCGGTGGTCGGACCGCCGGTCGTGCGGGTCGTGTTCGGCGACGAGCTGGGCCGCGGCGACATGGCCCTGCTGGCCGCCAGCGGGGGAGGCCTGATGCTGATGCTGTCGCTGGCGCTGGGCCTGGTCGCGCTGGGCCACACACGTTTGGCGGTGGTCGGATGGATAGCCGGGATCGCTGCCTTCGCGGTGGTGGTCAGCTTCGACTTCGAGCCGTTCCTGCGGGTGGAGCTGGCCTTGGCGGCCGCGGTCGTGGCCGGCGCCCTGGTGGCCGGCGGCCTGCTGCAGCACCAGTACGCAGCCCACGCCCGGGAGGCCTGAG
>JAPPLH010000110.1 GCA_028819505.1 Acidimicrobiaceae bacterium
GCTGGTGACCAGCTTCACGTCCTCAGCCGAGTCGCGTGCAGTCGCCTCCGAGGTCCCGGACCGGAGGGAGCCATGGCGAGGCCCCACCCGCGGTGGGTTCCAGCTGCTAAACGGGATTGGCGAATCCCGACGTTCTCTGGCGAGCGGCAAGGTAGCGGCACCCGCCACAGGTTCAACCGCTCGCCCAGCGTGTGGTCGCCTACACGGCAAGCGCTCACATTCGAGCGCGCTCCGGCAGGCAGAAGCCCGTCGCGTCTTGCAGCGCAGGACCCGTCGCCCCGCCGGGGATCACCGGCTTGACCCCGCTGCGTCCACTGGTGCATCACGGGTGGGATGGGCAGTCGTTTCTGGCTGGCCGGCGTGCCGCCTGGGGATCGTGCCGGGATGGGCGGCGACCCGGATCAGGTGGACGCGGTGATGTGGCTGGCCGGCGTGCCGCCTGGGGATCGTGCCGGGATCCCGACCACCCCGAGGCGTGAGCGCTGGTCGAGGGTGTGGCTGGCCGGCGTGCCGCCTGGGGATCGTGTCTGGGCACTTGTGGCTTGAAATTGATGAAAATATCTCGTGAGGGGTGGGTAGATGTCACACCCCTGTGGGATGCTCTGTGCATGTTGATTGAAGCCGCCCGACGGGCCGAGACAGCCGCCAGAGAGGTGCTGGCGCTGGTCAAGGCCGGAGATGCTTCGTGCGAGGAGATGCGCGGGATGCTGGAGGTGTCCAAGGCTGCTGTCGCGGTCATGACGGTCGCGCAGGCCGCGGCCGCGGCGAGCATCGCCGGCCGGGAGCGTCACGGCGACGGCGGCGCCGAGGTGCTGGCTTCGGGCGCGGGGCTGTCGCGGCAGGAGGCCCGCAGCCAGGTCAAGACCGCCGAGGCGCTGCATGCCGCGCCGATGCTGCGAGACGCGGTCGAGTCGGGGCGGGTGTCGGTGGCGAACGCCAAGCGGTTGGCGGAGGCTGCGGCGAAGACCAGCTCGGCCGATGTCGAGGGTGACAGAGAACTGTTGGCCAAGGCCGAGTCGATGCGGCCCGAGCAGTTCGCCAAGGAGGCCCGGCGTTGGGCTGTGGAGCGCGACGGTGACGGCGGCGAGAGCGAGCATGCCCGCCAGCGGGCCCGGCGTTGCGTGCGCATGTGGGACGGCGACGACGGGATGGTCCATCTCCGCGGAGAGTTCGACGCCGTTGCCGGGCGTCGCATCGAGAACCGGCTGCGGGCCGTCGCCGGCAGCTTCCACGACGCGGACAAGCATGCCTGCAACGGCACGTCCGATTCGGGGTCGCGGCGCAGCTTCGACCAGTGCATGGCCGACGCTCTGGAGCACTTCACCTCCAGCAGCGACGGCGGCGAGGTGACCAAGCCCTTCGCCGACATCTGCGTGGTCGCGCACGTCGATGAGGCCACCGGCAAGCTCGTCGCGGAACTGCCCGACGATGTGAGGCTGCCCCAGTCGGTGCTCGAGGAACTGGCCTGCAACGCCAGGTTCACCGGCGTGATCTATGACCGCAGAGGCAGACCGATATGGCGAGCCCACTCGGTGCGCCGCGCCACCAAAGCCCAGCGCCAGCTGCTGATCGCCCGAGACGGCGGCTGCTTCGCCTGCGGCGCCCGGCCCGACGTCTGCGACGCCCACCACGTGAGGCCGGTGTCTCAGGGCGGGGCCACCAGCCTGGACAACATGGTGCTGGCCTGCTGGAGATGCCACAACAAGATCCACCACCTCGGCTGGCAGATCCACGGCCCGCCCGGCCGGCGGACACTGCACCCGCCCGACACGGCCACCCACGGCCCCGCCCACGCCCCTGAACGGCCCAGCCTGTTCCGATCAGAGGCATACGCTACGTCGGATCAGCCTCAACTGCTCGAGCCTGTCGCGGCCCAGCCTCCGAACAGGCTTGCGCGGCGCGGGCCGGAGTCAGCCCGCGCCCCCGATCACCAGCAAGTGAACTGGTCCCGACGGGACGGAGCGCGGCAGGCACGGCCCGCCGATCCACCGTCGAAGCCTGGTCCGGCTGCCGCCCGGGCGGCGCCGGCGAGACCCCGCGCCCGGCGAGCTGGCGCACCGGACACGCTCGCAGACGGCCGCGGGCCGCCCTGACAACGGCCGGGACGGCCCGGCTCGGGCGGCTGCGGGCGCGGCGAACTGGCGCGGGACCGACGCCGCCGCCGGGGACACCGCCCACCGCA
>JAPPLH010000071.1:0-18055 GCA_028819505.1 Acidimicrobiaceae bacterium
ACCAGCCACACGACCGCGAGCACCCCCCACCCGCATTACTCAACACTCTCCTAGGCGATCGAGTTCGTCCGTGAGGTCTGCATGGTCGTCGAAGTCCGTCTGGAGCACCTCAAGAGGCACGAGTACCTCAGCGGCGACACCGTTGCACCAGCGTTCGACCTCGTGAGTGGCCTGAACACCTAGATCGGCGTCGGACAGGGCGCTCTCCCCCAGCCAGATGTGGGCCAGTTCGTGGGCCAGCGTGAAGATCTGCGCGGCCTTTGTGTCGGCACCGTTCACGAACACGAGCGGTGCCAGAGGGTCGGCGAGCGCGAATCCCCTGAACTCTGCGGGGTCGAGCCTGCGGCGGGTGTTGCTTCCCACCACGCCGCTGACCATCACAAGCACACCGCTGTCCTCGGCTTGGTCTCGCAGGTAGCCGAACGCCTCGGACCAGTTCTGTCCTCTTCGCTCGACCGAGAACGACATCTCCGCTGTCACTGCCGCGGCCGCGTCCTCGACGGGCGTTGCCGTCGACAGCGACCCGACGTGGGGAACCGGGTCCAGCCCGATGCCGCGGGCGTAGTCGCGATACCAGTCCTGTCGCTGCTGGCACTGGTAGATCGTGTCAAGGAGGTCGGGGCTCGGACGACGGACACCCCTGTCACCGACGGTGCGAAGGTCGGGAATGGGAACCTGTTCATCCGGAGGCGCGGACAGAAAGAAGTAGCCGACCGGAGTTCGGGTTGCCCTCGCAAACTGTTCGAGTTGCTTCAACGTCGGGTGGTGGTCACCGCTCTCCCACTGCCGCAGCTTGGGGAACTTGTCGGCGAGCTCGTCCGAGTCGAGGCCCGACCGCTCCGAAGCCCACGCGTAGAGCGACGCCGCAACCTCAACGCGGACAGCCATCACGGTCCATTCTGGCCCCACGTGCGAGCCGATCTGAACATTCTCGTCAGGGCCGCCTCCATGCGTCCGCGCTGCCGCGGGTCAGCCTTCACCTCCTCGTAGAAGGCGTCAGGTGTGATCTTGTGCTGCCATGCGTCAGGATGCACCTCGTCAAGCGAGGCCTCGTCGACAGGTAGCTGTGGGGGATGCGCTGCTTCCACTACTCCAGCCATCTCTGGCATTGGGCGCACACCCTCACCACCACGCTTGGACATCTGCCGGCGGACCGGGGCAGACGGGCTTGCGGCGGCGCCAACGCCGCCAGAAGAAGAAGCCCTCGGGCAAGGCCCCTTGGTCGACGATCGTGCTTGGGTAGGGGCTCAGTTCGTAGAGCCCGTACCGGCTCGGGCTGTCGTCGGAGGTGTCGGTCGGTTCCATGGAACCACCCTACCATAAGGAATTATATAATAAGTCATGGCATTGTCGGATCGTCGCTTCGCTCATCGCTCCGCGCGTCAAGGCCGCTAATCGTGGCTTGGGGCAGCAGGGTTCTAGGATGAATTGGACGTTGGGGCCGTTGAGGAGGGTGGCGGCGTGAGTTCTGTCACCGAGGCGGCGTTCGAGGCGCATATCGCTGGCTGGCTGGTCGAGCACGGCGGGTACCGGCTAGCCAAGATCGGCAATGTCGGTGACGGGCCGCGGGACTTCGACACCAAGGCGGGCATCGACACGGCCGACCTGTTCGAGTTCATCGGCGCGACGCAGGGGAACGAGTGGGCGCGCCTCGTGGACACGGCCTACGGCGGCGATGCGGGCCAGGCGCAGTCCGGGTTCGTGCAGCGACTGGCTGCGGAGCTGGACAGGCGCGGCACGGTGGACGTGCTGCGCCGCGGGGTGGTCGACCGCAACATCACAATCCGGCTGGCGTACTTCCGGCCCGCGCATGGGCTGACCCCGGAACTGGCGACCCTCTACGACGCCAACGTGCTGTCGGTGACCAGGCAGTTGCCGTTCGATCCGGCCAGCGGACGCACCGTCGACCTGGGCCTGTTCGTCAACGGCGTCCCGGTGGCCACCGCCGAGCTGAAGAACCCGCTGACGGGCCAGAGCGTCGAGAACGCCGTCGCCCAGTACCGGAGCGACCGGCCGCCCAACAACCGGACCCTGGGACGGGTGGGCATGGTGCATTTCACGGTCGATCCGTCCTCGGTGATGATGACCACCCGCCTCGCCGGCGCCCGGACCCGCTTCCTGCCGTTCAACCGGGGCCGCGACCTCGGCGCGGGCAACCCCCCGAATCCCGGCGGGCACCGCACCGCCTACCTGTGGGAGCAGGTGTGGAGCCGCGACGCCTGGATGGACATCCTGGGCCGCTTCGTGCATGTGGAGAAGCCCTCGAAGGGGTCACGGGCCCGCCCGGAGGTGATCTTCCCGAGGTTCCACCAGTGGGACGCGGTCACACGCCTGGAGGCCGATGCCAAACAGCGCGGCCCAGGTCGCAGCTACCTGGTGCAGCACTCGGCGGGGTCGGGCAAGTCCAACTCGATCGCCTGGCTGGCGCACCGGCTCTCGTCGCTGCACTCCAGCGACGACGCCAAGGTGTTCGACAAGGTGGTGGTGATCACCGACCGGGTCGTGCTCGACCGCCAGCTCCAAGACACCATCAGCCAGTTCGAGCACGCCATCGGCGTGGTGCAGCGCATCGACGAGGACTCGGCGCAGCTGGCCGAGGCCCTGGCCGGCGAGCAGGCCCGCATCATCGTCACCACTCTCCAGAAGTTCCCGTTCATCTTCGACAAGATCGAGTCGCTGCCCGAACGCGACTACGCAGTGATCGTCGACGAGGCCCACTCATCACAGACCGGAGAGGCGGCCAAGGAACTGCGCCGCGCCCTGGGCTCCGCCGAACCCGAAGCCGAGACCAACGAGGACTTGGAGCCGTCCGAAGTCGATGCGCTGCTGGCCGAGGCGGTGGCCGCCCGGAGCCGCCAGCCCAACCTGTCGTTCTTCGCCTTCACCGCCACCCCCAAGGGCCGCACCCTGGAACTGTTCGGCAATGTGGGCGCAGGCGGCCGCCACGAGCCGTTCCACCTGTACCCGATGCGCCAAGCCATCGAGGAGGGCTTCATCTGCGACGTGCTGGCCGGCTACGTCACCTACAACCAGTACTTCCACCTGGAGAAGGCGATCCTCGACGACCCGGCCTACGACACCGCCAAGGCCCGCAGCGCACTAGCCCGCTTCGTGACCCTGCACCCCGACAACCTGGCCCAGAAGGCCGAGATCATCGTCGAGCACTTCCGCACCAAGATCGCCCACCAGATCACCGGCAAGGCCAAGGCGATGGTGGTGTGCTCGTCACGGCCCCACGCGGTGCGCATGTGGCGGGCGCTGAAGGCCTACGCCACCGACCTGGGCTACGACCTGGGAGTGCTGGTGGCGTTCTCGGGGGAGGTCGAGGGGCTGACCGAGTCGCGGGCCAACGGCTTCGGGGAATCCCAGACCGCCGCCCAGTTCGACACCGACCAGTGGCAGATCATGGTGGTGGCCGAGAAATTCCAGACCGGCTTCGACCAGCCCAAGCTCGCCGCCATGTACGTCGACAAGACCCTCACCGGGCTCGCCGCCGTGCAGACCCTCTCGCGGCTCAATCGCATCCACCCCGACAAGTCGGCCACGTTCGTGATGGACTTCGTGAACGACGCCGAAGAGATCGGCGAGGCGTTCGCGGTGTACCACGGCAAGACGGTCGCCCCGCCCACCGACCCCAACCTGCTGTTCGACACCCGCCACGGCCTGGACGGCTTCGGCGTGCTTGATGCTGGCGAGATCGAGCGGGCCGCGGCCCTGCTGCTGGCCGAGGGAACCCACGCCCAGATCGACGCCGCCCTTCAGCCCGCGGTCGATCGCTTCCACGGACTGGGGGACGACGACCAGGAGGCCTTCCGCGACGCCCTCGGCCGATTCGTGCGGGTGTACGGATTCCTGTCGCTGGTGGTGCCGTTCCGCAACCCCGGCCTCGAACGCGACTACCTGTTCTGCCGGGCTCTGGCCGCACTGATCCGCGACCGCGAGCACGGCCAGAGCATCGACCTGGGCTCCGAGGTGGAGCTGACCCACCTGCGCCACGAACTCTCCTTCGAAGGCGCCATCGAGCTGCCTGGCCAGGAGGGTGAGGTCACCACCATCTTCTCGGGCACGGGTCCTGCCGCCGATCCCGAGCACGAGCGGCTGTCGCAGATCATCGCCCGCATCAACGAGCGCTTCGGCACGGACTGGACGGAGGAGGACCGCCTGGTGTTCGAGGCCGCCGCCGGCGACTTAGTGGCCGACGCCGAGATCCAGAACCAGGCCGTCTACAACGACGAGTCCACCTTCCGCGACCACGTCTTCCCAGAGCGCTACCTTAGAGCCCTGCTGTCACGGCTCGACCGCAACAGCGACCTGATCTTCAGCTACCTCGACAGCGACGAACTCCAGGCCGAGGTCATGGACGTCTTCGCCGTAGAGGTGCAGAAGCGGGCCACCGTCGCCCGCCAGCGGACATGTCCCATCGGCGACTTGCTGGGCCCCGACCGGGAGTCGGAGTTCTTGGAGTACAAGTCCACCCTGCGCTGGGACATCCGCCAGCCGCGCAAGGGCGGCCCGGTTGAGGACGCCGCCATCAAGACCATCGCAGGGTTCGCCAACTCCGACTTCGGCGGCACCCTCCTGGTGGGCGTGGCCGACGATGGCTCGGTCCATGGCCTGGAGGACGACTACGCCACCTTCTCCAAACGAGGCCAGCGGGGCGACCAAGACCTCTGGGGCCAGCACCTGCAGAACCTAATCCGCTCCCGACTCGGCGACTCCGCCATGTCCCTCGTCACTTGGGAGTTCCACACAATCAACGGCAACCACCTAGCCCGCATCGGCATCGACCCATCCAACCACCCCATCCAGGACCGCAAGGACGGCCAATACACCTTCTGGCTCCGAACGCCGACCTCCACCATCGCCATAACCGACCCCAAGGACAGAGACAAGGTGATCGCCCGGCGCTGGAGCACGACGGCGCCGCAATAGGCAGTCGACGTATCCGCGAATAGCGAGAGCGCCGGGGCGAGCGCTCAGCGCCCGGGCCTGCTCGACGAGGTCGTCGGTAGAAGAAGCCCTCCGGAAGCGCCCCCCGATTGACGATCGTGCTCGGATACGGGCCCAGCTCATAAAAGCCCGTACCGGCTCGGGCTGTCGTCGGACACGTCGGGCGCTTCCACGACCGCTCCTCAGCCCCTTCGTAGATCGGCACGCCAGGTCAAGGCAGACGGGCTTGCGCCGGCGCCGCTAGGCGGCCGTGCGGCTACTGCCACAGGGTCGACAGCGGAGCAGCCCAGACTCGGCCTCCGCCTGAGCCGTCCCCGACGGCGGGAGACAGCACCACGGGCCGTCTCGGGGCGGTGTGGAGCACCACACCTCCCAGGAACCGGCTGCCGAGCTGATCCCTCAGCCAGAGCAGATGCCTGGCCTCGTGCAGTCCTGCCCGCTCCCCGGCCTTGACCTCCACGCCGACGATGCCGCGAGGGCCGCCGTCGAGGATGAAGTCCACCTCCTGCGCGCCGTCGCGGCGGAAATGGCACAGCCCTTGGCCCGACACCCGCGGATCGTGCTCGACTCGCAGTTGCGCCGCGACGAAGGTCTCCATGAGGCGACCGCGCAGGTCGCCGCTGCGCCTGATCGCCCATGCGTCGCTCCCCCACACGGCCGCGGCGAGCCCCGCGTCCACGAGCAGTCGCTTGGGAGACTTCTGCACCCGGCTCACGCCGCCGGGGACGAATGCCGGAGCCTCGTGCGCCAGGTATGTGCGCTCAAGCAGCGCCATGTAGGCCCGGCCCGTGGTTCGGGTGATTCCGGCCTCCTCGCAGAGACTCGTCAGCGGCGCGACCCTGGCCGTGTGGGAGGCGTAGACGCGGGCGAACTCCAACAGCTTCACCCTGTCTTGGCGTCCGAGCATCGAGTCGACGTTGAGCGTCTGATCGACGCGCGCCCGAAGGGCCGAGGCTCGCAACGCCTTCGAAGGCATCGTCATAGCGAGCGGGTAGCCGCTCTCCAAGGCCATGTCCATGTAGTCGTTGGCGTCGAGACCCGAGGCCGAGGAACCCAGGTCGCCCGCTGCGATCTTGTCGAACAGCGAAGCCGACGCGCCCCGCTTCTTCTCCGCAACTGTCAGCGGGAACATGTCCAGCGGCATGACACGTCCGGTGCTGGGAATCTGGCTCGCCTGCGTCGACCGCAGCGAGCCGGTGATGATGAACAGCCCGCTCTCGTCGGGCGCCCGGTCCACGATTCGCTTGACGGTCCACAGCACGTCGGGCGCCTGCTGCCACTCGTCGATCAGTATCGGCGGCTCGCTGGCCTCGAACACCGCGCGGGCGTCCACGCGCAGCAATTCGGCGTCTTCGTGGTCATCGAGGTAGAAGGCCGAGCGCGCCTGGCGCAGCGCGGTCGTGGTCTTCCCGCAGCCGCGCGGGCCGCGCAGTTCCACTGCCGGTGCCGTGGCCAGCAGATCCCTGAGTCGCTGGTCGGCCAGCCTGGGGATGTAGACGGGCTCAGGGCCCGCAGCCAGACGCTCGCCCAGTGTGCGGCGGGGCCGGTCGTCATCACCAGCACCCTGCCGCTGTCCGGCCGACGTGTCGTCCATCTGGTCCACACAGGGTTTCCTATCCGATTCCCGGACGGTTTCCTATCCACTTTCCCGGATACTTCCTACTCAGTGTCCCAGCTCCAGCCGAGGCGGGGTACGACTCCGCGCCGTCGTCACAGGGATTCGCGACCGGCGGTTTGTGGCCTCACGCGAACCTCGCGACTTGTCGGCGGATTGACTTCTGAAGCCTGCGCCGCAGGCTGCGATCCTGCGTGGCAATGACTGCCAGCACGCGATCGCGTGGCCGGACATCCAGGATGCTCGTCGACCCGGCCGGTTCGCAAGTGTCACGGTGGAGGATCCAGACGGCGGAGCCTTCGACGATGTAGTGGCGCGGAGCCGCTTCGGGCCGGATATCTGCATCCAGGCGAGGGGTTCCAACTTCGAGACGACGGCGGTATGGCCGATCACTTGCATCCACCGGTGGAGTCCACCCACCCTCTGGCTCAGAACCCCGACCTCCACCATCGCCATAACCGACCCCGAGAAAAGAGACCAAGTAATCGCCCACCGCTGGGGCAACAGCACCGCCATAGTCAGCCGACGCGACGTGAGGGCGCCGGACTAGACGCTCAGGGACCAACTCGGTTGAAACGTCGACGGCGGACGGCCTGCTAGCCTTGGCCGCCGGAGGTCTCCTTCACCGACGCCTTGCCTGCCGATATCCACGGCATCATGGCCCTCAGCTCCTTGCCCACGATCTCCACCGGGTGGTCGTGGCCGGCCGCCTCCAGGCGCAGGAAGTTGGCCCGGCCGCCGCGGCTCTCGGCCACCCACTCCTCGGCGAAGGAGCCGTCCTGCACCTCGGCCAGGATGCGCTGCATCTCGGCCCGCACCGCGTCGTTGACGATGCGCGGCCCCCTGGTCAGGTCGCCGTACTCGGCGGTGTCCGACACCGAGTAGCGCATCCCCGCGATGCCCTCCTCGTACATGAGGTCCACGATCAGCTTCAACTCGTGGAGGCACTCGAAGTAGGCGATCTCGGGCTGGTAGCCGGCCTCCACCAGCGTCTCGAAGGCGGCCTGCACCAGCGCGGTGGTGCCCCCGCACAGCACCGCCTGCTCGCCGAACAGGTCGGTCTCGGTCTCCTCGGTGAAGGTGGTCTCGATCACCCCGGCCCGGGCCCCGCCGATGGCGTCGGCATAGGCCAGCGCCAGCGGCAGCGCCGAGCCCGACGCGTCCTGCTCTATCGCCACCAGGCAAGGCACCCCGCCGCCCTCGACGTACGTGCGCCGCACCAGGTGGCCGGGGCCCTTGGGGGCCACCATGCACACGTCCACCGAATCCGGCGGGGAGATCAGCCCGAAGCGGATGTTGAACCCGTGGGCGAAGAAGATCGCCTCCCCCGGCTGCAGGTTCGGCTCTACGTGCTCGGTGTAGATGGCGCCCATCTCGGTGTCGGGCATGAGCATCATCGTGACGTCGGCCTCCGCCACGGCCTCGGCGATGGACCGGACCTCGAGCCCCGCCTCCTGGGCCTTGGCCACCGACGACGACCCCTCGCGCAAGCCGACCCGCACGTCGATGCCCGACTCCTTGAGATTGAGCGCATGGGAGTGGCCCTGCGAGCCGTAGCCCAGCACGGCCACCTTCCGGCCGGCGATGGCCGACCGGTCGACGTCGGATTCGTAGTAGATGTTGGCCACGGAGCGCGGTCCTTTCTCGAGTCGGCCCGAGAGCCTAACTGGCGCGAGCACGGTCCTCGGCCCGTCCGCGGCCCGTCCGCTACCGAACTTCAATCGGTTTACCACCTCCACGGTGGCCAACTCATTGAAGTTCGCCTGAGCCGACCCCGACAGAAGCGATCAGGAGTCCAGCGAGGGCAGGGCCACCCGGCCGGTGCGCTGGAGTTGCACGATCCCGAAGGCCCGCAGGCGCTCCTCGAACTCGTCGAGCCTCGCCGGCCGGGCCGCCAGCGACAGCATCATCTGCGACCGGTCGGCGTCGAGCACGTAGGCCCGGAAGTCATCGACCAGCTCCAGCAACTCGTGGCGGCGCCCTGCGGCCGCGTCCACCGTCACCAGCATCAGCTCCCGCTCGACGGACTCGGTCGGGCTCAGCTCGCTGATCTCCACCACGTTGATGAGCTTGTCGAGTTGCTTGACCACCTGCTCGAGCGGCGACGAGGCCACATCGACGGTGAAGGTGATGCGGCTGAAGCGCTCGTCGGCGGTGGGGGCCACGGCCAGCGACTCGATGTTGAAGCCCCGGCGGGCGAACAGCCCGGCCACCCGTGCCAGCACGCCCGGCTTGTTCTCCACCGTGGTGACGATGGTGTGGAACCGGTGGCTGTGATCGGTGGCCGCGGCCTCGCCGGTCGCGGTCATCGCTGCGACCGCCGGGGTGAGTCCGAACCGGTCATCGCTGCAACCGCCGGGGTGAGTCCGAACCGGTCATCGCTGCAACCGCCGGGGTGAGTCCGAACCGGTCATCGCTGCGACGGGTCGACGACGATGTCGGAGTTGGACTGGCCCGCGGGGACCATCGGATAGACGTTCTCCTCGGCGGCGCTGCGGAACTCCAGGACCACGGGGCGGTCGTCGATCTCGTTGGCCTTGTTGATGGCCGGAGCCACCTCCTCGGGGGACTCCACCCGCAGGGCCACGCAGCCCATGGCCTCTGCCCACTTCACGTAGTCGGGGATCTCGTAGGAGAGGTACACCTCGCTGTAGCGCTCCTCGTAGAACATCTCCTGCCACTGGCGGACCATCCCCAGGTACGCGTTGTTGAACAGGGCGACCTTGATGGGGATGCGCTCCATCGAGGCGGTGACCAGCTCCTGGGCGGTCATCTGGAAGCAGCCGTCCCCGTCGACGGCCCACACCATCCGGTCGGGCATCCCGACCTTGGCCCCGATGGCGGCCGGCACCGAGAAGCCCATCGTGCCCAGGCCGCCGGAGTTGATCCAGGTGTAGGGATGGTCGAAGCGCCAGTACTGGCTGGCCCACATCTGGTGCTGGCCCACGCCGGAGGTGACGATGGTGTCGTCGGGGGTGGAGTCGCGCAGCACCTCCAGCACGTACTGGGGCTTGAGCAGCTCACCTGGCTCGGACTGCTCGTAGACGAGCGGGTGGCGCTCCTGCCAGCCGCTGATCTGCGAGCGCCAGGCCCGGCGGTCGGGCTGGGCTTCGAGGCCGCCACAGGCCTTCAGAGCCTCGACCAGCTCCGCGATCACCAGCTTGCAGTCGCCGCGGACGGCCACATCGGGCGCCCGGACCTTGCCGAGCTCTGCCGCGTCGATGTCGACGTGGATCACCTTGGCGCCGGGCGCGAAGCCGTCGAGGCGTCCCGTGACCCGGTCGTCGAAGCGGGCCCCCAGCGCGATCAGCAGGTCGGAGCTCTGCATGGCGGTGACCGCGGTGTAGTTGCCGTGCATCCCGGGCATGCCCAGGCACAGCTCGTGGCTGTCGGGGAAGCACCCCCGGGCCATGAGCGTGGTGACCACGGGAACGTCGATCAGCTCGGCCAGAGCCAGCAGCTCGGCCGCGGCCCGGGCCTTGAGGATCCCCCCGCCGGCGTAGAGCACGGGCCGCTCGGCCGCGCAGATCAGCTCCGCCGCGGCCCGGATCAGCTCGGGATCGCCGGCCGTGGCCGGGCGGTATCCGGGCAGTTCCATGATGTCGTCGGTGGGCTCGTACCAGGTCATGGCCGAGCGCGGGTTGCGGGGGTCGACGATGTCTTTGGGGATGTCCACCAGCACCGGGCCGGGCCGCCCGGTGGTGGCGATGTGGAAGGCCTCGTGGATGATGCGGGGGATGTCCTGGGCCTCGGTGACCAGGAAGTTGTGCTTGGTGACCGCCATGGTGATGCCGGTGGTGTCGCACTCCTGGAAGGCGTCGGTGCCGATGGCGGCGTAGGGCACCTGGCCGGTGATGCACACCAGCGGGATCGAGTCCATGTAGGCGTCGCACAGCGGGGTGACCCCGTTGGTGGCCCCCGGACCGGAGGTGATCATCGCCACGCCGGGGCGCCCGGTGGCGTGGGCGTAGCCCTCGGCCATGTGCCCTGCTCCCTGCTCGTGGCGCACCAGTATGTGGCGGATCGGCGACTCGATGATCGGGTCGTACACGGGCAGGATGGCCCCGCCGGGCAGCCCGAACACCACCTCGACGCCTTCGCATTCGAGGGCCTTGACGAGGGCTTGTCCGCCGTTCATGTCCATGGTGGGCCTCCGGGGCGGGGCTCGGGGTGCGGTCGGTGCTGCGGGCCGCACGCGAAACGACCTCCCTGGGGGAGGTCTGCGCACGATCGGATGGGTTTGCGAGCGCGCGCTGTCAGGCCAGTACTTCCACGAGCAGGACAGCGTCGTTCACGGCGCCAAGTATGGCCGCTGAATCGGCGGGAGGCAACACCGCCCAGCGCTCAGCCCGCTGGCCGCGACCAGTCGGCCCGGTCAGGATCCCGGGTCTGTCTCGGGGGCATGTCCCGCGAACCGCCCCGAGATCGCCGGCGCGTGCGTTCCCTCCTCGTGCCGGTGGAGCCGCCCTTAGCCTCGCGCCGATGTCCCGGAGGCTGCGCTGGACCAGCGACGACACCGAGATCTGGCGGCTGGCGTGGCCCGCCCTCGGCGCGCTGGTGGCCGAGCCGCTGTACGTGCTGGCCGACACCGCCATCGTGGGCCGGATCGGCACTCCCCAGTTGGGCGGTCTGGCCGTGGCGTCGTCGATCCTGCTGACCGCGCACGCCATGTTCATCTTCCTCGCCTACGGCACCACCGCCGCGGTGGCGCGGCTGCTGGGAGCGGGCGAGCACCGGCGGGCGGCCCACCAGGCTGTGCAGAGCATCTGGCTGGCGCTGGCCGCGGGGGCAGTTCTGGCCGTGGTCGGGTTCGTCCTCGCGCCGACGCTGATCGACGCCCTCGGGGGCGACGACCCCGAGGTGCTCCACAACGCGCTCGTCTACTTGCGCATCTCGCTGTTCGGGCTGCCGGCCATGCTGGTGATGCTGGCCGGCGTCGGCTACCTGCGGGGTGTGCAGGACACCAGGCGGCCATTCGCGGTGGCCCTGGGATCGGCAGTGGGGAACTTCCTGCTCGAGGTAGTTCTGGTCTACGGCTTCGACCAGGGGATCGGCGCCTCGGCCCTCTCGACGGTCATGGCCCAGACGGCTGCCGCGGCCACCTTCGTGTGGTGGATCAAGAAGGCCGTGGCCCGCCACAACGTGAACCTGCGGCCCCACCCTGCCGTCATCCGCCGGCTGGCGGTCGCCGGCTGGGACCTGCTGATCCGGACCTCGGCGCTGAGGGCCGGCCTCACCGTCACAGTGGCCATGGCGGCACGGATCGGCACCGACGACCTGGCCGCGCACCAGATCGTGTTCGAGGTGTGGACGGTGCTGGCCCTGGTGCTCGACGCGGTGGCAATCGCCGGCCAGGCTCTGATCGGCTTGGCGCTGGGCGCCGGCCAACCCGACCGGGCCCGGGCGCTGGGGCGGCGCATGATCGGCTGGGGCGCGGTGTCGGGCGTGATGACCGGCCTGGTGGTGCTGGCCCTCTCACCGGCGCTGCCTCACATGTTCACGTCGGACACCGCCGTGGTCGCGCTGGCCGCCTTCCTGCTGCTGCACGTCGGCTTCTCGCAGCCGGCCGCAGGGGTGGTGTTCGCCCTCGACGGTGTGCTGATCGGCGCGGGCGACCTGCGTTTCCTGGCCGTGTCGATGGTCGGCGCAGGCGTGGTGCTCGTGAGCGGCGGGCTGCTCGTGGTGGCTGCCGGCGCGGGCATCGGCTGGCTCTGGGCCGCCCTGCACGCCTGGATGGCTACCCGCCTCGTCCTGATGCTGTGGCGCTTCGCCGGCTCCGCCTGGCAGGTAACCGGCGCCGACCGCTAGAGGCCGAGCGGTGCGCCGGCGATCACCTCGACTCCGGCGAACCAAATGAGCGAGGCCGTGGCCCGAGCGGCCCGTGAGCGCAGCGAACAAGAGCGGGAGTGTGGCGCTGCGCCGCGAGGATGGTCACACCTGGTCGCGCTCTGTCTGACGGCCGGTCCTCTCTCCCAGGAGGCGGTTGACGGCGGCGCCGTCGGCCCGGCCTCTGGTGGCCCGCATGACCTGGCCGGTGAGGAAGCCGGCCAGCTTCTTGCGCTCGGCTTCGTCGCCCGCGCAGAACCTCGACCAGGCATCGGGATTGCCGGCGATGACCTGATCGACGACTGCGGCCAGGTCGTCGCCGGCCATGGCCTGGAAGCCGTGGCGCTGCGCGATCGCGTCGGGGGTCCCGCCTCCCTCGGCCATCTCGGCCAGCACCTGCTTGGACTGGGTGGCGGTGAGGCGGCCTGAGGTCTCCATGGCTACCAGTGCGGCCAGACCTTGCGGGGTGACCGGCGACCAGTCGTCGACAGCCAGGTCGTTCGCCACCCGGGTGGCGGCAACGCCCGGATCGGCCCCGGCCGCGACGGCGGCCCGCACCAGGCCGTCCTGGCCCCGCTCCACCAGCAGGGCGGCATCCTCGGCCGACACCGCTCCCCCGCCGTCGGCCGCAAGGTCGGCCCGGCGGGCGGCCGGCAGCGGCGGCAGGGCAGCGTCTATGGCGGCGACCGTCTCGGCCGCGGGCGCCAGCGGCACCAGGTCCGGATCCTGGAAGTAGCGGTAGTCGTCGGCGTCCTCCTTGGACCGGCCCGGCGTGGTGCGCCCGTTCGCCTCGTCCCAGTGGCGTGTCTCCTGGCGGGGCCGCTCGCCGCCGGACCATAGATCCACATGGCGCTGCGCCTCGTAGACGATGGCCCGGCCCAGCGCTCGCAGCGAGCTCAGGTTCTTGATCTCGCAGCGGGTCCGGAGCTCGTCGGCGCCGGCCGGGCGGACCGACACGTTGGCGTCCACCCTCATCGAGCCCTCCTCCATCCGGGCGTCGGACACGCCGATGGCCAGCAGGATGGCCCGCAGTTCGCGCACGTAGGCCCGGGCCTGTTCGGCACCGCCGATGTCGGGGCGGCTGACGATCTCCACCAGCGGGACGCCGGCCCGGTTGTAGTCGACCAGTGCATAGTCGGCGTCGTGGATGCGCCCGCCCCCTCCGATGTGGGTGGTCTTGCCGGTGTCCTCCTCGATGTGGGCCCGCTCGATGCCGACGGTGCGGCCGTCGGGCAGCTCGAGGCGGCCTTCGGTGTTGGTGGGCTGGTCGTACTGGGAGATCTGGTAGTCCTTGGGCATGTCCGGGTAGAAGTAGTTCTTGCGGGCGAAGACGGCGCCCCGGACCTCGCAGCCCAGAGCCCGGCCCAGGCGCATGGCGAAGTCCACCGCCGCCGAGTTGGTCACCGGCAGCGAGCCCGGCAGCCCCAGGCACACCGGGCACACGTTGGTGTTGGGCTCGTCGCCGAAGCGGTTGGCGCAGCCGCAGAACAGCTTGGTGGCCGTGCTCAGCTCCACGTGGACCTCCAAGCCGACCACCAGCTCCCAGTCCTCGGGCACCGCCGGCGCCCGCTCGGGCACGGCCGGGCTCATGGAGCGCCCCCGCCGGAGGCGCCGGCCTGCTCGAGCACGGCCGCGGCCCGCAGCAGGACCGGCTCCGACAGGGCGGGTCCCATGAGCTGCACGCCCACCGGGAGGCCGTCGTCGCCGCTGCCGAAGGGAACCGACACCGCCGGGTGGCCCGTGAGATTCGACGGGATCGTGCACACGTCGTTGAGGTACATCAGCAGCGGGTCGGCGGTCTTGGCCCCCAACTCGAAGGCGGTCGTCGGCGCGGTCGGGCACAGCAGGACGTCCACGCCGGCGTAGGCCGCGGCGCACTCCCGCAGCATCAGCGTGCGCACCCGCAGGGCCTTGGCGTAGAAGGCGTCGTAGTAGCCCGCCGACAGGGCGTAGGTTCCGAGCATGATCCGGCGCTTCACCTCGGCGCCGAAACCGGCCGTGCGGGAGCTGACATTCATCTCCGCGGCGTTGGCTGCGTCCACCCGCAACCCGTAGCGGACTCCGTCGTAGCGGGCCAGGTTGCTGGACGCCTCGGCCGGGGCGATCAGGTAGTAGGCCGACAGGCCCAGCACCGCGGAGGGCACCGACACGGCGGTGACGGCCGCGCCCGCAGCCTCCAGCGCGGCGGCGGCGGCGTCGACCCGGGCGATGACATCGGCCGCGACGCCCTCAACGGCCGAGACCCCATCCAATCCGTCGGCCTCCTGAAGGCGGGCGCTGCCGGCGCACAGCTCGGCCACCAGCCCGACCCGCAGGCCGTCCACACCCTGCCCCAGCCCGGCCACGACCGGGTCGCAGGCGCCGTCGATCGAGGTGGAGTCGAGCGGGTCGTGCCCCGAGACGGCCTCGAAGCAGGCTGCCGCGTCGGCGACGTTGGAAGCCATGGGGCCGACCTGGTCGAGCGAAGAGGCGAACGCGACCAGCCCGTAGCGCGACACCGCGCCGTAGGTGGGCTTGAGGCCGACCACACCGCACAGCGCGGCCGGCTGGCGGACCGACCCTCCGGTGTCGGACCCGAGCGCCAGCGGTGCGAACCCCGCGGCCACTGCGGCGGCCGATCCTCCGCTGGAGCCACCGGGCACCCGGCCGGTGTGGTGGGGGTTGCGGGTGGGTCCGAAGGCGGAGTTCTCGGTGGACGAGCCCATGGCGAACTCGTCGAGGTTCGTCTTGCCGACGATGACGGCGCCGGCGGAGCGAAGCCGCTGCACCACGGTGGCGTCGTACGGGGGGCGCCAGCCCTCGAGCATCCTCGACGAGCAGGTGGTGGGCACTCCCCGGGTACACAGGTTGTCCTTGAGCGCCACCGGAACACCCGCCAGAGGCCCGACGGCCTCGCCCCTCGACACGGCGGCGTCCACGTTGCGGGCTGCCGTCCTCGCCTCGTCGGCCAGCACAAGGTTGAAGGCGCCGATCTCGGCGTCACGCTGCGAGATCCTGGCGAGGTGCTCGTCCACCACGTCGAGGGCGGTGCGCTCCCCGGACTTCACCGCAGCCGCGATCGCCAGGGCGGTCACGGCCCCACGTCCAGCGGCCCGGCCGGCAGCGGCCTCCGCCCCGTCATGGCGCATCGCCCAGCGGCGCGCCCCGTAGCCGCCCCCCTCCCGCTCACAGCGCCCCGCCCGGTCACGGCGACAGTCACGCGCGGCGCCCCGTCACGGCGCATCGCCCAGGATGGGCGGCACCCGGAACTGGCCGCTGTCCACCGACGGCGCCTGGGCCAGCACTTCGTCGCGGTCCAGCGACGGCCGAACCTCGTCGGCCCGGGTCACGTTGACGAGCGGATGGGGATGCGAGGTCGGCGCGATGTCGGTCACGTCGAGCGCCTCGACGTCGGCGGCGTGGTCGAGCACCGCGGAGAGCTGCGCCGCGAGCTCGTCGAGCTCTCCATCGCTGAACCGCAGGCGGGCCAACCGGGCCACATGGGCAGCCTCGTCGCGGGTTATCCGGCCGGACACGCCGGAAGGATAGGCCCGACGGCTATCCGTCGGAGCCCTCTCCGCCGGACTCACCGCCCCCGGACTCCTGTCCCTCCGGCTCGGTGCCTTCCTCGTCCTCCGCTCCCTCAGCCGGCTCCTCAGGCTCCGGCGGCGGCACAGGGCCCAGCGATACCCGCACTTCCACCGTGCTGCCGATCGGCAGCGAGTTGCCGCTGGCGGGACGGAAGCCGATCACGGTGCCCTCGGGCACCTCGGCGGAGAACTCCTCCACGAGCCGGGGCACCAACTGGATCGCGTCCAGCGCGCCGGCGGCCGCTTCCAGTTCCCGGCTCGCAGGCACCCTGGGGACGGTCCGGTCGGCCGGGCCCTCCGAGACCAGCAGCACCACGTCGCTGCCGACCTCCAGTTCGTAGACGTCGCCGGCCAGGTCAAGACCGATCACGTTCCCGGCCGGGACGACGTCGTCGTTGGCGAGCGCCTCGCCGGCGAAGTCGAGGCCCGCCGCCTCCAGTTCGTCTGCGGCGTCCTCCACCGTCATGCCGTAGACGGCGTCCAAGTCGGCGACCCGGACCAGCGGCTCGCCCAGCGACACGAACACGTCCAGCGTCTCGCCCCCGGCCAGAGGGGCGCCGGCGGCGGGCTCGGTGCGGACGATCTCCCCGCGCCCTGCGCCCGGCGTTCGCACCAGCACCTCATTGACCTCCCAGCCCGCCCCGGCCGCGGCCGACGAGGCCGCGTCTAGAGGGCGGCCCCGGAGATCGGGAACGGTGGGATCGGATGCGGCCGAGAGCCAGGCCCAGACTCCGCCGGCCGCGCCGCCCAGCACTAGGACAGCGGCCAGTGCCAGACCAGGCCAGCGGCGCCGCGGGATGTCGTCGTGGGGGATCGTCAGACGCTCCGACACGGTCGGCCCGATCTGCTCGAAGGCCTCGCTGCTGCCATCGGCTGGACCCGCAACGGCGGGCGGCGTCCTCGAGACGGCCAGCGGAAGCGGATCGGGCCGCGGCAGCAGGGACGCGACCCGCAGCAGCTCGGACGCCAGTTCGGCGGCCGTCAGCCGTCCGACGGGATCGGCTGCGATGGCACGCGCCAGCACTTCTTGAAGCGGGCCGAGGGCGGTGATGGGGATCGGGTCCGGGCCGCCGACATCGACGGTCAAGTTCCTGGCGCCGGTGACCGCCTCGCAAAGGACCAGCGCCAGATCGTGCACGTCCCGCGCCTGTTCGATCCGGGAATGGCTCGCCGGCGCGCCACCCGGGTCGACGGTTGCGTCCGCCCGGTCCGCCGCCGCATCCGCGGCCCCGGTCGCGCCCGCATCGACATTCCCAGTCGCGCCCGCATCGACATTCGCGGTCGCGCCCGTATCAACTGTCCCGGCCGCCTGCTGAGCGGACCCGTCGAGGGCCGCGGCCACGCCGAGGTCCGAGATGTAGGGCCGGGCACCGGAGTCGAACAGGATGGCGGAGGGCGTCAGGCCGAGGTGTGCCCGGCCGCCCTTGTGGATGTTGACGAGGGCCCGGGCGGCCTCCAGCCCGACCATGAGCGCCTGCGACGGGGTTAGCCGGTAGCCCTCGCGCAGGAGCGCAGCCAGGCTGCCGCCGGTGAGATACTCGGTCACCACGTACGGCTGCGGATCGACTCCCCAGTCGTACACGGGCAGCGCCCGGGGGTGGCTGAGCGCTGAGGTGGCCCGCATCTGGTCCGCGAAGCTCTCCGTGAAGCCGGCGTCCTCGGCGGTGCCGGCCCGCAGGATCTTCAGCGCCACTCTCCGGCGCAGGGTGAGATCGTCAGCCACGTAGACGCGGGCGTTGGAGCCCTCTCCGACGAACTCCAGCAGCCGGTAGCGGCCGCCGAATGCCCGCCTCGCCTCCTGGTCGGCGATCATCGCCGTCACGGTACCGCCCGAGGCGCCGCCGGCCGGTCATCACCGGTCGCACCCCGGCCCGGTACCGTGCGACCTGGCATGACTACCAACGGCCCCGGGCCCGAGCGGCCCGTGAGCGCAGCGAACAAGAGCGGGAACCCCAGCCCCGAGCGGCCCGTGAGCGCAGCGAACAAGAGCGAGAACCCCAGCCCCGAGCGGCCCGTGAGCGCAGCGAACAAGAGCGAGAACCCCGGGCCCGAGCGGCCCGTGAGCGCAGCGAACAAGAGCGGGAACCCCAGCCCC
>JAPPLH010000071.1:18155-23103 GCA_028819505.1 Acidimicrobiaceae bacterium
GAGCCGCCGCCGCAGCAGCGCAGTTCGCTGCGGATCCGGGTGAGCATCGCCGCGCTGGCCCTGTTCGGGATCCTGGGCTTGGTGGTGGCTGCGCTGGTCGGCTCGGGCGACGACGCCGACGAGGCGGTCGCTGCGAGCCCCGCAGTGGACCGCGTGATCCCGAACCCCGGCGACGAGGTCCTCCAGCAGCAGCGGGTGGCTGTGGTCCTCGACGCCCGGTACCGCCTGTCCTCGCTGGTCGTGTATCAGAGCGAACAGCTCACCGGCGGGGTCGATGTGACCGCTCAGGTCGACCACATCGAAGGCCTGAACCGGTTCGAGTTCGTGCCCGGTGAAGGCAGGCTCATCGAGGCGCTGTCACCCGACACCAACTGCGCGGTGGCGACGTTCGTACTGATAGCCCGACCCGATGAGGCCGACACCGCCCGCTGGTGCTTCGAGGTGTCCTGACCCGTACGGCCTGGCTTGCCCGTCGCAGCCTCAAGCCGGGCCGCTTCGTGGTGCAATGATGCATTGATGCTATGATGAGAGTATGCGAACGACAATCGACCTTCCGCCCGAACTCCATTCGCTGGCCAGGGAGATCGCTCACCAGCAGCACAAGACGATGAGCCAAGTCATCACCGAGTGCATGCAGAGCGCGCTCGGCATCGCCCCCGACCCGACGCCACGGATCGACGCGACCGACTCAGGATGGCCCGTAGTCACACTTGGACGGACCATCACGGCTGAGGATGTCAGATCGCTGGAGGACGAATGACCGCGACACTCGCCGACGGCAACGTCCTGATCGCGCTGACCGTGACGGACCATGTCCACCATCGGCAGGCTCAGGACTGGCTCGCAGGCCATGGCGGGCAACTGGCCACCTGCCCCATCACCCAGGGGACACTGCTGCGCTTCCTGCTTCGCAACGGCGTCGGAGCAAGCAGTGCCTTGACAGCTTTGCGCGGGATCTTGTCCCTGCCCCAGCACATCTTCTGGCCCGACGAGATTGGCTACAACTCCGCGGTGCTCCGGGGTGTGATAGGCCACCGGCAGGTGACCGACGGCTACCTGACCTCGCTGGCGGCCCATTTCGGCGGATCGGTGGTGACGCTCGACATGGGACTGGCCGCGCTCCACCCGGAGACGGCAGTGCTGATCCCGATCTGACGCAGCCGCAGGCATCGAACGATCCGGATGGGTTGGCCGTCAGGCTTCGCCGGTCGCCAAGGCTCGGAGGCGATCCATGTCTTGAGGGTCCACCATCTCGATCACTGCATACACCGGCTTGCGGGGTCCAGTGACTGCCTCCAGGGCTCGGTATCCGGCGCTGTCTGGGCTTGGACGGTCGGTAGTCAGCAACACGAGACGCCCGCTCAGCCCGAGCGTGTGCAGCACACCCGCGTGGCTGAGAGCCTTCCAGAGCGTGTCAGTGCGCCGAAGCCCGCGGCTAGGGCAGTCGACCGGTCTCGAGGAGTTGCTGGAAGGCGGCTTCGTCGATCACGGGGACCCCGGAGGATTCGGCCTTGCGGAGCTTGGAGGCGCCCGGGTCCGCACCGACCACCAGCGCGGACGTGCGGCCCGACACCGAGCCCGGAGATGAGCCACCCCTGGCCAATATGGCTTGCTTGGCCCCGTCGCGGCTGAAGCCCTCCAGCGTGCCGCTCACCACCACCGCCATGCCGGCCAAGGTCTGGGGCAGCGCCTCACCCTCTCCCTCGCCGCCCGGTCGCTCGGCCTCCATCCGCAGCCCAGCGGCCCGCAGGCCCTCGATGAGGTCGCGGTTGTGCGGGTCGTCGAACCAGGCCCGCACCGACGCCGCGATGATCGGCCCGAACCCCTCGACCTCGGCCAAGGCCTCCTCGTCCGCCTCCAGGATGCTGTCTATGGCACCGAAGGACGCGGCCAGCACCCGGGCGTTGACCTGGCCGATCTCGGGGATGCTGAGCGCGAACAGCAGCCTCGACAACGGCCGATGCTTGCTGTCCTCGATGGACCGGCGCAGGTTGTTGACCGAGATCTCGCCGAAGCCCTCCATCTGCTCGATCTTCTCGTAGTCGAGCGAGTACAAGCCCACCACGTCGCGTAGCAGTTCCGCTGTCACGAAGCGGTCGATGTTGCGCTCCCCCAGGAACTCGATGTCCATGGCGGCCCGGCCGACGAAGTGCTCGATGCGGCCCCTGATCTGGCGGGGGCACCAGTAGTTGGCGCACTGCGTGGCCGACATGCCCTCGGCCCGCCGCAGCGGCTGCCCGCACACCGGGCAGTCCCGGGGGAACGCCCAAGGCTCCGAGCCCTCGGGGCGTTCCGAGAGCACCGGTCCCACCACCTCGGGGATCACCTCGCCGGCCCGGCGCACGATGACCGTGTCGCCGGGCCGCACGTCCTTGGCCGCCACCTGGTCCTCGTTGTGCAGCGTCGCGGTCGCCACCGTCACCCCGCCCACGAACACCGGCTCGAGCCGCGCGAACGGGGTGGCCTGGCCCGACGGGCCGATCGACACCTCGATGTCGAGCAGCTTGGTGGTGCGCTCCTCGGGCGGGAACTTGTAGGCGACGGCCCAGCGGGGGGCTTTGGCGTCGACCCCCAGCTGTGCCTGTAGCGCGAGATCGTCGACCTTCACGACCAGGCCGTCGAACTCGTAGTCGAACTCGTGGCGCCGGCGCTCGTAGTCGGTTACGTGGGCCTCCACTGCAGCCAGATCGTCCAGGCAGACCCCGTGCTCGTCGACGGGCAGGCCCAGCGACGCCAGCCACTCGAGCGTCTGCATGTGGGAGTTGAAGGCGGGGCCGCCCTGGGCGTGGCCGAGTTGGTAGCACCAGAACGACAGGCCCCGCTCCGCGGTCACCCGGGCGTCCTTCTGGCGCAGCGAGCCGGCGGCCGCGTTGCGGGGGTTGACGTAGGCCTTCTCGCCCCGCTCGGCCTGGCGGGCGTTGAGCGCCTCGAAGGTGGAGAGGCGCAGGATCACCTCGCCGCGCACTTCCAGCACCGGCGGGGCCGGCCCGCTGAGCCGGATGGGTATGTCGGCGATGGTGCGCACCGAGTGGGTGACGTCCTCGCCGGTGCGGCCGTCGCCGCGGGTGGCGGCCCGCACCAGCACGCCGTCGACGTACCGCACCGAGATGGCCAGCCCGTCGAACTTCAGCTCCACCGCGTATGCCCCGACGGAGGTGTCCTCCATGGTCGGCAGGGCCTGCTCGCCGCTCGGGCCGGCGGTGCCGGCGGCCAGGGCGCGATGCACCCGCTCGTTCCAGGCCCGCAACTCCCCGAGGTCGAGCGCGTTGTGCAGCGACATCATCGGCTGATCGTGGCGCACCGGCGCGAACACGGTGTCGTCGGGCGGGGCGCCCACGCGCTGGGTGGGCGAGTCGGGATGGACCAGCTCGGGGTGCTGTGCCTCCAGGGCCTTCAACTCGTTGAGCAGGTCGTCGAAGTCGGCGTCGGGTATCTCGGGCCTGCCCGCGTAGTACAGCGCCGAATGGTGGTTGAGCATGGCCTGCAACTCGCGAACGCGTGCCGCGGAGTCGCGGGTTGTGCCCGCATCGGCGTCGGCAGGTTCGGCCACGCCGCGAGCCGCGGTCAGCGACCGCCTCGGCACGTTTCGCGGCCCCGCGTCGGCGTCGGCAGGTTCGGCCACGCCGCGAGGCTACATCTGCGTGTGATCGCCCAGAGGCCGAGCGGACGCGGCCCTGCGCTCACGATCGCGAGGGGCGTCGAGCGAGGCCGCGGCCGAGCGGCCCTCAGGTCGCAGCGAACAAGAGCGGGAAGCAACAATGCCGCGCTGATGCCGCGCTGATGCTGCACGGTGACACAATTGCGGCCGTGCCAGGCGACGCGCGCTCCTCGGCGAGCAAACGGAATCGAACCGCGCTGACGGTACGCGCCGGCGCGGTCGCGGCCTGGCTGGTGGTCGGGGCGATGGCGTTGCTCGGGGATCTGGTCCATGCCGCGCTGCGACCCGACGACGGCGCGGCCCGCACGACCGTGATCGTGGCCCTGTGGCTCGCCTACGCCCTGGTGCTCGCCGCGCTGCTGCTTCCGGGGCCTCGGGCGCTGACCGTGGCCCGTATCGGCGTGCCCGCCGGCGCCCTGGAGTTGGCGCTCGCCGCAGCCGCCTCCTCGGATCCTGCCGCCGTGGTAGGGAATCTGTTCTGTGTGGCTGGCACCCTGATCGTGTTTCACCCCGCCTACGCCGAGGCCCAGGTCGACGCGGCCGGCTACGGCGACGAGCGCCGATTCCTGCTGCGCCCGCCGGGACCGGTGATCGTCGCGCTGGTCGTGCCGATGGGAGCGCTCGCCGTGGCCGGTGTCGCCGCCGGGCCCCTGCTGCTGGCCGACCGTGGCTGGCCGGCAGGAATCGCATCTGCTGCGGTGGGGCTGCCCGCTGCGGCGTTCGCGGCCCACACCCTGTACCGGCTGGCCCGGCGTTGGCTGGTGTTCGTCCCCAACGGGCTGGTGCTGCACGACCATCTCGCGGTGGCTGAGCCGCTGCCCCTGAGCCGCCGCGGCCTCGACTCGATCGGTCCGGCCCGCGCCGACACCGACGCTACCGACCTCACCGCTCACGCCTTCGGCATGGCTCTGGAGCTGCGTCTCAGCGAGCCCGTCAAGGCCGGCGTGATGACAGGGCGCAACCGCAGCGAGGAGCGCTCGCTGGCGGCCCTCCTGATTTCGCCCAGCCGCCCCGCAGCCGTGCTGGCCACGGCCGAGCGCCGCGGCCTCCGGATCGGCTGAACTCCGGGCGGACTGCCGCGCCGCCTGCCGGGTGGCCCTTGACAGCCGCGGATCGTGCGCGGAATCCGGGGCTCAGCCGGTGGTGATGAACCGGATCGGCGCCGAATTCGAGCATCAGTCCGGGCCCCAAATCGGGCTCGAAGGATCGGTGGGGCGTGTCGCGGCGGTGCCGGTGGCGGCGGGATCGAGCAGCGTCCCCTGGAGGGCGGCGCCGACCTCGGGCGCCATG
>JAPPLH010000133.1 GCA_028819505.1 Acidimicrobiaceae bacterium
CGAGCAACCAGCCCCAACACTGCCACGCCGGGACCGCTCAACAACGTAAAGGGGGTAGGGGCATTTTGAGACGCGGCCGATCTCAGGGCGCGCGCCACGGTGCGGGTCAGAGGCTCGCGTGCCGCGGTGACCAGAGCGCGACAGAACCCGCTCTCCGCGGTGCCGTGGCGCTCATGCGCCCGCCTGATGCGCTCTGCGGTCGCCGGTGAAACGGCATCGATCAAGCTCAGAGCCTGTTGTTGCATCTCGTCGCGCCCGCCGAAAGCGGCATCGAGCAGCAGAGCCAGCGACGACTTGCCCGAACCGTAGGGACCGGTCACCGACCAAGCGCCTCCAGCAGGCCCTCCAGCCGCGACCGCAGCGATCCGCTCAACAACATCGGCGCCCCTCGCGGTGAGGACGTAGCCGTCGAGCGGCTCGGGGCGGGCGCGGTCGCGCTCCAGATTCGCGGAGCGGGCGAAACGACCCCGCACCGAGATGCCGTCGGCCAGCAGCGCCATCAGGCAGCCACCTCCGCAGATGCCACCGCCGCCGCTCTCGTCGGGTCGGCGGGCGCGTCGAACCCTGTTGCCGGGTAGTCGTCCACCGCGTCGCCTTCGCAGCCCGAGCACACCGTTGTCGCCGCCGAGCCGTAGTAGGCGTCCAAGACGGTGGTGGCCAGCCACGCCGGGTCGTCGTTCCAGGCGAGTTGCCAAGCACCCGCCGGCGCGGCCAGGCTCAGCCCGTCGGTGCTCTCGACCGCAGGCCGCAGAGCGTCGAGCAGTTCCTGCTCGTTCAGCATGAACGCCCGGCCGGGGGCCCCTGGCGCGACCGCCAGCCGTGTGAGCGTCACGGTGTGGCCTCCGCTGCCGGTGCGACTGTCGTTGCCGGTGCGAGTCAGGTAGCTGCCGGTGCGGGTCATGTAGTCGAGCACGGTGTGGGCGACAACTGCGGAGGGCAGCGTCGGCTTGGACCCCAGCGTGAAGCGGTAGAGCCCGGTCGCCGGCGACCGTCCCAGCAGGCCGAGCTCGCGCATCGGGCAGTCGAGCAGGTCGTCAACGGCGACCCGGCGTGAATGCTCCGCAGGCGCATAGGTGCGAAGGAGCGCGCCCACGTCCTTGCGCACCGACGACTCGTGCGGGGCCGACCATTCCGGCGCCGCCTCCAGCTGCACGCCGACCGCCTTGGTGAGGCCGCTCTCGGCGAACTCGACCGCGCCGAACTCGTTGAACGCCAGCCACCACACCGGCAGGCGTGATGGAGGGGCCAGAAGCAACCAGTGCAGCAGCCAAAGCGTGCCGGGATCCTCCATGTAGGGATCCCAGCCGTGATTGCCGAAGAGGGCGTGGCCGCGGCGGGTTGGCACGAACCGCGGCGCCCGCCTATTGGGGGAGTGGGGATCCGCGGCTATGAGTTTGGCGGCGAGACCCCAGAAGCGGATGGCCCGCACCATGTTCTTGCCCACGCCGATCTCCACCGGAGCGTCGGGCCGCCCGAACAGGCCGGGATCGCGGGCCGCGACCGTGTACGCCTTGCGGAACCAGCCGTAGCGGGGATGGAAGGTCTCGTGCCGGGCGAACGACCGCACAGCGGCGTCCGTCAGCCTCACCGTCCGGCTCCCGCAATCATGGCCTCCGAACATACAGCAACGGTAGGACAGCGGCCTGGGTTGTCGGATTGGGCGCACAGGCCGGACCGTGGTGGGCGCAGCTATCCGCTCATGTTGCCAGGACGAGAGGGAGTATCATGCGTTCACGCCCCCACCGCCCGACGACGAGGAGTTCTCGTGAGGTTCAGGTGGGTTGAAGGCCCCGAGCGATACGTGGTCAGGGTGCAGATGCCTGTTCCGTCGCGACCTCCGACTGTTTGATGCGATCACGCCTCAGCCGGTCATCGTTCGAACGTACTCAACTGCTGTGACAGTTCTCGGAAGCGCTAGGTCGATGTCGCCTTGAGTGGTGAAGCGGCCGAGGCTGAAGCGGACCGACTCGAAGGCGGTCTCGTGGGACCGGCCCATGGCCACGAGCACCTCCGAGGGCTCGATCGATCCTGCGCTGCAGGCGCTGCCGATGGACACG
>JAPPLH010000097.1 GCA_028819505.1 Acidimicrobiaceae bacterium
TGGTGACCACGGGGGCCGCCGCACTGGCCGCGGCGCACGGCCTGCGCGACTTGCGTGGTCAACGGCTCGCGGTGCGGAGCCTCCAGGAGTATCACCGCAGCCTGCGGGGCGCGGCCCAGACGACCGAGCCCGTGCCCGCGCCCGAGCCCGAGCCCGTGCCGAGTCCGAGCCCGTGCCGTGACCGAGCCCGAACCGTGACCGAGCCCGAGCCCGTGCCGTGACCGAGTCCGAGCCCGTGCCGAGTCCGAGCCCGAACCGTGACCGAGCCCGTGCCCGTGCCGTGACCGACCTCACGACGAGCGTCGGCAGCGTGGTGCTGCGGGCACCGGTGATGACCGCGTCGGGCGCTTCGGGCCACGGCGCAGAGTTGGCGCCCTACGGGCGGCTCAGCGATCTGGGGGCCGTGGTGGTCAAGTCTCTGAGCGAGGGGCCCTGGCCGGGCAATCCTGCGCCACGGCTGCATCCGCTGAGCGACGCCGCCTCGGGGATGATCAACAGTGTGGGGCTGCAGGGGCCGGGCACCCGGTCCTGGCTCGCGGAGGACCTGCCGGCTCTCATCGACGAAGGCGCCGATGTGGTGGCCAGCATCTGGGGCGACACCGTCGACGGGTACCGCCGGGCCGCCGATTCGCTGGCCGAGGCCCCATCGCAGGTGATAGCGGTCGAGGTGAACGTGTCGTGCCCCAACACCGAGGACGGGATGCGCATGTTCGCGCACTCCGTCGCAGCGACCGCGGCGGCGCTGGCTGCCACCGAGGGGTGCGGGCGGCCCCGCTGGGCCAAGCTGAGCCCCAACACGCACGAACTGGTCGCGGTGGCCGAGGCTGCGGTGGCCGGCGGGGCCGAGGCGGTCGTGCTCACCAACACGCTGGCCGGGATGGTCATCGACATCGACAAGCGGCGGCCCGCGCTCGGAGGGCGGCGCGGCGGCGTCAGTGGAGCGGCTCTGCACCCGGTGGCGGTGCGAGCCGTCTACGACGTGTGCGAAGCTCTGCCGGAAGTGCCCGTCGTCGGCGTCGGCGGGGTGGCCCGCGGCGCCGACGCCGTCGAGATGCTGCAGGCCGGCGCCTCGGCGGTGCAGGTGGGCACGGCGATCTTCGCCGACCCCCGAGCCCCTTGGCGGGTTCTTGCCGAACTTCGGGAGTGGTGCCGGCAAGGGGGGGTGAAACGAATGGACGAGCTGATCGGAGCAGCCCATGGATGAAGCGATGTCTGCTTCCCCGAGCGGTGGAGGCGCCTTCCACAAAGGGCCGGTGCGCGACCGTCTCGCTCTGGCGCTCGACGTCGACGATCTGGTGGCGGCCGCCCGCCTCGCCCGTTCGCTCGTCGGGCACTTCCGGGTCGCCAAGGTCGGGTTGGAGCTCTACACGGCGGCGGGCCCTGAGGCGATAGGAGCGATGATCGACCTCGGATACGACGTGTTCTGCGACCTCAAGCTCCACGACATCCCCAACACCGTGAACCGGGCGGCCCGGGTGGTGGGGGAGTTGGGCGTCTCGTACCTGACGGTGCATGCCGCCGGCGGGGTCGAGATGCTGCGGGCCGGCGCCGAGGGCATGGAGGAGGGCGCGACCCGCCCCGCCGGCGTGCTGGCGGTCACCGTGCTGACCAGCGAGGCCGAGGCCGCGGCCACCCGCGACCTGGTCGCCCAGCGCATGGAGACGGCCTTCGAGGCCGGCTGCGCGGGCGTGGTGTGCGCCGCCCCCGACCTGACCGCGACCCGACATGTCCGGCCCGAGCTCCTCCGGGCCGTTCCCGGCATCCGGCTGGCCGGCGACTCGGTGGACGACCAGCGCCGGGTGGCCTCACCGGTCCAGGCGCTGGCCGCCGGTGCGGACTTGCTGGTCGTCGGCAGACCGGTGACCAGGGCCGCCGATCCCGTCGAGGCGGCCGAGCGCCTGCACCGCAGCCTCCGGCAGTAGCCGCCACGGCCGTTCCCGCGCCCGTGATCTTGTCGACCGCCGAACAGCGGCGGCTACCGCCTCCGGCAGTAGCCGCCACGGCCGTTCCCGCGCCCGTGATCTTGTCGACCGCC
>JAPPLH010000007.1 GCA_028819505.1 Acidimicrobiaceae bacterium
GAGCTCATCAAGGCTTTACGCCTCTCAGGTGACGGTGCGCAGGGACTCGGCCATGCCGCGGTCGTCGGTCGAGCTCATCAAGGCTTTACGCCTCTCAGGTGACGGTGCGCAGGGACTCGGCCATGCCGCGGTCGTCGGTCGAGCTCATCAAGGCTTTACGCCTCTCAGGTGACGGTGCGCAGGGACTCGGCCATGCCGCGGTCGTCGGTCGAGCTCATCAAGGCTTTACGCCTCTCAGGTGACGGTGCGCAGGGACTCGGCCATGGTGTCGATGATCCGGCCGATCTCGTCGTCGGTGATCACCAGCGGCGGGCACAGTGCCAGCACGTCGTTGATGGGCCGCACGATCACGCCCCGGCGCAGCATGTCGTTGCGCACGTCCATCGACGGGCGGTCCAGCACCGCGGCCTGCACCGCGCCCTCGCCGCGGTGCGACGCGATGAGCCCGTCGGCGGCCAGCGCCGCCAGGCCCTCGGTGAGCCTGGCGCCCACGTGGTGGGCCCGGTCGACGAGGCCCTCGTCGGTGATGATCTCCAGGTTCTTGACCGCGGCGGCGGCCACGGTGGGATGGCCCGAGTAGGTGTAGCCGGTGCGCAGCAGGAAGCCGGGCTCCTCGATGCTCTCGCACACCCGGCGGCTCACGATCACGCCGCTGAGGGGCAGGTAGCCGGACGTCACGCCCTTGGCGAAGGTCATCATGTCGGGGGTCACGCCGAAGGTCTGGGCGCCGAACCACTCCCCGGTGCGGCCGAATCCGCAGATCACCTCGTCGAGGATCATCAGCGCGCCGTGCTGGTCGCACAGCCGGCGGACCCCGGCGAGGTAGCCCTCCGGCGGTGGGAACACGCCGCCCGCGCCCTGCACCGGCTCGGCGATCACCGCGGCCACCCGCTCGCCGTGCTCGGCGAACGCGGTGGCCATCACCTCGATGTCGTCGTTGGGGACCTCGATGAAGTGGGGGACGAGGTCGCCCCATCCCTCGCGGTTGGGAGCGATGCCCTGGGCCGAGGTGCCGCCGAAGTTGGTGCCGTGGTAGCCGTTGGTGCGCCGTATCACCACTTGGCGCTCGGCGCCGCTGGTCCGCTGGGCGTGGAGGCGGGCCAGCTTGAGCGCGGTGTCCACCGCGTCCGACCCGGTGCAGCCGAAGAACACCCGCCCGTCGGTCAGGGGCGAGCGTTCTGCGACCATCTCGGCCGCCCTGGCCGCGGGCGGGTTGGTGAACGGGTCGAAGGTGTTGTAGGCGGCGAGTTCGCGCATCTGTGCATCCACCGCGTCGGCCATCTCCGGTCGGGAATGACCGATCTGGCAGTACCAGAGGCTGGCCAAGCCGTCGATGTACGAGTTCCCCTGGTCGTCGTAGAGGGTGGACCCCTCCGCCCGCACGATGTTGATCATCTCGGACTCCGGCTTGGCCGGAGGGGCGAAGGGATGGAGCAGAGCGTGATTGCCCATGGGACGGACTCCTGAGGTCGCGACGGCGAGGCAGCCGGCTCAGCCTAGTGGAGCAGCGTCTTCTGGGGCTGCTGAAGGGCGGATGAATCACCGAAGTCGGTTCAGGCCGAGGTGTTGCCGAGCAATATTCTTCACTATCGCCTATTCTGATGGGTGCAGGTTGTGGGTCGTCGGCGGTGGCCGGTAGCGTCGGCGCAGCGAATCGGAGGTGCGCTAATGAGCTCGATCGTGGCTGGTCCTCCCGAGGTGGATATCGACTACCCGGAAGGGCCCCCCAGCGTGCCCGAGAGCGACTCACACACGACCCGGCGAGCGGAGCTGCTATTCGCGCTGCGGCACTGGTACGCCAGTCGCGGCGACACGCAGGACGCCTGGGTGAGCAGCGACATCAACGTCTACTACCGCGAGGGCGACCCCAAAGTGGTCGTCGCGCCGGACCTGGCCGTCGCGTTCGGGGTGGACGTCGCCGCGGTGAAGGGCAAGTCCGTCTACAAGGTGTGGGAGGCCGGCGCGGCGCCGTGCTTCGCGCTCGAGATCGCGTCGCCCAGGACGCTGCGCACCGACCTGCACGTCAAGCCCGCCAAGTACGCTTCACTCGGAGCGGACGAGTACTGGCGACTCGACCCCAGCGGCGGCGAGCTGCTGAATCCGCCGCTGCAGGGCGAGCGGCGCCAGGCCGGGAGCTGGGTGCCGATCGAGGTGGTGCCCGAAGACGACGGACTCCGGGGCCGCAGCGAAGCACTCGGCCTGGACCTGTGCTGGCAGCCCCCCAAACTGCGGCTGTGGGACATCGCCGCCGGCGTCTGGCTCCCCGACCCCGACGACCTCTCCGAACAGGCCGCACTGGCTGCCGAGCAGGCCGCACGCGCCGACGAACAGGCCGCCCTGGCCGCCGCACAAGCCGCACGCGCCGACGAAAAGGCCGCCGCCCTACGGGCCGCCGAGGCAGAACTCGCCGAGCTTCGGGCCCGCCTGGACGGCAACCCCTGACCCGCGGTCACAACCCCGCCGTCACACTCCTGGCGGGCACCAGCCGAACACGCTCCCATCCTGGTTCCACAGCCTCGTCGGCATAGTCCCGTTCGACCTCATGGAACAGATCGACGACGCCATGCGACTGCACCCGGGGCTCCGAACCTTCAGCCGCACCGTGTCAGGGTCGGCGACCTCCACCCGTGGATGCAAGTGATCGGCCATGATGGCCGGTCGCACCACAAGCATCACAACCAGCGACCGTTTCCATCATGGCACAACGGCTCAGCCTCGACGGGTCCAGCAGCGCCGGAATCCCCGTCGAAGGCCAGGGCCCGAAGGCCAGGGCCTCGCCTTGCGCTGGCGGCGCATCATCTCGAGCACATATGGCAGACATGCGCTTCTGTGCCGGCGAGGGTGCAGCCGTGTCTGCTGAACGGGTCCGGACACGCGTGTAGGTTTCGTGGCTTCGGGTCCTCGGAAGCGCAAGGAGAGCTCGCAAGTGGCACCGGGTTCCTTCCCGTTCGAGTATCGGCCCGACCTCGGTGCGGCCTCGAACTTCTTCCGGATGCTGAACTCGCCGCGACTGCTGCTTGTCGGGGAGTCGCCGCTGGGCGGTGAGGGTCTGCCAGAGGGACACGACACGGCCAGTGAGTGCCGCCACCGGTTAGACCCCGCCCCTGAACTGCCCGAGGGCAGCTACCGCTTCTGTATCGACGGCGGCGACGCGGTCATGCTGGTCACATCCGGGGCTCCTCCGTGTCCGGTCGAGCGAGGCGGCTGCACGCCGGATGGATCAAGCGCGCTGGAGTCGGCGGCCGCCTGGCTCGAACACCTGTGGGACGAAGCGGTCGCGATTCCCGAGCCACGCTTCGTGATCCGCAGCGACGTGACGATCCTGCCCGACGGGCCGTCCGCTGTCGTCAAGTCGCGGATCTACATCGAGGGCGTCTGGCATTACGACGTGAGAGTCGGCGAGCGGGTCCGCAGCTACGAGGAGCGCTTCCTGGATCACTTCGCGCCGGACACGGACCCAGTCGATTGGATCACCCGGCCCCCAAAGACGGCTCGCGAGATCGCCGCCACCCTCACACGAGCCAAGCTCGATGAGAACCTCACCGACACCGTCTACTCCTATCGCGCCTCACGCACCCTGTTCCTGCCCTACCAGTTCCGCCCGGTCATCAAGATGCTGCGCACCGGGTCGCGGCGGCTGCTGATCGCGGACGAGGTGGGCATGGGCAAGACCATCGAAGCCGGCCTCGTCTGGAGCGAGTTCGAGGCCCGCGGCCAAGCCGACCGAGTCTTGGTGGTGTGCCCGTCCGGTCTCGTCGACAAGTGGCAGACCGAGATGCGGGAACGCTTCGGCTTCGATGCGCAGGTGCTGCGACGCGAAGGCCTTGACGACCTGCTCGACCGTGTCGAGACGGATCGCTTCCCGCACCGGTATCACGCAGTCTGCTCGTTGCAGCTCATGAGGACCTGGGAGCACTTGGAGAACCTCGCTGACCTTTCGCCCCGTTTCGATCTCATAGTCGTGGACGAGGCCCACGCGCTGCGCAACACCGGCACGAAGAGCTTCGCGCTGGGAAGCCAACTCGGCGACTGGACCGACATGCTGCTTCTGCTGTCGGCCACGCCCTTGAATCTCGGCACCGACGACCTCTTCAATCTGTTGCAGCTCATCGATCCCGGCGAGTTCTTCGACAAGCACACACTGCAGGTCCAGCTCCAGCCGAACGCCGTACTCAGTGCCATCTATCGAGGCGCGGCCGATGCGGGGACCGGCAATGCCACGCTGAGGGATGAGTTGCGGTCGATTCGTCGAATGGTCGCCGGCGCCGTGCTGTCCCAGCGCCGCGAGTACTCCGAACTCGACCGACTTCTCGGACACGATGAGCGAACCGCCGCGGACGGCGCACAGATCCGCCGTCTCTGCCTGGAGCTGAACACTCTCGCGAAGGTGCTGACCCGCACACGCCGAGCCGAGATCGACGAGCATCGGGCGGTGCGGGCGCCCCTGGACATTGAGGTCTCGCTCTCGGAGAACGAGAGAGCGCTCTACGACGCCGTGCTGCGCTGGCAGACCGGACGCGCCGAGGCGCATGGGATGCCGCTTCACTTCATCGGCCAGATGCCCCTGCGCCTCGCCGGCTCGTGCCTTCCGGCCATCCGCGACCAGATCCTCCGCGCCCGAGACGGCGGGACCAGAGGAGAGCGCTTGGTCGAGGACCTCTTCGACGGGCCGGCCCCAGATGCAGACCCCTGGGACCGCCCGCCTGGCGAGGCCGTCAGCGCAGCGCTCGCGCTGGGCGACGTCGACACGAAGTTCACGCCCTTCGCCGAGCGGCTGACAGAGATCGTCGGGCAAGGCCACCGTGTGCTTGTGTTCACGTTCTCCCGCCCGGTCGTCGCCTACCTTCATCGACGGCTGCGAGAACATCTGAGAGTGGACGTCCTGCACGGCGGCGTGCCGCCACAGGATCGGCGGAGGCGGATCGCTGACTTCCGTGCCGGCCGGTGCGACGTGATGCTGGCGACCCGGGTGGCGAGCGAGGGCCTCGACTTCGAGTTCTGCTCTGTGGTTGTCAACTACGACCTGCCCTGGAATCCGATGGAGGTCGAGCAGCGCATCGGGCGAATCGACCGCTTCGGTCAGCAGTCCGAGAAGGTCTACATCCTGAACTTCGCCACTCCCGGCACCATCGAGACCGACATCATCACAAGGGTCCACCAGCGCATCCAGGTCTTCACGCAGTCCATCGGCGAGCTCGAGCCCATATTGCAGGAGAGCATCTCAGACATCCAGCAGATCGCCTTCGACTTCTCGCTCACCGTCGAGGAGCGCGCCCGCCGCCTCGATGATGCCCTGTTGGCGGTTGAGAACAAGACGGTGCTCCAGCGCGAGTTCGACGACTCTGCCGATGTGCTGAGCTTGCTCGACAACGCCTCGCTGGACGGATTCGAGTCCGAGATCCTCAACGCCGGCCACTACGTCGGCCAAGCGGAGCTGGGTCGACTGATCGAGGACTGGGCAAGGACCTCTGGCGGTTCGAGGTGCCGGTGGTCCGACGATCATCGCTGGCTGTTCCTGAGAGGCGGCGCCGAACTCGAGAGCGACCTCCGGCGGGTTCAAGCCGCGGGCGAGCGGTCCTCGTCGGAGATCGACCGCCTTGCGAGAGACCTGAGGACCGGCATCGAGATACAACTGTGCCTCCACCAGGAGACCGCCCGAAGCCAGGGTGCCGACCTGCTCAGCGCGTCCCATGCACTGGTGCGGGCTGCACTGAAGGTCAAGCAGGCGCAGACCCGCTACGGATCAGCGGGCCTCCAGTCGGCTTCGGCGACTCCCGGCCATTACCTCGTGCTTGTCGGCATCGCCACCTGGAACGGTCTCGGACGGACGGCCGAGCTTTGGACGGCTGCCTGCGACATCACCGGACAGCCCGCCGGCGACCGGGTCGGTGTCGAACTGCTGACCGCCCTCGCGGAAGCCGAGTTGCGTGCTGGCTCCGACGAGCCCCTTCAATGGAGTCGCAAGCAGGTCGAGGTCTGTATGCGCCAGCTGCTGTCGAGGAAGACGCGAGAGCAGCAACGACGCGAGCAGGACAATGCGGTCCATGTCGAAGCCCGCCGGACAAGCCTGCACGACTCCCACAAGCGCAAGGTCGGCAACCTGCGCAAGCGCATCGACGCTCTGCGACGGGAGGGCAAGGACGACGCCGTCCGGCTCTTCGAGAGCCAGCTGCGCGCCCAGGAGCGCCGACTGCAGGAGGCCGAACTCGATCTGCAGAAGCGTCAGAGTGGCTCGCTCAGCCTGGAGCATTTGGCCCTGTGCGCACTGGAAGTGCTCCCACGGGAGGCAGCCGGGTGAGCGAACAGCGCCATGCCGATGAACTCGCCTGGGAGCAGTCGGTGAACGCGCGCTATATCCGCCAAGCCCGTGCCGACGCCGCGGACTCCGGGCGCGGCCTGGAGACCGTGGCCGCACCGTCGAGCACCGGATGGACCGGCAGCGGGCCGAAGAAGCCGATACCCAGAGGCCGGACAACCCCTCTGTGCGGACGCGTCGCCCTCGCCGCCGACGACGAGGACCTCGGGCGGAGCTTCTACGTCGGCGGCGAAGGGGGCAGGTTCACTCGACTCGACGACGGCGCCATCGTGGTGAGTTGGGCGGCGCCCGCCGCACAGCTGTTCTACGTAGGCCGGGAGGCTCGGACAGCCGGCCCTGAGGGTGTCGATCCTCGAGGCGTTGCAGCCCGCCGGACCTTCAAGGCGCAGGACCAGCATCTCCTCGACTTCGACGACGAGTACGAGTCCGGCGCAGATCCCGAGATTGCTTTCCCGCTCCGGGCGGGCCTCCATATCCCGAAGCCTCCGGGCGTGACAGCAGACGGCCCGGCTCAACCGTCGGCACCCACGCTGGAAGGGCCGGTGCGTTCAGCGCGAGGTCGCAGCGCCGACCGGCATCGCGCGCCCGGCACGACGACAGAGCCGCCTGCTGACCGCATCGCAGGCGCCGTCCCCGGCACGGCCGCGGCTTCACCCGCGCAGCGGACCGCAGGCGGGGCCACCACCGGGCGCGACACGGCCCGCGCGACACGGCCCGAGGAGCAGCCCGTCCCTACGAGCGGCTCTGGGCGCGGGCCGCGACCTCTTGGGCGCGAGCCGCCGCAACCGTCCGGGAGCGACGCCGTCAGGCCGCGTGCTGAGCGCCTTCTGCGCGAGGCTCTGGATGCACCCAAGACCGGCGAACTCGCGCCGGTGCTGGCGACGCTGCAGCCCGAGCAGTACCGGCTCGTGACTTGGCCGTCGGGGGAGAACCTCGCCGTGCAGGGCCACCCCGGAACCGGCAAGACGATCATCGCCGCGCACCGCGCCGGCTTCCTGGTGCTGCCGAAGGACGCCGACGACCAGGGCCCGAGGCTGCACAAGGTCGCCCTGGTCGGGCCCTCAGACCGCTGGAAGGCACACATACAGCCGACTGTGACGAGGCTGGTTGACGAGGGCGTGGACGTTCTCAGCCTCGAAGAACTGGTCCGCGGCTGGGCGGACCTTCCGCGAGCACTCCACCCGACGAGCGAGCAGGAACTCCACTCGCGCTGGGCGATAGGTCGCATCGTGGACCGCGCCGCGAGCACTCAGAGCAGCCGACTCCGCGACTACAAGCCGGCTGCCCGCGTCCGAGAACTCGTCAACAGCCTCGTCCACGACACCGCGGTGCATCGAAGGCTCACCCGGCCCGAGGGCGCAGACCTCAGGGCCTGGCTCCGGGCGGCGGGAGACTATGAGCAGGCGCGCCGCGATACCTCCTACCTGCTGTTGCTGGCTGCCGCGGGACTCGTCGCCGGCCGCGCTGGCCGCCACAGCGGCTACCAGCACATCGTGGTCGACGAGGCCCAGGACATCCGACCCGTCGAATGGTGGATGCTGGCCAAGATGTTCCGTGCCGGAACGAAGGAGCGCTGGTCACTGTTCGGCGACATGAACCAGCGGCGATCCGACTTCACATGGAAGTCCTGGGCGAGCTTGGCGGATCTGCTCCAGCTCTCCGCCGAGGACGCGGACCAGCTGCCGGAGCCTGAGAACTTGCGCAACGGCTACCGGTCCACCCGCCAGATTCTGAGCTACGCCGGTGCGCTGCTGCCGCGGGGTGAGCGGGCCAACCACGCATTCCGAAACGGGCCGGAACCGTCGGTCCGGCAGGCGGGCCCGAAACAGGTCGTGAGCGTCGCCACGGAAGCAGCCGAGCGGCTCACGATCCGACACCACCAGGGATCTGTCGCTGTCATCTCCTACCGACAAGAGATCGCCGACGAGATCGAGAGGTCGCTCACGAAGCGACAGTGGCGCAGGGACAGTGAAGGCGACCGCAGCCTCCGGCGCGACCACCGCGGCTGCCGCCTCAGCGTTCTGCGGCCTGTGGAGGCGAGGGGCTTGGAGTTCGATGCTGCGGTGGTTGTGGAGCCCGCAGACTTCAGGCCGAACATGGGCCGCCATGGCGAGTTGTACACGAGTCTCACCCGGGCCAACCAGGAGCTCGTCATTGTTCACAGCAAAGCCATGCCGAAGCCGATCTCGGGCCGGGGAAACCGCGTCAGGGGCTAGTTGGGACTCCGCTAGCGGTCGCGGCCCTTCATCAGGGCTATGTCTTGGGGTGGGACTCCGGTGATCCAGATGCCTTCCAGGCGCTCCACATAGCGCACGAAGCGGTACTTGTCCTCGATGCCGTCGGTGCGGCGGGGCCGCACATGGGAATGGCCGGGCCGGGTGCGCACGTTGATGAAGCTGCACACGTCGCGGGAGAAGGCCAGGTCCATCTCGGCGTCCAGCTCTTCCTCGGCGGTGACGTCCACGGTGTAGGGCACGCCGCATCCCGCCGCGATGGCGGCCAGGTCCACCTGGCCCGCGGTGGCCGTCGGCCGGCGGCCCCGGCTGCTCCAGCCGATCGACTCGTAGACGCCGTTGTCCACCACGAACACCACCAGGTTGCCGGGCTGCTGCTCGCCCATGGCCACCAGCTGCCCGAGTTCCATCAGCACCGACCCGTCGCCGTCCAGGCACACGACCTTGCGGTGGGGCAGGGCCAGCGCCAGGCCCAGGGCCAGGCCGATCACGTTTCCCATCTGGCCCAGGTGGGCGCTGCGGTGGTGCTCCTCGGTGTGATGGGCCCACTCGAACGACACCGCGCCGATGTAGGTGGACATCACCAGCGCGTCGTCGGGGATGCGGCCGGCCAGCCGCCCCAGCCACTCGTAGCGGTCGAGGGCCACCGTCAGTCCTCCCACACGCAGTCGCCGGAGACCAGCACCCCTCAGTCCTCCCACACGCAGTCGCCGGACACGAACACGACTCAGTCCTCCCACACGCAGTCGCCGGAGACCAGAACGGCCGCGGGATGGAGCTGGGCCTCGGCGATCCGCTTGGCCCGAACGATCGACTTGGCCAGATCCTCCACGTGGCGCACGATCAGGTACTTGATCCTCAGGGCCTGCAGAAGCGGCTCGGCCACGATCCCGTGGGGGATCCCCCAGTGCTCGGTCTCGCCCACATCGCCCCGGTACGAGCACAGCAGCGTGACCGGCACCCCGGTTCCGAGCGAGATGCGGGCGATGTACTCCGAGGCCACCCGGATCCCGCTGTTCTCCATGATCAACGCGGGCTTCTTGCCGCCCAGCCAGGCCCCCGAGCAGATCGAGAAACCGACGCCCTCGTTGCACACCGGCACGTAGCGGATGTCGGGGTCGAGCTCGACCCGCTCGTGCAGGGGACGCTGCCAGCCGTCGGGCAGGCCCGACACGAAGTCGATGCCCGCGGCCCGCAGGCCGTCGTGGGCCGCGTCGAGCGCGGCCGCGGTCATGGCCATCCGGCCGCCCCCCGGTGCCGGGTCGCCCCGGGCGCCCCACAGGCCGCGTGGAGAGCCTCGGTCATGGCCACGGTGTCAGCCTCCGGCCGGTATGGCCACTGACCGCGGCCCGCCGACGCCGGGGATGTGAACCGGCGGGAAGATCCCGACCCTCAGGGTGAGGAGCCGTAGCCAGAACCCGCCCGGCACGAGCAGCAGGAAGCAGAGCACCGCCAAGGCGTCCCGAGCGCCGGAGGCGGCCGCCCCCACGACCGCCAGCACCAGCGGGAGGGCCGTGCCCGCGGCCACCACGAAGCCAACGAACAAGCCCCGGTACTGGCCCCGCAGCAGCCGCTCGAGGCTCTCCCGCTTGCCCGGTTCCGTGGTGCGGGTCAGCAGGTGGGCCACCGTCGCTACCAGCAGCGCCGCAGTCAGCACGGCCAGCAGCACCATCTGGCCGGCGGTCACCGGTTCGCCCGCGATCACCTCGATCAGCATCACGACCGCCACCGACATCGCCGCCGACGACAGCAGGAACTGAAGCGGCACGGCCGACGAGTTCCAGTACGGGATGGCCCGGGGCCGGGCCAGGACCGCCCCCGCGTAGGTCATCACCACCACCGCGGCCACCCCGGCGACGATCTCCAGCGCGAGGCCGCCGCCGTCGCCGCCGTGGGGATCCCAACCCAGCCCCGAGAACGGCTCTGATCCTCCCAGGCTCAGCGCGGGCAGCACCAGCAGGCCGGCCACCACCAGGAAGATCAGATCGGACCACGCCCCCCAGGAGATCCAGCTGGTGCGCACGTTGACGAAGGCTCTCCAGGCCTGGAGGGGCCGGCCCAGGTCGGCGACCAGGATCGCCCCACCCACCGCGATCGCCAGGAAGCTGACCACGTCGACGGTCGGGATTCCCAGCACGTAGCCCAAGCCCTCGGTGAGGTTCAGGATGCGCCCGACCAGGAACACTCCCCCGCCCACTCCCATCAGCGTGAACCAGATGGCGTGGTTGATGTCCCACACCCTCTGGGTGCGGGCCTGGAGGTCGAACTGGTCCATGAACACGTTCTGGGGGCCGGCACCTCCCCCAGCCGCCGGACCGACCGCAGTCACGGGAGCCCCACGTACTGGGTGCTCGGCAGCGTCTTCGCGTCAGGTCTGAGCACCTCGCCGCCGCCGTAGTCGGCCAGGTACTGGCTCACGTTGCTGTCGGGGTCGTCGAGGTCGCCGAAGATCCGGCACTCGGCCGGGCAGGTGACCACGCAGGCCGGCGTGGCCAGGGGATGCACCCCGACCTCGAGGCCGTTCTCGAGGCCGAAGTCGATCTTGTGGGCGCAGTAGGTGCACTTCGACACCGCACCCCGGACATGGCGCTGGTGGGCATAGCGCTCCGGCACGCTGGGCACAGCCTCGGCGGGGGCGCCCTCCACCGCCACCGTGCCGCGCTCGGAGAAGAAGTGCAGCGCACCGTAGGGGCAGGCCGTCATGCAGGCCCGCGACCCGATGCACACGTCCTCGTCGGCCATCACGATGCCGTCGTCGCGGCGCGTGAGCGCCCCCGACGGGCAGGCGGTCACGCAGGGGGCGTCCTCGCAGTGGTTGCACAGCACCGGCAGGTAGTTGAGGGTGGCGTCGGGGAACTCGCCCTCCTCCCACTCGACCACCGGCGCGTACCAGGCGTCCAGAGGCGACTGGTTCTCGGTCTTGCAGGCCACGGTGCACGCCTGGCAGCCGACGCAGCGAGCCGCGTCGATCACCATGCCCCACCGGGTCATCGTGCCCCTCCCCGTCCGGCCGGAACGGTTCGCACATCGGCCGCGATGGCGCAGTCCAGCGCGCCCGACACGAAGTCGATGTGCTCCACGTCGATGTTCAGCAGCGCGTTGAAGTTGACCTCGTCGCCGCTGCTGCCGCTGCTCCAGCCCCCGCCGCAGCCCTGCGTGGCCAGCACCTCGGGATGCACCAGCTGCGTGACCCTGGCGGTGGCCGTCTGCGTGCGGCCCCCCGGGGTCTCGATCTCCACCAGGTCGCCGTGGGAGATGCCCCGGGCCTCAGCCGTCTTGGGGTTGATCCACACCGACTTCAGGTCGTTGTGCCGGTTCGACAGGGTGGACAGGATCGAGTTCTTGTGGGTGTGCGACAGCGCATGGTTGGGGACCTTCATGTTGGTCACGAACAGGTCGTGGGGCGCGGCGCGCTCATAGGCCGGACCCGGCTTCCAGTCGGGCAGCGGCTGGTAGTCGTCGGTCTCCCACGGGATGCCCAGCTCCTCGACGGTGTGCTCGAGGTTCTGCTTGGTGTCGACCATGAACTCGCAGTAGACCTGCGCTCTGGCGTCGAAGAACGGCCTCGGGAACTTCTGCTCGACGGTCTTGTCGGCGGTCCACAGCCCGTCGCTGAGATGCCAGTCGAGGCCCTTGTCGTCGCCGAGGGTGTTGCGGAGCCACCGGTCGCAGATCTCGAAGTACGAGTAGCTGCCGTCGGGGTCGAGCCTGTAGGGCTCCCGCATCTTGGCGATGTTGTTGAACGCCTCGTTGAATTGCGGCAGCCGGTCGGCCCGCTTCAGCAGCTCCAGGTAGATCTGCATGGCGTCCACGTAGGGCTCGCCGGCCACGGGGCCCTCAATGCTCGACTGCACGACCGGTTTGGCCCCGTAGGCCGCGTGGCGGGAGTCGCCCGAGGCAAGGTGCTGGTACACCAGCGGTGTCATCCGCTCCAGGTAGTGCACGTCGGGCAGCACGATGTCGGCCATCAGCGTGGTCTCCTCGAAGCGCTTGGCGATGGCGGCGACGAACGGGATCCGCTTGATGAACCGCTCCACGACCTCGGGCGGGCCCGAGCTCTTCATCATGTTGGAGTTGAAGTTGATCATCATCGACGGGAACGGCGGCGCCCCGAACAGCTCGGGCTCCTCGGAGTTGAGCAGCGAGAACACCGTCCCGTAGGGGGCGCACGGCAGCAGCTCCCACATCTCGGTCGTCTTGGGCGGCCCGGTCGGCCGGGGCGGGTACAGGCCCCCCACCCGGCCGCCGCCGATGAACCCCTGCGAGATCAGCCCGTCATCGGTGGCCGTGGAGGTGTACTCGAGGTCCTTGACCTTGCCGATGAGCCCCCACGGGTCGCCCAGCAGCCCGCCGGGCACGTCGATGCCGCCGATAAGGGTGGGCAGCAGGATGATGGCCATGCCGTTGAGCATCGAGTGCTTGTGGGCCGACAATCCCCGGTACCAGGCGACGGTGGCCGGGCGGTAGGGCAGCTCGACGCCGTCGATGGTGATGGTCTCGCCGATGCAGGCCGCCTCGCCGAACTCCCGGGCCAGGCGCCGGACGGTCGCGGCCGGCACGGTGGTGATCGACTCCACGTACTCGGGCGTGTACGAGCGCACATGGTCGGCCAGCATCTGGAAGCCGGGCCGGGCCTCGGCGCCGTCCACGTCGTAGACGCCGGTGAGGGCCGCGTTGGCGGTGCCGGCGTCGAAGGGCTGCGGCCCGTTGTCGGTGTCCCACACCAGCGGCTTCCCGGTGCTCGGGTCGCGGAGGTAGCGCCCGTCGGTGCCCACCAGGTAGGCGGCGTTGGTGGAGTTCTTGAGGAACTCGGCGTCGTAGATGCCAAGCTCGTTGATGAGCTGGTCGACCATGCCCAGGATCAGGGCGGCGTCGGTGCCGGGACGGATCGGCACCCACTCGTCGGCCACCGCGGCCGCCGAGGAGCACACCGGGTCGACCGACACCATCCGCACGTCCGAGCGGCGCACCGACAGCTCATGGGTGGAGTGCATGGTGTCGTAGTGCACCACCGAGCCGAACTGGGCCCCGAAGTTCAGGATGTAGCGGCTGTAGATGGGGTCGGGGTTGCTCTCGAACGCGTTCTGGTTCATGTAGAGGATGCCGTGCACGTTGTTGCCGCAGAAGATGGCGGCCGACCAGGTGGAGTAGCCGGGCATCCCCAGCCCGGTCACCCACGAGGCGGCCAGCGCGCCCCGCAGGTGGTAGATGTCGAAGCTGGTGTAGAGGATCTTCTCGGGGTCGTCGGCGATGGTGTCGCGCAGATGCCCCGCTATCTCGTCGAGGGCCTCGTCCCAGCTGATCGGCACCCACCCGGGATCGACGCCCACGCCCTTGTCGGGGTTGGTGCGCCGCAGCGGCGTGGTGATGCGGTCGGGATCGGTGAGGCCCTCGAAGCCCGCGTCGCCCTTGGCGCACGTGCGCCCGTGGTTGTGGGGATTCTCGGGGTCGCCGAGGATCTTGTCGACCACCTCGTCGTCGTTGACGTGGGCCAGGATCCCGCACCGGTTCATGCAGATCGTGCAGGCACTGCGGACCCACCCGTCGCCGTAGGCGGTACCCGTCCGGGCGCCCAGGACTGTCTCCATCGGATGCCTCCTCGATTGCTGCCGGCAGTCTCGCGCGCAAGCGGGGCACGGCACGAACCGACTGCCCTCGCACCGCAACCAACTCACGGACGATCACGCCCGCCGGGTCGATCAGGCGCACCCCCATCCCCGCCCCGCTACTTGCACCGCAACCAACTCACGGACGATCACGCCCGCCGGGTCGATCAGGCGCACCCCCATCCCCGCCCCGCTACTTGCACCGCAACCAACTCACGGACGATCAGGCCGTCGCGGCACCGTCCGTCTGCGGGCAGGTCGATGCCCCCCGACTCGGCGGCGGAGGGTCCGGTCTCTGCATCGCCGCCGCAGGCCGCGTGCAGTGCCGCCGCAAGGGCAGACCGCACGCAGCGGTCCGACGATTCGCCCGGCTCCGCCCACCTGTCGCCCACGTCGCCGCCCCGGACCATCTTCCCGGAACTGCACCCCGGAGACGATGGTCCAACCCGCCCCGGCGACCCTGCGCGGCTGTGACGGGTCCAGGTTGTCAGTGGGGCTGGCCGGTGGGCGGACGGGTGCGTTCGGCTTCGCATTCGCGGCGGGCGAAGCAGCCTTCGATGTGGTCGTTCACCATGCCGACAGACTGCATGAAGGCGTACACGGTGGTGGGGCCCACGAAGGTCCAGCCCCGGCGCTTGAGGTCCCGGGCCAGCGCGGTCGAGTCTGGCGTGGATGCGGGGACTGCGTCCTCGCCGGTCGGCGCGGGCCGCGGCTCCGGCGCCCAGTCCCACAGGTAGGCGGCCAGGGACCCGAACTCCTCGACGATCTCGGAAGCCCGGCGGGCGTTGTTGACGGCCGAGACGATCTTGCCGCGGTGGCGGACGATGCCGGCATCACCCAGCAGCCGCTCGACGTCTCCGGGTTCGAAGGCGGCCACGGCTGATATCTCGAAGCGCCTGAAAGCGGCCCGGAAGTTGTCGCGCTTGCGCAGGATCGTCAGCCACGACAGGCCGGACTGGAACCCCTCCAGGCAGAGCTTCTCGAACAGGCGGTCGTCGTCGGTGACGGGCCGGCCCCACTCCGTGTCGTGGTAGGCGACGTAGGCCTGGTCCTCGCCGGGCCACCGGCACCGGTCCCGGCCGTCGCCGCCTCTGCAGACCCCTGTGGTCAAGGTCGTCTCCGTTCTGTGCGCAACGAAGCCGCTATCAGCGGCTCATCTGCGCAGAGAACGCGCACCTGTCGCTTCGATGAACTCGGCGACCAGAGCCCGTGGCTGCACGGGCGCACACTCTAGATGTCAAGGTCCTAGTCTCCGGCTCGATGGGATTGGCTTCCCGAGTCCTCGAGCGCTCGCTTCATGGCGCCGCGGCGGCGGCCGTGCTGCTGGCCGGGTGCAGCAGCGGTCCCGAAGACCGGGGCGGGGTCGTGACCGACCCGGCTGCGGCAGTGGCCGCATCGGGTCCCACGAACACCGCGGACGTGGTCGCGGCCCTCGAGGGTCGCGCCGGCGCCCGTCCGGACACCGCTACCGACGTTGCCGCCGACGGCGAGTCGAACGATTCCGGCGAGTTGGGCCCGATCGACCCGCTGGACATCCCCGGCGAGATCATCAGCGAGTACAGCCTCGTCGAGGGCGACTGCTTCAACCGGATCGAGGGTCTGCAGGCCGGTCGGCGGCTAGCGATCACGGCCCGGACCGGGTGCGACGAGCCCCACTGGGCCGAGGTGTACCACACCTTCGACTTGGACGCCCCCCATCCCGCCATCTACCCGGGCGACGACGCGGTGCGCGGCTTCGCCCTGAGGGTGTGCTACGAGCAGTTCGAGGGGTTCGTGGGGGAGCTCTACGAGTTGTCTGTGTACGAGATCGCGGTGTTCACCCCCAATCGCACCAACTTCGAGCACGAGGTGGCCCGCTACCGCGGCGTCCACTGCTGGCTGCACGACCCTGACGACGAATCCGTGTCGGGCTCCGCTAGAGGCGCAGCCCGATGACGGGATCCACCGACCCGGTCCTCGAGAGGAGACAGCGCCTGGCCCGCTTGGCCCGGTCGGGACGGAGAGCGGGCTACTCGCTGTACGGCGTGTCGCTGGCTGCGTTCGTTGCCGGATTCGCGACCGGCTTCACCACCGCGCCGGCCACGATCGCCGCGGTCGCTCTGGTGGTCGGGTCCCTGCTGCTGTTGCCGTCGATAATCGTCGGCTACGGAGTCAGCGCAGCCGACCGGGCCGACCGCGACGACGCCTGGTAGCCATCCTCGCCGCTGGTGGGGGCCGGACGGCAATCAGCGCAGCCGACCGAGCCGACCGCGACGACGCCTGGTAGCCATCCTCGCCGCTGGTGGGGGCCGGACGGCAATCAGCGCAGCCGACCGAGCCGACCGCGACGACGCCTGGTAGCCGTCGTCGCCGCCCCTAAGCCGTCGGCAGATCGGGCGAGATGTCGATCGGCTGCTCGGCCAGGTCGCCGGCCACCACCGCACCGAGGAAGTCTCTCAGGCGTGCGGGAACCGTGGGCTCGTCGTTGGCCAGCAGCTCGTCGAGCGTCCACCAGCCCGCCTCGATGAAGGCGGCCGCCTCGAGCGCTTCCAGGCCGCGGGGCCGGTATTCGCCGCCGTTGCACCAAGCCACGTGGATCCGCTCGTGCGACTCGAAGCGCATGCCGCAGAAGGTGTACTCCACGTACTGGGTCCATACGCACGGCCCCATCTCCACGTCGGTGATGCCGGTCTCCTCGCGCAGCTCGCGCCGGCAGGCCGCAGCGGAGTCCTCGCCGCGGCCGATCCCGCCCCCGGGGATCTCCAGCCACTCCGGCTTGTGAGGGTCGATCGGATCCTCGGATCGGATCAGGAACACCCGCCCGGCGCCGTCGAGCAGCACGCAGCGGGCCGCCGGGCGCCGGATCAGGAACGACACGGACTCCGCTCTCAGACGGGGGCGGGACGGTGCCTGACCGCGGAGAGGACCTCGATGGTGATCGGCGTGTCTGGCCTCGGCTCGCCGTCCACCGATGCGACCCCGTCGGCGATGAGGCTGAACCCGTCGGCGGCCGGCGACCACAGCACGACCACGTCGGGCCGGGCCACCGCGTTGGCCGCCGCGCCCCGGCCGACCACCGCCCGGATCACGCCCCGGCCGTCGATGTCGACCTTCACATGGATGACCCGGGTCCGCCCGTCGTCGCCCACTGTCAGCACGAAGGCCGTCGGCCCGTGCCCGGCCGCGGCCGACGCCAGATCCCGAGGCTCAACCGCGACGCTCACCGCCCCAGACGCTACCCCGTCGCCCGCTCTTCACGCTGTCCACAGCACCCGCGCCGCCGCCACGGGCTCGGACGTGCAGGCCGGTTCCCTACTTGGCCGCGAATTGCTCGCCGCTTCACCCGCTGCGGAGGTGCCCGACAGGAGTTCCCGGCACAGAGAGCGCCACACTGTGACGCCTAGGACACATCTTCTGCTATGTCGGGTTTGGGTCACATCTGTCAGAATGTCGGCTTGGCATCACACGAGTACGATCCGGGCATGCACGACACGGCAGTTCCAGGCAGTGCCGATCCCCTGTCGTTTGTGGGGATGCGCTCTCCCAGCCGGATCGGCAGAGCACTGCGCAGCGCACGCCGCGACGCCGGCATCACACAGGCGGACCTGGCCGCGGCCGCGTCGGTGTCCCGCGAGGTGGTCTCGCTGATGGAGAACGGACAGCGCGGCGCTCGCGTGGAGACCCTCAACGCCGTCCTGTTCGCGTTGGGATACGAGTTGGCGTTCGTGCCCATGGCCGAGAGCGCCCGCCGTCCAGAGGCCCAGGACGCCCGTGGCTGACCTGTTGGCATTCCTCGAAGGCCGTTTCGCCGGGACCATCACCGCGACCTGGCCTGGGACCGCCGAGTTCCGTTACGCCGACACGTACCTCCGTGATCCCCGCAGCACGCCGTTGTCGCTGAGCGCCCCCCTCGGGCGCGGGGCGTACGAAGTCGAGAGATGGCTCGACGGCCTCCTGCCGGACAACGTCGCGGTGCGGAGGCGGTGGGCAGCCCGGAACGAAGCGCCCAGCGCACGGCCAGTGGACCTGCTGGGCACCCCGGTCGGGCTGGACTGCGCTGGAGCGGTGCAGTTCTGCCGCCCCGGCCGCGAGGAGTCCCTCCACGCCCGATCCAGCGGCCTGGAGCCCATGAGCGAGCCCCAGATTGCCGCGTGGATCCGGCGCGCCCGGCAAGACTGGTCCGCCTGGGAGGGGATCGGCGCCCGCGGGCAGTTCAGTCTGGCCGGAGCGCAGGCCAAGTGCGCGCTGCACCGGGACGGCCCGCAGTGGAGCGTCCCCTACGGCGATGTCCCCACCACACACATCCTGAAGCCGGGGATCGCCAACCACACTGACGCAGAGGTCGTCGAGCACGTGTGCATGGCGGCCGCTCGCCGTCTCGGCCTCGACGCGGCCCCGACCGAGTTGACGAGATTCGAGTCGGAGCGAGTCGTCGTCGTGGCCCGCTTCGACCGCACGCTCCGGGAGGGGTCGCTCAGACGACGGCACCATGAAGACGTCTGCCAGGCCCTCAACCTGCATCCGGAGGACAAGTACCAGGCCTACGGCGGCCCCGGGCCACGGGAGATCGCGGACCTGCTCCGGCGGGAGTCGACTGACGCGAGGGCCGACGTGGAGCGATTCTGCGACGCTCTCGTCTACAACTGGGCGCTCGCGGCCCCCGACGCCCACGCCAAGAACTACAGCCTGATCCTCGACGGGTCCGACGTCCACCTCGCCCCCCTCTACGACGTGATCTCCTTCCTGCCCTACGCCCAGCGGGACCTGTTCGATCTGCGCACCGCCATGTCGTGTGGCGACAACCGCTCCGTGGGCGCGATGGGCGCTCGCGATGCCTGGGCCGGCGCGGCTCTGGACCTCGGACTCGACCCCACCAGGACTGCTGACCGCGCCGTCCAACTCCTGCGGGACACGCCTGCGGCCATCAGCGACACCATCGACGGCCTGTCCGCCGAAGACCGCTCATCCCGAACCCTGGTCCCACTGCACCGCTCAGCGCAGGCCCTGTCCGACAAGATCCTCAAGGGACTCCAACCGCTGGGACGGTAGGGTTCGGCCGCATTGAGAGGGTTCGACGCTCTCCGAGCACTTCTCGGCTTCGAGTACCCGCCGGGCTCGTGGTTCCGGGCCATCCCGAGCCGCGGCGCCGGCGCCAAGCGAGGCACACCTTTCGGAGGCGGCAAGGTTCGTCCGGTGATCCTGGCCACGGACCTGCGACCTGACGCTGTTCTCTACCCCCGCTCGACCAAGCGAAGCGGAAACAGCTTCGAGCACGCCGCCCATAGCCACGATCCGCCGGGGCCGTGCGCTATCAACATGCGCGGCTGGGTGGGCGCCCTCCTTCGATGATGTCCGCACCGTCGGAGCCGACGGTGAAGTGTCTTTCCGAGCAGACTTGGTGACTGCCAGAGATGAGGCTCCAGAAGGCAACGGAGCAGAGCCCCAAGCCTCGTTGACGCTCGAGGTGGCGGCACCAGAAACGAGACCTGAGCGCGGCCATGCCAGAATCGCCCGCACCCAGATCGCTGAGGCAGGAGCCGCGCGCGTTCTCGGATTTCAGCGACGTGGGCCGTCCGGATGTCGGCGCAGCCGGGGAGCATCTGGCGCGCGTGATTCAATGGCACGGCACGGAGCCGGTCGATGTGCCAGGACTCGGACAGGCCGACCTGGTGGACGGCTTGCAGCACTGGCTACGAGAGTTGGGGATCGTCGAGGACGTGACCGTCGAGGCTCGCGGCCGTGCGGGTGTCGGCGTCGGGGTGCGGCCGCCTGAGATGGACCGACCGGTCGACCTCACGTCAGTCGGTGTCGGTGTCAGCCAGGTGCTGCCAGTTCTCGCGGTCTGCCTGTTGGCCGAACCGGGCGACATTGTGCTGCTGGAGCAGCCTGAACTGCACCTGCATCCAGCCCTTCAGATGCGCCTCGCCGACTTCCTCCTCGCCTGGGTCGCCAGCGGGCGACAGATCATCGTCGAGACCCACGGCGAGCATCTCGTCAACCGCCTGAGGCGCCGCGTCGCCGAAGCCGAGACCGACGACGTCGGCGGACTCGTCCGGATCGTGTTCGCCGAGCGAGACGACAACGGACACACGTCCTTCCGGGCGTCGGACATCAACCCGCTGGGCGGACTGAGCGAGGACTGGCCCGACGGCTTCCTCGACCTCGGCGCCCGCGACGCCCAGAAACTCCTGCAAGCCGGCCTGGCCAAACACCGCCGTCTGAGCGAAGGCTGAGCGCATCTCGGCGCCGACGACGTGCGCCCCGCGTCTCGGCGAGTCGGACGCGCGGGAAGCCCACCTTCACAGGGGCTGCAGCGCCACTTGACGACTGGGTCATACCGGGTATGATCAGAACATGAAGGTTGCCGTCTCCATTCCCGATCCGCTGTTCGCTGAGGCCGACCGTCTGGCCAAGCGCCGCAAGCTGTCCCGCTCCCAACTCTACGCCGAGGCGCTCTCGTTGCTCGTGAGCCGTGAGGACCGCAGCGAGATCACCCGGCGGCTCAACGAGGTGTACAGCAAGATCGACTCGCGCCTCGATCCCGGACTGGCCGCTGCCCAGTCCGAGGCCGTGCGCGAGGAGTGGTGACGGTGACGGGCGTGCCGGCGAGGGGCGAGATCTGGTGGGCGCATCTGCCGGAGCCTGCCGGGTCGGGGCCCGGCTACCGGCGTCCGGTGTTGGTCGTCTCGGCGGACTCGTTCAACTTCAGTGACTTGAATACGGTGATCGGCGTGACAATCTCGTCGAACGTCGGCCTGGCCGAGTCACCCGGCAACGTGGAGTTGGCGGGCGCCGACTCGGGACTTCGCCAAGACTCGGTGGTGAACGTGGCTCAGGTGTTGACCATCGACAAGACGCGCCTCGACCACCGTGTCGGAGGAATCGATGCTGCGACCATGTGGCGCGTCGAGGCCGGTCTGAGGCTTGTGCTGGAGCTCGCCGCCTGAGCCATCGGAGGGCTCTGCCGAGTCTGCGGGTCCCTACCCGCCGGATGCGCCCGAAACAGCCCGCAAGGCGTTGATCAGATCGCCGCGGGCGCCGTAGCGGACCTCGCCGGCGCCGACGAAGCGGGCCAGTTCGACCAGATGCGGGCCGAGCCGCTCGGCTAGCGGGCCGTGATCCGTCCGGGGCTCGGCGTAGGCGCCCAGGACCCTCAGCGCTCCGGCGGGCCGGTCGGTCTTGACGTCGAGGCGGGCTGCCAGCCGCTCGCCGTCGAGCACTGGCAGCACGTAGTAGCCGTAGACCCGCTCGGCCGCGGGGACGTAGATCTCGATCCGGTAGTCGAAGCCCCACAGCCGGGCCGCCCGGGCGCGGTTCCACACGATCGGGTCGAACGGCGACAGCACCGTCAGCGTGTCCGCCGACCTCGGGAGCCTCGCCGCGGGGTGCAGATAGGCGGGCTCGGGCCAGCCCTCGACCTCCGCGGCGGAGAGCCCGCCCGCCTCGACCACCTCGCCCAGCCTGATCCGGCCCTCGCGCACAGGGAGCCGGTAGTAGTCGATGAGATCGCCCGCCGTGCCCACCCCGAGGGCCGCTGCGGAGCGGACGAGGAGCTCGCGCTGGGCCTCTTCGGCCGTGGGCGTGGGGCGGGCCAGAACCTCGGCCGGGACGATCCGCTCCAGCAGGTCGAACTCCTTGGTGAAGTTGCCCCGGCGCCGGATGCCGACCTCTCCGATGCGGAAGAGCCAGTCGAGAGCGATCGAGCCCAGCGACCGGCTCCCCCACCATTCACCGTCGCGGCGGCGAGGATCGACCAGCTCGCCTGCGGTCAGCGGGCGTTCCTCTACCTGGGCCAGCACCTCGGCCACGTAGCCGGGCTCGCTTCGGGCCAGCTCGGCCAGGTTCTTCCAGGTGTCGCCCTCCTCGGCGCGTTGCTTCTGCCAGCGCAACAGGGGCTCGTCCGTCACCGGGAGCAAGGAAGCCTCGTGGGCCCAGGCTTCGAACCACTCGTCGTCGCGGTAGGCGACCCTGTCCAGCAGAGCGCGGTCGTAGTGGCCCAGGCGCGAGAAGGGCGGCAGGTACTGGGTCCGGACGACCACCGGCACCGAGTCGAGCTGCAGCAGCTTGATGCGGCCCATGACCCGGCGCAGATGGCGGCGGTCCACCCGTCCCGCCGGCGCGGGGTCGGTGAAGCCCTGAGCCGCGAGCGCCATCCGACGGGCCTGCGATATGGACAGCCGCCGCAATACCCGCCCTCGCGCCGCCTACAACCCTTGAAGCGGACGCACACATCGGTGGCGATGCAACCCGGTGTACGGCCCACATGCGGCCCCGACCCCGACGCGTACGGGGAACATGTCCATCACGAACAGCTCCGGCCAGGCCTGGGCCCGGCGAGAACTCCCCGGCCCGTCGAGCGCATCGCCTCGACCCGGGCGCGCTCGTCGAAGCTGAGCCTTTGTGCCATGATGGGAACCTCCACCGGTTCGGATGCTTGTGGTGCGACCGGCCATCATGGCCGATCACTTGCATCCACCGGTGGAGGTCGCCAACCATGGGGCGAATACCAACGAATGGTCGAGAGAGTTGACGCCCCAACGGTCATCTACACCACCAGGGTGATCATGCGGCCGGGGACGTAGAGCTGCTTGCGCAGCTCGCGTCCGCCCACACGAGCCGCCACGTTCGGCTCGGCCAGGGCCGCGGCCACCG
>JAPPLH010000015.1:0-16539 GCA_028819505.1 Acidimicrobiaceae bacterium
AGCGAATTGGCAGCGTTGTGCACGGTATGCGTGCATTCTGCTGCCAGTTCGGGAGGGTGGTTGGCGATGGGCAAAACCTCGTTATCGTTCACCGCAGCAATGGCGCGTGGGCGGCGGTCGTTGGACCGGCTCCGTTCGGACCTGGAGCGGGGGTACGTGGTAAAGGTCAAGGAGCGAGTCGAGAGAGACGAGGAGGATCTGGTCCGCCTCTATCTCACCGACATAGGCCAGTACCCGCTGCTGACCAAGGACGACGAGGTCCGGCTGGCCCAGGACATCGAGGCCGGGCTGGCCGCCCGCAAGGCCCTCAAGGAGGCCACCCCCGGCTCCTTGACCAACCACCGCCGCCGGGATCTGCGCCGCAAGGAGCGCCGCGGGCTGGAGTCCGAGCGAACCTTCGTGCAGTCGAATCTGCGGCTGGTGGTCTCCATCGCCAAGAAATACCAGGCGTCGGGACTGCCGCTGCTCGACCTGATCCAGGAGGGCAACCTCGGGCTGATGCACGCCGTCGAGAAGTTCGACTGGCGCAAGGGGTTCAAGTTCTCCACCTACGCCACCTGGTGGATCCGCCAGGCCATCACCCGCGGCATCGCCAACACCGGCCGCACCATCCGGCTGCCGGTCCACGCCGGAGACACGCTGGCCCGCCTCCAGAAGGCCCGCTCCCGCCTGGAGCTCAAGCACGGCCGGCCGCCCACCCTGTCGGAGCTGGCCGCCGAGGTGGAGATGCCCGAGGACAAGGTCACCGAGGCGCTGCGCTTCCAGTCCGAGCCGCTGTCGCTGTCGGAGCCACTGCGCCAGGACGGCGACGCCGAGCTGGGCGACGTGGTGGAGGACCGGTCCATCGACTCGCCCTTCGACACCGCGGCGACCACCATGCTGCCGGCCGAGATCATGCGCCTGCTGTCACCGCTGGACGAGCGCGAGCGCGACATCCTCAAGCTGCGCTTCGGCCTGGACAGGGGCGAGCCCCGCACCCTGGAGGAGGTGGGCGAGCACTTCAACCTCACCCGGGAGCGGATCCGCCAGATCGAGGCCAGGGCCATGTCGAAGCTGCGCCATCCCTCCAGCGACACCGGCGCCCGCGACCTGCTCAACGTCTGATCGGCCCCGGCCCCGCCCGCCGACTTGCGGGCCCGCCCGGCCGAGAATCGAATTGCGGCCCTCTTCGCCGGGAGCGTCCAGGGGGTGGTGGCGAAAGACGCGTAGTGTCGGTGAACGCGGGCCGCGGCGCAGCGTCCCGATACCATGGCGGTTGCCGTACCGGTATCGGGATGGCGCTGAGGTCTCATCCGAGGTTCACTAGTGGCGTAGTAGTGATCGGCGTGTCTGGGAGTTGAGGGGAGTGACGCCGATGAACCCACCCGGCGCGATCAGGGTTGGGCAGATCTTGAGGGGACCGGCGTTCAACGAGCCTATGAAGGTCGTCACCGTCCGAGCCGCCGGCGACGGTGACGTAGAGGTAGGCCTGGTCGGCCAGTCCACGAGCACGTTCCGCTTGGTGACGCTGGGCAAGGACGAGGTCGCGGCGCTCGAGGTCATTGACGCTACGCCGACGTTCGAGGGTGACGGGCGGCATCTGCGGCTGGGTTTGGAGGCGTACGCGCTGGGCATCGCCCACGAGTTCGACCCGTACTTCGGTCTCTCGATCTCGAACGTCGATGCGCTGCCGCACCAGCTGGAGGCGGTGTTCGAGCACTTCTTGAAGCTTCCCAGTGTGCGGTTCTTGCTGGCCGACGACGCCGGCGCGGGCAAGACGATCATGGCCGGGCTGCTGATCGGCGAGCTCAAGCTGCGGGGTTTGATCGAGCGGGTGCTGGTCGTGTGCCCGGCGAATCTCAGCTTCCAGTGGCAGCGCGAGCTGAAGGAGAAGTTCCACGAGCAGTTCGTGGTGCTCAGGGGCGGGGACGTGCGCGACCAGTTCGGGGTCAACCAGTGGCTCAGCCAGGATCAGGTGATCACGTCGCTGGACTTCGCCAAGCGCGACGAGATCATGCCGGGGCTGGCCCAGGCTCAGTGGGATCTGGTGATCGTCGATGAGGCTCACCGCATGTCGGCGCGCGACGAGGCGCACAAGAGCCAGCGCTACAAGCTCGGGGAGTTCCTGCGCGACAGCACCGACAACCTGCTGCTGTTGACCGCGACGCCGCATCGGGGCGATCCCGAGAACTTCACGCTGTTCTTGCAGTTGCTCGACCGGGACGCCTACGCGGACGTCACGTCGGTGCGGGAGGCGATGAGCCGGGGGGCGGCGCCGTTCTATCTGCGGCGCACGAAGGAGGCCATGGTCTACTTCCCGGAGCGCCGGCCCGACGGGTCGTGGGCGGCGCGGCCGGTGTTCACGAATCGGGCGACCCACACGGCCGGCTTCATGATCGACGACGATGAGTCCGACCTCTACCGGGCGGTGAGCAGGTATGTGACGCGTCAGAGCATTCGGGCCGCGGCTCGTGGCGACGACAGGCGGGCGCGTGCCGTGGGTTTCCTGATGTCGCTCTTTCAGCGTCGCCTTGCGTCCAGCACCCACGCGCTGCGCCGGTCGCTGGAGAACCGCGCCAACCGGCTCGAGGACGGCCTCGACCAGGCCCGAGACCTGGTCCAGCAGGCGCCTCCGGGGCTCGATTGGGACGACCTCGAAGAACTCGAGGACGCCGAGCGCGAGAGGCTGGAGCGGATTCTCGAGGCGATCACCCTGACCGGCAACGAGGCCGAGATACGCGAGGAGATCGGCGAGCTGCGCGATCTGGCGGTGCAGGCGGGCTCGGTCGAGGATTCCGGCGTCGAGGCCAAGTTGAGCAAGCTGCGCAGCACCCTTGAGGAGCAGGGCTTCTTCGGCGACCATGCCAAGCAGCTGCTGGTCTTCACCGAGTACCGCGACACGCTCAACTACCTGCTGGAGCGTCTCCGGGCTTGGGGGTTCCAGGCTGATTGCATCCACGGCAGCATGAAGCCGGGCTCGCGCGACGAGCCGGGCACGCGGCTGCACGCCGAGCAGCAGTTCCGCGACGGGGCGACTCAGGTCCTGGTGGCGACCGAGGCAGCCGGCGAGGGCATCAACTTGCAGTGCTGCCACATCCTGTTCAACTACGACATCCCGTGGAACCCCAATCGCCTTGAGCAGCGCATGGGGCGGATCCACCGCTACGGGCAGCGCTCGGACTGCATCATCTTCAACTTCGTTGCCCTCAACACGATCGAGGGCATGGTGCTTGAGCGGCTGCTGACCAAGCTCCAGGAGATCCGCGACGCCCTCGACGACGACGCCGTGTTCAACCTGGTGGGCGAGGTGCTGCCCGCGGCCCAGATCGACCGGGTGTTCCGCGACTTCTACGCGGGCAACCTCGGCGAGGCAGACCTTGAGGACCGGCTCTTGCGAGACGTCGACGCGGACCGCTTCCGCGCCATCTGCCAGACCGCGCTGGAGGGCCTGTCGACACGCCGTCTCAACCTCGACATGTTGAACGAGCGCAAGGCCCGCGCCCAGCAGCGGCGGGTCGTCCCCGAGCGGATCGCTCGCTTCATTTCCGACAGCGCCGGCGCGGCCTCGCTGAGCCTCCGGCCAGTGAAGGGCCTGACGCACACCTTCGACTCCGGGCGCACACCGGCCGCGCTGAGGCTGTATGAGCGCCAGACGGACTGGTCCCTGCCCGTGCTGGCGACGCGCTACGGCCGGGTGTCCACCGACCGCGAGACGGCCGAGAAACGCAACCTGGAATGGGTCACGCCCAGACATCCGCTCTTCGAGGCCCTCCGCCGCCACAGCCACGACATCGGGCAGAAGGCCTTCGGCGCCGGCGCATGCTTCCACTCGCTGGAGCGGTCCTCGCCGGCGAGGCTCGACTTCTATCGGGCGCAAGTCGTCGACGGCCTCGGGCAAGTCATCCACGAGCGCCTGTTCGCCGTCGAGTTGGCCGAGGGGACTGAACCGCAACTGCGCGACCAAGGCGTCATCGGCAACCTCACGCCGGCACCCGCGCCGGGCACCTTGCCTGCCGCGGCGTCGCTGCCCGAGCCCGGCGACTGGCTGCGCGAGCAGGCGCTCATGCCGTTTCTCGACGAGGTGCGGGCCGAGCGCATGCCCTACATCGAGAGGGTTGCAGCCCATGTCGACGTAGCGCTTGAGGCGGTGCTGCTGCGCGCCGACCAGGAGATCGGCCGCGCCAGCGAGGAGGTGGAACAGCAAGTAACGGGCGCAGAAGGCCGTCTGGCCCGAGCCGAGAACCGACACGCGGAGGCGACCGCCCGACGCCAGCGCCGCACCCAGGAGCTCGAACAGCAGCGCACACTGACGCTTCAGGGAGTGGAGCGGCTCACCAGCGTGCTGGTGCTGCCCCATCCCGAGCGCCAGTCACCGGAGTTGCAGAACTTGCGGCCCAGTCCCGAGACCGAGTGGACTGCCATGCGCGTCGCCATGGAGCACGAGGAGGCCCAGGGCCGCCTCGTGGAAGACGTCCACGACCAGAACCTCGGATACGACGTGACCAGCATCGATCCCAAGACCGGCGACCTGCGCCTGATCGAGGTCAAGGGCCTGGCCGCCGCCAAAGGCACGATCCTGCTCACGCCGAACGAGCGAAAAGTGGCCGAGGACCGCCCCGACTGCTACTGGCTCTACGTCGTCACCAACTGCGCGGACGCGCCCCAACTCGAGACCATCGAGAACCCGGCCCGGTTCCAATGGCAAGAGGTAAGCAAAGTCCAGCACTACTGGCTGGACACAGGAACCCTGTCCGTCAGCCCGCGGGCGTAGCCGTTCAGCCCGTTCGGGCCAGCGGCGAGGTCGGGGTAGCATTGCTCGCATGACGCATGAACCCTTGAGCGTGAACGCTTTGCCGCGCGACCCGGCACGATCGACCTCCATGATCGAGACACGGCCGGGAGTCCGGAGCGGCAAACCCTGCTTCGTCGGCACGCGGATCGCGGTCTATGACGTGCTCGACTACTTGGCCTCGGGTATGACGCCTGCGGAGATCGTCGCTGACTTTCCGGAGCTCACCGACGATCATGTGAGAGCCGCTCTCGGATTCGCTGCAATGCGGGAGCGTCGCCTCGCCGCCCCCGCGTGAGGCTCCTGTTCGATCAGAACCTGTCACGCCGTCTCGTCGGAACGCTCGCCGTCGAGTTCCCTGGCAGCTGCCACGTTGTCGAACTCGGACTCGACACGGCCACGGACCGCACCATCTGGGAGCACGCCGAAGAGCACGGCTTCGTCATCATCTCCAAGGACTCCGATTTCCGGCAGCTGGCCTTCCTGCTGGGACCGCCACCGAAGGCGATCTGGCTCAATCTGGGGAACGCATCCACCGGCGAGATCGTCACCGTGCTTCGTGATCATCTCAGCGACATCTTGGCCTTCGGCGAGGCAGAGCAAGAGGCGCTGCTGGTTCTCCCTGCCCTTCTGCACGAATCGGGATCGGCGCGCGGCCGGCGCAGGGGTGCTGAAGGCCGCGACATCGGCGAGCAGTAGAGCAGCCCAGTGATACCCAAGGAGTGCAAGCGGCTGGCGGAGGTTGACTTCCCGATTGCGGAGGTCTCGCGGCACGCGGCGCGGGAGAAGTCGATTCGGCATGGGCACCCTTCGACACTGCATCTTTGGTGGGCGCGCCGGCCGCTGGCTTCGTCGCGTGCGATGCTTCTGGCGCTGCTTCTGCCCGATCCTTGCGATTCGAAATGCCCGGACTCATTCAAGGAGGCGGCTCGGAAGCTCCTGAGGAACATGCGAGGAGCGCCGCTGGGGTGGATGCGCAACCTTGAGACCGACGAGGGGCTGCGTCGAGTCGTTCTCAGCTTCATCGCTGACTTCGCCAACTGGGACAACTCGGCCGACGACAACTATGTGGGACTGGCTCGCGATCTCGTGAAGGCCGCGCACCCGGAGCAGATGCCCCTCGTTGTGGACCCGTTCGCAGGCGGTGGTTCGATCCCATTGGAGGCTCTCCGCCTCGGTTGCGATGCATTTGCCAGCGACCTCAATCCGGTGGCGTGCCTCATTCTCAAGGTGATGCTGGAGGACATCCCCCGCCACGGCCCGGACCTGGCCGGTGAGTTACGGAGGGCTGGCGCGGAGATCAAGGCCCAAGCCGAACAGGAGTTGGCCGATCTCTATCCGAAGGACCCGGACGGCGCGACACCTGTTGCCTACCTCTGGACGCGCACGGTGCGCTGCGAGGCCCCCAAGTGCGGTACCGAAATTCCCCTGACACGATCCCTCTGGCTTTGCCGCAGGCCCAAGCGCAAGGTAGCCCTACAGCCGAACATCGTGTATGGGGACGGTGCCGCTCCCCGAGTGGAGTTCGAGATCTTCGAGCCTCAAGCCGACAGCGAGGTCGCTGGTGGCACCGTGGCTCGCGCTAGGGCTACTTGCCTTTGCTGCGGAGCAGTGCTGCCGCCGGAGAGAGTCCGTGACCAGCTGGTGGCCCAGCGCGGTGGTGCCGATGTGATCTTCGATAGGCATGGCAAACGCAAAGCCGGGGCCATGATGACAGCCGTGGTGACGCTCCGGCCCGGCGAACGCGGGCGCCACTACCGGCTGCCCACCGCCGCCGACTACGCTGCCGTCGCCGCCGCCCAAGCCCGGATCGCGGCCATTCTCGACGAGTGGAAGCGTGGCGGGCGGCAAGGCCTCTGTCCAGTACCTGATGAGTCCACACCTGCTGGCGGAGGATCCGGCGCAGGCCGCGCCTTCAGCGTTCAGCGGTACGGGATGCTCCAGTGGGGCGACCTGTTCACAGCCCGCCAGAAGGTTGCCCTGCTGGAACTGGCCCGACACCTGTCGACTCCCCCACACCCAAGGCTTGCCCACCTACTTGGTATAGGGCTGAACCGGACCGCGGACGGCGGTGCCTCCACATCCAGATGGCTGGCCTCAGCAGAAGAAGTAAAGAACGTCTTCTCTCGTCAAGCATTGCCGATCGTGTGGGACTTTGGCGAATCCAATCTCATGGCACCCTCGTCCCGGACCTGGGACAGCGCGCTCGAGTCCATCTGCAAAGTGATATCGGCAAGCACGCCACCTCCAACTCCCGGCCAGTCTCAGATCGCGGATGCTGCCAAGCACCCGATTCCCGACCAGTCCTCCGATGTGTGGTTCACGGACCCGCCCTATTACGACGCCGTGCCTTACGCCGACCTCTCGGACTTCTTTCTGGTCTGGCTCAGGCGGAGCCTGCCCGGGCATCCGCTGCTACGTGATCCCTTCGACCCGAGCAACCCGCTCTCGCCGAAGAGCGCCGAGGCAGTGCAGGATGAGACGAAGCGGGTCAATGGCCGACCGAAGGACCGCTACTGGTTCGAGGAGACCATGGCCAAGGCGTTCGCCGAAGGGCGTCGCGTCCTCAGCGACGACGGCATTGGCGCAGTCGTCTTCGCCCACAAGACCACTGAGGGCTGGGAGGCTCTGCTCTCGGGCATGATTCGCGGCGGCTGGACGATCACCGCCTCGTGGCCCATCGCGACTGAGATGGGGTCGCGGCTTCGAGCGCGTGACTCCGCTGCGCTCGCTACGAGCGTTCATCTTGTGTGTCGGCCGCGGGCTGAGGACGCCTCGGTGGGAGAGTGGGCCGACGTGCTGCGGGAGTTGCCTGAGCGAGTGGGTGACTGGATGCAGCGGCTGCAGGGCGAGGGCGTTCGGGGCGCCGACCTGGTGTTCGCCTGCGTAGGGCCAGCACTGGAAATCTACAGCCGGCACACTGCGGTGGAGACGGCCGATGGGCGGGTTGTCGCCTTGCCTGCGTACTTGGAGCGCGTCTGGGAGGTGGTGGGCCGAGAGGCGTTGGCGCAGATTCTGGGCACGGCTGAGGCGCGTGCCCGCAACGGCGTGGCCGGGGCGCTGGAGGAGGACGCCCGTCTGACCGCTCTGTTCCTGTGGACAATGCAGAGCACCAGCGAAGGCACGGACAGCAGCGGCGACGAGTCTGAAGATGACGAGGACGCGGCGCCGAGGCCGGGCGCGCACAGCCTTCCCTTCGATGTGGTGCGGCGCTTCGCTCAGCCTCTCGGCATACACCTCGACGAGTGGGAGTCGCGCATCATCGAGACAGACAAGGGCGTGGTGCGCCTGATCCCGGTGCGAGACCGCGGCAAGCAGCTCTTCGGGAACGCGGGCGCCGGTGTGTTGGCTGACGGGCTTGAGACTGCCGCCGCCTACGACCCGCAACTCAGTTTGTTCCCGGAGCCGGCGCCAACAGTTCGCGGCCGTACCAGCAGGCGAGGCGCAGCCGGCGAGATGGACGATCTCGATGCCTCCCCGAACGCCACCACGCTGGACCGCATCCACGCCGCCATGCTGTTGCAAGGCTCGGGCAGCACCCAGGCGCTTCGAGCCCTGCTGCAGGCTGAGCAGGAGCGCGGCCCGGACTTTCTGCGTCTGGCCAACGCTCTGTCGGCTCTGTACCCGCGCGGCAGCGGCGAGAAGCGGCTCCTCGACGCGATGCTGCTGGCCGCGAGGTAGCGTTGTTGCCATGGATGTCACCGACGACAGGCCAATGACCGACGAGGATGAGCTGTTGAAGCGCATCACAGTGCGCTCCGACATCTTCGGCGGCAAGCCGATCATCCGCGACATGCGCTTCGCGGTCGAGCACGTCTTGGGGATGCTGGCCGCAGGCGACAGCGTGGAGACGATCCTCGAGAATTATGAGATCCTGGAGCCCGAGGACATTCAGGCCTGCCTGGTCTTTGCGTATCGCTCGATCGTGGGTACCTGCGTATACGACCGGATTCTCGTTCACTGAGCGAGCGTGAAGTTCCTCCTCGACGCGTGTGTGGACTCGCGCGGCCTCCGCGCACTGCTGATCGGGAGACGTCACGATGTCGCCTCCGCAGCGCGGGTCGGACCCAACACGCCTGACGATCTACTGCTCGCGCTCGCCGCCCAGGAGCGGCGAGTGCTGATCACGTCGGACAAGGACTTCGGTGTGCTGGTGTTCGTCCACCGGATGCCGCACGCGGGCATCGTGCGCCTCACCGACATGTCGGACCCAGGGAGGATCGCGGCGATGCAGGAGGTACTTGACGACCACTCGGCCGCGCTCGGCCAGCACGCGATCCTGGTCGTGTCACCCAAGCGGATTCGCGTGAGCTTCGCGGACCCTGAGGGCCGGCGCGAAGGCTAGGGTTTCGCGGCCCTGGCGGGAGCGGTGAGCATGAGGCCCTGGTACAAGATCGTCGAACTTCGCAAGGAGGTCCGCGAGGGGCGGTCGTTCAGCCCCGACGAGTTCGCCATCGCGTTGGAGCAGGTCGTGGCCGGGACGGCGCCGCGGGACTACCGCGACCCGGAGCAGTTCTTCTCGCGTACCTGCTTCACCCGCGCCCTGACGGAGCATTCGGGCATGGTGCTGCGGCGCCTGTCGGGCCGGACGGAGAACACTGCGCCGGTGCTGACGCTCATCACCCAGTTCGGCGGCGGCAAGACTCACACGCTGACCGCGCTGTACCACCTCGCCAGTGCGGGGCGAGCGGCGGATTCCATGCCCGGCGTATCGGGCCTTCTGAGCGCTGCGGACGTTGTCCAGGTTCCAGCGGCGCGTGTCGGGGTGTTCGTTGGCAATGCCTGGGATCCCGGTGAGGGTCGGGAGACGCCGTGGATCGATCTGGCACGGCAGTTGGCCGGCGATCGGGGCGTGGAGGCTTTGGGTGATGCCGCGGTGACCGCGCCGCCGGGAACGGAGGCGCTGTCGAGGGTGTTCGCCGCGGCGAACGGGCCTGTGCTGCTGTTGTTCGACGAGGTGCTCAACTTCGTCAACCGCCACCGGGGCATGGCGGAGCCGTTCCATGCCTTCCTGCAGAACCTGACTGTCGCGGTCACCGGGACGACCCAGGCGGCGGCGGTCATCAGCCTGCCCCGCAGCCAGGTCGAGATGACGGCGTGGGATCAGGAGTGGCAGGACCGCATCACCAAGGTCGTGCGGCGAGTTGCCCAGGATCTCATTGCCAACGACGAGTCCGAGATCAGCGAGGTGGTTCGCCGGCGGCTCTTCGAGGATCTCGGCCCCGACACCACCCGCCAGCGGGTTGCCAAGGCGTACGCCGACTGGTGTTTCGAGCGCTCGGCCCGGCTGCCGGCCGAATGGACCGCGGTCGACTCGGCCAGCACAGCAAGCAGAGGGCGCCAGCACCTCCGGGGGCGCTTCGAGGCGTGCTATCCGTTCCACCCGGCAGCGCTGTCGGTGTTCCAGCGCAAATGGCGGGCGCTCGCTCAGTTCCAGCAGACACGGGGGGCGCTGGCGATGCTGGCGCAGTGGATCTCTTGGGCGGCGCGCGAGCAGTTCAAGACGGCTCGCAGCGAGCCGCTGATCACGCTGGGGTCCGCGCCGCTTCACGTCGGGGAGTTCCGTGCCGTCGTGCTCGGACAGCTGGGAGAGCCCCGCCTCGATGCCGCCATAGACGCCGACCTTGCAGCCGAGACGGCCCACGCCCGAGCCCTCGACACCGACACCGGCGGAGCGCTGCGCGACATCCACCGCCGTGTGGGCACGGCCATCCTGTTCGAGTCGTCGGGCGGGCAGGTTGACAAGGTGGCCCACCTGCCCGAGCTGCGGTTCGCGCTCGGCGAGCCCGAAGTCGACACCACCAGCATCGACAACGCGGCCGCCGCCCTCGAGCGCTCCGGCTTCTTCATGCGCAGAGTCGGCACCGACGGCTACCGCATCCACCACCAGGCCACCCTTCGCAAGGTCGTCAGCGACCGGCGTGCATCCCTCGACGACGCGACCGAGGTGATGCCGGAACTGCGCAAGATCGTCAGGGGCGAATTCGAGCGGGGCGCGACACTGCCGCTGGTCTGCTTCCCCGGCGACGGAGACGCCGTCGCGGACTCGCCGCGTCTGACGCTGGTGGTGCTGGACCCGGCACAGGAGTGGCACCACGGCGAGGACGGCCTGGCCGAGCGCATCGGTGCCTGGACCGCGCAGCGGGGCAAGTCGCCCCGGCTGCACCCGTCCGCGCTGGTCTGGTGCATGAAGAAGCCCGGGCGCGATCTCAAAGACCGCGTCGAGCTGCTGCTCGCGTGGCGGCGAGTGTCCCACGAACTCTCCCAGGGCATCCTCGGCGCCGAGATCGAGCGAGCCGACAACACCGAGGTGAAGGCTCGGGTCCGGGAGGCCCAGGAGGCCGCCAAAGACGAGGTGTGGGCGGGCTACCGCTTCGTGGCTCTGGCCGACGCCAAGGAGCCCGGAGGCCTCAAGGTGATCGACCTCGGCGCGGGCCACTCCAGCGCCAGTGAGACGCTCTGCGGGCGGATAGTCGCCGCGTTGCGGTCGCAGGGCCTGCTCAACGAGACCATCGGCGCGGGCTACATCGAGCGCAACTGGCCGCCCGCGTTCAAAGAATCGGGCGCATGGCCCCTGGTGAGCCTGCGCCAGAGCTTCCTCGACGGATCCCTCACGCGGCTCGCAGACCCCGACAAGGTCATCCGCCGGCGGGTAGCCGAATGGGTTCAGGCCGGCGACTTCGGCCTCGCCTCCGGAGGCCTCGACGACGGCGACCTTCGAACAGTGTGGTTCGAGGAGCTCGTCGCAACCGAGGAGATCGCCTACGAGCCAGGCGTGTTCCTCCTCACGAAGGCCCGAGCCGGAATGCTCCGGCACCCGACGGATCCCCAGCCTGCCGACTCGCCGACACCCGATCCCGAACCCGAAGATCCCCACTACACCGAGCCCGCTGAGGCCACCAGCCCCAGCAGGGCCACTCTGCGAGTGACCGGCACGCTCCCGCCGACAGCCTGGAACCGCTTCGGCACCAAGGTCCTGCCCAAGCTGCATGCCTGCGACAGCGTCTCCGTGCGAGTCGAGCTACAGGCCGACGCCAGCGGCGACCTGGCAGCAAGCATCGAGGCGGACCTTCGTCAGGCAGTCATCGAACTGAATCTGAATGACCAGCTGCAAGTCGAGCGCAAGGAATCCCCGGACAGCGGATAGGCGGCCGCTGTGCATCTGGGGCTGCCGCGGCCCAAGAGTACGCATCCTGCGAAGCTGCAACAGGCCCGCCAGCTCGCGGCTTCTCATGGGCTGCCAGTGGTGGACGGCCTGTTGGCCGAGTTGAACGACAGGCGGAAGTTCGAGGCATACGGGGACTCCGAGTTGGCCGAGGATGACGACCTCGACGCAGAGGACGTGGCCAACGAGGTCCGTGACTACTTTGAGGCCGTCGAGGCGATGCTGGGGCCATGAGCCGCTCGACCGTCACAGAGCGTCCCCTCGTTGCGCCGGCCGCTTGGGAGTCGGCGGTGTGCGCTTGGCCCGACGACGAGGCACGGGATTGGTCACGCCGGCTCATCGACGCGGCGGTGAAGGATCCGGTGGTCGAAGCCGTCGTAGCTACCGGATCGGCTGTGCGCGACGTGGACCACAGCGACGACCTGCGCTGCAAGCCACGGCACAACAGGCGACGGGCAGCGGATGTGACGGTTCAGGCAGCGACTCCGTAGAGGCCGTCTCCGTGGCGGTCCGCAAGGCATATCTCGGCGGCGTTCTTGGCCAGCTTCTTGGCGGTCCCGTCGAAGCAGTCGGCTGTCGATGGCAAAGAAAAGAAGAGCCTTCGCGAATTCGTGGGGAGCGGGGTGGACTACAAGAGTGGCGGAGGTGGACGGGAATCGAACCCGCCGGACGGGGATCGCCCGTCCCACCCGCTTTGAAGGCGGGGGAGCCCACCAGGCACTCAGACACCTCCGAGCGGCAGGGTAACCGGCGTCGCGGCCCGGCCTGCCCGGCCGCCGAGATTTCCGTGGCCGCGGCGGCGTGCTTCACCACTACGCTTCGCGCGGTGAAGAACTTCAAGCGGCTCATCATCATGGGCGTTCTGGTGGCAGTGATCGTCGTGCTCGCCCGCAAGATCCGGGAGACCTGACCCACCGGCAGGAACGTGCGCGTCACCAGCCTGGCCGGTGCCGCCGAGGCCCTCGGGCTGGGACGCCGGTCGCTGGTGGCCCTGGTCGGCGGCGGCGGCAAGACGACACTGCTGTTCGCGCTGGGCCGGAGCCTGCCGGCCCGCACGCTGCTCACCACCACCACCCGCATGGGGTGCGACCGCACGGGCGGGTTCGGATGCCTGATCGGGCCCGCAGACGACGAACTGGCCTCCGCTCTCGACCATGACGACGCCGTGCTGGTGTGGAGGACGACCGACGAGCGCAAGGCCCTCGGGTTCGCGCCCACCGAAGTCGACCGCTGGTTTGCCGTCGGGGTCGCCGATCACATAGTTGTTGAGGCCGATGGAGCCCGCCGCCGCCCCTTCACCGCCCCCGCACCGTGGGAGCCGCCCATCCCGGCCACCTCCACCCATGTGGTGGCCTGCATCGGCGCCGACGCGCTCGGCTACGTGATCGCCGACCGGGTCCACCGCCCGCTGCGGGTGGCCGCCGCCGCGGGCTGCTCGCCGTACCAGCGGCTCACGCCGGCCCGCGCCGCCGCCGCGCTCACCAGTCCCGTCGGGATGACGAAGAACGTCCCCGAGTCGGCCCGGTTCACGGTGGCGGTCGCCGGGGCCGAACCCGACGACCCGCAGGTCGCCGAACTGGTCGCCGAGCTCGACCGGCGGGGGACCGGGTCGCTGGTCGTCGTCCGCTCCGACACCGATCCGGCGGGACCTCAGCCGTGAGCACCTCCGCGGCCGCGGCCGGGTCTGCGCCCGTGAATGGCCTTGCAGCCGTGAGCGCCCCCGCCGCGACCGTCGAGTCCGACGCCGCCCGCGGCCAGTCCCGGTCCGACCGCGACACCGATGTGGTGGTGGTCGGCGGCGGGCACAACGGCCTCATCTGCGCCGCCTATCTTGCCCGGGCCGGCGTCGCCACGATGCTGGTGGAGGCCCGCGACGCCGTCGGCGGCTGCGCTTCGACCGTGAGCGACCTCGACGCCCGGTTCAACATCTGCAGCTGCGACCACACCCTGGTGCGGGCCATGCCCTTCATGGACGACCTCGACCTGGCCGCCCACGGGCTGCGGTACGTCGAAGCCGACCCGGCCACCGTCTACATGAGCTACGACGGCAGCCCGCCGTGGCTGTTCTTCAACGACAGCGAGCGCACCATCGAGTCCATCGGCCGGCACCGGCCCGAGCAGGCCAGGGCCTACCGCCGCTACCTCGCCGACGCCCGACCGGTGGCCGAGCTCAGCCTCGAGATGAGCACCGGTCCAGCCTCCACGCCGAAGATGCTGGCCCGCCTGCTGGCCCGCCGGGGGAGAGGCGGCGTCAGGCTGTTGCAGTGGAGCCGGGCCAGCGCGCTGGATGTGATGCGGTCCTACTTCGACGACGAGGCGCTGGTCATGCCGGCCATGTCCAACGGCCCCACCATTTGGGGCGCGCCGCCCGACGGTCCCGGCACCGGCATGGCCGGCATGCTCTACGCCATGCGCCACATGGTCAAGACGGGCCGGCCCGTCGGCGGCAGCGGCGCCCTGACCGACGCCTTGGCCGCATCCTTCACCGCGGCCGGAGGCCATCTGAGCTGCGGCACGCCGGTGGCCGGGCTGCTGGGAGACGGCCGGGGCGTGCGGGGTGTGCGGGGTGTGCGCCTGTCCGACGGTACCGAGATCGCCGCGGGTGCGGTGGTGGCGACCTGCGATCCCGCCCCGGTGGCGAGCCATTGGCTGGCGGAGCCCCACGGCGCAAGGGCGCGCCGCTTCGTGGGCCGGGCCCGCTCGCAAGCACCCGGCGACGGGTACCAGTCCAAGATCGACGCGGTGATCACCGACGTCCCCCGCTATCCGGTGCTGGAGGAGTCCGGGCTGCTCGACCTGTTCGAGGGACGCGACCCGGCCCAGTCCAACTATGTGATGTCGCCCTCGATCGAGGAGCTGGCCGAGGCCCACCGGCTGAGGCCCCTGGGACGGGTGGCAGAGCGCCCGACCATGATGGCCAACGTGCCGTCGGTGCTCGACCCGTCGATGCTCAGCCGCGACGGCCACCACGTGCTGAGCCTGGAGGCCCTGTTCACGCCGTACAACCTCGAGGGGGGCTGGGCCCGGTCACAGGAGCCGGCCCGGTGGCTGGAGGTGTGGTCGAGCCTGCTGCAGCCCGGGTTCCTGGACTCGATCGACCGCTCCCGGGCCATGACTCCGGACCGCTACGAGCGCGAGATGTTCCTGCCCCGCGGCTACACCCCGTCCTACGCGGGGTCGCCGCTGGCGTCGCTGTTCGGCCGGCACCGGGAACTGAGCCGCTACCGGGCCCCCGTCCAGGGGCTGTTCCTGTCAGGCGCAGGCACCTATCCGGGCGCCGGCATATGGGGCGCCTCAGGCCGAAACGCGGCCGACGCCGTGCTGCGAAGCTTGTCTTGACGCGTCGCCGAAGCTGAGCAGGCCAGGGCCGCCTCTAGCCGGCTCCGAAAGCCTCGGCGTCTCTGATGTAGTCGACGGTGTCGCGTATGCGGCGCTCGGTGCGGTCGAGCGGCTCGCAGAGGCCGGAGTAGAAGCAGTCGCCGTGCAGGGTGTCCCTCACGACGTGGTAGCGATCCGAGAGGCGGTCGATGCCCGGGTCGTCGGCGGCGAGACGTTGCAGCTCCCGCGTCGTGACAGGGGACCGCGCGGGCTCCTCGCCGGTGCGGGCCACGATGAGGCCGTCGGTGGCGCGCTTGGTTGCACACCACGCCTTCTCGGCGGCGTCTCTGATGTCACCGGCCTCCAGGCGGGCAAGCGCTGCGCTGTGCAGTGCCCGGGCGTCCGCGAACAGCACGGCGGCACGATCGACGGCTGGTCGCTCAGTGGCCATGTCGCTCATGTCAGTCGTTGTCATTCGGGGCTCACCTCCATAATTCTCAGCCCGTCAATGAGCGTAGCGACTGCGGTGTGCCCTGCAACCTAATAGCATGAAAATATCTGTGCAACCTTGATGAGGCCGCCGGGGACACGCTGCGATGCCGCGGCTATTCGCCCCAGCGGGGGACGCCGCCGACCTCGACGCCCAGATGCTCCAGGGCCCGGACGACCGTGTGGTCCACGATGTCGTCGATGGACGAGGGCCGGGTGTAGAACGCCGGAACCGGCGGGTACACGACCGCGCCGATCTCCGAGGCCTGCACCATCAGGCGCAGATGGCCCAGATGCAGCGGCGTCTCGCGCACCATCAGCACCAGCGGCCGCCGCTCCTTGAGCGTCACGTCGGCGGCCCGCGACACGAGGTCGGCGCCGAAGGAGTTGGCCACCGCCGAGAGCATCTTTATCGAGCACGGGGCGACGATCATCCCGGCGGTGGCGTAGGAGCCCGACGAGATCGGCGCGGCGATGTCGCGCGAGCCATGCACCACGTCCGCCAGCGCCTCCACGTCGGCCGGCGCGAGGTCGGTCTCGTAGGCCAGGGTCTGGCGGCCCGGCCCGGTGATCACCAGGTGGGTCTCCACGTCGTCGACCGCGCGCAGCAGCTCCAGGGTCCGGACGCCGTACACCACGCCGGTGGCCCCGCTGATGGCCACCACCACCCGCCGCGGCCCGCTCACGGCAGGCACTTCCCCGGGGCGCGGGCGAGGGCTCGACTCGCGGTTGTCACTGCGGTTGCTTCCCCGGGGCGCGGGCGAGGGCTCGACTCGCGGTTGTCACTGCGGTTGCTTCC
>JAPPLH010000015.1:16639-22754 GCA_028819505.1 Acidimicrobiaceae bacterium
CCGGGGCGCGGGCGAGGGCTCGACTCGCGGCCGTCACTGCAGGTACTGCCCCAGGTCGACCGGCGCGTAGGCCACCCGCTCGCCGTACTCGCGGCGCTCCCGCTTGTAGGTGGCGTCGATGCCCACCTTGGTGCCGACGCCCCGGTTGTCGGCGGTGGGATCCATCTCGTGGCCCTGGGCCCCGCCCGCAGTGAACACGTCGTCGAGCCAGTGGACCCGGTTGGTGAGGGCCCAATGCAGCTCCGACGGCTGGCTCACGTCGATGTCGCGGTCCACCACGATCACGTTGCGGATGTTGATGTGGGCTGCCATCGCCGCCATGGCCAGGTTCTTGGGCGTGCCGGGATTGTCGCGGTCGATCTGGATGACGGCCAGGAACCCGTTGCCGTAGGGCGGGATGTGGACGTCGGCGCCGGGGTCCAGGTGGCGCACGAAGCGGCGCAGCAGCGGCTCCCGGGGCAGCACGTTGCCGATGAACACATGCTCGTACCAGCCTGGGATGATCGTCTGGTAGACGGGGCTGTGACGCCACGAGACGGCGGTCACCTCCACGGTGGGGCTGGGCCACATCTCGCCGTGGTAGCCGTGGAACTCGGCCAGCGGCCCCTCGTCGGCCCGCTCGGCGGGGCGGATCCGGCCCTCGATCACCACCTCGGCGTGCGCCGGAACGTCCACATCGACGGTGGCGCCCCGGCACACCTCCACCGGGCGGCCCCTCAGGGCACCGGCGATGAGCAGCTCGTCGACCGGCGTGCGCACCCCCGCCGCGATCATCACCGCCGGGTCGAGCCCGACGGCCAGCGCCACGTCGAAGGGAGCCTCGGGGTCGGGCCGGCTGCGCATGAACGTCCCCACGTCGCGCCACTCGTTCACGTTGAAGCCCAGGACGTTGCGGTCCAGCATCAGCATCCGGTTGTACGACAGGTTCCCCCGCCCGCTGACCGGATCCTTGGTGACGCTCACCGCGCCGGTGATGAAGGCGCCGCCGTCGCCCCGCGAGTGGGTGGGGATGGGAATGGCGGCCAGGTCCACGTCGTCGCCGGTCACGCCGTCGTCGTGCCACGCCGCCGAGTCCACCCGAGCGGTCGGCACTCCGTTGGCCGGTTCCAGCGCGTGGCCCATGCGGTCCACCACCTCGCCGGGCTCGCATCCCAGGGCCAGCGCCGCGGTGCGCCGGCTGCTGACCGCGCCCGAGAAGATCGGCCACGGCGAGTCCTTGGGCGCCTCGAACAGCGCCGGCCCCGCGTCGGAGCGCTCCAGCGCGGCGGCCACGTCGGCCAGCTCGTGCTCGAGGCTCACCGGACGCGAGATGCGGTTGAGCATCCCCGCGGCGTCGGCCGCGGCCATGTAGCTGCGCAGGTCACAGACGGCTTCGGTCATCCTCTCACCCTACGCCGCTCTGCGCTCTACTCTGAAGTCGCCCGCGGCCCTCCTTGGATCGTCCGCGAATGGGTGCCAGCGTCTCGCATCGCGGCGTGGTCATTCCCGCTCTTGTTCGCTGCGCTCACGGGCCGCTCGGGCCACGGCCTCGCCCGTATGAGCCGGAATCGCTCGCCTATTCGCTCGGCCCTCTCGGGTCGGCTCGGCCTCTACGCTGAGGCCGATGGTGATCGAGTTCCTGACGTTCGAGGTCGGTCCGGCCGAGCGCGACGAGTGGCTGTCCGAGGAGGAACGCCACTGGAGCCGCTACCTGGAGAGCTGCCCGGGGTTCGCGGGCAAGGAGATGTGGGTCGACGACGACGCCCCGGGCCGGGTGCATGCCGTGATCCGCTGGGAGACCCAGCAGGCCTGGGACGATGTGCCCACAGCCGACGTCGAGGCAGTCGACGAGGCCATGGGGGAGTGGTTCCGGGAGGCGACGATGCGAGCCTTCCGCGTCATTCGCGACTGCTGAATCACCGCGGCCGCTGACGGGGGCGATCCCCTGCCGCGCCTACAGTGGAAGCCATGCGCACCGGTGTGTTCCTGTTCGGCGGGGTCGAGTTCCCGGACGCGGGCGGCGGGCCCCCCGCCCCCACCGACCGGCGCTTCAACCACAAGGAGATGTGGGCGGCCACCGAGCGCATCATCGACATGGGCGTGGTGTGCGACCGCCTCGGATTCGACTCGTACTGGCTGACCGAGCATCACTTCCAGTACGAGGGCTACGAGGTGATCCCCAACGGGATCCTGGTCGGCACGATCCTGGCCGAGCGCACCGAGCAGATCCGCATCGGCATGGCCTTCAACATCGTGCCCCAGTGGCATCCCCTGAGGCTGGCGGAGGACTTCGCCACCATGCACAACATCTCCGGGGGTCGCGGCATCCTGGGCGTGGGCCGGGGGACGGTGCCACGTGAGGCCGAGACGCTGGGCACCAAGATCGGCAGCTTCGACAACCCCGACAAGGCCGCGGCCGACGACTTCAACCGCAAGCAGTTCGACGAGGCCATGCAGGTGATCCGCCTGGCGTTGAACAACGACACGTTCAGCTTCCACGGCGACGTGTACGACTTCCCGCCGGCGGGCATCCCCGACCGGGGCGGGTTCGTGACCGAGCTGTCGCTGGTGCCCCGCCCGCTGTACCCCTACGAGATCTGGCAGGCGATCACCTCGCCCCCCACCCTCGATCAGGTGCCCCGCTGCGGCTGGGGCGGCGTGTTCTGGAACAACCACCACTCCTTCGTGAAGATGCGCTGGGAGAGGTTCGCGGAGATCTACGCCGCCGAGCACGGCCGCGAACTCGGCCGGGGCGAGCACCGCCTGCTGGTGCTCAACGTGCGGGTCGGTGACAGCCATGAGGAGGCGGTGGCGTCGGTGCGCGACGGCCACGACGAGTTCTGGAAGTTCCTCGGCCCCTACGGCTGGAGCAAGGGCTACATGGGTCCCGACGGCAAGCCGGCCGAGCCGGGGCTGATCCCCACCCTGGAGCAGTCCATCGACCAGAGGATGTGCCTGGTGGGAAGGGCTGCCGACGTCGCCGAGACCATCAACTGGTACGACGAGCAGATCGGCTTGGAGAACCTGCTGCTGTTCCCGGCCATGCCCGGCGACCCCTACGACGAGGTCGAGGAGCATCTGCACCGCATCGCCGAGGAGCTCCTGCCCCTGCTGCCCTGACCGCGAGCAGGCCCCGTCCCGCCGGCGGGTCCTGTCGCCGTGTTCTGCGTCCGTCCCGGGTACTACCAGCGGCTCAGGGCTTTGCGGATCCTGGCTTTGCCCTCGTCGTCGGCCGGGGCGGGCACCGACACGAAGGTGGTGCGGCAGCGCTTGTGGGCGCTGAGCCGCAACGTGCGGGCCGTGGTTCGCTTGCCCGCGTCGCGGGACCGCAGCCTCCTCAGAGGGCCGTGCGGGCTCGTGGTGATCGCTCCGATCCGCCGGATGTTCTGCATGCCGGGCCTGACTCGGTGCTTGTCGTCGAACACGAAGGCCACCCCGGGAACCAGCACCCGCTCGAGCCAGCCCTTCATGGTCGCCGGCACGTTGAACGCCATCGTCGGATAGCAGAACAGCAGCGCTTCCGCGAGCCTCAAGCGGTCGGCGGAGTCGCGGACCTCGTCGGAGATCACGGGCTGGTCGCTGTGGTAGGCGACCCGCTCGGCCGCCGACATCACCGGGTTGAAGTCGTGCAGGCTGAGCAGGTCGACCTCGTGGTGCCCCGCTTGCAGCTCCTCCACCGCCTCATCCACCGTGCCGCGGTCGGGATCCGCGGGGTCGTAGCCGTCTAGCAGGAGGACTCTCACGATTCGCTATCCGGTCTGGTCAATGGCTGGCGGCGGTACTGTATGGTCTTCCCTGCGATCAGCAACCGTGAGCATCGTCGGCCACGAAGGGGGAGACGGATCTGGTGACCACCGCGACCACCAACGGAGCGCTGTCCTTCGACGGCATCGGGATGACCTTCCCGGATGGCACCGAGGCGCTGCGCGAAATCACGTTCTCGATCGACAGGGGAGAGTTCATCACCGTCGTCGGCCCCTCGGGATGCGGCAAGTCGACCCTGCTGCGAATCGCCTCGGGCCTGCTGGAGCCCACCGCGGGCAGCGTCGCCGTGGACCGGGACCGCCTGGGCTACGTGTTCCAGGACGCCACCCTGCTGCCTTGGCGCACCGTGCGCCAGAACATCGAACTGCTGGCCGAACTCCACGGGTTCGACGCCGGCGAGCGCAAGAGCCTGTCGACCGCCGCCATCGAGCTGGTCGGGCTGGAGGGATTCGAGAACCACTACCCGAAGTCCCTGTCGGGCGGCATGAAGATGCGGACCTCGCTGGCCCGCACGCTGACCCTGAAGCCGCCCGTGTTCCTGTTCGACGAGCCCTTCGGCGCGGTGGACGAGATCACCCGCGAGCACCTCAACGAGGAGACTCAGAGGCTCTTCCAGTCGGAGGGGTTCGCCGGGCTGTTCATCACCCACTCGATCGGCGAGGCGGTGTTCATGAGCACCAAAGTGTACGTCATGTCGGCCCGGCCGGGCCGGATCGTGGCCCGCTTCGATGTCCCGTTCAGCTACCCGCGCCGGCCCGAGCTGCGGTTCGAGCCCGACTTCGCCCTCCTCAGCGGCGAGGTCTCGACCGCCCTGAGAGGTTCCTACTCATGACCCTGCAAGCATCCCCCGAGTCCAAGACCGGCACGGTCGCCGCTCCCGAGGAGCACACCAGCGCGCCTGCCGACGGGCAGTTCGCGCCGGAACTGCCCGACGACGCCCCCAAGGCCTACCGGGTGAAGTCGCGCCGGCGGGAGGCGGCTGAGACGATCCTGCCGCCGGTCGTGCTGGGCATGGGCGTCATCGGGTTCTGGTACTACATCTCCTTCGTCGTCATCGACGAGAGCCGCCGCTTCCTGATGCGTCCGGTGCACGACGTCATCGACGTCGGGTTCCTCGACTCGGACAACTTCACCGAGATGCTCTCCGGACTCTGGTCGAGCGCCAAGGTCGCCCTGATCGGGCTGGTAATCGCCATCTCGATCGGCTTCTTCCTGGCCACGATGATGAGCCAGGCCAAGATCGTGGAGCGGGCCGTGTTCCCGTTCGCGGTGACGCTCCAGGCGATACCGATCCTGGCCATCGTGCCCCTGATCGGTTTCTGGTGGGGCTACGGGCAGACGTCGCGGGTGGTGGTGTGCATCATCATCTCGCTGTTCCCCATCATCATGAACACGCTGTTCGGGCTGCTGTCGGCCGACAGGGCCATGCACGACCTGTTCACGCTGCACCACGCCAACCGGGTCACGCGCCTGCGCAAACTCATGTTCCCGGCGGCGTTGCCGGCCATCTTCGCAGGCCTGCGCATCTCCGCCGGCCTGTCGGTCATCGGCGCCATCGTCGGCGACTTCTTCTTCGGCCGCGGCGAGGTCGGCATCGGCCAGCTGCTCAGGCGCTACGCCAACAACCTGAACGGCGAGGAGCTTCTGGCCGCGGTGATTATGTCCTCAGCGCTCGGCATTGTGGTGTTCTGGACTTTCGGATGGCTCCAGAACGTCATAATCGGCAAGTGGCACGAGACCGTCCAGAAGTGACGCCCTGAGGCTCGCGTTGGCGATTCTCCGCGCGAGCCGGTAAACATGGCAGTCTGTGTACAGGACGGCCCGGTCTAGCGACCGGCCGCGCCCGGGAGGAGAACAAGTGCAACATCCGAAGATGATCCGTTGGCTCGTGGTCCTGGTTGCCTTCGGGCTGCTGGCTGCCGCGTGCGGCGACGACGCCGACGATGGCGCTGCGGCCGCCGGCACCGCCGCGGCTGAGGCCGCCGCGGCCGCCGCCGAGGCCGAGGCCGCCGCGGCCGAGGCCGATGCCGAGGCGGCCCAGGCGGAGGCCGATGCGGCCGCCGCTCGGGCTGAGGAGGCCGCGTCCGCTGCGGCTGAGGCCCAGGCGGCCCTCGACGAGGCCATGGCCGATGCCGAGGGAACCGTAGACCCCGACGTCGTCGCCGAGCTCGAAGCTGCCCTGGAAGCGGCTGAGACCGAGGCGGCTGCCGCTGAAGCCGAGGCTGCCGCGGCCGCCGCTCGGGCTGAGGAGGCCGCGGCCGCTGCGATGGCCGCCGCTGAGGCCGCTGCGGCTGAACCGGTCTCGATGGAGCCGGAATCGGTGGCTGTGGATTTGTCGGGTGTGTGTCCGTCGCCGTTGGTGGTTCAGACG
>JAPPLH010000127.1 GCA_028819505.1 Acidimicrobiaceae bacterium
ATCGCCGGGACCGGCAGCGCCCTCGAGACCGGCGGCATCGCCGGGACCGGCAGCGCCATCGAGTTCTACGGAGCCCTCGGCGTGGGCGTCCATGCGGTGGGGCTCAGTCCCTCGGGTATCGCTTGTAGGTGACCTTCTGGAGGTAGCCGACGATGGTCGCCACGATCGAGAGGATGCCGGCCACGGCGAGCGGCACCGCGATCCAGAAGTGCCATACGACGCCGGCGAAGGTCATGGGGACGCCGAGATCGGGAGTCCGGCGAAGGTCATGGGTCCGCAGTGTAGATGGCTCGCAGCACGCGCACTCATTCTTCTCCGCCCGAGTCAGCATCGCCAGCGTCTTGCGAGTCTCGAATACCCACCGCCTCGGGCCGCTCCTCGGGCACTACCACGCCCAACGGGCGGAGGCGGAGCAGATTCGCAGTATCCGGCCTTTGGAGACGGCGAAGACTTCGTAGACTCGGCCCTCGGCGACGTGAGTGAGACCATCCGGACGGAGTCGGCGCTTGGCACCGCCTCGTCGGGGTCTACTGCGGCTGCTGGCACAGGCGGCGGGGGCTTCGGTGACAGCGCCGACGGCTGCGGTTGGGTGTGGTGGGGGGTTGTAGGCTGTGGTCGTGGCAACCACGACGGTGCCGGCGCCGACGGTGCGTGAGGCTCAGAGGGCTGCTGAGCGTCTGGTGGAGGCTGGTGCGGGTCGGGTGCTGTTGTTCGGGTCGGTGGCTTGCGGCCGCGCCACAGTCGGCTCAGACATCGACTTGGTGGCGATCTTCGATGACATCGACTACCGCGAGCGCCTCGCTATTCGCAGCGCTTTGTGTGCGGCTGCTGGGAGCGTGGTGGATTGCCCGGTGGAGGTGTTTGTCACCGACCGGGCCGAGTGGCGTCGCAGGACCCAGGAGGTCTCGGCTTCGTTCGAGGCCGGGATCGCAGCTTCGGCGGTGGTGTTGGTGGACCGTCCCGCGGGGGCGGTCCGGTGGGACAAGGAGATCGGTTTGGCTGACAACAACACCGACGAAGCCCTAGGCCGTCTCGACGAGGCAAGCAAGGCGCTGTCGACGATGACGCGCGCGATGCACCCAGACGAATGGGAGATCACCGAGCCCCAACAGGACCACGCGACCCGCTGGCGGCTGATCGATGTGTGCTCGGCCGGCGCGATGGCCACCGAGACCGCCCTGAAGGCCCTGGCGGCCGCGCATGACACCCCAGCACCCCACAAGCACCGCATCGACTTGCTGTTGCCGCTCGCGGGCCCGCGCACCCACGACGCGCGCGCCGCGCTGGCCGACTTGGAGACCAACACCGTCGCCCGCGGCGACGAACCCTACGGAGATCTCAGCATCTGGCGCGCCGCGGGCACCTACATCGCGGACCGGCCCGACATCGACTCAGACACCGTCGCAGCGATGGCGCCGCGCATCGCGCGGGCCGCGACAGCGGTGACCGCCATCGCTGCTGACGAACTCGACGCCGTGGCCCCAGGCGCCCCGGAGGTCACACGAGCCCGCCAGATCATCGAGCTCGCGGATGGCACCATCGCCACCTATGACCTGCGCACCGGCACCAGGATCGATCCCGGGACCGAATACCACAACACGATCCGCTCTCGCTGGGACACCGGAGGCGACTTCGGCCTCGGCTTGTAGCACCGCTGGCGCCGTGGCTTGCCGGTAGCGGCGTCAGCTGCTGCCACGTAGTCGATCTCGCCGCGCCCTGCGCTGGGAGCGTGCTGAAGCCCGGGCGCATTGTGGCTGCGGCTGTCAGGGTCCCATCGATGTGAGCGGCACTACCGTGACGTCGCCGTCGCGGTAGGGGCGGCCCCGCCCCACCAGCACGATGAGAGCGGCGGGTTCACCGGCGCGCTGGGTGTCGACTCGGTCGCGCAGCCTGCGCAGCGATGCGGTTGCTTGGGCTGTTGCTTGGGCTCCGCCGAGCTTGATCTCCACGGCCGCCCAGCGCCTGCTGTAGCGGTCGGTGGCGATGACATCAGCATACGCCTCACACCATGCAGATGCTGTATCTGCCGGACTGTTCATGCTCGATTTGCCGCACCCAACATGCCTTGTTTGGCAGCCGAGCCCGAAAGGGGACTTGAACCCCTGACCTACGCTTTACGAGAGCGTCGCTCTACCGGCTGAGCTATTCGGGCCTGTGCGCCGCGGGCAGGGCCCGCCGGCGCCGACTCAGGCTACCGCTTCAGTGCGGGTGGACGTGTGCGCCCAGGGACGGCAGGTCTAGCAGCAGGGCTTGGAGGGCCAGAGCCTCGTTCGGGGAGCGGATCAGGCTCTCGGCGGTGGCTCGTAGGCGGTCTATGGCCCTGACGGCTCTCCGGTCCGCTGCCGGATCGTGCGGTTCCGAGGTGATCTCGTCGCGGTAGCGGGCGGTGAGGGTGGCCAGGCCGAAGCGGATCTCGTCGGTGCGGAACTGGCGGTGCTCGCGTCTGTGCTGCGCCTCGATGGCGCTGCGGCCGGAGCCCCGCACGCCGAAATGCTCCTCGCGCTGGTCCAGGGCGGCGGTCTCGGCCCCGTGGCGTTCGGTGAGGGCTGCGGCGGCCTCGTCGATCATGGCTCGCAGTTCGGCTACCGCCAGCGCGACGGCGGCCCCGGTACCGTCGAGGCGGTCCGGCACCGTCCACCATGCCTCCCGCCGGAACGCCACCCGCTCGTCGGCGGCCAGCACCCTGGCCCTGTGGAGGTTGCCCGCAGCCGCGGCCGCCACCAGCGGGGCCCGGTCGGCAGCGGCCAGGCCCTCCGACGCCAGCACCCGGGCGATCTCGGCGTCGGGGACCGGGCCGAAGTCGACTCTCGCGCAGCGCGACGCGATGGTGACGTGCTCGGGCAGCACCTGCTCGGCCAGCAGCACCCACACCACCGAGCCGGGCGGCTCCTCGACCGGCTTGAGCAGGGCAGCCGCCGCAGCCGGTGTGGCGGCGTGGAAACGGTCGACGACCAGCACCTTGCGGGAGCCTTCCACCGGCGTGCGGCTGGCCTCGACGACGAGCTGGGACACCTCCTCCTCGCGCCGCAGGCTGGTGCCCGCCGGGCTCAGCACAAACACGTCGGGATGCTCGTCGCGAGCAGCCAGCCGACGATGCCGCGCCGCCCGGGCAGGGTCGGCGCCCGCCCGGCCGTCGGCGGCCACCAACAACTCTCCCGCGAACGCGGCCGCGGCGGCCCGCTTGCCTGAGCCTGGCGGTCCCACCAGCAGGTAGGCATGCACCGGCGACACCGCAGCCGCCGCCAGAGCTGCCACCGCCTGCGACTGGCCCACCACCGGCGACCACGGATCGACGGGGTCCGCCGCCCCAGAAACCGCCGCCCCAGAAACCGGCTCGACGGGCGCCGCCGCCTCTGTGTCGCGCCCGCCGGAATCCGCCGGCGCCGGTGCATCGGGGTCCGGCCCCGCAAGATCGTCGAGGAGAGTCATCGGCCCTCTCCGAGGCGGTCCCGGACCGCGGCCGACACCCGTGCGGCCACGTCATCCACCGAGCCGTCGCCGTCGACCACCGCCCAGCCGGCCGGGTCGGCCCCGGCCATGGCCAGGTAGCCGGCCCGGACCCGATCGAGGAAGCCGTCACCGGCGCCCTCGAAGCGGTCGAGTGAAGGTCCCAGCCGCCGCGACGCCAGATCCAGTGGGATGTCCAGCAGCAGGTTCAAATCGGGTTCGATCCCTGTGGTGGCGAAGCGCAGCATCGTCTTCAACTCCGCAAGATCGAGACCCCGTCCGTAGCCCTGGTAGGCGAGCGTCGAAGCGGTGAAGCGGTCGGTGACGACGTGCCGTCCGGCCCGCAGCGCGGGGCCGACGACCTCGGCCACATGCTGGGCCTTGTCCGCGACTATCAGCAGCGCCTCGGTGCGGTCGTCGAGGGCGTCGTTGTCCGGATCGAGCAGCATCCGCCGGACTTCTGAGCCCACGCCGGTCGCGCCGAACTGGAAGGTGAGAACCGCACCGAGCGACTCGGCCAGCAACCGGGCCTGGGTGGACTTTCCCGACGCGTCCACCCCCTCGACCGCGACGAGCCGGGCGGTCACTCCGACGCCCCGGTCGCGGACGCCGGCACACCCTGCCCGCGAGCGCCCGATCGCAGGCTCAGAGCGGCCAGGGCGCCGGCGACGACGATGATCACGCCCGCGATCCACATCGTGAGGCGCGATCCGGGCAACTCGACCACCGCTCCCAGCACGGTGGCCTCCTGGTCCCACCAGCGGTCCGACAGGCCGTCGAGCAGGTCGGCCAGGACGCCGCCGACGGCCAGCGCGATCAGCGCGCACAGCCGCACCAGCACCAGCAGGGCTGCGAACACCCGGCCCCGGATCTCGTTGTCGACGTTCTCGTGCAGCAGCGTGAACCCGAGCACGTACGAGGGACCGGCCAGCATCCCGAGCATCACCACCAGCGGGATCATCAGCGACAGCCGGTCCACCGACGCGGCGGCCACCAGCACGACACCCGCGCCGATGAGCGCCGATGTGAACCCGTGGAGCCGGTTGATGCGATTCTGCAGCGCCGCGGCCGAGGCCACGCCCACCGCCATGCCCACTCCGAGCGCGAACAGCACGGCATGGAAGTCGGCCTCCCGCCCGACGATCACCTCGTCGACGAACCGGGCGCCGAGAACCACCACCATCCCCGCGCCCATCACCGCGGTGGCCAGCCCAACGTTCACCGACCGCACGATGCGGTTCCTCCCCACCAGGCGCCAACCCTCGCGGAGCTCGCGGATCGCCCCGCCGAGGTCGAGGCTCCCCCGCTCCGTCGCATGGCGCTCGTCGCGGGAGCGCGCCGGGATGGCGATGCTCCAGATGATCAGGGCGGTCACGAGGAACGTCAGCGCGTCCACATAGAAGGCCAGCCCCTCCTCGTTGAGCCGCAGGTTCGTCACCCATCCCTCGTCCGGCACCGCCTCCGCCGCCTTGGCCAGCAGCGCGGCCGCGCCCGCCGCCACCGGGAACATGCCGTAGGCGGCGGTCACGTTGAGCGAATTGGCCGCGGTGAGCTTGTCGCGGGGCACGAGCTCAGGGACCATCGCCTCCTTGGCCGGCTGCCACATCATCGTCAACAGCTCGAGCAGGAAGCTGGCCACGATCAGGCCGACGATGGTGTCGACGAACGGCAGCGCCACCAGGACCAGCGCCCGGCCGACGTCGCAGGCCACCATCACCCGCTTGCGGTTGAGCCGGTCGACGATGACGCCCACCGCGGTGGCCAGGAAGAAGCCGGGCGCCACCCGGGTGGCCAGCACCAGGGCGATCGCGGTGCTCTTGGACCCCTCGGGGGCGAGCTGGTCGGCCAGCGCGATGGTGGCGAACAGGCCCAGCCAGTCGCCGGTGGCCGACACGATCTGGGCGATCCACAGCCTGAAGAACGCCCGGGTGCCGAAGATCCGCTCCAGGCGCCCCGACGGCCGGGCCGCCTCGAAGGCCTCGTCGAGCCGGGTGCCGGCCGAGGAGCGGGGCGCAGCGTCGTCCACGACGAACGAGACTAGGCGGGCGGCCTGCCAGTGGCTTGCGGCCGGGGCCTCAAGCAGCCGGCCACGCCAGAGGCGGTCAGCTCATCGAGACTCGGGGCCGCCCGGGCGTGCCCGCGCCGCCAGCCGGCGAGACCCGGCCCGCTCCAAGCGGCTCCGGGCCGCCCGGGCGTGCCCGCGCCAGCCCGTGGATCAACTGCGATTGCGGGTGGGTCTGCGGCGGGCGGGGCGCTTCTTGGCGGGGCCCTTGGCCCGCCGATCGGCCAGCAACTCGCAGGCCCGCTCCAGGGTGAGCCCCTCGACGGTGTCGCCGGACCGCAGCGAGGCGTTGGTCTCGCCGTCGGTGACGTAGTGGCCGTAACGGCCGTCCTTCACCACGACGGCCCGGCCGGTGTCGGGATCCTCCCCCAGTTCCCGCAACGGCGCCGCCGGGGCGGCCCGGCCCCGGCCCCGGGCCTTCGGCTGGGCCAGCAGCTGGAGGCACTCCTCGAGGGTCGCCGTGAACAGCTTGTCCTCGCTGGGCAGGCTGCGACTGTCGGCGCCCTTGCGCACGAACGGCCCGTAGCGGCCGTTCTGGACGGTGATCTCCACCCCGTCGGCGGGGTCGGCGCCGACGGTGCGGGGCAGCGACAGCAGCCGCAGCGCGTCCTCCAGCGTGACCGTCTCGGGGTCCATGGTCTTGAACAGCGACGCGAACTTCGGCTTGTCGGGGACCTCCTCGGCCAGCCCGAGCTGCACGTAGGGCCCGTAGCGGCCCGTCCTGGCGACCACGGTGAGACCGGTGTCGGGGTCGGTGCCGAGGACCCGCTCGTCGCGGCCGGCGGCCAGCAGTTCCAGCGCCCGCTCGACGGTGAGCTCGTCGGGGGCGGTGCCGTCGGGCACCGAGGCGGAATCGTCGCCCCTCTGCACGGTCGGGCCGTAGCGCCCGACGCGAACCTCCAGCTCGACGCCGTCGGCATCGGCGCCCAGCGGGATCGAGTTCACCAGCCGGGCGTCGATGTCGCTCAGGCGGCTGGAGACCTTCTCCTTGAGGCCGGGATCGTGGTCCCCGCCGAAGTAGAACCGGCGAAGCCACGGAACATGCTCCTCCGCGCCGGCTGCGATCCGGTCGAGGTCGTCCTCCATGTCGGCGGTGAAGGCGTAGTCGACCAGCTTCGGGAAGTGGCGCTCCAGCAGATTGACCACCGAGAAGGCGGTGAACGACGGCACCAGCGCCGAGCCCTTCTTCCACACGTAGCCGCGGTCGATGATGGTGCCCATGATCGACGAGTAGGTCGAGGGCCGACCCACGCCGAGCTGCTCCAGGCGCCGCACCAGCGAAGCCTCGGTGTAGCGCGCCGGTGGCTGGGTGCTGTGCCCGGACGCCTCCAGGCCGCGGCAGTCGGCGCCGTCGCCCTCGCGCAACGGCGGCAGGCGGAGCTCGGCGTCGGTGTCGCTCGCGTCCGGGGCGTCGGTCCCCTCGGTGTACACCTCGCGGAAGCCCATATGGGTTATCACCGTGCCGCTGGCCGCGAACTCGGCGTCGCGGCCCGAGGCGCTGCCGGCGCCGACGCGCAGCTGGACCGTCTCGCCGGTGCAGTCGGTCATCTGGCTGGCCAGCGTCCGCTTCCACACCAGCTCGTAGAGCCGGGCCTCGGGCCGGGGCAGCTGACCGGCCACCGTCGACGGGTCGGCGAAGACGTCGCCCGCGGGCCGGATGGCCTCGTGCGCCTCCTGGGCGTTCTTCACCTTGCCGGCGTAGACCCTCGGCTCGGGCGGCAGCACGCCCGAGCCGTAGCGATCGGCTATCTCGGAACGGGCCGCCGCCACCGCGCCCGACGACAGCGACGTGCTGTCGGTGCGCATGTAGGTGATGTAGCCCTTCTCGTACAGCGACTGGGCGGTGCGCATCGCCGCCGCCGAGGTCATGTGCAGCTTCCGGGCCGCCTCCTGCTGCAAGGTCGACGTGATGAAGGGCGCGGCCGGGCGCCGCCGGTAGGGCTTGGAGGTGCGGGCCCGCACCGCGAAGGCCGCGTCCTCAAGGTCCGAGGCCAGCGACGTGGCCGCCGCCTCGTCGAGCACGGTGACGTCGCCCCGGGCCGGCCGGCCGTCGGCGCCGAAGTCGCGGGCCGCGGCGACACGGGCGCCGTCGAGCTGCACGAGATCGGCGGTGAACCCGGTCCCGTCGCCGCCGCCCGCGGCGTCCGCCGGGGCGAACGTGCCGGTCAGCCCCCAGAAGCCGGCGCTCACGAAGTCCATCCGCTCGCGCTCGCGCTCCACCACGATGCGCACCGCCACGCTCTGCACCCGCCCGGCCGACAGCTGCGGCATGACCTTCTTCCACAGCACCGGCGACACCTCGTAGCCGTAGAGCCGGTCGAGCAGCCGGCGGGCCTCCTGGGCGTCCACCAGGCGGCGGTCCAACTCCCGCGGCGCGGCCACCGCGGCGGAGATCGCGGCCCGGGTGATCTCGTGGAAGACCATGCGCTTCACCGGCACCCGCGGGTTCAGGACCTCCATCAGGTGCCAGGCGATGGCCTCGCCCTCCCGGTCCTCGTCGGTGGCCAGATAGAGCTCGTCGGCGCCGGCCAGCAGGTCCTTGAGCTTGCGGACCTGCTGGCGCTTGTCGCTGTTGACCACGTACAGCGGCTTGAAGCCGTTGTCGACGTCGATGCCGAGGCGGGCCCACGGCTCCGACTTGTAGGCCTTGGGAACCTCGGCCGCCCGGCTGGGCAGGTCGCGGACGTGGCCGATGGACGACTCCACGACGTAGCCGCGGCCCAGGTAGCCGGAGATGGTCTTCGCCTTGGCGGGCGACTCGACGATTACTAGGGCGTTGGCCATGGGCATCGAACCGATCCGACGGGCGGGCGCCAGTCAACTGTTGGGGACTCGGACAGGATCTCGGACAGGATAAGCAGCGGCTCGCAGGGTTTGGGGAAACCGGTCGAGGACCGCGGAGGATAGCGCCGCCGACGAGGGCCGCGATGGCCGATGCGGCCAGGACGCCGACCGTCTGCTGGCGACGGGGGAACGTCATGAGTGTCGCCCGTGCCGACGCCGCCGGGCGGGCCGGCACGCACTGTACTGGGACCTCGCTATTGTGAGCCGTTCGAGCATGCGGGGTCGGCGGCGCAATCGCTCGGCCTCTGGTGGGTGCCAGCCGTGAGAATTTACACGCTAGAGCAAGCGCGGGATGGGGCAGACCGGTGATCTTCAGCCTGCTCGTGCTGCACGTCGCGGTGTGCGCGGTGTTGGCCCGCGCCGGCCGCCGGCTGGGCCGCGGCAGCCTGCTGGTGGGCGCCGTCCCGCCGGCGTGCAGTGCGCTCTGGGGCGCGGCCCGGCTCGGGGACAGCCAGCCCGCAACGGCCGACCTGACCTGGGTGGGGGGGCTCGATCTGGCGATGACGTTCCGCGTCGATGCCTTCGCGGCAGTCATGACCCTGATCGTGTCGGGAATCGGCGTTCTCGTCCTCGTCTACGCCTTCGGGTACTTCGGGCCGGGCACGGCCCACACCGGCAGGTTCGCCACGACCCTGCTGGCCTTCTCGACGGCGATGCTGGGCCTCGTCTGGGCGGACTCGGTCTGGACGCTGTTCGTGTTCTGGGAGCTGACGTCGGTGACCTCGTTCCTCCTCGTCGGGCACAAGAGCACCGACGCCGCAGTCCTGGTGGCGGCCCGGCGCGCCCTGATGGTGACCGCAGGCGGCGGTCTCGTCCTGCTGGCCGGCCTGCTGCTGGTGACCGGCGCCGCCGGCACGACGCTGATCAGCGAACTGGCGCCCGTCGACGGGGCCGGGGCCGGGGCCACTGCCGGCGCCGTGCTCGTGATGATCGCGGCGGCCACCAAGTCGGCCCAGGTCCCGTTCCATGCGTGGCTGCCGGGCGCGATGGTCGCTCCCACCCCGGTCAGCGCATACCTGCACGCGGCCACGATGGTGAAGGCGGGCGTGGTGCTCGTCGCGGTGGCGGGCCCCGCCCTCTCGGGGATCGTTGCGTGGAGGGGATGCGGCATCGCCTTCGGGGTGGCCTCCGTCGTGTGGGGCGCGCTGGGCGCCCTTCGCCATCGCGACGCCAAGCTGATACTGGCGTGGGGCACCGTCTCGCAGTTGGGCATGCTGATCACGCTCTTCAGCGTCGGCACACCGGCGGCCGTGCTGGCCGCGGTGGCGCTGCTGGTCGCGCACGCCCTGTTCAAGGGCGCGCTGTTCCTGATCGTCGGGGAGATCGACGTGCGGGCCGGAACCCGCCACATCGACGAGTTGGGCGGGCTGGCCCGATCCATGCCGGTGGCCTTCGCCGCGGCCGTGCTGGCGGGGCTGTCGATGGCCGGCGCCCCGCCCCTGTTCGGGTTCGTCGCCAAGGAGACGGCCATCGGCGCCGCTCTCGGGCTGGAAGGGCCCGAGGCTTGGATCGTCGGCTTCGGGGTGATCGGCGGCTCGGTGCTGACCGTGGCCTACACAGTCCGGTTCCTGGTGGCGGTGTTCGGGCCGGGCCCGGAGACCCCGCTGTCGGCGCGCCGTCCCGCGCTGAGCGCGCCGCCCGCGGTGCTCGCGGCGGCCGGGGTCGCGGCCTTCGCCGTCCTCGGCCCCCTCGACAGCGTGCTGGCGCCGGCCGCGGTCCGGCTGAGCGGCGGCGCAGCGGTCGGGCACCTGCACCGCTGGCCCGGCCTGGAGCCGGCCCTGGCGGTCTCAGCAGCCGTCCTGGTGGTCGGCGCGATCGTGGGACTGGCCATGGGCGGGCGGCCCGGGCAGGCCCCTGCGGACCGCGCGGCCCGCTGGACGGACGCCTCCATCGACGGGGCCGTGGCCGTCGGGCGGGCGACCGTCGCCCGGGTCCAGCACGGCTCGCTTCCCGTGTACCTGGTGACCATGGCCGCGGTCGCGACCCTGGCCGCCACCCCGTTCCTGGCCGGCATCAGCCTCGATCACATCGTCGCGTGGGACAGGCCCCTGCAGGGGGTGCTGGCCGTTACCGTCGTCGGTGCGGCTGTGGCGCTGTGCTGGGTCGGCACCCGCCTCGGCGCCGGCCTGGCGCTCGGAGCGACCGGCATCGCGGTCGCGTCCGTCTTCGTGGTCCACGGCGCCGCCGACCTGGCCCTGACCCAGCTGCTGGTCGAGGCGGCCATCGTGGTCGGCTTCGTGCTCGCCTTCGGCCACCTCTCCCGGAGCTTCCCGATGACGGGCCTGCGGTGGCGGGCAGTGCGGATGGCCGTCGCCGGTCTCGGGGGAGCCGCGGTGGTGGTCGGGCTCGGCGCCGCATCCGGCAACCCCGTCGCGGCGCCCCCGCTGGCCGAGTTGGCGGCCGCCTCGGTCGACGAGGGCGGCGGCAGCAACGTCGTCAACGTCATCCTCACCGACATACGGGGACTCGACACCCTGGGCGAGGTCCTCGTCCTTGCCACCGTGGCCCTGGGCGTCCAGGCCCTCGCCCGCCCCTCCGCCAGTCGGGGGAGCCCGACGCCATGACCGACGGGCCGCTCCCATGATCCGGCTCGGCATCCGGGCGGCCAGCCCGTTCGCGGCCGTCGTCGGCTGCTACCTGCTGTTCGCGGGCCACAACAACCCCGGCGGCGGGTTCGCCGCCGGGCTGGTGTTCGGGGCCGTTCTCGCGCTCCGGACCGTCGCCGGGTTCCACCAGCCCACCTACGGCGTCGCCCTGGTGGCCGCAGGCGTCCTCGTGGTGGCCGGCGTCGCGGTGATGCCGCTGCTGTGGGGTGGTCCGCTGTTCGACCAGCAGGTGCTGTCGGTGGAGGCGCCCCTGCTCGGCAAGGTCAAGGCCGGGTCCGCCCTGCCGTTCGACATCGGTGTGGCGGCCATCGTGGTCGGAACGGTCATCGCGGCGCTCGACGGGCTGGGCGCGTCCGAGTTCGCCGCCGGCCCGCCGGCCCGCTCCGACGGCGGGGAACGAGAATGAACGCCGCGCTCCTGCTGGCTGTGGGCGGCCTGACCGCCGTCGGGCTGTACCTGCTGACCGGGCGGTCGCTGAGCCGGATCATCCTCGGCTACTCCCTGCTGGGGCACGCCACGGTGGTCGCTCTGATCACCGCGGGCGGCCCGGCCGGCTGGCCGCCCATCGCCGGCCAGGCGGCGCCGGAGGACATGTCCAACCCGCTGCCGCAGGCCCTGACCCTCACCGCCATCGTCATCTCGTTCGGGTTGACCCTGTTCCTGCTGGCGCTGGCCAGGCGCCAGCGGACCCTCTCGGGCGACGACCTGGTCGAGGACGACCTGGAGGACCGCCGGATCGCGGCGGCCGAGAACGCCCCGACCGGACCCGAGGACCCGGTGGCGACATGACAGTGTTGATCTCCGTCGCGATCGTCGCGCCGCTGCTGGCCGCGGCCTGCAGCCTCGCTGTGCGCTCCCACCCCCCCGGGCGCGACATCGCGGTCCTCGCCGGGCTGGGCTCGGCCGCGCTCGCGTCGCACATCATGCTGGTGACCGTCGCCCGCGACGGCACCCACACCGTCGCGGTCGGCGGCTGGGCGCCGGAACTCGGCATCGTCCTTGTGGCCGACCTGTTCGCCGCCCTCATCCTTCCGGTGGCGCTGACGATCATCTTCGTGGTGGAGGTCTTCGCCATCGGCCAGCGCCGGACGGTCTGGGCGGCGAACCCGCAACTGAGCGGGCCGCTGCTGTGCGTGCTCACCTCCGGGGTCTCCCTGGCCTTCCTCACCGGCGACCTGTTCACCCTCTTCGTCGCCTTCGAGTTGATCCTGGTCTCGAGCTACGTGCTGCTCACCCACCAGGGCAACCGGAGCCAGGTCAGGGCGGGCATGACCTACGTGGTGATGAACCTGCTGGCCTCGACGCTGTTCCTGTTCGGCGTGGCCTTCGTCTACACCGCCACCGGCACGGTGAACATGGCGCTGCTGGCCGAGCGGATACCGCAGCTGGAGACCGGGGTCCGGCTCGGCATCGGAGCCTGGTTCCTGGTGGTCTTCGGGACCAAGGCCGCGATCTTCCCGCTGTTCAGCTGGCTGCCGGACTCCTATCCCACCGCGCCCACCACCATCACCGCAGTGTTCGCCGGCCTGCTGACCAAGGTCGGGATCTACTCGATGATCCGGTTCCACAACCTGATGGGAATGGAGGATCTGGGGCCGATCATGCTGCTGGTGGCCGCCCTCACCATGGTGCTCGGCGTCCTCGGCGCCCTTGCCCAGTCCGACGTCAAGCGCATCCTGTCGTTCCACGTCATCAGCCAGATCGGCTACATGTTCATGGGCCTCAGCCTCTTCACCGTCGCGGGCACGGCCGCAGCCATCCTGTTCCTGATCCACCACATGCCCGTCAAGGCCGTCCTGTTCCTGGTGGGCGGCCTGATCGAGAACCACGAGGGCTCGAGCTCGCTGGACCGGTCCGGCGGCCTCGCCGGGCGCGAGCCGCTGGTCGCCGTGATGTTCGCGATCCCGGCCCTGAGCCTGGCCGGGATCCCCCCCTTCTCCGGCTTCGTCGCCAAGCTGGCAGTCATCTCGGCCGCCGTCGACCAGGGAGGAACCGTGGTGGTGGTGGCCGCGCTGCTGGCCGGAGGCCTGACGCTGCTGTCGATGACCAAGATCTGGAACGAGGTCTTCTGGGGCGGGCGGACCGACGGGCCCCGCCCCAGACCGGCCCCGCGCCGAGGCAGGCGCATCATGCACACCGCCACCGCGCTGGCGGTGGCCGGCACCCTGATGGTGTCGCTGTTCGCCGGAACGCTTCTCGACCTATCGACCGAGGCGGCCGAGGACCTGCGCAGACCCGCCAGCTACATCGCGGCGGTCCGGCCGTGAGCGGCCGGCGGTATCCGGGAACGCCGCGGCGGGCGGTGACCGCCGCCGGCCTCGTCATGGTCTGGTGCGGCCTCTGGGGGTCTGTGTCGATCGCCAACCTGGCCTCCGGCCTGACGCTCTCCGTCGTCGTGCTGGCCGCCGACCGGGGGCCCACGGCCTGCCACGTGATCCGTTTCCGGCCCCTGCCCAGGTTCGCATGGCTGGTCCTCCTCGACCTCGCCCGCTCGACGGTCAGCGTGGCCATCGAGATCGTCACGCCCAACGACGGCACGGAGGAGGTGATCATCGCGGTCGACCTGCCGGCCACCGGCAGCGAGCACGTGCTGCTCCTGTCGGCGTCGATCACCCTCAGCCCCGGCACGGCAGTCGTCGACGTCGACCGCTCCTCGGGCCGCTACTACATCCACCTGCTCCACGGCCGCCTGAGCGACTCGACGGCGGCCCACGCCCGCAAGCTGGCCGACCTCGCCTGCGAAGCCCTGCCGACCTCCAGTCCGATGGGCGTCCGATGATCGCACCGGAGGCCGAGCGGACAGGTGCGCCGCTCCGGCCCATGCGGACGGGGCCGCGGCCGGAGCGGCCCGTGAGCGCATCGAACGAGAGCGGGCGCGACACCACCGCGCCGCGACCGGCCGCCCAGGCATCCGTCCGATGACCGCCTTGGCCGCCGCCGGCTTCGCGGCTGCCGGGCTCTGCGCCCTCTACCGGGTGGTGCGCGGCCCGAGCCTCGCCGATCGGGTGATCGGCGTGGAGGTGGCCCTCGTCTCGCTCGCCGGCGGCATCGTCATCGACGCTGTCGACCGCGACAGCCACACCCTCCTCGCCATCATCACCGTGATCGCCCTGGTGGGGCTGGCGGGCACGCTCGCGGCCAGCCGCTTCCTGGAGCGCGACGCCGGCGGCGCGGGCGGCAGGAGCGCGCCATGAGGGTTGCGGCCGAGGTGGTGATGGTCGCCGGTGCGGTCATCGCAGCCCTGGCCGGCGTCGGGCTGCTCCGGTTCTCGACGCCGTTCGCCCGGATCCAGGCCGCCGGCAAAGCCAGCCCGGTGGCCCTGCTGCTGATGTCGGCAGGGGCCGCTCCCCTGCTCGGTTGGCGCGGATCCGCCTATCTGGCCGTCGCGGCGGGCGCGATGATCGTCACGCTCCCCATCGTCGCGCACCTGCTGCTGAGGGCTGTCCACCGGAGCGACCGCATCGACCATCTGGCCGTGGACGACCTCGCCGCAGACGAGCACCGAGCCGGGAGGACCGGCGCCGACCCGCCGCCTTAGGGGGGCCGGTGACCGCCGATGCCGGGGCGACGCGGCGTCGGCCACGGCGACTCGTGGCCGGTCGCCTGCACCGGGGGACCGGTGGCCGCCGATGCCGGGGCGACGCGGCTCTGGTCCCGCGCCGCCTAGAGCAGGAAGGCGAGACGCACCTCGGTTCCCTCTGAGCAGGAGTCAATGCTCGACTGGTCGGCCAGGGTCCGCATGATGGAGATGCCCAAACCGGACTCGCGTCCGAGCCTGGCCTCCGACTCGGGAGGCGGCATCTCCGGCAGCGCGTCCACGTCGAAGCCGGGACCCTCGTCGCGGACCGTCACCACGACGCTCCCGTCGGAGCAGCGGCAGCAGACCTTCACGGGACGGTTGCTGCCGGAGCGGATGTGGGCCTGTATGGCGTTGGTGGTCGCCTCCGACACCGCCACCCGGAGGTCGTCGATGCGCGACGCCTCGAGGCCCGGCGCCAGTTCGGCCGCCGCGGCCGCCACCAGGCGCACCAGGGACACGTAGTCGGCCCGGGCCGGTATCTCGATCTCGACTGCGTCGCCGGCGGCCGCCTCCGCGCCGCTCATGGACGCCTCCGGTCGGCGGCCGCGCCGCCGCGGACGGCCGCGGACGGCTCGGGCAGAGCGCCGATCGAGTCGTGCATCGCCAGGACCCTGTCCAGGTCGCAGATCTCGAACACTCTGCGGATGCGGGACGACGGGCACACCACGGCCAGTTCGCCGCCCCGCTGGCGCACTCGCTTGAGCGCGCCGACCACCGCCCCCAGGCCGAACGAGTCGACGAAGTCGAGAGCCGACAAGTCGAGGGCCAGCAGGCGGGAGCCCTCGGCCACGGCGGTGACGACGGCCTGGCGCACGTCGGGCGCCCCGACGACATCGAGGTCGCCAGCGACGCTGAGCACGGTCCACGGCGGCTGCTCACTGCGCCGGATCGTGACGGACACGGACCAAGACGGTACCGCATCGCCGGCTTCGCGGGGCGGCCCCTGCACCGGGCGCCCCGGCCCTGCCCCGGCCCTGCGCCCCGACCGTGACGGACACAGACCGCCACAGTGCCGCCTGCCCGGATGGACTCGGTGACTCAGGGGCCGGGCGGGTGGGCGGCCGCCCGCCTACTCCAAGCGCATGGTGGCTCGGGCCTCGAACACCGCGTCCCCCACCAGGGGTCCCACCAGCGGGACGTCGGTGGGCTCGGCGTACTGCAGCTGCACAGTCGCTCTGCCGCCGGCCCGATGCACCACGACGGTCAGTCGCCGAGGATCCAAGTCGGCTGCGGCGGCCGCGGCGGACCGCACCTCTGCGTCGCTGACCCCGACCGCGGCCGAGCGCACCGCCTCGCGGGCCGCGTGGGTGACCAGCACCCGGGCCCGCACGAGCAGGCCCACCTGCACCACGGCCAGCAGCATCAACGCGAAGAACGGCATCACCAGCGCGAACTCCACCGTCGCCTGCCCCGACTGCGGGCCGCGCCCCGGCCGGCGAACGGCGCGCCCGCCGCTCACTTGACCATCTTGGCGACGGTGTCAACCATCTTGTCGAGCAGCCACGCGATCCTGCCCGAGCCCGTCGCCCAGGTCAGCAGCAGCACCGCCACCGCGGCGGCGCCGACGATGACGAGGGCGTACTCGGCAGTGGTCTGGCCGCGCTCATCGAGCCGGCGGCGCGCCGAGCCGTAGAGCGTCACCAGCACCGTAAAGATGCGCAAGAGCATGATCTCTCCTTCCGGGGTAGTGACGGGATCGGCCTCCGCCGTCGTGGCCGGGGCCTACCCGCCTGAGCTATGGGGCCGTCACGGCGCGAGGCCCAAGTCGGAGACGCTTCCCAACAGCAGCGGCACCACGGTCAGCAGGCAGAACGCGGGCAGCACGCAGAACACCAGCGGGAACAGCATCAGCACCGGAACCCGCCGGGCAGCCTCCTGCGCGCGGACCCGGCGCCGGCGGTGAGCCTCGTCGGCGGCTCGCTGCAGCGCGGGCCGCAGCGGCGTTCCATCGATCTCGGCCGCGGTCACCGCATGCACGACCGGCGAGACGCTGGCGCCCAGAGTGTCCCGCAGCCGTCGCACCGAGTCGACGAAGGGCTCGCCGGCCGCGGTGCGCCGCACCACTGCCAGCAGCTCCGACCGGAACGGCTCCGAGACTCGGGGACCGACGTCGGCCAGGGCCGTCACCGTGGGCCTGCCCGCCCCGACCATCAGCCCCAGCAGGTCGATCACCTCGGGCAGGTGGCGCTCGACCTGCTGCACGCGCCGGCGCCTGCGGGACCGGCGCCGGACGGCGACCGAGACCACCACCCCCGAGAGCGCGAGCAGGCCGGAGGCCGGGCCGAGCGCCACGGCCACGGCAGCGGTCACGAGAGCCGAGACGCCGACCAGCGCCTCGTCCTCGGGCTCCACTGCGCCGCCCGACAGCCGCCGGCCCAGTGCCGACAGAGCACCGGCGGGGTCGCGCCCGGCGGGGTCGCGCCCGGCGGACCGGTCGGCGGCGCGAAGGCGGCGACGGGCGGCGCGCCGCGGCGCGTCCGACGCGTCGAAGGCCGTCAGCACCAGCAGGGCCGCGGCAGCCAGCGGCAGGAGAGCTACGCCCACCAGCCCACGCCCCGGCACAGACGGGCCATCCACCAGAGGCCGAGTCCCTCCAGCGCCAGGCCGGCCACCAACGACATGAGCCCCACCGGCGTGGCCAGCAGCCCGCTCATCGCATCGGCGTCCACGAGCGTGACGATGGCCGCGAAGCCGGCCGGAGCAGCCGCGACGACCATCCCGGAGGCGCGCGTCTGGGAGGTCAGTGCCCGGATCTCGTCGCCGAGGGCCTGCCGCTGGCGCAGCGATGCGGCCGCCCGGTCGAGACTCGCGGCCATGGCCGCTCCCGAGGCGTGGCCCAGCACCAGCAGGGCGGCGGCCGTCCGGCGGTCGGGCGTGTCGGCGACCCAATCGCCGAGCGCGTCGGCGAGGCTCAGCCCGCCGCGGACCCGGCTCACCACGGCACGCAGGCCGGTCTCGGGGAGCTCGGCGGCCACACCGTCGAGGGCGGTCAGCACCGAGGCGCCGGACCGCAGGGCCCGGGCCGTCAACTCGAGAGCCTGCGGTATGGCGTCGGCCTGCTCGGACCGCCCTGCCCACCGTCGCGCCGCGGCCACCACCCGGGCGGTCCCGGCCCTCCGAGGAGGCCCGCCGCCCGGCACGCGGCCCCGGGGCCCCGCCGGCGGCAGATCGGGGGCCAACGCGGCGAACAGAAGGACGGCAGCCAGCACCGCAGTCACGTCGCGGCCTCCAAACACTTCCCGACCTCCAAGCGCTGCTCGGCCTCCAAACACTTCCCGGCCTCCAAGCGCTGCTCGGCCTCCAAACACTTCCCGGCCTCCAAGCGCTGCTCGGCCTCGAGTCGGGCGGCCCGGGCGATGGGCGAGCAGACCTCGGTGTCGCCGGCCAGCAGGCGCACCCGGTCGTGGTCGGCCACCTCGGCGACGGCGGCGATCCGCCGGGCGCCGTCGGGGGATCTTCCCAGATGCACTACTGCATCGATGGCGGCGGTCACATGGTCGCGGACCGCGTCCACTCCCAGGCGCTCGTCGGCTGCCGTGGCCAGCGCGGCCAGCCGGCGCAGAGCGTCGACCGGACCGTTGGCGTGCACGGTGGAGAGGCACCCGGCGTGGCCCGTGTTCAGGGCGTGCAGCAGATCGAGCGCCTCCGGTCCCCGCACCTCGCCCACCACCAGCCGGTCGGGACGCATCCGCAGCGCGTTGCGCACGAGGTCTCGGATCGTCACCGCCCCTCCTCCCTCGCGGGACTCGGGCCGGGCCTCCAGCCTCACCACGTGGGGATGCTCCAGCTGCAGTTCGGCGGCGTCCTCGATGGTGATGACCCTCTGACGATGGCTCACCCGGCCGGCCAGGGCGTTGAGCAGGGTGGTCTTGCCCGCTCCCGTGCCGCCGCTCACGACGAGGTTGGCGCCCCGGTCCACGAGCTCCTCGAGCAGGGCCACCACCGGCGGGCCCGCGAACATCTCGAGGGCCGCGCCGGGCACCACGAAGCGGCGGATCGTGACATAGGGGCCGTCGACCGCCACCGGGGGGACGGCCACATGGACCCGGGAGCCGTCGGGCAGGCGACCGTCCACGCAGGGGGTCAGCTGATCGACCCGGCGGCCCAGCGGGGACACGATCCTCTCGATGACCAGATCGACGGCGGCCCGGTCCAGCGACACCCCGCTGCGGCTCACCGTGCCGCCCCGCTCGATCCACACCGGCCCCGGCCCGTTGATCATCACCTCGCTCACCGCCGCATCGGCAAGCAGCGGCTCCAGGGGGCCCAGGCCATGCACGCGGGCCGCGACCCGGGCCACCACTTCGTCGACCACCTGCGTCGGGGTGAGGGGGGCCAGAGCGCGGACGACGCCCGCGATGTCCATCGCCGGCATCGGGCCCTCGGCGATCCTGTCGATCACCGTGCGGTGCACGGCCTCCACCAGTGCGGCGGCGCCGTCGACGCCGGCGGCGCGGGCCCGGGCGGCCGCGTCGCGGCCCGCTGCCGATCCCTGCACCGCGACGACGCTGCCGCTCATGCCGGCAGCTCGAAGCGCCGCAGCGGCGGAGGGAGCATGCTCACCATCGTCCCCGCGTCGACCGACCGGGCGACGCGGGGATCCCAGGCAACCCGCTGCACACTGGAGGCGCCGACGGCGGCGGCCACGTCGCGCACCCGCAGAGCCCGGCCCGGCTCCTCCACCAGGACCACCCGGTCGTAGGGGCCGGACGTCCGCTGGGCCCGGTTCAGGGCGAGGTAGCAGGACCGCAGCACGCACACCGGCCGGTGCGAGTCGGCGAGGTCGGTCCGCAACTCGAACGGGTCAAGCCCGGCGTCCACCACCACCGGACCGGCACGGGCCAGCATCTCGAGCGCCAGAACCAGCCTCGAACGCTGGTTCCCTCCGTCCGCGGCGTGGCCGGCCAGCGCGGGCTGGGTGCCGTCGCGAAGCAGTCGCAGACCCGGCGCCACGTCCTCGAGCAGCCTGCCGATGGCGTCGGCCGCGACGCCGTCCCCCGCGGCCACCCAATCGCCGATGCCGGGCTGCTGCGGCGCCGCGCCGGCGATCATGCCGAGCAGCGCCGGCTGGTCGCCGGTGAGGTCCACGAGCGTGGTCTCCCGGTCTTCGGAGGCCAGGCGGACAGCGGTCGCGGCGGCCACCACCGACGTGCCTACCCCGCCCTTGACGGACCAATACCAGATAATCATCGGCTCCTCCCCGCACGTCGGCGTGTGTTGACGGCGGGACTCGGAGCGCTGGGGCTCAGCTGGAGCGCCGAGCGCTCCGGCGGCCGTCCCGGCATCCAGCGAACCGGGTCAGCGACAGCACTCTACAGGGGCTGCCGGACATCGCAACCCCATTCGAGGATTATTCGATCATTCCCATGATCTTCGCGCCGGAGCGGAGCAGCTTCTCGGCCGGCTCGTCGTCGAGCAGCGGCACGACGAAGGACTCGATCCCGTGCCGCACGGCCAGGCTGTGAAGCTCCTCGGCGCACTCGCCCGGGGTGCCGGCGATCACGAAGGGCAGCGCCCACTCGTCGCGCACGTGCTCGGCCGCGGCCTCCAGACCGTCGGCCAGTGCCGCCCTGATCGCAGCCGCGTCCGCGCCGGTGAGCCCGATGGCCTCCTGCACGTCGGGAGGCGTGTCGACCAGCCGGTAGGTCATGTGGGGCTTGACCGCGGCCATGGCCTCGTCGTCGGTCACGAGCGTCGTGGAGTAGGCGATGCGGGGGTCGTTGCCCGCCGCCCGGCCCGAGGCCCGGATCCGCTCCACCGCAGGTCCGATGTGCGGCTTGTAGACGAAGTCGACCAACACCCCGTCGCAGGCGGCGCCGCCCAACTCCAGCATCCTCGGCCCCCGTCCGGCCAGCCATATCTCGATGCCGGGCCGGGCGTCCGGCAGCGACGCCCCGCGCAGGCTCACATGGGCGCCGTCGACGGTGACGGCGGCACCCGAGAACAGGCGACGGCAGGCGGCGACGGTCTCGCGCACCGCGGCCAGGGGCCGCTCGCGGGCGATGCCGAGGGGGTCGAGCGTGAGGCTGCCTCCGGCACCGATGCCCAGGAAGGCCCGCCCGCCCGACAGCTCGTCGAGCGAGGCGATCGCCCCGGCGGTGGCCCCGGCGTGGCGGGTGTAGGGGTTGGTGATGCCCGGGCCTATCTCGAGGGACTCGGTCGCCGTCGCGATGGCGGTCATCGCCACGTACACGTCGCTGGCCGCGAGCCCCTCGTCGTACACCCAGCAGCGCTCGTAGCCGAGGCTCTCGGCCAGCCGGGCGATCTCCACCGCCCGCCCCACCGACCCATGGGGCAGCACATTGAACGCAGGCCGGACCACGGAGTTCACCCTATTGGCGGAACTCGGCGTGCGGTGGACGGCCATGGAGGTCGCGAGGATGCACTCACCACGGGCACGGCAATCTCAGGTGGCGCTAGGGGTCTCATGCTTGATTGGTTGAAAGCCGCGACTACATCAGTAGGAGCACGAGTCCACACGCGCATTGCACATGGGTGCACCCACATGCCACCGTTCGGGCCCTGAACATCGGAGGTAGCTACGTTCCCTTGCCGACAGTGAACGCGACATCCGGGCTCCGGTTCGGGGACCGGCAGGTTGGCATAGTCGTCGGGAACGGTCTCTACCCAGTCGTCGGGAGGGTCGATGTCCTCGATCCCCTCCCCCTCGCCGCGATCGGTGGTGTCGCCACACAGCACGTCTGCCAATCACTGCCAAATCACCGCCAGCGTTGGCAGAACCTGCCAAATCGGCTGGCAGCACCCTGCGACGGTCCGAACGCCGGCATTCGCGCCGCTCGGGCCCTGGTGACAGGGCCTTACGCCCTGTGAGGGCATGTACGATTCAAGTAGTCTGAAAACATTGTTTAGGTACTAGCATTACTGAATATACAGATACACTGACTATATTCGCAACAAGCCGCCGGTGCCAAGCTCAGTCTGCCTCCGCGAGCCGATGGCTGTGAGACGCGGTCAGGACAGGCCACTGGAGGCGACCCAGCACTGCCTCCAGCGCTCCGTTGCCCACGGCCAGGGCCTTGTCGGAGATCTTCCAGCACGCCGCCGGGTCGGCGCGGGGGTCGACGTCGCCGATCTTGAGGCCAGCGGGCACCCGCGTGCCGGCGCGGATGGCACCCCTGACCACGCCGTCGAACGGCGCCCGGACGGTCGCATCGCCCACCTCGCCCAGCGGCCGGCCCCCGGCCACCAGGTCGCCGATGCCGACGCGCCACTCGACCGTCCCGTCGGCGGGCGCCCGAACGACCCGGTCGGCTGATCGACCCCCGATCTCGGCCGGCGTGCCCGTGTCGGGCTGGGCCTGCCCGGACCGGATCACCCGGCCCAGGCTCGGGCCCCGCATCGTCTCGACCACCGCGTGGCAGTCCACGCCCGCGGTGAACCCCGGCCCCAGGGCCACGACCGACTCGGCGTCGTCGATAGCGGTGTCGATGTTGCGCTTGGCCATCCTGGCGTCCACCACCACGTCGGGTTGGGCGTGGCCCAGCGGCGGCAACGCTGGGGCGACGAGCACGGCCACATCACCCTGTCCGGCTACCGCCAGAGCCTGGGTGATCGACTCGACCCGCACGCCCTTCATTCCCTGCACGATGATCTCGCCGTCGGCGACCGCTGTCGACAGCGACACCGTGCGGCGCACGGCCAGAGGCTCGGGCAGCTCCAGCACCACCACCGGCCAGCCCTGCCGCGTGAGGTGCCAGGCGACTCCAGTGGCCAGATCGCCGCCGCCCCGCAGCACGCACAGCGGCTCACGTGCGGCGATGGGCGACCACCTCCGCCATGATGCTCAGCGCGATCTCCTCGGGCGTCTCGGCGCCGACCTCGATGCCGATGGGCGCATGGACCCGGTCGAGCGCAGCCGGATCCACACCCTCGGCCTCCAAGCGGGCCCGGGTGGTGGCCCAGCGGCGCTCGCTGCCCATCACGCCCACATAGCCGGCACCGGTGGCCAGCAGCGCTGGCAGGGCCGCGGAGTCGACGTCCACGTTGCGGGTCACCAGCACCACCGAGGTGTCCTGGTCCAGGATCCGCCCCTCGAGCAGATCGTCGACCGACCCGATGACCAACTCGTCCGGGGCACCGTCGCCCGCATCGCCGCCGGGCACTCCCGGGTCCGGCCCCTCCGGCGGATCGCCGCCGGGCACTCCCGGGTCCGGCCCCTCTGGCGGATCGCCGCCGGCCGTC
>JAPPLH010000002.1 GCA_028819505.1 Acidimicrobiaceae bacterium
CCGCGCCGGACGCCGGGTCTGTGTCGGATGTCGGGTTCGTGTCGGATGTCGGGTCTGTGTCGGATGTCGGGTCTGTGTCGGATGTCGGGTCCGTGCCGGGTGCTTGTTCCGTTTCGCCGGACGGGCCGCCCGCGTCGATGAGGGCTTGGAGTCCGTAGGCGAAGTTGCGGGGCAGGGCCTGCAACAGCCCGGCGAGCTTCACCAGCGGCGCGCCGAACGCTCCGACGAGGTGTGCGAGCAGCAGGTCGCGGGAGGGAAGGTCGGCCAGCGCCATCAAGTCTTCGGCGCTGAGCACCTTGTCGCCCAGCACCCCTCCCTTGAGCACGAGGGCGCGGTTGGAGCGCGAGAAGTCCCGCAGGGCCTTGGCGACCGCGGCCGCGTCGCCTGCGGTCCCGTCGTCGCCGGCGCTCACGAAAGCGATCGCGGTGGGGCCGGTGAGCAGGTGGGCCACATCGACGCCCAGCTCGGCGGTGGCCAGGCGGACCATCGTGTTCTTGTAGACCGTGTACTCCCCGCCGGCGGCTCGCAGCGACCGGCGCAACTCGGCCATCTCGCCGACGTTCAGCCCGCGGTACCCGGTCAGCAGGGCCGCGTCGCTGGCCGCCAGCCGGTCGCGCACTTCGGCGACGACCGCCGCCTTCTCGGGCCTGGGGACTCTCATGGGGTGCCTTCCTCGTCCGGCGGGCCTGCCGGCCCATTGGTGCTCCCCGCGGAGCGCACCGGATGTCTCAGGTGAGCGCGTCGAAGTTCACCGATGCTACCGGCCTAGTCGGCAGCTCCAACGCCGGCGGGGTCGATCCGGACGCCGGGACCCATCGAGGAGCTGAGCACCATCTTCTTCACGTACTTGCCCTTGGCCGCGGCCGGCTTGGCCCTATGGAGCTCGGCCACGACGGCCCGGAGGTTCTTGAGCAGGTCCTCCTCCTCGAACGACGCCCGGCCGATGGGCACGTGCACGTTGGCGAACCGGTCCGTGCGGTACTCGACCTTGCCCCCCTTGAACTCCTCGACGGTGCGGGCCACATCGGTGGTGACGGTCCCGGTCTTGGGGTTGGGCATCAGGCCGCGTGGACCGAGGATCCGGCCGAGCTTGCCGACCACCGGCATCATGTCGGGCGTGGCGATGGCCACGTCGAAGTCGGTCATGCCCCCCGACACCTGCTCGGCCAGGTCGTCGGATCCCACGAAGTCGGCGCCGGCCTCGCGGGCCGTGGTCGCGGACTCGCCCTGCGCGAACACGGCGACCCGGACCTCCTTGCCGGTGCCCGACGGCAGCGACACCGTGCCCCGCAGCATCTGGTCGGCCTTGCGGGGGTCGACTCCGAGCCGCACGACCACGTCGACGCTCTCGTCGAACCGCCTGGTGGCCAGGCTCTTCACCAGATTCACCGCGTCTGCGTCGCTGTGGAGGCGCAGCCGGTCGAAGCTCTTGGACGCCTCGACGTGCTTCTTGCCCTTGGCCATGGTCGCTCCCGGTGTCTGGTGGTCCGCTCGGCCTCTAGGCGACGGTGACGCCCATCGAGCGGGCGGTGCCCTCGATCTGCGCCTTGGCCGCCTCCAAGTCGTTGGCGTTGAGGTCGGGCATCTTGATCCCGGCGATCTCCGTCAGCTGGGCGTCGGTGATGGTGCCGACGGTCTCGCGGCCCGGGGTCTCCGCCGCCTTCTCGAGGCCGGCCGCCGAGCGGATCAGGAACGATGTGGGCGGCGTCTTGGTGACGAACGTGAACGACCGGTCCTCGTAGATCGTTATCTCCGCCGGGACGATCTGGCCCCGCATGTGGTCGGTGCGAGCGTTGTAATCCTTGCAGAAGTCCATGATGGCCACGCCGTGGGGGCCCAGCGCGGTGCCCACCGGCGGAGCGGGCGTCGCCTGACCCGCGGGGATCTGGATCTTCACTAGGGCTGCGACCTGCTTGCGTGCCATCCGGACTCTCTTCGGGCGGTGGGAACTGGCGGGGAGAGCGGCAGACCGCGCTCCGGTCGGGGCAGTGTGGCGGGATCGGCCGCGGGCGGCAACCCGCCAATGCCCTCGAGGCTGACTAGAGGCGGGCCACCTGGGCGAACTCGAGCTCGACCGGCGTCTCCCGGCCGAAGATGTTCACGAGCACCTTGACCTTGAGCTGGTCCTCGTTGATCTCGATGATCTCGCCGGAGAAGTCGGCGAAGGGGCCGTCCTTGACGCGGACGGTCTCGCCCATGCCGTACTCGAACATCGGCTTGGCCCGCTTGGACGCCTCCCGGGACCGGTCGGCCTCCACGCCGAGGAAGGCTTCGACGTCGCGGCGGCGCAGGGGCGACGGGGCGCCGCCCTGGTTCACGAAGCCGGTGACGTTGGGCGTGTCGCGAATGACCGGCCACACCTCCTCGTCGAGTTCGCAGCGCACGAACACGTATCCGGGGAACAGCCGCTTCGAGGAGATCACCTTCTTGCCGTTCTTGAACTCCGGCACGTCGCGCCGAGGGATGACCACCTCGTGGATGCGCCCCTCCATGTTCATCGACGCGGTGCGGGCCTCGAGGTTCTGCTTGACCTTCTTCTCGTAGCCGGACTGGGTGTGCACCACGAACCACCTGCCCGGCTTGTCGTAGGGGCTGACGGGCTCGGCGGACTCGCCGGCGGAGTCCGCCTCGTCGAACAGGTCGTCCTCGGTGATGACGGCGGCGGACGGGGAGACGGGTGCATCGGACATGGGGGTACCTCAGGATTCGAAGAGCTCGAGTATGAAGGTCGAGAAGACCCAGTCGAGCCCGTAGATCATGGCGGTGAGCACTATGACGGTTACAAGGACCACGATCGAGTAGTTGACGGTCTCGGCCCGGCTGGGCCAGGCCACCTTGCGGAGCTCGCCCCGGACCTCGCGCAGGAACTGGCCCGGCGAGGTGCGCTCCGCGGGAGGCGTCGAGGCGCCGCGATTGCGGGTCCTCACCGGCGCGCCCTCGGCGTCTATCTCGCCCTGCCGTTGAAGCAGCCGCTTCTGCTGACGGTTCATCGCCATTTGTGGAAGTCACCTCGTGCGGGTTGCGGCGCCGTTGGGGTGGCCGTCGTCAATTTGCAGGGGCGGAGGGACTCGAACCCCCAACCGCCGGTTTTGGAGACCGGTGCTCTGCCAATTGAGCCACGCCCCTCAGCAGCCCCGAAAGGCTACCAGTGCAGGGCCGCGAACGGCTACGGGCTCTGCGGGGTGCGGGCCGGCGACGCCGCAGAGCCCCGGAAGGCAGCCGGCAGGGCCGCGGACGGCTACGGGGGCGGGCCCGCCGGCGCGGCAGGCTCCTCGGAGTCAGGAGGCCAGTCGGGCGGCGCGGCGATGCCGGGCGGTGAACGCAATGAGGCCCGCCGCGGCCGCGGCGCCGGCGGCGACGGTCGCGGCGACGCGGGGCCTGTTCTCCCAAGCCCCGCGATGCCCGTGCCGGTCGAGATGCACCAGGATCCGCGACTCCAGCCGGGCGTCCTCCGGCACCGGACCCTCGCGCAGCAGGTGCATGGCGTCCATCAACCGCCGGTACCGCGACTGCTCCACCCGGCACCGCAGGCAGGACTCCAGGTGGGCGAGCTCCCCGGGTCCGAAGGCGTGGTCGCCGCCCGCGGCCGCCGCCAGCGCGTCGCTGACCGCCCCGCAGTCGCGGCGCGGGTGCGTCAGGGCGCCGCCTGCCGGGTCGGGAGGATCGGGCGCCGGCTCGGCGCCGGTGCGGGACGCGGCCAGGGCGTCGCCTGCCGGGTCGGGGGGCTCACTCGTCACGATCCGATTCCTCTCCGGGGAGGGGGAGCACCTGCTCGCGCAGACGCCGGCGAGCCCGGTGCAGCCGCACCTTCGCGGCGGTCACCGAGATGCCGAGCTCCTTGGCGATGGCCTCATGGGGAAGGTCGTACATGTCCCGCAGCACCACGACCGAGCGCAGCCGGGCCGGAAGCTCCCCGATGGCGGCGTCGAGGCTCTCGCGCAGGTCCGCCAAGTCGCCTTGAAGGACCGGGTCGTGGTCGGGCCGGGTGTCGATCACGTCGTCGTGAGCGCCGAGATGGTCGTGGCGGTGGCGCTGGCGACGGCTGAGGTGGGTGGTCGCGCAATTGGCCACGATGCGGTAGAGCCACGTGCTGAACAGCGCCTCGCCGCGTAAGCGGCCGACGCTCTTGTAGGCCCTCAGGTACGCCTCTTGAACCACGTCTCGAGCATCCTCCGTACTGCCCGTGAGGCGCACGGCCAGCGCGTACGCGTCGGCGTGAGTGATGCGCACCAGCCGGTCGAACGCCTCCCGGTCGCCGGACTTGGCCGACTCGACGAGAGCGGCCATGTCCGTCGTGGATTGAGACTCGCGATCGCGGCCGACGTTACGCGGCGACTCCTCGACGGCTCGCAGGCGGCGCCGGGGCGAAGCGGTCACAACAGCTCCCCGGCGGCGGGCTGCATGCATCGACGGCGTGCCGCGCGGAATCGGCGCTGCATGCATCGACGGCGTGCCGCGCGGGATCGGCGCTGCATGCATCGACGGCGTGCCGCGCGGGATCGGCGCTGCATGTAGCGACGGACAGACTCGAACTGTCGACCTCTCGATTATGAGTCGAGCGCTCTTGCCAACTGAGCTACGTCGCCGGGAAGGCCAGGACGGGTGCCTGCGCCGAGCTCCCTGTCAGAATCGAACTGACGACCTTCTCCTTACCATGGAGACGCTCTGCCGGCTGAGCTAAGGGAGCGTGCCGGCGCCGGGGCGCCGGTCAGCCATGATGCCACAGCGCCCGGCCGTTCCCAACTGCCGGGCATCCGGTCCTCAGGCAGCGAACTCGGCGACCGGAGCCGGCGACCGGCAGCGCCGGAACCGGGTCGGGCTCTACGCGGGCGGGATCGTGGGCCGCCGCTGTTCGGCGCGGTCGTGGAGGCGCTGGGCTGGGCAGCCGCCCGGCTCGGCCCGGCCGCGAGCGCAGCCTGCTCGTCACCGCTGATTCATGTGGGTGGCCGCCGGCTGGAGCTGGCCGGCCACCTCCGCCCCTTGCTCGCGGGGCGGGAGACCGAACGACGCTGAGCCACGGGTGGTGACGGTGCCGTCGAGCTTGCGAACCCAGAGGTCGGCGTCGAATGATCCCGCCTCCACGTCCACGGCGGTGACCGTCCCGCCGCACTCCAGGCTGTCGCCGGCGTAGGCCGGGGCGAAGTGGCGGTAGTTGATCGACCGCGGCCACGCGCCCACGCCGAGCCAGGCCTGCACCGCCAGCATCATCCAGGCGCCCTGCAGCGGGCCGTGGACCAGCAGGCCGGGGTGGCCGTCCTGGCCGGTGGTGAAGGGGGCGTCGTAGTGGACCCGGTGCAGGAGCCAGGCGGCCGCGCTGAACATGAACAGGTCGATCTCGTCGGGCCGGCACGTCAGCGGCGGGATGTCGTCGCCGGCGGCCGGGACGGCCGGATCCCGCGGTCCGGTCCCGCCCTCGACGGCGCTCACCGGTAGATCCTCGTGAAGCGCTCGCGCATGACCAGCTCCGAGCGCTGGTTGCGGAACGTGAACTGGGTCTTGACGAAGGCCATCGGACCGGAGCGCCCGACCTTCTCGTAGATGGCGACGATCTCCTTGTGCATGGTGATCGTGTCGCCCGCGACGACCGGCACGCCCATCTCGATCTCGGTCTCGCCGGCCATGGCCCGCTTGACGTCCAGCGGCGGCACGTCCTCGCTGGCCGAGCCGTCGGCCTCGATCCGGCCGCGGCCGGCGAGATGGGCGGCGTGCATGCGTATGGCGTACGGGAAGTAGGGCGGCGCCAGCAGGTCCCGGTAGCCGGCGGCGCGGGCGGCTCCGGCGTCGGTGTGGACGGGGTCGGTGGCCCCGACGGCGCGCGCGAAGCGCAGGATGTCGTTGCGGCCCACCTCGAAGGCAGCCGGCTCGAAGGGCTCGGCCGCCCAGCGCCTCGCCTGTTCGGTTATGAGCGTGTGTTCCATTTTCGTGCGCACCGGCGCCAGCACCCAGGCGAGGGCACGCGGCGCCTGGGCAGACTAAGCGGGGGGCGATGCAGCCGGAACAGGTCGGACCGCATGACGAGCATGGCCTGCCCGGTGTTGGCGGGCGAGGCCAGGTCCGCGTTCTGATCGACGACGGAGCGGCCGAAGGCGGCGCCGTTGAGCACGCCGGCCAGCAAGCCGATGGCGATGTTGTGGCCCGTGGCGGCCCGTGGTGGCCGAGTCCGGGTTGAGAAACTCCTCGGGGCCACCCCGTCCGCATTTGCAGAATTATATGAGCTTTCAATCTGTTCTCTCATTTCGCGCATGCCAAGGCCCTGGTGGAGAGGGCGACGCCGCGGCGGGCTGAGGCGAGGTCGTTTCGGTCGAGGCCGTTGGTGAGGTAGGCGAACGAGATCCCGCTGTCGGGGTCGGCCCAGGCGATCTGGCCGCCGGCGCCGCCGTGCCCGAACGCCTCGGCGGGGGCCCCGTGCCCGTGGCCGCGTATGCCGGCCTTGCCGTCGGCACCGGCCAGGGTGAAGGCGTGGGAGCGGTTGGCGGGCGTCCCCGTCCAGTCGGGATGGTTCTGGCGGACGACCATGGCGTCGTGGCGCACCTCCGGGTGCAGGAAGCCGTCGGGGTTGTGGAGCACGGCCTGGTACCACCGGGCCATGTCTTCGGCCCGGGCGATCCCGCCACCCCCGGGAACCCCGACAGCCCGCAGCCAGGGCCGGTTGAAGGCCGTCAGCGCCTCGGTGCTGACGCCGCCCGGCAGCTCGTCCAGACCGAGAGCGGCCAACTCGGCCGCTGTCGGCACCGAGCCCACGCCGGCGACGTCGGCCACGCCGGCCTGGTCGTCGATGCCGATGCCCAGCCACCGGGAGCAGCCCGCGGGCTGCATCACCCGCTCAGCGATCACGTCGGCGTAGGGGCGTCCGGTGACCTCGGTGACGATGTCGGCCAACACCCAGTGCGCCGACAGGGCGTGGTACTCGAAGCGGGTTCCGGGCGCCCAGTCGGTCTCCCAGGAGGCGTAGGCCGCCATCCGGGCGGCGCGGTCGGTGGCCTCGGTGCGCCCCAGCGGCGCGTACGGGAAGCCGCCCGCGTGGAGCATCACCTGCGACACGGTGACGGCTTCCTTGCCGTTGTCCCCGAACGGCTCCAGCACGTCGCGCACCGGCGCAGCGACGTCGAAGAGGCCATCGGCGGCCAGCTCCATGGCGGCGAGAGCCACCGACGGCTTCACCGCGGAGTAGGTGTGGAACCGGGTACCGGTCGTGCAGTCGCCCAGCGCCTCCGACACCACGATCTCGCCCTCGAGGGCCAGCGCCAACTGGGCGGCCGGCAGCAGGCCGGAGTCCACTTCGCGCCGGGCCCGCTCCAAGAGCGCCGAAACCGCCTTGGCATTGATACCAGTCATGTTGCAACCGTACGGAACTGGCAGCGCAATGCGCGGCATGGATGCATTCCGCTGCCAATTCCAGAGCTAGTTGACGGCTTTGGTCATGCCCTCCCAGTAGGGGGCCCGCAGCTTGAACTTCTGGAGCTTGCCGGTGGCGGTGCGGGCCAGTTCGTCGCGCATCTCCACCGACGTGGGGCACTTGTAGTGGGCGATGCGCTCCCGGCAGTGGGCGATCAGTTCCTCGGGTGTGGCAGCGGCTCCCGGTGCCAGCACCACCAGCGCCTTGACCGTCTCGCCCCACTTCTCGTGGGGCACGCCGACCACAGCGACCTCGGCCACGGCCGGATGCGAGAACAGGGCGTCCTCCACCTCGATCGACGACACGTTCTCGCCCCCGGAGATGATCACGTCCTTCTTGCGGTCGGTGATCATGTAGTGGCCGTCGTCGTCGAGGTACCCGCCGTCGCCGGTGTGGAACCAGCCGTCGCGTATGGCCTCGGCGGTGGCGTCGGGCTGCTCCCAGTAGCCCTCCAGCACATGGTTGCAGCGGGCCAGGAACTCGCCCGAGGCATCCACCCTCATGCGCACCCCCAGCGCGGGCACGCCCTGCCGCGAGAGCATGCGGGCCCGCTCCGCCGGCGAGAGATCGTCCCACTCGGCCCGGCTGCGGTTGATGGTCAGGACCGGGGCCGTCTCGGTGAGGCCGTACAGGTGGATGAACTCCCAGCCCAGATCGGTCTCCACCCGCTCGATGGTGCGGGTCGGCGGGGGCGCGCCGGCCACCACCATGCGCGTGCGCCCCGCCCCCGGAACGGTGCCGTCCCAGGCCGCGGCCGCGTCGAGGATGGCGGCCACCACCGCCGGCGCGCCGCACAGCAGGGTGATGCCGTGGGCGTCCACCCGGCGCAGGATCTCGGGGCCGTCCACCTTGCGCAGCACCACCTGCACCGCACCCATGCCGACCAGCGCGTAGGGCATCCCCCAGCCGTTGCAGTGGAACATGGGCAGGGTGTGCAGGTAGCTGTCGCGGTCGGTGACGGAGGTGTGCAGGCCGAACACGGCCGAGTTGATCCACAGGCTCCGGTGGGTCTGCTCCACGCCCTTGGGCCGGGCGGTGGTGCCCGAGGTGTAGTTGATGACCGCGGTCTCGTCCTCGTCGGGCGTCCACGGCTGCGGCGTCTCGCCGAACCGGAACAGGGCCTGGTCCGACTCGTCGCCGAGCACGAACTTGTGGCGGCACCGCACCGGACCCAGGGTGTCGGCCAGTTCGGGATCGACGAGCAGCACGTCGGCGCCGCAATGCTCGACTATGTAGGTCACCTCGTCGAGGCTGAGCCGGAAGTTGATGGGCACGAAGATGCGCCCGTTGCCGCTGACGCCCCAGAAGCAGGTGAGCAGGCGCCCGGCGTTGTGCGACACCATGGCCACCCGGCCTCCCATGGGCACGCCGAGAGCGTCGAGGCCTGCGCCGGCGGCGTCGACCAGCTCGCCCATGCGGGCGAACGTCACCTCGCCCATGGATGGCGCGGGCTGGTCGGGCTCGTCGACGAAGGCGGTCCGGTCGGGGTACACGGCCAGTGCCCGGTCGAGGTGGTCGCGGACGGTGAGGGGAACCTTCATGGCGCCATCATGGCAGCAGAGACCCGCTCCGCGCACGCCGGACACGCGTCCCAGCGGGCGGCAATCGACCACCGCGGCGGCGGATGAGCGTGCCGTGGTCGACGAGCGGAGTGCCTCCACCTCCGGACCGAGCCTCGCACGGCCGGTCCGGCCGTCGTCATCGTTTCGCCGCCAGACACGGCTACGGTCAAGGTGTGCGGGGGTCGAGGTCGTTGATGGCGATCCTGCTGCTTGCCTGCGTGCCGCTGGCGGCGGCCTGCAGCGACGGGCCCGACGATCCTGCCGGGGCGCGTCCGGAGGCTGGATCGGGCGAGTTCGCCGGGACCGTCCGGCTCGGCGCCGCGCTCAGCGAGACCGGCAGGTACGCGGTGGAGGGCAGGGACTCCCGGCAGGGCTACGACACCTGGCTGACGTGGGTGAACGAGACCTACGGCGGGATCCGCGTCGGCGACCAGCGCTACCGGGCCGAGATCGTGTACTACGACGACGAGTCCGACGCCGACACCGCAGGCAACCTCACCCAGCGGCTCATCGACGACGACCGGGTCGACTTCCTGCTGGGCCCGTACTCCAGCGGCCTCACCACCGGCACCAGCGCCATCGCCGAGGCCAACGACGTGCTGATGGTGGAGGGCAACGGCACCTCCGACACCATGTTCGAGCGCGGGTTCCGGAACCTGTTCCTGGTGGCCACCATCGCCAGCGACTACACCCGCTCCGGCATCGAGGCCCTGGCCGCCCGGGGCGCCCGCACCGCGGTCATCGCCCACGAGGACACCTCGTTCGCCACCGCGGTGGCCCGGGGGGCGGTCCGGCATCTGGAAGCCAACGGCATCGAGGTGCTGGCCGTCGAGACCTACCCCAAGGACATCCAGGACACCTCGGCCATCATGACGAAGTTCCGCGACCTCGACCCCGACCTGTTCGTGGGGGGCGGCCACTACAACGACGCGGTCCTGTTCGTGAACTCGGCCGAGGAGCTCGGCTTCGAGCCCGGCGGCATGCTGATCACCGTCGGCCCCTCCAACCCGAAGCTGGTGGAGGAACTGGGCGACGACGTGCACGGGGTGCTCGGTCCGACACAGTGGGAGCCGTCCATGGCCTACCGGGGGCCCTACTTCGGCAGCGCCGCCGACTACTCCGGCTACTACGAGAGCCTGTGGGGCGAGCCGCCGGTGTACCAGGCGGCCAGCGCCACCGCCGCCGCGCTCGCCCTGCACCTCGCCATCGAGGCCGCCGGATCGACCGACACCGGCGCGGTGCGCGCCGCGCTGCGGGAACTGTCGGCGGACACCTTCTACGGGCCGATCAGCTTCGACGACCGGGGCGTGAACGTGAGCAAGCCGATGGGCATGGTGCAGGTGCTCGACGGCGAGATCGTGGTGGTGGCCCCCGACGGCGCCGCGACGGCCACGCTCCAGTACCCCCTCGGCGACGGCGCGGCGGGGCAGGGGGGTTCCGGGTCGTCGGGCTTGGGCCGGCTCCCCCAGGCGATCGTCAACGGCATCGCCCTCGGCGGGATGTACGCGGTGCTGGTGCTGGGCTTCTCGGTGATCTGGGGGGTGATGGGCGTCATCAACTTCGCCCACGGCGAGTTCGTGATGGTGGGCGCCTACCTGGCTTGGCTGGCCAACGACCTGTGGGGAGTCGATCCCTTCCTGTCGGTGCCGGCGGTGTTCGCGGTGATGACGGTCCTCGGGTACGGCGTGCAGCGTGTCCTGGTGGACCGGGTCATCGACCGCCCCCATCTGGTGTCGCTGCTGGTGATGTTCGGTCTGGCCATCATCCTGCAGAACGCCATGAAGCTGGTCTTCTCGGCCGACTTCCGGCGGGCCGACACCGCGCTCGACGGCAGCTGGCGGGTCACCGACTCCCTGACCGTGCCCGTCACCAGGTTCTGGATCCTGGTGATCGCGCTGGGCGTGCTCGCCGGGCTGAGCCTGATGCTGTCACGGACCCGGCTGGGGAAGGGCATCCGGGCCGCGGCCCAGAACCGGGAGGCGGCCCGCATCGTGGGCATCGACGTCTCCAAGGTGTACCTGGCCACGTTCGCGCTGTGCATCGGCATCACCGGAGCGGCGGGGGCGCTGGTCAGCCCGGTGCTGGCGGTGCAGCCGTTCCAGGGGCCCCCGCTGACCCTGAAGGCGTTCGCCATCACCGCCATGGCCGGCCTCGGGTCCGTCCGCGGCGCGCTGGGCGGGGCGATGGTGCTGGGCCTCATCGAGGCCGGGCTGGCCGTCTACGTGGAGGGCGTCGGCACCAGCCTGGCCGTGGTGGCCTCGTTCGTCATCCTGGTGGCCGCGCTGGTGCTGCGGCCCCAGGGCCTATTCGGCGGGCTGCGGCCAGTGGACGCGACCGCAGCATGAACGCCCTCAGGCAGTGGCTCGCCGGCGGTCCCGGACAGGTCGCGACCCGGGCGGCGGCGGCGGTCGCGCTGGCATGGCTCGTCCTGCTGCCGTCGCTGGGGGCCGGCGACTCGACCCTGTTCACCATGACGCTGATGTTCACCAGCGTGGCGGTGGCCATCAACTGGAACCTGACCGGGGGCTTCACCGGCTACGTCGACTTCGGCCACGCCGTGTGGTTCGGCCTGGGCGCCTACGTGACCGCGATCCTGATGTCGCTGCAGGCCAACAGCCTCGGCATCGGCTGGCCGCCGGTACCGGCCATCGTGATCGGCGCCTCGGCGGCCGGAGCGCTCGCCGCGCTCATCGGCCGGGCCACCATGCGACTGAAGGGCCCCTACTTCTCCATCGCCATGCTGGGCACGTTCGTGGCGGTGCGCGAGATCGTGCGCATCTGGGGCGGCCTCACCGGCGGGGGCGTCGGCCTGACGTTGCCGCCGTACCTCAACCGGCAGCTGTTCTACTATGTGGAGCTGGTGCTGGTCGTCGGCCTGGCGGCCTTGGTCTGGTGGTTGCGCCGCACCCGCTTCGGCGCCGCGCTGGTGGCGATCCGGGAGGACGAGCTCGGCGCGGAGATGCGGGGCATCGCCACCACCCGGCTGAAGGTGGCCACCTTCAGCTTCGCGGGGGCCTCGACCGGGCTGTTCGGAGGGCTCTGGGCCTACCAGAACACCTTCGTCGACCCCGACATCGCCTTCACCGAGGCCCGGACCCTCGACGCCATCATGGGCACCCTGCTCGGCGGGCTGGGGACGGTGGCCGGCCCGGTGTTGGGCTCGGTCGCGCTGTACTGGCTGCGCGAGGTGCTGTGGGCCAACCTGCTCGACTACCACCTGGTCGCGCAGGGCGTGCTGCTGATCCTGGTCGTGCTGCTGGTGCCCCGCGGCATCGTCGGCGCCTTCGACCGCCGCGGCCGGTCTGTGCGGCGTCTCTGGCGCAGCCCCCCGTCCGGCGCCGGCACGCCTGCCGGCAGCCCCACCGAGGCTGACCTCCCGGACCTCCCGGACGGCCCGGACAGCCCGGACCTCCCCGACGCCACCCACAGCGGGCAGGCCGCGGCAGCGGGCGGCACCCGCGGCGACCGGGACCGGCCTGGCCCGGGGCGTGCTGGTCTGGAGGGGGCGGGCATCGTCAAACGCTTCGGCGGGCTCACCGCCGTGGACGGGGTCGACATCGAGGTCGCGCCGGGCGAGATGGTCGGGCTGATCGGCCCCAACGGCAGCGGCAAGACCACGCTCTTCGACTGCCTGAGCCGGGTGGTGAACGCCGACGGGGGCGCCATCCGCCTCGACGGCGCCGACATCTCCGGGCTGGCGCCGCACCGGGTCGCCCGGCTGGGTGTGTCGAGGACGTTCCAGATCATCCGGGTGTACCGCGACCTGACGGTGCGCGAGAACATGGAGCTGAGCATCCAGTGGGGCGGCATCGGACTGCGGGGCCTGTTCCGCCGGACCGACTCCGCCACCCGGGCCAAGGCGGAGCAACTCATGGAGCTCCTGATGCTCGACGGCCTCAGCGACGAGCCCGCCGGCACCCTGTCGGGCGGCCAGCGCCGCCTGCTGGAGATCGGCATGGCCCTCATGAGCGACCCGAGGCTGGTGCTGCTCGACGAGGCCACTTCGGGCGTGAACCCGAGCCTCGTCGAGGACATCAAGGACCGGCTGAGGGTGATCAACGAGCAGGGGGTCGCCTTCCTGCTCGTCGAGCACAACGTCGGGTTCGTGGCCGATCTCTGCGAGCGGGTGGTGGTGCTCGACGCCGGCAGCAAGCTGGCCGAGGGGACGCCGCGCCAGGTGATGGACGACCCGGCCGTCGTCGAGGCCTACTTCGGGGCGGCAGGCCGCTCCGGCGAGGCAGCCGCCCATGACCCCGGCGGCCGAACGGAGGGGTGCGAGACGTGAGCAGTGATGCGAGCCCGGAGCCGCCCGAGGGTCGCAGATCCCCGCAGGGCGGCCCGCCGAAGCGAGACGCGAACGGTGCTGCGAGCCCGGAGCCTCTGCTGGACGTGCGGTCCATGGTCGCCGGCTATTCCCCCGGCCACGACATCATCCGCGGCATCGACCTCGAGGTGCTTCCCGGCGAGATCGTCTGCGTGATCGGCCCCAACGGCGCGGGCAAGTCGACGGTGTTCAAGGCGGTCTACGGGCTGGTGCCGGTGCGGTCCGGGCAGGTGCTCTGCGACGGCGCCGACATCACCAACATCAGCCCGTCGGAGGCGCTGGCCGCGGCCGGCATCGCCATCGTGCCCCAGCTGCGCAGCTCGTTCGCGCAGATGACCGTCTACGAGAACCTCGAGCTCGGTATGTACCGGTGCACCGACAAGTCCCGGGTGCGGTCCCGGATCGAGTTCGTGTGCGACCTGTTCCCGACGCTGGCGGCCCGGGCCCGGCAGGCGGCCGGGACGATGTCGGGCGGCGAGCAGAGAATGCTCGAGATCGGCCGCTCGCTGATGTGGGCGCCCCGCCTGGTGCTGATGGACGAGCCGTCCGCGGGGCTCTCCCCCATCGTGACCGCCGAGGTGTTCGACACGGTCCGCCGGCTCAACCGGCAGATCTCGCTGACCGTCCTGATGATCGAGCAGAACGCCCGCCAGGGTCTGGAGACCAGCCACCGCGGCTACGTGGTGGAGCAGGGTCACATCACCCATCGGGGCCCCGCCGCCGACCTGCTGGCCGACCCCGAAGTGCGGCGGGCGTTCCTGGGCGCCCGCTGAGGAATCTCGCAGGGGTCGGCGAGGCGCGGCGTCCTCAAGGCCGACCGCTCAGGGGCCGGGGCGGCGGCCGCGGTCTGGGCGGCGCCGCGGCGCCGAGCGCCTGACGGTGTGAAGTCCGCCACATCGCGCCCGGTCGCCGGGCCGCTCGCGTACAATGGCCTGCGACCGGGCCTTGTCGCCCGGTCGCGGCTTGTTGGCGGCCGGGGCGTCGAAGCCCCGCCCCCCGACGCCCGCCGACAACGCCCGCCTGCCGCACCAGCCCGAGGAGCCAAGAGAGCGATGGCTGACGAGCGATACCCCCTGTCCAAGACCCGCAACATCGGCATCATGGCCCACATCGACGCGGGCAAGACCACGACCACCGAGCGGATCCTCTACTACACGGGGCGCAACTACAAGATCGGCGAGGTCCACGACGGCGCGGCCACCATGGACTGGATGGCCCAGGAGCAGGAGCGGGGCATCACCATCACCTCGGCCGCCACCCACTGCATCTGGCGCGACCACCGGATCAACATCATCGACACTCCCGGCCACGTCGACTTCACCGTCGAGGTCGAGCGCTCGCTGCGGGTGCTCGACGGCGCGGTGGCCGTGTTCGACGGCGTCGCCGGGGTGGAGCCCCAGACCGAGACCGTCTGGCGGCAGGCCGACCGCTACGGCGTTCCCCGGCTGTGCTTCGTCAACAAGATGGACCGCACCGGCGCCGACTTCCACCAGGTGCTCGACTCGATCCGGGAGCGGCTGACCGAGCGGGTGGCGGTCGTGCAGCTGCCGATCGGCAGCGAGTCGGACTACCGCGGCATCGTCGACCTTGTGAGGATGAAGGCCCGCATCTGGTCCGGCACCGACCTCGGGGTCACCTGGACCGAGACCGACGTCGGCGACGACCTGATCGAGGAGGCCGAGCTCTACCGCCACGACCTGCTGGAGACCCTGTCGGACTACGACGAGACCCTGCTCGAGAAGTTCCTGGATGACTCCGAGATCGGCCCCGGCGAGATCGCGGCCGCCATCCGGGCCGGCACCATCGGCGGCGGCCTCGTTCCGGTGCTGAACGGCTCGGCCTTCAAGAACAAGGGGGTGCAGGCACTGCTCGACGCGGTGGTCGACTACCTGCCGTCGCCCAGCGACGTGCCCGCGGTGACCGGCGCCGATCCCCGCTCCGGCGCCGCCGTCACCCGCACCGCCGACGACTCAGAGCCGCTGGCCGCCCTGGCCTTCAAGATCGCCACCGACCCCCACGTCGGCAAGCTGACCTACTTCCGCGTCTACAGCGGCGCCCTGGCCAAGGGGGCCCAGGTGCTCAACACCCGCTCCGGCCGCACCGAGCGGATCGGCCGCATCCTGGAGATGCACGCCAACGACCGCGTCGACCTGGACTCGGCGGCCGCGGGCGACATCGCGGCGGCCATCGGGCTCAAGGACTGCCGCACCGGCGACACGCTGTGCGCTCCGGGGAGCCCTATAGCCTTGGAGGACCTCGACTTCCCCGACCCGGTGATCGACGTGGCGGTGGAGCCGAGGTCGAAGGCCGACCAGGACAAGATGTCCAAGGCGTTGACGGCTCTGTCCGAGGAGGACCCCACCTTCCGGGTGCGCACCGACGCCGACACCGCGCAGACCATCATCGCCGGCATGGGCGAACTCCACCTCGAGGTGCTCGTGGACCGCATGCTGCGGGAGTTCAACGTGCAGGCCAACGTGGGCAAGCCGCAGGTGGCGTACCGCGAGACGCTGGCCGCGCCGGTGGCCGGCCACACCTTCGTGCACAAGAAGCAGACGGGCGGGTCGGGGCAGTTCGCGGTGGTCACCGCCACCGTAGAGCCCAACCCGGGCGGCCAGTACGTCTTCGAGAGCGCCGTCCGCGCCGGCGCCATCCCCCGCGAGTTCATCAAGCCGGTCGACGACGGCATCAGAGAGGCGATGAGCAACGGCGTTCTGGCCGGGTTCCCGACGGTCGACGTGAAGGTCACGCTCACCGACGGACGGACCCACGACGTGGACTCCTCGGAGATGGCCTTCAAGATCGCGGGCGGCGGCTGGTTCCGCGAGGTGGCGGCCAAGGCGAGGCCGGTGCTGCTCGAGCCGGTGATGTCGGTGGAGATCGTCACCCCCGACGACTACCTCGGCGACGTAGTCGGCGACCTCAACGCGCGCCGCGGCCAGGTGCGCGGCACCGAGAGGCGCGGCACCAACCAAGTAGTGGGCGCGCAGGTGCCGCTTGCGGAGATGTTCGGATACAGTACCGACCTTCGGTCGCGCACGCAGGGGCGGGCGACGTACACGATGCAGTTCGACTCGTACCAGCCCACCCCCGCGAGCGTCCAGTCCGAGATCGTCGCCCGCGTACGCGGCGAGTGAGCAGAAGTCCCAGACCAACAGACCCTGATCGCCCCGATCCGACGCGGGCACGACATCAAGCATCTCAAGCATCCCGAGCATAAGGGGGAACGCCCATGGCCAAGGAGCAGTTCGAGCGGACCAAGCCCCACGTCAACGTGGGGACGATGGGCCACATCGACCACGGCAAGACCACGCTGACAGCCGCCATCACCAGGGTGCTGTCCGAGCGCGTCGAGGGGACCCAGTTCACCGAGTTCGACAAGATCGACAACGCACCGGAGGAGCGCGAGCGCGGCATCACCATCAACGTCGCCCACGTGGAGTACGAGACCGGCAACCGGCACTACGCCCACGTCGACATGCCCGGCCACGCCGACTACATCAAGAACATGATCACCGGCGCCGCCCAGGTGGACGGCGCCATCCTGGTGGTCTCGGCCGCCGACGGCCCCATGCCCCAGACCCGCGAGCACGTGCTGCTGGCCCGCCAGGTGGGCGTGCCCAGCATCGTCGTGGCCCTCAACAAGGTGGACATGGTCGACGACGAGGAGATCCTCGAGCTGGTCGAGCTCGAGGTGCGCGAGCTGCTCGACGAGTACGAGTTCCCCGGCGACGACACGCCGGTGATCGGGGTGTCGGCCCTGAAGGCCCTCGACGGCGACGATGCGGCCGCCCAGCAGGTGATCGAGCTCATGGATGCGGTGGACAGCTACATCGCCACCCCCGCGCGCGACGTGGACAAGCCCTTCCTGATGCCGATCGAGGACGTGTTCACCATCACCGGGCGCGGCACCGTGGTGACCGGCCGGGTCGAGCAGGGTGTGGTCGAGACGGGCAACAAGGTCGAGATCGTCGGCCTGCGCGACACCCAGGAGACCACCTGCACCGGCGTGGAGATGTTCCGCAAGATCCTCGACCGCGGCGAGGCCGGCGACAACATCGGCGCCCTGCTGCGCGGCATCGACAAGAAGGCGGTCCAGCGGGGCCAGGTGCTGGCCGCGCCCAAGAGCATCACCCCCCACACCGAGTTCGAGGCCCAGGTGTACGTGCTGAGCAAGGAGGAGGGCGGCCGCCACAAGCCGTTCTTCTCGAACTACCGGCCCCAGTTCTACTTCCGGACCACCGACGTGACCGGCACGATCACCCTGCCCGAGGGCATCGAGATGTGCATGCCCGGCGACAACACGGTGATGCACGTCGACCTGATCAGCCCCATCGCCATGGACGAGGGCCTGCGCTTCGCAATCCGCGAGGGCGGCCGCACCGTGGGCGCCGGCTCGGTCACCAAGATCATCAAGTAGCGGCGGAGTCCCCGGTGGCGGCGGCCAAGCACAGGGTCCGGATCAGGCTCAAGGCCTACGACCACGAGATCCTCGACCAGTCCACGAAGAAGATCGTCGAGACGGTCAAGCGGACCCAGGCCAGCTTCAGCGGGCCCGTGCCGCTGCCCACCGAGAAGCACCGCTACACCGTGGTGCGGTCCCCCTTCAAGGACAAGGACTCGCGCGAGCACTTCGAGATGCACGTCCACAAGCGGCTGCTCGACATCCTCGAGCCGTCCAAGAAGACGGTGGACACGCTCCAGCGCCTAGAGGTCCCCGCCGGCGTCGACATCGAGCTCAAGGTCCAGCAGGCCTAGCGCCCGCTCGCCGGTCCGTCCGGGCCGGCGCTCAACGGATCGACGTGCGGTCGTCGGACTCCTCGTCGTATCCGGCTGCGATGGCCGCGGCCAGACCGGTTGAGAGCGATCGAAGCCGAGCGCGTTCCTCGACGATCTCCTTGACCTCCCGAGCGAGGCGGGCGCGGTCGGCCGGATCCTGCGGAAGGGCGATCTCGATCTCGTTGACCCTGTTGCCGAGGGTGTCGATGATGTCCTGGGTGAACTGGAAGGCGCGGACCTGCTGCATGACGAACTCTGAGTTGAGGGCAGCGAAGAACAGGTACGGGTCCAGTTCGGCCGTGTCGGCGAGTCGGAGCCTGAGTATGTGGCTCTGGAACAGCATCGGCCCGTCGTGCTCGGTTATCAGGGCCGAGGTTCCGACGAGATAGGTGCCGTCTCGGACCATCAGGATGTCTCTGGGCCGTACCTCGCACTTGGACAGGTGCTGCCGGAATGTCGCCTCGCTGACGCAGTGCTTGGGATCGGCCTTGATCTCCCAGTTCGAGATGTCGGAGGTCCTGATGAACGGGATCGGACCGGTGCCGTAGGCCATCTTGCCGGGCTCCACCCCGGTGGCGATGTCCAGCCGACCCGACTCGGCCAGGTCTCCGACCCGGAGCAGTTCGTGCGTGGCGCGGAGCCGCGTCGCAACCGACCGGAGCCTGGGGTCGTAGTACTTCGGCACGTAGATCTGAGAGCGAACCACACCGCGGTCCAGCTGGTGGGCGACTCTGCTCGGCGGCAACGTCTCGCCGGCCGCGTGACGAAGGAACAGGGGCGCCACAAGGGGAACCTCGTCCAGGACCCGGGCCTCGCCGTCGGCGACCCTGACCGTCGGGTTGCCGCGGGAGTCGTGGCCGCACCATCGGACGTCGGAGAGGAACAGCCGCTCGTTCTCTGATGGGGATGCCGCATCGCTGCCCTTCTTGGTGGCGACGACGGCGCAGACCTTCGTGTGCGTGCCGCCCTTGCCGCTCGTCTTGAACAGAGGCTCCGGCAGGGCGACGACGGCGCGTATCTCCATCCGGTCTGCGAGCCATCGCATGACGAACCGGTACGACGGATTGCCGACCATGCTCTCGGGCAGGACTATTCCGAGGCGGCCGCCGGGCTTCAGCATCTGGACGCACCGCTCGAGGAAGAGAAGTTGGGGCGGTCTGTCGGCGTGGAGAGCGTCGGTGAGTTGGGGCTCGTCGGTGCGTCCCCCGGTCCACTTGTGGCCTAGTTCAAACTGCTCGATGGTCTGCTTGTCGCTGATCCTGATCTTGCTTCCGAACGGCGGATTGGTCACGACGACATCGAATGCGCTGAGTTGGATGCTCTCCCGGTGTCGCTCGCCCCATCGGTCGGGCGGCTCCAGTGAGTTGGCGCAGAAGACCCCGCCTCTGCCGTCGCCCATGATTGCCATGTACGCCTTGGTGACCTTGGCAAGGAAAGTGTCCTTGTCGATGCCCCGAAGACACCGGGTGGCCACCTCTCGGCGTTCCCGTTCGAGCACAGCGTCGGACCAGCCTTTTTCTGCCCCTTGCGCATCCAAGGCGGTCCAGACGGCTTCGAGGGCTCTGATCAGGAACCCGCCCGAGCCGCAGGCCGGGTCGATGATCATCTCCCCCGGTCGCGGGTCGAGCATGTCCACGACCATCTTGACCACGTTGCGCGGAGTGAAGAACTGTCCCTCTGCGCCTCTCAGCGTGGGCCCGACGAACACTTCGAACGCCTCCCCAACGGCGTCGCGGTCGGAGTCCATCAGCGAGTAGTTCTGCAGCTCGCCGACGATGTGGGCCAAGCTTGAGGTGTCGACATCAAGACTAGCGTCGCTGTCGAAGACGTCGCTGTACTTGGCCACGACTCTGTCGAAGAGCCCGCGGACACGGCCCGCGATCTCCTGGTCGGTGTCACCGGCCGCTGCCCTGAACGACACAACTTCGCCGGGCGCCGTGTTCAACTCGTCATGGAGCTTGCAGAACACGATGTTGAGCACTTGCTCCGCGAGGGCCACATCCCTGGTGATTCCCGCAACGTTGCCAGCCAAGTGATTGCGAAGATCCCCGAAGACCGCCTTGAGGTTGCGGCTTGGTTTGAGGTCTCGGCGCAGATGCCTGCCGATCTCGTCGATGCCCTGGCCGAACCGCGGGATGTTGGGAATCTCCTCGAACGTACGCGTGCCGTCCGCTGACACAACCTTGCGCAGGTAGAGGTGGTCTAGGCCGTTGAACCAGACGCCGATCGACGCCGCGGACATCTCCATGTAGAGCTGCAGCTGCACGAGCCCGTCGCTCCGGTCCGGCCGCTTGCATTCTACCACGATCTGGAGTTCGCTCTCCTGCTTGGCATCCGACGTGAACACGGCAATGTCCACCGGGAATGAGCCCGACGCGTCAGAGGGCGACCGACGGACGCGGTGCTGCGGGTGGCTCTGGATGTGGCTCCTCGGGTAGTTGAAGTCCTCGACCAGGCGTCTGAGCATGACCTGCACGGCGTCGCGCTCCTCCGGCGTGGCCCTGACCGGCTCGCCCGTGATGTAGTCGGCCAGGGTGTCGGTGGGTGCAGCGACTACTTTGTCGTATTCATCCATATCAGATCCTTTAGCTGCTTGTCAGCAGCCGAGACCCTAGGTCCAGGGTGTGACAAGGCACCGTAGGGGGATGGCGGTGGCTGCGGGTGGATGTCGCCGCCTATGCAACGTCTGATCGGCTATCGTCGGAGGCTCTTGGGAGGCTCCGAAGGAGATGGGATGCGCCCTGCCGCGGCCCGCGAACCGCACCGTCTTGCGTCTGCCGGAGGCCGGCGCGGCTTCCGCGACGCACTCCGCGGCGAGGGGGTGTCTGTCATCGCCGAGATCAAGCGGCGCTCGCCGTCCCGGGGAGCGCTGCGCGCCGGCGCCGACGCGGTGGCGCTCGCTCGCGCCTACGAGGCCGGGGGTGCGGCCTGCGTGTCGGTGCTCACCGACGGGGAGCGCTTCGACGGATCCGCCCAGGATCTGCGCGACGTGCGGGCCGCGGTCGGCGTTCCCGTGCTGCGCAAGGACTTCCTGACCTCCGAGCAGGACATCCGCGAGACCCGCGAGATGGGAGCGGACGCCGCTCTGGTGATCGTGGCCGACGTCGCCCCCGTGCTGCTGGGGCCGCTGCACGATCTCGCCTTCGAGCTCGGTCTCGACGTGCTCACCGAGATCCGGACCGAATCGGAGCTCGAGGCCGCGGCGGAGTGCGGGGCCGACATGATCGCGGTGAACCAGCGCAACGACCCCAAGGACGCCGAGTTCACTGTCGAGTACGACAAGGCCGCCAGGATGGGGCCGCTGTTCGACCAGCTCGGCCCGGGGATCGTGAAGGTGGCGGCCTCGGGCATCGGCGTTCCCGGAGGAACCACCATCGCCGAGATCGCCGCCGCGGGCTACGACGCCGCGCTCATCGGCGAGGCCCTGGTCGTCGCCGACGACCCCGCCGCCACGCTGCGGTCGCTCGGACGCTCCGCCACGGAGCCCCGCCCGGTTCCCGCCGGACGCTCTCGACGCTCGACGGCGAGCCTCTGAGTCTCGACCGGGCGTTCTCGACAGGGCGTTCCTGAGCCTTCGAGACCGGCGACTGTCCAGCGGGCCGGCCGGCACCGGCCTGCCTTGCGCAGGCGCTCG
>JAPPLH010000137.1:0-8622 GCA_028819505.1 Acidimicrobiaceae bacterium
GCAAATGGCGGAACCGAAATCCACCCCACGCCTGGCCAGCGAAGCACCCCGGATCTAAGGCCGCCGTTGCTACGACACGGCCGTCGTCACGGTGACGCCAGTTTCGGCGGGCGTCGCCGGCTCCCACCCTGCGCTACTCCATCTGAAGAGGAACGTGGTTGCTTTCCCGATACCGAAGCCCTCTTCTACCCAGATGTCGACAGCTGCTACATCGTCCGCTGGAAAATGAGTGCGAACCACGTCAAAGACAGTCGCGCCGTGGGCATAGGTGCCCCTAGGCCCGGTCGCGTCAATGAGTTCTTGGTACGAGAGAAACTCTACATATGTTCCAAACGCATCCTCCAGCGCTGCCCGCAACTCCGGGTCTGCATGTAGGTACGCGTACACGGGCTTCGTGTCACAGGACACCGACAAACAGGCGGCAGACAGCGCGCTGGCCTGGATCTTGATCCTTGTCGCCTGGGACAGGTCCGGTTTGCTCTGGATCTCACTTGTCGTCGCTTGGGGCGGGTCTGGACCACTTCTGCCCTCGCCGCCACGCCCGCACGAAGGAGCGAGAATGCTCATGGCGATGGCAATGGCGAGTATGGGACTGACACTGGAGTTCCCAGCACTCATAGTCCCTCGGCAATCTTAGATAGCCGCTGGGTCACATCACCAAGTCGGAACTGCATCCGGTCGCCTGGGCCTGTTTCGAGGATGCCGACATCGCTCAGACCGCGTACGACCGGGGACCTACTCGATAGTTTGTCGCCATCGACATCAAAGATGCCATTGTCACCACTCAAGGTTACGTAGAAGTCGTCTACAAGGTCTATTCCAGGTGCCGTCTCCTGATCTCGATTCAGAAGAAACAGGACAACATCCTGTCCGTCTCTTAGCTGAGACACGCCCTCCACATTGAGTATTGTCACATCCAGGCTCGCCACCGCGATTTCGCTTACACCAGGATCGTCTCCCAAGAGCACCTGTCCGATCTCGACCGATACGAATATCATCGGTACGCCCGCCTCGCCGCCGTCGGATGCACTGAGACCGTGATCGTTGTCTCGGCCGAGAACTTCGCCAACACGGCCCAGAACAACTAGGTCTGCCTCACCTGCCAACTCGTCTACCGACTCGTATCCCCGGTATGAGGGTATCAAGAACTGCTGCGGACCATCGCCTGATCGCAATGACCTAACGCCAGCGAAGAGTAGCGCCGCTGTTATCAGGCCCACTAGTATAGCAGTGGCCTGCCAACCGGTTGATACCCTCGTTCTGGTGTCAACTAATGCCGATTCAGCCATAGATATTCTCCACTCCATCAATGTCGTCTTGGAAGGGTGCAGTGGTATCGTCGCATACATTCAGGCCGAATAGCGCGTCACTCTTCATCACTGCCGGTCCTGGTGAACTGCAGCCATGATAGGAATGAGCGAGGCCCAAGGCGTGACCTAGCTCATGGATACCAATCTGGGCCTTCTCCGAGGACGACAAATCATCCATTGTATTAAAGTTGTACTTTATCAGGACAAGATCGTTGTACCACTCCTGGCCTCCTCCAGAGTCACAACCCCCCACAGCTATTGCATACCACGTCTCAGAGTAGTATGAGTCGTACACCTTGATCTCGGGATCCGATCCAGTAGTAACTGTGAAGTACCCGCCGAAATTGGGTGTGTCCGCATCCCACCGACTCTGCGCGGTGTTCGTAGCGGACTTGTACGTGTTAGTAACGTGCATGTACTTGATCTCGATGTTCGGATTGCTGCCTGGGAATTTGCACCCATTCAGCAGGTATGCCTCGGCCGAGGAAGGCAAGACGATTGCGCTCAGCAATGCCATTAGATGCAGCAGTACAATAAGATAGGCTATTCTCGAACGGTTAGAAGAAGATCTGATTTGTATATGTGACAAGATGCTTGCTCCTTTCGGCTCAGTGACCTGTGAACCCGACAATGGTCCCCATCTTCTTGTAGGTTCTCAATAGACTGGCGCTTCTTCTTGGTTGACCTTACCTTCCGTTGACCTTTACCTTCCTCCGAACCCAGCGACATCGAATTGACACTCACCGCCTGACCACCCGAGTTAGCAGTGTCATGGCTGAACTTGACGACCATGCCTAGCTTGCGCCTGCGGCACGTACGGAGGGAAATAAATTTAATATTTATCCGTGATGTTCCATGCCTTTCCGAGTATGGGTTTGGTTCCCGATGCTCTGGAGGTTTCCAGTGGTTGAAATCCACAGACTGAGGTTGGCACTGTCAAGAGACGCAATGTCTGCCAATCTCTGCCAGATTCGGCCCGACCGTGGCAGAAACCTGCCACATTGTTGGCAGAGACCTGCCAACGTCACGGGTCGCCCCGACACCTCCAAATCCTGGATCAGCCGCGGCGGTCATGGAACCGGTGAGCTTCCTCTCCACGTTTCCGCGTAGGCTCGAGCCTATGGGCTACTCGTCAGCGCTGGTGCCGGCTGAGCCCAACGGACGCCTCCTCGATGCACCCCCAGCTTGAAGTCTATGGTCTGCTCGTCGGTGCTGGTGCGGTGTCCGTCTCGTTCCTGCGACCAGCCGAGGTCAAGCTGGGCGGCAGGGCCGCCATCGACGTGTCTACGCCCAGGTGTCGGTCTCGTTCTTGCGACGCTCGGTGGCGGCGGCTACGACGGCGTCGACCATCGCCGCGGCTGCGCCGGTCTGGGGTCTGTCCAGGCCCTCGAGCTCGGCCGGCGAGGCGATGCCTTCCAGGACCTCTGCCAGGGGGCGGCCGGTGAGCCGGGCGGTGCGGTAGGCCTGCTGGAGCTCGTCGTTGGCGCGGTGCTTGCCCAGGCGGGCCGACAGGCGCCTCAGCAGTTCCTGGGATCCGAAGTCGCCCATGGTCTCCAGGTTGGCCGCCATCGCCCCGGCGTCCACCTCGATGCCGGCCGCGAGGCCGCGGGCCAGGCTGAGCTGGGCCATCAGGTAGTGGGACAGCTCCGGCAGCAGCACCCACTCGGTCTTCCAGGTGCGGCCGTCGCGCTCGTGGTCGCCGACCATCGTCTCGGTCAGCACCCCAGCCGCCGAGCGCACCAGCCTCGCCAGCGTGACCATCTGCTCGCTGCGTTCGGGGTTGCGCTTGTGGGGCATGGTGATGCTGCCCATGGTGGCCTCCGACGCGGCCTCGGCGGCCTCGCCGATCTCGCGCCGCTGGAGGTTGTAGACCTCGTTGGCCATGCGGGCCATCGTGGCCGCGATCAGGGCGGCGTTGTTGGCGAACTCGGCGATCCGGTCCCGGGCGGTGAGCCACGAGATGGTCGGCTCGCCCAGACCGAGGCGGTCACAGAACCGTCTGCGCAGCCCGGGGCCGAGGTCGCCGTAGAAGCCCAGAGCCCCGACCGCGCCCGCCAGCTGTCCCACCACCAGGCGGGGGTGGCTCTGGCGACACCTCTCCAAGTGGCGGGCCGTCTCGTCGGCCCACGACGCGGCCTTGAAGCCGAAGGTCACCGGGGCGCCCGGCTGGCCGTGAGTGCGGCCCAGCATGGGCGTGTCACGATGGCGCGCCGCCAGATCGAGCAGCGAGCGCTCCACAGCCCTCAGTTCGCGCCACACGATCCCGCCGACGTCTCGCACCTCCAGCGCGGCGGCGGTGTCGGACACGTCCTGCACGGTGGCGCCGTAGTAGACGTGTTCGCGGGCGTGCTCAGGCAGGCGGGACTGGAGCTGGCGCACCAGCCCGATGGTGGAGTGCGAGGTCCGCCTGGTCTCGGCGCCGAGCGCGGCCGGGTCGAGGCTCTGGGCGTCGAGGCCGTCGATGGCCCGGGCCGACGCCTCCGGAATGATCTCCAGGTCGGCCTGGGCGGCTGCGAGGGCCTTGAGGACATCCACCCAGCGGGACAGGCGGGCCCGCTCGCTGAAGATGGCCACCGATTCCGCGGTCGACCAGCCATGCCCGTAGACGGCCGAGTCGATCAGGTGCGCGTCCACGTACCGTCTCCGGAACCGGCCAGCGCGACGAGGGCCTGGCGAACCTCGGCGAGCGTGGCGCCCCAGGGCACCATCACCGTGTCTCCCTTCCGCTCCAGACCCTCGTCCAGCAGGCAGCAGCGACTCAGGATGGGCCCATCGACAGACTCATCGGCACTGATCAGCCGGCGAGGACACCAGTCGATAGTCTGCTCTGGGTCCGTTCCGTAGAACCAGCGGTGGATCTGCTGGGAGCGCTCGCAGCCGAGCAGGGCAGAGCCGGCGAACGACGGACGCTGGTCGAGGTGTGAGATGTCCACGCCCTCGATGTCGATCCCGGCGCCCCGGCAGGGGACGATCAGCCCCTCGGGCACAGGCTCGGTCACCAGTGCCCTGCTGTCGACGAGCCGCTCCTGCACCGCGATGGGGGGCAGATCCTCGGCGAAGTCTAGGACCCTGGCCACCTGGTCGGCGAGCTTGGAGGGCTCAGGCGGTACTACATCCACGACGGTGATCCGCAACGGCTCGACATTGAGGAGGAAGCAGACATGGCGGTACCGGCCCTCCACCACGACACAGCGCCGGTCGGGGCACTGGAGCGCGACCCGGGCCAGGTGGGAGGCGATGCCGAGGTCGGCGCCCTCGTCGTGCACGTAGGCGCACTCCTCGGCGGTGGCCAGCACCCGGGCGGCGACCGCCGGCGAGAAGAGCTCGTCGCTGCCGTCACGGGCCAGCTCCACCAGCGCGCAGCGGTCGGGATCGCCGTCGAGGCGGGCCACCACGAACCTGGTCCGGAAGTAGGCCTCCCGACCGGTGAACCGGGCGACCAGATCATCCGGCGCCAGGCTCGGGACCGCGGCCACCGATACCTGGTGGTACCGCGACGGCATGATGTTGGGGGAGGCGGGGTCTAGGTCGAACATGGCTCGCGCCATCGGTGGGCGCAATCGCGCGCCGCTCGGCCATCAGCCCGCCATCGTGTCCGCATTCCCGCATTCTGGGCCGGGTCCCCGGCGGCAGCAAATGGCGGAACCGGAATCCACCCCACGCCTGGCCAGCGCAGCACCCCGGATCCAAGAGTCGGCCGTTGCTACGACACGGCGGTCGTCACGGTGACGCCAGTTTCGGCGGGCGTGGCCAGCTCCCACCCTGCGCTACTCCATCTGAAGAGGAACGTGGTTGCTCTCCCGATACCGAAGCCCTCTTCTACCCAGATGTCGACAGCTGCTACATCGTCCGCTGGAAAATGAGTGGAGCCTTCGACATCGTGTCAACCCGTAGGCCGAGGCGCAGCGCCTCGACGGCGAGCACCTCGTCGGGGGCGATGTTGGCCAGATTCGCGTTGGCACCCAAGCGGTTGATCAGCCACGCCTGCTGGTCTCTCCTGGGTGCCTCGTAGATGACCGGCGCCTCGTCGCCCAGCGTTTCCAGCGCGTCCACCAACTCGGCGCGTATCGCGCCGCCGCGGTCGTACAGGCCGGCAGTTCCACTCTCGCGGCCTTCGGCCACGAGCCACGACGCGCCGCTGTCGATATCGCGCCGGGCCTCGTCGCCCCACTCGTCAGGGAGGGCAGCGTGGCCTGAATCCTTGCTTCCCACCTCGGCGAACACCTCGAAACCGCGGGTTCGGGCGCCGACGATCAGGTCCCGCTTAACTGCGGCAGGCAGGCCGGTCGCGCCGCGCGATACCTCCACGCAGTCGAAGCCGAGGCCACCGGCCCAGTCGAAGAAGGCCTCGGTCCGTCCCTGTAGCCACGCCGCCTCCAGCAGGGTTCCGCCGGGGCAGGCCTTGACGCTGTGGCGCCTGAGGACCTCAATCTTCGAGGCGACCGTGGGGTCCACGTACGCCGTGCCGAATCCGAACTTCCAGACATCGACCATGGTTCCCAATGACGTCAGCAGGGCCTCGACCCCGGCCGCGGGCATTCCCTTGTCGATGACGTGGGTGACCCCGGACCGGCGCGGCTTGGCTGTTCGATCGGCCAGTTCGAGGAAGCGGGGAGGCTCGGAGACGGACATCGGCGTGATTTCCTGATCGGCGTCACACCGTGGCAGGCCGCGGCACCATCGTACGAGGCAGTTCGGCGGCGGCCAGAGCCACGCCGGCCACCAGCGCCCGGCCCGACGTGACGCCCACCGCGACCAGCGACGCCGCGGCCCGGCGCATCCCGGCCTGATCACCCGACGCCGCCGCGTCCAGCAGGGCGTGGGCGGGCTGGATGCTCTGGCCGGCCGCAGCCCACCTGAGGAAGGCGCGGCTCAACCGTGTGGTTCGCGCCGCGAGGGCCAGGCTTAGGAGGGTGGCCCTCCGCCGCCGGTCGATGGCCGCCACCAGCACGATCCCGGCGAGCACGTCGTCGCCGCTCGGAGTCAAGCCGTCGCCGCGACCCTGGAGCCGATCGAACACCGGGGCGAGATCGCCGCGACGAACGTCGCGGCTGACGGTCTCCCACACACCGGCGAGTCCGGCATCCACGCCCGGAGCGATGCCGCGCCAGGCCGCCGGGCCGGCATCAAGACGTTCAGGCAGGCCCGGCGCCCAGCGACGGGATCCGGCGAGGCGGACACGAAGCGGCCCTGCTGCCAACTCGCCGCCGGAGACAGAGACCCGGTCGTGCACGGCGGGCAGCGCCGCCATCGTGCCGGTCACGAGATGCAGCGGCCCCGGCCAGGATCGAGGACCCAGAACCGCGAACAATGTCTCGGAGGGGCCCGAGACGTAGAACCCGTCGCGGAACACCCCTGCCACCCGGCCGGCGAAGCCCTCTGACGCCGCCTCCAGCACCGCCTGGCCGACCGAGACCGCCGAGACCGGGTCGGCTGCTGCTGTACGGTGCGGCCGTGCCACCGCCGGAGCGGCCGTCGCCGGAGGAGTTCCCACTGGAGCAGTCATCGCCCGCGGAGCCGTCGCTGGACCGACTCGTCGCCGCGGTGCGGGACCATGCAGGGTTGCGGGCCAAGAGAGCCATCGGGGCCGTGCGCCGGGTCGTCGGAGCTTCCGACCCGCTGACCGGCCCCGGCGACGACGGCGCCGTCGTCGAGATGGGCGGCGGAGGCTCGGTCATCGTTTGCGGCGAAGCGATGCATCCGGCGTTCCTGGCATCCGATCCCCGGGCCGCGGGTATCGCGGCCGTGCTCGCGAACGTCAACGACCTGGCCGCAATGGGAGCGGTGCCGAGGGGCATCGTCAACACGGTCGTGGGCCCGGCCCCTGTGGCGGCCGAGGCCCTCCAGGGCATGGCGGAGGCGGCCGACCTCTACGACGTCCCCATCGTCGGCGGGCACATCAGCGAGCATCCGGGAGAACCGGCGCTGTCGGCCTTCGCCGTCGGTGACGCAGACCGGGTCCTGTCGGTGAGCCGCGCCCGTCCGGGCCAGCACCTCGTGTTCGCCTGCTGCCTCGAAGGCCGCATGCGCACCGACTTCCCCTTCTTCACCACGCTCGGGCATCAGGGCCCGCGCCTGGCAAGGGACGTGCGCCTGCTGGCCGAGGCCGCTCGCATGGACCTGGCGCAGGCAGCCAAGGACGTCAGCATGGCCGGCTCGATCGGCTCGCTGGCGATGCTCCTCGAGCCCGGACGGCTCGGGGCCGGGATCGACCTGGACGAACTGCCGGCACCGGCGGGGGTGAGCCTGGACCGCTGGCTCGTCTGCTTCCCGACCTATGCGTTCTGGGTTGCCACCGACCGGCCCGACCAGTGCGTGGACCTGTTCCGCTCGGCCGGGCTGGCCGCCGCGGCGGTCGGCACCGTCACTGGCAGCGGCGCGCTGACTCTGCGAGCGGGCGGCGAGAGCCGCCGGGTATTCGACCTCAAGAGCGAGCCCATCACCGGACTGTGGCCCTGACCACGCATGCACGGGCGTGGTGAAGTTTCGAGCGCGCCAGCTCGGGCCGCAACCGAATTGGCAGCGCTCAGCGCCCATCTCGGCACTCACCGCTGCCAATTCTCGACGCGACTTCTCATCGTGCGCCGGTTGTCCTCGAACAGCGCCGGGTCGGCCGTCTCCAGATCGTCGAAGGAGCCCGCGTCGATACCGGGCGCGCCCCCGCCGGGCTCCCCCGTCTCCGTCACCGTCACCGTCACCACGTAGACGGGGGTCATGGTCGACGGGTCGGGCTCGACCATGCTCACGACGGCCAGCCCGGTGGGCAGGTGCATCTCCATGCACTGGTAGGGGTCGGCGAGGCCGGACGCGAGGTGGCCCTGCTCGTGGATCACCGCCCACGTCTGGCCGGCATCCCGTGCCGCTGTGACGCGTTCCCGGCGCTCGCGCTCGGCCCGCTCGTTCAGCAGCTCGCGGCGGCGGATGGCGAACCCGCAGCCGGCGGTCGCCTCGGTGAGGCCGTAGGCGACCGTCTCGCCGGTGGCGCGGACCGCTGCGTCCAGGACGGCGGAGCGGCACTCCCAGCGCTGGACCAGCTCCCCGAGATCGGGGACATCGGCCAGAGCGTCGGCCACGGCCCGGACCAGCCTCACAGCCGACTGGTAGGCGTCGGGGTTGGTGGTCGCCGTCGGGTACAGGCGGCGCTCGCTCTCGTTCCAGTGGGCGGCCAGCACGGCGGTCGGGTCCGCGTCCCCGTGACCGGCCAGCACCGCAGCGGGGTCCGCGTCCCCGTGACCGGCCAGCACCGCAGCGGGGTCTGCGTCGCTCGCACCTTCGGGCATCGTGGTCGGCTCCTTGCCGGCTTCAGCCTCGC
>JAPPLH010000137.1:8722-20853 GCA_028819505.1 Acidimicrobiaceae bacterium
GCGTCGCTCGCACCTTCGGGCATCGTGGTCGGCTCCTTGCCGGCTTCAGCCTCGCCCCGGCAGACCCGAGGCTTGGCATGGTCCCTCGCCTCTCATCTACTATACGAAAGCCGGTTCTGCTATCGGCAGATTCGCGGGCCCAGTGCCGGTCCCGGCGGGTCGGGCGAGAGGAGTGAGCCTTGGCCGAGACCGCAATTCTCGCTCTCGGAGGCAATGCACTCATTCGCGAGGACCAGCGCGGCACCCTCGAGGAGCAGTACGCCAACGCCCTGGCCATGGCCCGCTCGGTACGGTCGCTGATCCGGAAGGGATGGAACGTGGTGATCGTTCACGGCAACGGCCCCCAGGTCGGCAACTTGGCCATCCAGCACGAGGGCTCGACCGACCTGGTGCCCGCCCTGCCGCTGTTCACTCTGGGCGCCATGACGCAGGGGCAGCTGGGGAGCCTGATCTGCCTGGCCCTCAACGAGGTGTGCAAGCGCGAGATCGCGGGAGCGGTGTCCATCGTGACCCATGTCGAGGTCGACCCCGCCGATCCCGCGCTGTCGCATCCCACCAAGCCGATCGGCCCCTTCTTCGACCGGGTCGAGGCGGCCGCACTCCAGTCCAAGAGGGCGTGGACCATGGCCGAGGACTCGGGGCGGGGCTACCGGCGGGTGGTCCCGTCACCGCGGCCGATGGCGCCCATCGAGGCCACCGCAATATCGACGCTCGTCGACCTCGGCTACATCGTGGTGGCCGGCGGCGGCGGCGGGATACCCGTGGTGCGCTCGGCCGACGGTTCCTACCGGGGCGTTGACGCCGTCATCGACAAGGACTTCGCAGCAGAGCGCATAGCCGACGCCGTGGGCGCCCAGGCCCTGGTGATGGTGACCGGCGTGAGCGCGGTGCGCCTCCACTTCGGCACCTCCAGGGAGCAGGCCGTCACCGATATGGCGGCGTCGGTTGCCCGGCGCCATCTGACCGACGGTCAGTTCCCTCCCGGCAGCATGGGACCGAAGGTGGAGGCCGCCATCGAGTTCGTCGAGTCGCCGGGTCGGATCTCGGCCATAACCACGCCCGAACTGGTCTACGCGACCCTCGACGAGCCCGCGGGGGTGATCGAGGGGCCGCGGGGCACCCGCATCCTGCCCGACCCGGTGCCGGCCCTCGTCAAGTGACCGGCGCCGACCGGACCCAACCTTCACAACCGGCGAACGAGCCCGGCTGCGACGCGATCTGCGTCCGCGGTGCCAGGCTTGTAACGAGCACGCCATGACTGCTGGAACCGAAGTCAGAACCGAGGTGATCGCCGACTGCTACGTCGACAGTGTGCGCCTGCTGGAGGCCACCCGGGCCATGCGGGAGGCGCCCGGCGTGGACTGGGCCTGGGCGCTGATGGCCACGCCCGCCAATCTGGACGTCCTCGCCGCCGAGGGCCTGGCCGGCGGTCTCGGCGACGCGTCGGCCAACGACCTGGTGCTGGCGGTCAGGGGATCGGACACGCAAATGGCCGCGGCCCTGGAGGAGGGGCGGCGACTGCTGTTCGACGCCGCCGACTCCGGCGACGGCGACGGCGACGGCGCCGCTCCGGCGGCACTGCGTCCCGCCAGCCTCGACGACGCGCTGGCAGCGGCACCCGGAGCCAACGTCGCCATCGTCTCCGTTCCGGGCCCTTACGCGGCCCTGGAGGCTCACAAGGCGCTGACCCGCGGCCTCGACGTGCTGCTGTTCAGCGACAACGTCGGTCTGGCCGACGAGATCGACCTGAAGCGGCGGGCGCGCTCGCTGGGCCGGCTGGTGATGGGCCCGGGGGCGGGCACGGCGGCACTGGGCGGGGTTGGGCTCGGCTTCTCCAACCGGGTGGCGCCGGGGCCGGTGGGAGTGGTCGCGGCCGCGGGCACGGGCGCCCAGGAGGCCATGACCCTGCTCGACCGTTGGGGATCCGGTGTCACCCATGTGATCGGCGTGGGGGGCCGCGACCTGTCCGGAGACGTCGGCGGGCTCATGGCCGAGGCCGCGGTGGAGGCGTTCGACCGTCACGACGCGACGGAGCTGATCCTGCTGGTCTCCAAGCCGCCGGCGCCGGCTGTGGCCGAGCGTCTGCTGACCAAAGCCACCGGCAAGCCGATTGTGGCCGCTCTGATCGGCTTGGACCGGCCCGTGGCGGCGGCGCCGGGAGTAGCGGTGTGCAACACGCTCGAGCAGGGCGTGGTGGAGTCCCTGGATCGCCTGGGCCACACCGGCGCCGACCCGATCGGCACGATCGACGCCGAGACGGCCCGGCTCTCCACCTCCCTCGACCGGCGCCGGAGACGGCTGGTGGGACTGTTCAGCGGGGGCACCCTGGCCTACGAGGCGATGACCGTCGCCAGCCGCCACATCGGCCCGGTGTTCTCCAACACGCCGCTCGATCCCGGATGGGGGCTGCCCGGCCCGCCCGACGGCCACGTGTGCCTGGATCTGGGCGAGGAGGAGTTCACGGTGGGACGCCCCCACCCCATGATCGATCCCGAGGCGAGGCTCGAACGGCTGAGCGACCAGGCCTCGGACCCGACGGTGGCGGCGGTGCTGATCGACGTGGTCATCGGAGACGGCGCCCACCCGGACCCGGCCGCCATGCTCGCTCCGGCCGCAGCCGAGACAGTGGCATCGGGGGCGGCTGTCGTGGCCTACGTGCTGGGCACCGACCGGGATCCCCAGGGCTTCGAGCGGCAGCGTTCGACCATGCGGGAAGCGGGCTGCGTCGTGGCTGAGACCAACGCCCGGGCCGCTCTGGCCGCGGCCGCGCTCGTGAACCGCGACCCGGCGCTCGTCCATCACGACCTGTCCACAAGCCTGACAGCGTGAACCTGACGGCGCGGGTCGCCATCGCTACCTACTCGGTGAGGCCCCGGGGCGGGGCCGTACACAGCGTGGAGCTGGCCGAGGCCCTGGCCGCGGAGGGCGTCGACGTGACGCTGGTCGCCTTGGGCGACCCGGCCGAGGGGTTCTTCCGGCCCACGACCGTGCCGGTGCGCATCGTCGAGGCGCCGCCCCGGGCGGGCACCCTGACCGAGCGGGTGTTCTCCCACGTCGACGCACTCGAGGCGGGGCTCGGCGCCGACCTCGCCGACCGTTTCGACATCGTTCACACCCAGGACTGCATCTCGGCCCGAGCCGCGGCCCGGGTCCGCGACCGGGGCGCCGGGTTCCGGCTGTTCCGCACGGTCCACCACATAGACGACTTCACCACCCCGGCGCTGATCGAGTGCCAGGACGCGGCCATCACCGAGCCCGACCGGGTGCTGGTGGTGAGCGAGCCGTGGAGGCGGCGCCTGCTGGACGACTACGGCGTGGAGGCGGCCGTGGTCACCAACGGCGTGCGCGTCGAGCGGTTCGCGGGCGCGGCACAGTCGCCGGAGGAGCGAGACGCCCTGCGCTCCAGGATCGACGCCGGTGAGCGCCACCTGTTCCTGACGGTGGGAGGCATCGAGCCCCGCAAGGGCTCGCGCTGCCTGGTGGAGGCGCTGGGCCTGCTGAAGGCCATGCCCGGCCCGCGCCCGATGCTGGCCGTGGTGGGCGGCCACTCCTTCCAGGACTACCGGGCCTACCGCGACGAGGTGCTGGGGTCGCTGGGCTCGCACGGCCTGCGCCTCGGAGACGACGTGGTGCTGGTGGGCACGGTGCCCGACACGGAACTGCCCGGCTGGTTCGGCGCCGCCGACAGCTTCGTGTTCCCGTCGATCAGCGAGGGCTGGGGCCTGGTGGTGCTGGAGGCTCTGGCCGCCGGGCTGCCGGTGGTCGCCTCCGACATCGAGGTCTTCCGGGAGTTCCTGACCCATGACGTCGACGCGGTGCTGACCGGGGCGGCCGACCCCTCGTCGCTGGCGGCCGGCATGGCCCGGGTGCGAGACGACCCGGATCTGGTGCGCCGGCTGCGGTCGGCTGGCGCCGCTACGGCGGACCGCTACTCGTGGACCAGCACCGCCCGGCGCCACATGGAGCTCTACGCCGAAGCTTGAGCGGTGCTTCCCGCTGGTCCCGTCCGGGGATCTGGCAGAGGCCTGCCAGCAATCTGGCAGGTTTCTGCCACGACTGGGCCGGATCTGGCAGAGATTGGCAGACATCGCGCGTGTCGACAGCACCAAGCTCATCTGTCGAAGTCAACCGCCGGGAACCTTCGGAGCGCAGGGGCCTGAACCGCAGAGACAGCCACCGTCACCATCGGCGCGACCGACTCCCTGGGACTGGAAGCGGTCTACGTCACCGGCGCAGCCAACCGCTCAGCTGAGGGGAAGGTCGTCTTCACCGACTGAGGCGCGTCTCGGGGGTAGCTGTGCGCCGAGCCGCACGAGGCCGTCCCTACCCGAAATTGTTGCGGACATTGGCCCTCACTGGTCGTCTCCTGCATCAATTTCGTGCGGCGGGACGCGACAGCAGGGCGCCGGTGACCAGGGCCAGCGTGGCCCAGGCCGCGGCCAGGCCTCCCAGCGAGGCCAGGCGGAACCGCCACACGAGGTCGGCAGGCGCGTCGACGGGATCGGGGTTCCCGGGCAGGGCCAGGAAGATCAGAACGAGCCCTGCGCCGTAGAGCGCGGCCGTCGCCCACGCCTTGGCCACCGGCGCCAGGGAGACCCCTCGATGGAACCTCCACACGGCCCAGGTCAGCAGGATCGAGAGTCCCAGCGCGGCGAAGTACAGCAGGGTGCGCTCGTTGACGGTGTCGGGGTCGCCGACGGCCGGCGGGTTGGCCGGATACTTCAGGAAGGGCACCAGGACCACGGCCACGAAGCCGAAGAACCCGAGCCGGACCGAGGCGGCCGGCGGGGTGGGCACCGCCAGCCGGGGCCCCACCGCGGCGAGCACGACGGAGAAGACGACGCCCAGGGCAAGCCCGAACACGACCAGGCCGACCGCGCCGCCGATCTCCTGCACTCCCCGGCTGAAGAGGTCCTCGTGATGGGCGCCGCTGGTGGCGTGGCTGACGCTGTCCTCCAGGGCGATGGCGTCGCGTATCGGCCCCCGGCCGGCGGTCGCCGCGAACAGGGCCGCCGCCACGCCCGCGGCCAGGCCGGCCAGGCAGCCGATCGCCAGGATCCGCTTCATGCGGTCGGTGGAACGCTCAGTGGCAGGGCACGCCTGCGAAGTGGCGTCCGTCGTGGAAGAACTCGTGGAGGGTCTCGGCGACGTGGCTGAGCACGACGCCGTTCTCGAGCATCACGAAGTAAGAGGCCACCACGGCCAGCGCGACCAGCGCCCAAGCCCAGATCGGTATGTCGATCTCGGCGATCGCGGGGGCGGCCGGCGCGGGCAGGGCGTGCGATTCCATGGCTGCAGTATCGCACACCCCGCGCCAGCATCAAAGCCACCGGTCTGATAGCAACGCCAGCGCCTTCGAGATCAAGTGCCTCGTGACGACCGTCCCGGAGGTCATCTGCCGCTCGACCCTGACAGCCTCGGCGCCCTCCACCGGTGGATGCAGGTGATCCGCCATGATCGCCGGTCGCAACACCAGCATCCGAACCGGTGGCTGCGAGAGGCGGTGGATTCGACAGTCTTGGGTGCCCCCAATCGGGCCTCAGCCGAGGAGCACTTCGCCCGCGGGCTCCGACGTGGTCCAGGAAGGGTCGAGTCCGCAGCGCAGGGCAACTTCATCGGCGGGTCCGGCGGTGGCCGAGCGATCCGCGGGCGTCAAGTCCCAGAGCAGCGCCGGACGGGTTCCGTGCCAGCGCACCGCGAACGCCAGCACGCCATGACGAGTAAGTAGGCCGCGGGTGTCGACCGGTGCGCCGGTCCACTCGGCGGGCAGGTCGGGTGCGATGACCAGATGATCCTCGGCCTCGGCGACCAGGCAATGGAGCAGCGCCTCGACGCCATCGAGACCGTCACCGCCGAAGGCGACGCTGCGCCGTACCGTTCCGGCGAGCTCGTCGTCGGCAACGGAGCGCGAGACCGAGACGGGCGACGCCTCAGCGAGCAGGCGGCGGGCGTCGCGGGCCGCGGCCGGCGCTTCGGTCTCCAGGACGGCGGCCACCTGTTCCAGGGCGAGAGGGTCGAGATGGTCGCCCGCGGCCTCGGCCAGAGGACCGGCCCACTCCGCCAGTCCCGAGACCCGACCGGTCCGCAGCCGGCGCGACGCCAAGGCTCGCAGCGCGGCCGCGGCGACCAACGGCGGCAGGAGCGAGTGCTCGGCCGCGGCGACCAGCGCTCCCCTGGCCCTGTCGGCCTCATCCGGCAGGCCCACCCGGTCGAGCACGACCGCGGCCCGCGCGGCACAGCCCCAATCGAGGCTCGTGCAGCCGTAAGCAAGACCCACCCGGTCGTGCACCACGGCGGCCGCCGACAACTCGGTGCGGCCCGCGGCCAGGATCGACGCTGCGATCCCCCGCCGCCAGGCTCTGGCGGCCGCCTCGTCGGGGAAATCCGCCACCGCGGCCCGCTCCACCACGGCCCGCCAGCCGGCTGCGATCTCCTCCGGCGAGCCGACGTCGCCCGGGGAACCCAAGGACCGGCTCTCGACACCGGCGGCGGTCACCCGCAGGGGCACCCGTGGCGCCAGTGGAATCACCGCCGCGGCGGCAGCCCGCCCCTCGCGGCTCCGGGCCTCGCAGTCCCCCGCGGACGGCTCGGCCCGGACGGCACGCCACACGTCGCCGTCGTCGACGGCCGCGGTCCCTCCGGGGGTGCGTCCCAGGTCCACCACCGCCCGGCCGTCGGCCAGCAGGCGGGAGCCGCGCACCGCAGCCGACTTGATGGAGCCGGCCACTCCCACGGCCAGGTTCACCGCCACCGGCGAGTCGTCGACGAACTCCAGCACAGCCGCCCTGGCCGGCCCGGCCCGGCCCGCGGCCACTCGCAGTGCCACGTCGCCGCCCGGCACTCTCATGAGCGTCGCAGTCGCCGGCATGTCGTCGATCAGCCCCGACCGCACCGCCGCCTCTTCTGCGGCGACATGCCAACGGTCCCCGGCGCCGACCGCCCAGACCACTCGCCATCCCTCGCCGACCGGAGCCACCGATCCCGACCGGTCCACCACGGCCAGCGGTCCGTCGAGATCGCCGATCAGCTCCCCGCCGCCTCTCGCGGACGCGAGTTCGCCATCCGGCATGGAGACCGCCTGCAGGGCGGGGGACCTGAGTCTCCTCACCGGCGGGTCTCGCTGGTGGGGGGCCGGTCGAGCAGCGCCCGGTAGGCCGCAGCGGCGGGGCGGCCGTCTTCGATCACTGCCCGCACCTCCTCGGTGATCGGCATGTCCACACCCCGCCAGCGGGCCAGCGCGGCCACCACCGGCGTGGACTTGACGCCCTCGGCCACCTGGTCCATCGACGCCACGATCCCGGTGATGGACTCGCCCCGGCCAAGCCGCTCGCCCACATGGCGGTTGCGGCTCTGAGGGCTGACGCAGGTGGCCACGATGTCGCCGATCCCGGCCAGGCCCGCGAACGTGGCCGGGTCGCCGCCGAGGGCCACTCCCAGGCGGGTCACCTCGGCCAGGCCCCGGGTGATGAGCGCGGCCCGGGTGTTGTCGCCGGCTTCGAGGCCGTCGGAGATGCCGGCGGCCAGAGCGATCACGTTCTTGGTGGCGCCCGCGATCTCGGCCCCCACGACGTCGGTGTTGGTGTACACCCGGAAGTCGCCGGCGCAGAACACGTCCCGCAGCCGCTCGGCCAGCGGGGCGTCGGCAGGCGCCATGGCCAGCACCGCCGCCGCGGCCCGCCCGGCGAGGATCTCCTTGGCCAGGTTCGGCCCGGTCAGCACCCCGGCCGGGCGCCCGGGCAACTCGTCCCCAATCACCTCGGTCATCCGCCTGCGGGTGCGGCCCTCCAGGCCCTTGGTGAGCGAGACCACCGGCGTGGCGTCGCCCACATGGGGGCGAAGCGACCGCAGGGTGTCGCGGAACCCGTGGGAGGGCACGGCCATCACCACCGCGTCGGCGCCGCCGGCCGCCTCGCCGATGTCGGCGGTGGCCCGCAGCGCGGGGTGCAGCGCCCGGCCGGGCAGGTAGCGGGGGTTCTCTCCGGTCGAGTTGAGCGCGCCTGCGATCGCGGGATCGCGGGCGTAGAGCACGGTGGAGGCGTTGTGGGCGCAGAGATGGGCGACGGTGGTCCCCCACGAGCCTGCGCCGATCACCCCGACCCGAAGGTTCACAGCCCGCAACCGTAGAGGCCGAGCGGGCGGGGAGCGACCCACGAGTGTGTCGGCGAGGATCTGAGCGAGGCCGTGGCCCGAGCGGCCCGCGAGCGCAGCGAACAAGAGCGGGAGCGATACCGATGCGTCGCGAAGGGCTCTTGCCGGTTCGCGCTCGCCCATAGACTCGCTCCAGCCCTCGAACGGAATGCCCGGAGGCGCCCCTGTGGCATCGCCGCCAGTGTCTGAAGAGCCCGCCACGGCGGTGGTCGTGCCGATCCGCTCCTTCGACGGCGCCCTCTCGCGGCTGGAGCACGTCCTCGGCCGCTCCGGCTGCCGCGACCTGATGCGCCGGATGGCGGGCCGGGTGGTGGCCGCGGCGGGCGGCCTGCCGGTGCATGTGGCCACCGACGACGCCGAGGTGGCGGCCTGGGCCGCCGGCCTGGGCGCGGACGTCGTGGCGGCGGGCCGGCCCGGCCTGAACATCGCGGTGTCGGTGGCCGTGGACCGGCTGGCCGAGGCCGGAGTGGAGCGGGCGGTGGTGGCCCACGCCGACTTGGCGCTGGCCCGGACGCTGCGGCCGGCGGTGGGCCCGGGGCTGGTGATCGTGCCGGACGGGCGCCGCGACGGCTCCAACGTGGTGTGCGTCCCCACCGGCTGCGGGTTCCGCTTCGCCTACGGGCCGGGATCGTTCGCCCGCCATGTGGCCGAGGCCGAGCGCCTCCATCTGGCCGTGACGGTGGTTCGGGACGATGCCCTCGCCTCCGACATCGACAACCCCGAGGATCTGCCGGCCCTGCCCGCTCGGGACCGGCTCGCTCTCGGAATCGAGTCGCTGGCGGTCAGCCCGTGACCACCGTCGACTTGGCGGTGCCGGCACGGGCGCTCGCCATCGGGGCCCACCCCGACGACATCGAGTTCGGCTGCGGGGCGACGCTGGCCAAGTGGTCCGGGGCCGGCTGCGAGGCCAGCCTGCTGGTGTGCACCGACGGCTCGAAGGGCACCTGGGACGCCGGCGCCGACATCGCGGCCCTGGTGGCCCGCCGGCGGCGGGAGCAGTCCGAGGCCGCCCGCCGGCTCGGCGCCCTCGGCGAGGTGCGCTTCCTGGGGGAGGTGGACGGCGAGCTTGAGGTGACCATGGCCCTGCGCAGCCGGATGGCCAAAGTCATCCGGGAGCTGCGCCCCGACGTGGTGCTGGGCCACGACCCGTTCAAGCGCTGGCGCCTCCACCCCGACCACCGGGCTGCCGGGTTCCTGTGCATGGACGCGCTGGTGGCCGCCCGCGACCCGCACTTCTTCCCCGAGCACGGCGTCGGTCACCACCGCCCCGCCGAACTGCTGCTGTTCGAGTGCGAGGCGCCCGACCACGTCGAGCAGGTGGCCGCGGCCCATATCGAGGCCAAGGTGCAGGCCCTGCTGGCCCACCAGAGCCAGTTCGTGAGCACCCACCGCATCGGTCCTGACGACGACGGCACCGGCATGGCCGCGTTCCGGACCCGCGTCGTCGAGAAGTGCCGCGACGCCGGTCGCAGGGCGGGCCTGCCCTACGGCGAGGCCTTCAAGCGAGTCGAGGGGGTGTGACCCCGGACATGCCCGAGGCAGCCGCCGCGCCTCGGGGGCTCACCGCCGAAGAGGTCGAGCAGCGCCGCCGCGAGGGCCGCACCAACGATGTGCCCGACGCCCCGGTCCGCACCGTGGGCCAGATCGTCCGCAACAACGTGCTCACCCCGGTCAACGCCATCATCGGCTCGATGTTCGTGCTCATCATGGTGGCCAGCTTCCCGGCCGACGCCCTGTTCGCCGGGGTGGTGGTGTCGAACAGCGTCATCGGCATCGCCCAGGAGCTCAAGGCCCGCCGCGAGCTGCACAAGCTGGCGGTGCTGTCGGCCCCCCGGGCCCGGGTGGTCCGCGACGGGTGGGCGCAGCAGGTCGCCACGAGCGAGGTGGTGGCCGACGAGATCCTGGAGCTCCGGCCCGGCGACCAGGTGGTGGTGGACGGCGAGGTGGTGTCCGCCCGGGGCCTCGAGATCGACGAGTCGCTGCTGACCGGCGAGAGCGACCCGGTCGACAAGGCCCCCGGCGACGGCGTGATGTCTGGATCGTTCGTGAACGCGGGCGCGGGCTGGTACCGGGCCACCGCCATCGGCGCCGATGCCTACGCGGCCCGCCTGGCCGAGGAGGCCCGCCGGTTCAAGCTGGCCGGCAGCGAGCTCAAGGGCGGCGTCAACGTGATCCTGCGCCGTCTGACGTGGATCATCCCGCTGGCCACGGTGCTGCTGCTGGGGAGGCTGCTGGCCACCGAGGACCGCTGGCAGGAGGCGCTGCGGGGCACGGTCGCCGCCGCGGTGGCCATGGTGCCCGACGGTCTGGTGCTGCTGACCAGCCTGTCGTTCTTCACCGGCGTGGTCGCCCTGGCCCGCCGGCAGGCGCTGGCCAAGGAACTGGCGTCGGTCGAGTTGCTGGCCCGGGTCGACACCCTGTGCCTCGACAAGACGGGGACGATCACCACCGGGGAAATCTCCTTCGAGCGGGTGGAGCCGCTGGGATCGGCCAGCGAGGCCGAGGCGACCGGCGCGCTGGCCGCGCTGGCGTCGGCAGACCCGGCGCCCAACGCCACCCTGGCCGCCATCGTCGACGCGGTCGGCGGCCCGCCGCCCGGATGGACGCTGACCGGCAGCGTGCCGTTCTCGTCGGCCCGCAAGTGGGCCGCGGCCAGCTTCGAGGGCCGGGGCACCTTCCACCTGGGCGCGCCCGACGTGCTGCTGGGAGCGGGCGACGCCAGCGACGACGCCCGCGAGCGGGCGGCGGCCGCCTCCGCCGACGGCGAGCGGGTGCTGGTGGTGACCCGCTCCGGCGCGGCGGAGCGGTCCGACGCGGCGGAGCCGACCGGCGAGGCCCTGCCCGCCGACGGCGAGCCGCTGTGCCTGGTGCGTCTCGGCGACACGCTGCGGTCCGACGCGGCGGAGATTTTCGCCTACTTCCGCGACCAGGGCGTCGACCTCAAGGTCATCTCCGGCGACCATCCGGCCACCGTGGCCGCGGTGGCGCACCGGGCCGGCATCACCGGCAACGCCCGGGGCGGCGGCATAGACCCGGGCCGCGGCATAGACCCGGGCCGCGGCATAGACCCGGGCCGCGGCATAGACCCGGGCCGCGGCATAGACCCGGGCGATGGTCCGGGCCGGCCGCGCCCGCAGGCCGTCGACGCCCGCCTGCTTCCCGCCGACCCCGGCGAGTTGGCCGACACCCTGGAGTCCACGACGGTGTTCGGGCGGGTCGACCCGCACCAGAAGCGGGCCATGGTCCACGCCCTGCAGTCCCGGGGGCGGACGGTGGCCATGACCGGCGACGGCGTGAACGACGTGCTGGCCCTCAAGGACGCCGACATGGGCATCGCCATGGGCACCGGATCCTCTGCGGCCCGGGCCGTGGCCCAACTCGTGCTGCTCGACAACCGCTTCGCCACCCTGCCCCGGGTGCTGGCCGAGGGCCGCCGGGTGATCAACAACATCGAGCGGGTGGCCAACCTGTTCATCACCAAGGCGGCCTACGCGGTGCTGCTGACAGTGCTGATCGGCCTGGCCGGCTCGCCGTTCCCGTTCCTGCCCCGCCACCTGACCCTGATCGGCACGTTCTCGGTGGGCGTGCCCGGCTTCTTCCTGGCCCTCGCGCCCAACCACCGCCTGGTCAAGCCCGGGTTCCTGCGCCGGGTGCTGCGCTTCTCGCTGCCCGCGGGGGCGGTGGCCGGCGTGGTGACATTCGTGCTGTACGAGGTCGTGCGCCGCCTCGGCGGCGTGAGCCTCGACGAGGCCCGCACGTCGGCCACGATGACGCTGCTGGGCGTCGGCCTGGTGATCCTGCTGCTGATCAGCCGGCCGCTGAGGCCGTGGAAGGTGGGTCTGGCCGCCGCCATGGCCGCCTCCTACGGCGCGGCCATGGCCCTGCCGCTGCTGCGCGAGTTCTTCGAGCTGGACGTGCCGTCGCTGGGGGCGTGGCTGTGGGTGCTGGGCGCAATCGTGGTGGGCGGGGCGGGGGCGTGGGGC
>JAPPLH010000091.1:0-8986 GCA_028819505.1 Acidimicrobiaceae bacterium
CGCTCACCAGCCCACCCGCTGGGAAGCACGGGCCTCGTCGAAGCCGGCGCGGGCCGCTCACCAGCCCACCCGCTGGGAAGCACGGGCCTCGTCGAAGCCGGCGCGGGCCGCTCACCAGCCCACCCGCTGGGAAGCACGGGCCTCGTCGAAGCCGGCGCGGGCCGCTCACCAGCCCACCCGCTGGGAAGCACGGGCCTCGTCGAAGCCGGCGCGGGCCTCGAGCACGGCGCCGACGGTGCTCACCCCGGGCACGCCGACCTCCCAGAAGGCGCCGCCTTCGGTCCAGGAAGTCGGATGCGTCTTGAGCGCGATGACGTAGGTGCGATCAGCCTCCCTTGCCCGCTCGATGGCCGCCTCTAGCTCGGCCACCGTGCGCACCGTCTCGGCGCCGCAGCCCATCGAGGCCGCGTGAGCCGCGAAGTCCACCTCGACGACGTCGGCGCCGTCGGTGCGGTCGGTGCGGCAGTCCGACATGAAGTTGTTGAACGACACCCCGCCCGCCGAGACCTGCAGCCGGTCGATGATGGCGAAGCCGCCGTTGTCGCAGACGATGACGATGAGCTTGTGCCCCGACAGCACCGTGCTGTACAGGTCGCTGTTCATCATCAGGTACGAGCCGTCGCCGACTAGGGCGATCACCTCGCGGTCGGGCATGGCCATCTTCGCTCCCCAGGCCCCCGAGATCTCGTACCCCATGCACGAGTAGCCGTACTCGCAGTCGAAAGAGTGGACGCCCTGCGAGCGCCACCCGCTGATCAGCTCGCCGGGGAAGCCCCCCGCGGCGGTGACCACGTAGGTGGACGCGCCGGCCGCCCGGTCGACCGCTCCGACGACCTGCGCGTAGGTGGGGAGGTCCTCGGGGGCGGCGTCGCCGTTGCCGGCGCCCGAGGATCCCAGCGTCACCGGAGCGGCGATCTTGTCGATGTAGGCGTGGTACTGGGCCGTCTCCGAGGCGGCCCTCACCGACCAGGACTGCGGCGCCCGGTAGTCGCCGACGGCCGCACCCAGTTCGGCCAGCCCTTCCCTGGCGTCGGCCACCAGCGGAACCGACCGGTGCTTGACCGCGTCGAAGCGGGCCGCGTTCAGCCCGATGATGCGGGCGGCCTCGTCGGAGAACACAGTCCATGAGCCGGTGACGAAGTCCCCGAGACGGGTGCCCACCGCCAGCACCACATCGGCCTCCGCCGCCATGGCGTTGCCCGAGACGCAGCCGGTCACACCGACCGGTCCGCAGTTGAGGGGGTGGTGAGCGGGCAGCGAGGTGCGGCCCGCGGTGGTCTCGACCACCGGGATCCCGTGAGCCTCGGCGAAGGCGGCGAGCTGCTCCTCGGCCAGCGACCAGCGCACTCCGCCGCCGGCGATGATCAGCGGGCGCTGCGCGCCGGCCAGCGCCTCCGCGGCCCTGCGCAGTTCGCCCCGGTCGGGCCTGGGCCGGCGGAACTCGTGCACGGTGTCGGCGAAGAAGCGGGCCGGATAGTCGTAGGCGTCGCCCTGCACGTCCTGGGGCAGCCCGATGAAGGCCGGACCGCAGTCGCCCGGATCGAGCATGGTGTGGACGGCGTGCGGCAGCGAGTGCACGACCTGCTCGGGTGCGGTGATCCGGTCCCAGAAGCGCACCACGGCCCGGAAGGCGTCGTTGACGGTCGTGGTGGGGGAACCGAAGTGCTCCACCTGCTGCAGCACCGGGTCTACGACGCGATGCTCGAAAGTGTCTCCGGCCAGCAGCAGCAGCGGCAGCCGGTTGGCCAGCGCCACCGCGGCCGCGGTCACCATGTTGGTGGCGCCCGGCCCGATCGAGCTGGTGGCCACCATGATCCGGCGCCGCTTGTGGGCCCGGGTGAAGCCGCAGGCGGCCAGGGCCATGCCCTGCTCGTTCTGCCCCCTCCAGGTGGGCAGAACGTCCTGAGCCTGCTCGAGCTCATGGCCCAGGCAGGTGACGTTGCCGTGGCCGAAGATGGCGAACACGCCCGCGAACAGCGGCACGGTCTCGCCGTCGACCTCGATGCGCTGGGCTGCGAGATAGCGGACCACCGCCCCCGAAGTAGTGAGCCTTACCGTCTCCATGGCCTACCTCTCCCCGGCCTCGCGGCCACTAGCACACGCGCCGGCATCGAGCGTGCTGCGTCCCTTTGGTAGCAGCTTCGATGGCTGGCTGCACCCTGTCTCCCGCTCTTGTTCGCTGGCGCTCACGGGCCGCTCGGGCCACGGCCTCGCTCAGCGTCTCGCTGACTTCCGTCATTGCTTCCGCCAATCCGCTCGGCCTCCCTCAGTCGATCCTTACCGAGACGACGTCCGTCCAGGCGCCGGTCTCCCAGCTTCGCAGCAGCGCGGCCTGCACGCTCACATACTCCAGCGCCTGCTCCATCCCCGCCGAATGGGGCCGTCCCTCGGCCACTGCGGCCAGGAATTCGTGGTCCTGGATGGTCACCACGTCCTCGAACCCGATCGAGTTGGCCTCGCCGGGAACGAAGCCTGCGTGATACGGGTGGCGTTCGCCGGCGTAGACGGTGGTGTAGCCCCGGTCGCCCTCGATGATGTTGAAGAGCCGCATCTGGTTCATGGTCTCGAAGTTCCAGCTGAGCGCGCCGTCGGTGCCGTGGACGTCGAAGGCCATCTGGCTCTGCGGGCCCACCATCGTGCGGCTCGTCTCGAAGGTGCCGCGGCTGCCGTTGGCGAACACGGCCATGGCCCCGAAGTAGTCCTCGTTGGTGACCACCCCGACCGGGTCGCCCGGCTCGCCCCGGTCGTAGTGGGTGCCCGACGCCGACGGCAGGGGCCGCTCCTTGATGAACGTCTCGCCGGTGCCGACCACCCGCACGATCGGGCCGTTGAGCATCATGGCCAGGTCGATGGCGTGGCTGAGGATGTCTGTGGAGACGCCGTGCCCGGCCTGATCGATCAGGAAGCGCCAGCTGAGCAGGCCGAGCGGATCGGCGCCGTACATCGAGAAGAAGCGGCCCCGGTAGTTGGTGATCTGGCCCAGCTCCCCGGCCTCGATCAGGTTGCGGGCGTGCTGCACCAGCGGCACGAACCGGTAGTTGTAGCCGACCCCGGTGATGATCCCCGCGTCACGGCAGGCCTTCTCGGCCCGGGCCGTCTGCTCCGGTGTGCCCCCGACTGGCTTCTCGCAGAACACGTGCCTGCCCGACGCGGCGGCCGCCCCGACCAGCTCGCAGTGCACCATGTTGGGCGCGCAGATCACGACCACGTCCACGTCGGGGTGGTCGACCGCCACCCGCCAGTCCTCGGTGACCTCGCGAAAGCCGAAGTCCCGCTCAGCGACGGCCCGTCGCTCTGCCAGCGTGTCGGCGCACACCGTCAGCTCGGCACGGTATTCGAGGCTGTCGAAGATCAGCGGCAGGCGCGCGTAGGACCGGGCGTGGGCCTGACCCATCCAGCCGAAGCCGATCACGGCCATGCCAATGCGCCGGCTCCTGGTCAACGTGGCCTCCGGCGAACCTTGGCGGATCGGGCCCGCGCCCGGAAGGGTGGAAGGTGCGGGATCATCGTGGCCCCCTCCGGTCCACGGCCGGATCGGCGGCGGCCGGATCGAGCAGGTGCTCGGGGCTGCCTCCCCGCAGCCACAGGGCCGCCTGGCCCAGCGCCTGGTCGAGAAGCCTGACCATTCCCGCGGTGGTCGACGACGCGATGTGCGGCGTGACGATCACATCGTCGCGCCCGAGCAGCGGATGGCCTGCCGGCAGCGGCTCGGGATCGGTCACGTCGAGGCCTGCGCCGGCGATGCGGCCCTCCTCCAGCCCGGCGAGCAGGGCTTCGTGGTCGATCAACGAGCCCCGGGCACAGTTGACGATAATGACTCCCGGCCGCATGGCAGCGATGGCGCCGGCGTCGACAATGTGGCGGGTGGCCTCAGTCGCGGGGGCGTGCAGCGAGATCGCGTCGCTGCGGCGCCAGAGGCCGGCGAGGTCCACAGGCTCGCCCACTTCCGCCACCCGGACGTGGTCCAGATACGGATCGTGTACCAGCACCCTCATGCCGAGGGCGGCGGTGTAACGCCCCACCCGGCTGCCGATGCGCCCGCAGCCGAGCAGCCCGAGGGTCCGGCCTTGGAGTTCCAAGGCGCGGTGGCCGGCCCGGTAGTCGCCCAGACCGTCCGCCAGACGGCGTTCGGAGACCTTGATCCTCTTGGACACGGCCAGCAGCAGGGCCAGGGCGTGCTCGGCGGTGGACACGGTGGGCGCGTCGGGCGCGTTGCAGGCGGCCACGCCGGCCGCGGCGCACTCGGCCACCTCCACGTTGTCGTAGCCGATGCCGGCCCGGGCCACCACCTTGAGCCTGGGCAGCCGCCGGCAGGCCTCGGCGTCCCAGTAGCGGTCCGCGCCGACCACCACGCCGTCGGCCTCGGCAAGGTCGCCGGTCAGTTCGATGCCGGCCGGGACATCGACCTCCGGCGGCGGCTGCCGGTCGATCCAGACGCGCCACGGCCCGGTCGCGCTCATGCGTCCCCGGCCTCGGACGGATCCTCGCCGGCGAGCACGGCATCGATCTCGCCGGTGGTGGGCACGGTTGCGGCTCTGTGGGGTGGGGGTGCGCCCCCGCCGGCGAGCACGGCATCGATCTCGGCCGTGGTGGGCATGGCGTCGGCGCATGTCAGCCGGCCGGCCACGATCGCGCCGGCCGCATTGGCCCTGGTGACCATCTCGACGGGGTCGAGGCCGGCCAGCAGGCCGTCGGCCAGCGCACCGCCTAAGGCGTCGCCCGCGCCGAGCCCGCAAACCACCTCGACCGGCACCGGCTGGACGCTGGACCGGCCCTCCGGCGTGGCCACCAGCACGCCGTCGGCCCCCATCTTCACCACCGCCAGCGACACGCCCCGGTCGAGCAGCCGGTCGGCGGCCCGGTCGGGATCGGCGGTGCCCACCGCGATCTCGCACTCGGTCCGGTTGCCCACCGCCACCGTGGCGTGGTCGACGGCGGCGCCGATGTGCTCGGCCGCCTCGTCCGGCGACGACCAGAAGCTAGGCCGGTAGTCCAGGTCGAGCACGGTGTGCTCGGCCCGGGAGCGCCTCTCGAGTGTGGACCGGATCGCTGTGCGCGAAGGCTCCTGCGCGAAGCGCGAGCCGGTAACCCACAGCACGGGCACGGCGTAGGCCTCCTCGGGGATGTCACCGGTGGTGAGGTTCATGTCCGGGCCGCGCGGCTCCCGGTAGAACAGCAGGGGCGGGTCGGTCGGCGGGTCCAGCGCGCAGAAGGCCAGCGCGGTGCGCAGCTTCGGGTCCACCGTCACGTAGTCGTCGACCACCCCGAAGCGCTCGGCCAGGGCCGTACGGATGTACTCGCCGAAGCCGTCGTCGCCGACCCTCGTGACCACCGCAGCCCGCCGGCCCAGCCGGGCCGCGGCCACAGCCACGTTGGTGGGCGAGCCCCCGATCGACTTGGCGAACGACGACACCCCGCTCAGGGGCACCCCGCTCTGCTGCGGGTATAGGTCGACGCTGACGCGGCCGACGGTCAGGAGCTCCAACCCGGTCATCCGTCTCGGGGGAAGGAATCGGCCGTCCCCGTCGAGTCGACGACAACCGTCAGGCAGCGACCGATCACTCTTGGAACGGGCGCAGGCAGGCGAAGCCGACACGCAGTGCAGCGTCGCGTCTCCCGCTCTTGTTCGCTGCGCTCAAGGGCCGCTCGGGCCACGGCCTCGCTGAACGCATCGCCGGAGTGCTCACGAGTCGCCGCCCACCCGCTCGGCCTGTCAGTTCGAGCCGGCCTCGGCCAGCTCGTGCTGGAGTTCCTCCAACTCGGCGCCGCCGGCCATCAACTGGGTCAGTTCGCCCTGCGACAGCTCATCCTTGGCCCAGTTGCCCAGGGACTGGCCCCGCTGAAGGATCACGAACCGGTCACCGACGGGATAGGCGTGGTTGGGGTTGTGGGTGATGAAGATCACGGCCAGCCCCTGATCCCGGGCCTCCACGATGCGGCGCAGCACCACTCCGGACTGCTTCACGCCCAGCGCGGAGGTGGGCTCGTCGAGGATCAGCACCCGGGCGCCGAAGTAGCTGGCCCTGGCGATGGCCACCGACTGGCGCTCGCCACCCGAGAGGGTGCCCACGCTCTGCTCGGTGTCGCGGATGTCGATGCCCATCTTGGCCATCTCTTCCTTGGCGATCATCTTGGCCTTGTCGATGTCGATCTGACGGAACGGCCACATGCCGGTCTTGGGCTCCTGGCCCAGGAAGAAGTTCCGCCACACCGACATCAGCGGCACCATGGCCAGATCCTGGTACACGGTGGCGATGCCCGCGGCGAGCGCCTCCCGGGGATGAGCGAACCGGACCTTGGAACCCTCGAGGACCAGCTCGCCCTCGTCGTGCTGGTGCACGCCGGCCAGGATCTTGATGAACGTCGACTTGCCGGCGCCGTTGTCGCCGAGCACGCACGTCACCTCGCCGGGATTCACCGTCGTGGTGACACCGGTGAGGGCGATTATGTTCCCGTAGAACTTGGAGATGTTCCTCAGCTCGAGGAAGTCGGTGCTCATTGCTGTTCCTCCTTTGCGCCCTTAGCCGGCTCAGCAGGCACGACTATGGTGATCTCTGCCCTGTCGGGTCTGGTGGCACCGGAGGCCGTCGGCGCCTTCTCGGCCCGGCCCCGCACATAGTTGTTGACCATCACCGCCACCAGCAGCAGGGCCCCCAACACCAGGAACCGCCAGTCGCTGTTCCATTGGGCGAAGCCGATGCCCTGGGAGATCATTCCCCAGATCACCGCGCCGATCCCGGCGCCGAGCGCCGATCCGTAGCCGCCGGTGAGCAGGTTCCCGCCCACCACCGCCACGATGATGTAGCGGAACTCGTTGCCGTCGCCCACGTTGGCCTGCACCGCGGTGAGCCGGAAGGCGATCAGCATCCCGGTGATCCATGCCGCCCCCGACACCATCATGAACAGCGTGGTCTTGGTGCGCGCCGCCGGCACTCCCACGGAGCGGGCCGCCTCCTTGTTGCCGCCCACAGCCATTATCCAGCTGCCGAACTGCGTGCGCATCAGGAGCCACGAACCGATGGCCGCAAAGACCAGGAACGACAGCACGACCACACCGAACTGCGTCTGCGGGCACCTCATCTCGCCATCGGTGCCCACGGTGCAGATCGTCTCCAGTTCGCTGCCGGTCACGAACATCAACCGGGTGGCGACGCTGAGCATCACCGCCCCGATGCCTACCGTGACCAGGGCCCGTCCGACCCCCTCATCGTCAGTCATCAAGGTGCGTCCGACGGTCCCCACGGCATACGCCACGAACGCCACGATGCCCCCCTTGGCCGCGCCGGTCAGCACGGCGTAGAGGATCCCATCGCCGTCTGCCAGTTCGATCACGGCGAAGACAACGAAGGCTGCCACGCCCGAGGCGGCGCAGACGTGCATCCAGCGACCGAACTGCGGGGGCGGAGGTGCCGTGACGCGGACAGCACTCAGATAGCGGGCCACTGCCGAGGCTGCCAGCAACAGGGCCACCAGCAACAGCACCGTGAACAACTCGACTCGCAGCTTGCGTGACGCCGATTCAGCCTGGATGAAGAACGCCAAGACGACGATCGCCGCCGAGATGGCCAGAGAGACCATCACCGCGGGCTGCACTCGCCGGGCGGTCGACCAGAGCAGCATTATCCCCAGGAGCGCGAGCCCGCCGAACAGGATTACACGGGCGGCCTGCACCGTTATCAGGAAGCTGATCGTCGGCAGGGCGACGAGCACCGCCCCGAGCATGGGGTATCCGGGGGTGAGGCGTCCCAGGGCCGCCACGACGGCCAGCACTCCGACGGCGGCGATTCCCAGCGCGAACACGAACTTGCCGAACGGTCCACTCAGGAAGCCCAGCTGGGAGGAGTCGGTGGCGTCCATGACCACCGCGATGATCATGGCGACGCCCAGGGCCGCGATGCCGCTGATCAGGTACTGCCACCACCGGGCCGAGGTACCGCGCTCGGACCGGTCCGGCTCCTCGTAGCGGAACCGGCACCAGCCGGCGACCTTGACCAGCACCCCGGCCGCCAAGAGGATGCCGCCGATCCAGTTGGAAGTCGTCCCGTCCTGGGCCAGCAGGTAGATCAGACCCACCAGCGCCAACACGGTGCCGCCGGCCGCGACGGCCAACCCCGAGAAATTCGTAGACGGGCGCCGCGAGTACGTCAATTCGAACGTCCCGATCATCAGGGCGGCGACCCCGCCGATGAGCAGCAGGGCCCACATCTCGTCGCGGACTATCCACAGGTTGGACCAGCTGCGGACGTCCCAGAGGTGGGAGTTGCGAAGCCATTCCGCACCGAAGATGCCGTTCCAGAATTCGTAGCCCTCAGCCTCGTCGAGACCCTCGACCAGCACCTTGTTGGTGAACAGCTTGGAGAAGCCGAGCTTGGCCCCGATCAGCATGAAGAACGTTCCCAGCGTCACGATGAAGCTGGGCAGCGATGTCTTCTCCACGACGGTGCCGTTGAACCACCCGATCGCCAGGGCGAACGCCAGCGACAGCGGCACGGCCACATGGAGTCCCAGCCCGGCGCCGTTGATGTCGTTGGCCAGCAGGATGGCGATGAGGGCCGTCGCCCCGGTCATGGCGCCCGACGACAGGTCGAACTCGCCGCCGATCATCAGCAGCGCGACGGGAACGGCCATCAACCCCAGGTAGGCCGCGACGTCGAGGAAGTTGGCCGTGCCCCCTACAGTGCCGAAGGGCGCGGACACCAGCCAGAACAGCAGCCAGACACCGACGGCCCCCAGCAGGGCCCCGATCTCCGGCCGGGTCAGCAGAGTCTGGATCGGCCCCCTATGGGCCAGCCGCTCGTCGCCGCCGGCAGCGGCTTCGGCGGGCTTGTCGGTGGTCGTGTCGGCCATTTGATCCCCCAATGGCTAGTTGACTCAAGCCGGTCGTCCCGGAGCCTCGTGGCGACCGGACGCTTTCTCGTGTCCGCCCAGCGCCGGGGGGGGGGGGGGGGGGGGGGGGGGGGCGGGGGGGGCGGGGGGGGGGGGGGGG
>JAPPLH010000091.1:8996-20797 GCA_028819505.1 Acidimicrobiaceae bacterium
CGCGCCCGGGGGGCCCCGGGCCGTTTTGCGGCGCCCCCCCCCCCCGGGGCCCCCCCCTGGCGCCCCCCCCCCGCGGGGGGGCAACCCCCCCCCCCGGGGGCCGCCCGCCGCCCCCCGACCGCCCCGATCTGCTGCGTCGGTTGACTAGCGGGTGCCCTGCTGTACCAGGGCCTTGACGACGGAAGCATTCGCGGTGTCCACGAAGCCCGGGCCCGTGAGAATGGGCAGACCGCCGCCGGCGGTGTTCTGGTTGGTGGCCTGCAGGTACATGAGGACCACTGGCAGGTAGCCCTGCAGATACTGCTGCTGGTCGACGGTGAAGGCAACGTCGCCGGCCTCGATGGCGTCGATGAGGTCGCCGGAGAGGTCGAAGCCGCCGATCACCAGCTCGCGCCCGGCCTGCTCGCCCGCGGCCAGAGCCCGCAGTGGCAGGTTCGGGCCGACGCCGAGGACGCCGTCGATGGACGGATCGGCCTGCAGGATGGCCGCGATGCTGTTCTGCTGCTCGTCGGGATTGGCGTCGAGGCCGACGAACTCGGAGGTCACGTCGCCGTCGAACGTCTCGGCCAGGCCCTCGCAGCGCTCCTCGAGCGCCACGTTGGACTGCTCCTGGCGGGCGCACAGCACGTGGGTGGCGCCCAGCGCGTTGAAGCGCTCGCCTGCGCCGTTGCCGGCCACGACCTCAGTCTGGCCGACGTGGGTGACGGCACCGAGGTCCTTGTAGTTGTTCACGCCCGAGTTGAGCGTGTACAGCGGGATACCGGCAGCCACGACGCCGGCGGCGGCGTCGCTCACGCCGGCCGGGTCGGCCAGCGAGATGGCGATGCCCGAGGACCCCGACGCGACCGCGGCCTCGATCTCCTGGGCCTGGGCCAGGGCGTCGTTGTTGGAGCCGAAGTACACGACGTCGCAGCCGATGGCGTCCGCGGCGTCCTCAACGGCCACCTCGACCACGGACCAGAACACGCCGGAATCGCCGTGGGTGATCACGTGGAACGTGTGGTCGCAGCCCTGCGTCTCGACGACGTCGTCGGCAGCCGCAGTGGTTGCCGGGGCCTCATCATCAGCCGGGGCAGCCGTTTCGGCCGGAGCCTCCTCGGCCGGCGCGGCCGGCTCGGGCGCGTCGTCGCCGTCGTCGCCGCACGACGCGGCGACGAGCGTGATGGCGAGCACCACGGCAAGCAGCTTCAATAGTCTTGACATTGTTGTTTATCCCTCCGGGAATCGGTGGTTGTTGTGGGTTGCTCCGCTGCCCGCGCGGGCGGGCACCAGACCTCGCAGGAAGTCGAGGCTCAGATCGGCGTTGCGTCTGAGCCGCCCCACCGCGGAGAGGTCTCCCTCCGCGATGGCGGCATCCTGCTCCAGGACGTACCAGAGGTCGCGTCCTGACTCTTCGAGACGGGCGACGATCTCGGTGATCGCCACCTCTCCTCGACCTAGGGGCGGGAACAGGCCGCGCTGCACGGCCTGCATGAGCGTCAACTCCCCCGCCGTCAAACGCGTCCCGAGGGCGGGATCCACGTCCTTGAGGTGGACGAGTCCCACGCGGTGCGCGTAGCGATCCAGCAGTTGCAATACGTCAGTCCCGCCCAGGGTGAGGTGGGCGGTGTCCAGCACGAGCGAAACCTCGGATCCCTCCAGGATCCGGGCGAGTTCGGCGTCGGTCTCGACCACGGAGCCGAAGTGCGAGTGGTAGACCTGCTTCAGACCGTGCGAGCCGACCAATGCGTCGACCTCGGCCAGAGAGTCGCACAACACGGCCCACTGGTGATAGGTGAGCGGCTGCTGGCGCCAGCGGTCCGGGTGGCTCACTGCGCAGGTCACGAAGAACTTGCCTCCGGCGCCGCCGATGAGCTCGGCCCAGCGATGGGCAGCGGCGCGTGTCTCGCCGGCGCGGTCGGGGTCGTGCAGAACCAGGGGCACGAACCCGCCCAGCAGGCCCAGTGCGTGGCGGTCGAGCGTCGAGCGCAACTCGGCCGGTTCGGTGGGGAGATAGCCGAAGGAGCCGAGTTCGGTGTGGGTAAAGCCCGCGGCCGCCATCTCGGCCAGTACCCGGTCGGCGGGAAGCTGGTATCCCCAGCCCGGCACCTCGCACACGCCCCAGCTGATCGGGGCGGTCGCCACCCGGTCGAGCAGCGCGGTGCCTAGAGCGGCCGTCATGGCGTGGGCGCCACGGACCCGCGTGCTGCCTTGGGCCTAGCGTCTCCCGTCGGCATGTCCTTGCTCCACCCCCACACGCCTTGCTGGAGCGCTCTACTTTGAATTAGAGCGCTCCAATAAGCTATCGTACCCCGCGTGACATGTCAAGCCGTAGGTCGGAGCTGATATGAACCGCCCGACCATGGAGGACGTCGCCGAGCGGGCCAAGGTGTCGCGCGCCCTGGTGTCGCTGGTCATGAACAACTCGCCGCAGGTCTCCAACGAGAAGCGGCGCGCCGTGCTGCGAGCGGCCCGAGAGCTCGGCTACCGGCCCAACCTCGTGGCTCGCAACCTGGCCCAGCAGCGCACCCACGCCATCGGGGTGCTAGTCGACGATTTCCGCAACCCGTTCTTCGGCGAGGTCGTGGACGGGATCGAGGCGGAGGCCGCCGAGCACGGCCTCAGAGTGCTGGTCCTCAACGGCCATCGCGACACCTGGCGCGAGTGCGACGCGATCGAGACCTTCCTTCAACTGCGGGTGGAGGGAATGGCCCTGGTGGGCGCACGCCTCGGCGACGACGACATGGCTCGGATAGGCACTGCAACGCCGTGTGTGATCGTGGCCAGCGGCACCGTCCATCCCGGAACCGACACCGTGGGCACCGACGACCGCCGGGGGGCAGAGCTGGCCGTGGAGCACTTGGCCGCGCTGGGCCACACCCGCATCGTCCATATGGACGGCGGCAGCAACGCGTCCGCCGCGGAGCGCAGTGCGGGCTACGAGTCGGGCATGCGGGCCGCAGGCATCGGCGAGCTCATCGACGTCCGGCCCGCGGGCGACGACGAGGCCGACGCGCTGGCCGTCATCGACGCGCTGCTCGCGGAGGAGGACCCGCCCACCGCCATCTTCGCCTTCAACGATCTGCTCGCGGCCGGAGCGCTCAACCGTCTGGCCGACGCCGGCATGGCAGTGCCCGGCGACATGTCGCTCGTCGGCTTCGACAACACCTTCATCTCCGCCCTGCGCCACCTGTCGCTCACCACCGTCGACCAGCCGAAGCTGGCCATGGGCCGCCTGGCGGTCGGCACCCTGCTCCAGCGCCTCTCAGACGGCTCCCGCGAGCCGATCCGCCACATGCTGAAGCCCGAACTGGTGGTACGGGGCACCACCGGACCGCCTTCAAGCGGATCGCCTCACCACGGCGGACCGTCCGGGCCGCACGGCGCCTGACCGTGCCCGACCATGTCCCCACCGACTCCTCGGCACGCGTCGCTGCGTCCCTCGCCGCGGTGCCGGCCTGACCATGCTGGACCATGTCTTCACCGACGCCATCGGCGCCCTGCGAGACGCCTTCGAGGACGCGCTGCTGGAGCGGCAGGCCGGCGAGGAGCGGTTCCAGACCGACGTGCTTGCGGGCGACATCTCCTGGGAGAACTCCTACGCCCTGCCCGGGGAGGGGCAGCCGCCGAGAGTGTGCGCCGACGTGAGCTGCGTGTGGCCCACCTGGTCGCAGGCCGCCTACTTGAGCTGGTACGCGGGCGAGAGCGCGGCCGAGCCGCCCCGTATCGAGATCAAGATACTGCTGCGGGCCCAGTGCCTGGCCGTGCCACCCGATCCCGGAGTGGTCCTCGATGTTCTGCCTCCGTCCAGCCCCGACATCGGCCGCGAGTCCCTGGCACGCGGCGGGCCCAGGGTGGAATCGCTGTACGCCGACGATCCCGACGACGCCGACGCGACCGAGCACGCCATCGATGTCAGCTACGAGGGCGTCTACGAGCTCGACGAGGCGGGCCTGTCCGACGGTGCGGAACTCGACAAGCACTTCACCGCGCTGGGCGGCTGGATCGCCTCGATGCTGGTGCGCCTGGGCGACCTCGAGCTTCGCTACAAGCCGGCACTCGGGGACTGAGCCGGCACGTTCGGGCTCCGCCGGTGACCGTCTCACCGCCCGCAGGCGCTACAAGCCGGCACTCGGGGACTGAGCCGGCACACCTGGGCCTGCACTGTCCCCGCCGGCAGAGCCGCGGCGCTCAGCGGGATGCTGGTCTCAGGGCGGTCATCAGCCGTGACACCAGTGCGTCCCACTCCCCGGCCTGCACCCGGCCGCTGGCCAACTCGCCCGAGACCGCCAAGTGCCTTCCGAGGCCCAGGCACTGGCAGAGCGCCACGATGGCGGGGGTGCTGAGCGACGGGTCGATCGAGCCCTCGGCCTTGCCTCGTGCCACGATGGAGGTCAAGTTGGCCCTCTCCTCGCTCATCGCTTCGGAGACCGCGGCGCGGAAGCTGTCGTCGCGCCGGGCGCTGACCATCGCCTCGAGCACCACCTGCCGGACGCGGGCGTCCGGTGCCGACACGGGGTCCGCGCCGAGGACTGCGAGCACTTCCCGTGCGGGCGCCGCCGCCACCACCGACGAGGCATGCACATACTGCCCGACGATGTGGCGGACGGCCTCGACGATCAGATCGCGCTTGCCCTGCCACCGGGCGTAGATCGCACCGGTGGTGAGGCCGGCGCGGCGGGCGATCTCCGCCACCCGTGCCGCCTCGAACCCCCGCTCAGCGAACACGTCCACGGCTGCGTCCAGCAGCCTCTCGGTCACCTCGGGGGACCCGCTCACGCCCTCGCCGGCATCGACAGACCCGGCGGGCAGGTCGTCGGACGCGCCCGCGGCCTCGCCGGTGTCAGGTGCGGCGACCTCCGCCATGTTGATAATAACCGTTATTGGGTGAGATATCCCTGCATGGCCTGTAAGTGTATTTGTCGCCGCGACCGGAGCCACTGATCCCGGGGCGGACCCCGTGGTGAGGCCCTCGTGCCCGCGGCGCGGTCTGCGGTCGCGGTGACCAAAGCAACTGATCCCGGGGCGGACCCCGTGGCGCCCCGGCGGGCCCGGTCGAGGCCGGCGGTCAGAACCGGGCGGCGAACCTGCGGAGATTGCGGGCCCACACCGCCCGCAGAACCGGGCCGGCCGCGAATGCGCCCAACGGACCTCCCATCCACCACGGGAACCGGAGCGTCTCGGTCCACTCGAAGCGGGTGTGGACGGCGCCGTCCGGGCTGTCGGTGGCCGAGAGCAGGAAGCGCCCGACGCCGGAGACCACGCCGGTGTGCCGGATGCCCATCGCCTCGCCGGCCCGCCACTCGGTCACCTCCATCCGGTCGGTGAGCCTCAACGGGCCGAGCACGGTGTCGCACTCGAAGCGCACGCCGACGCCCTCGGTGGCCTCGGTCAGGAAGCGGATCGAGGCGGCGTCGCTCATCCAGCCGACATGGCCAGCGATGACACGGAGGTCCTCCCACACCTCAGCGGGCCCGGCGGGCACCACCGTCGAGACGCGGATGCTCGCCATGGGCCGGGTCAGGCGAGGCCGCGGGAGGCCGCCAGTTGCGACAGCTCCATCCTGGGTCGGGCGCCGACGTGGCTGATGACCTCGGCCGCGGCCAGGTTGCCCAGTCCTGCGCACCGGATCAGAGGGGCGCCCCGGCTCAGGCCCCACAGGAAGCCCGCGGCGTACAGGTCGCCGGCGCCGGTGGCGTCGACCACGGCCGGTATCGCGGCGGCAGGCACAGTCGCCGACTCCGAGCCCCGGACCACCACCGAGCCGCGGGCCCCGCGGGTGACCGCGACCGTCTCGGCCATCGCGGCGGTGCGCCGGAGGGCGGTGTCGAAGTCGCCGTCCGGGTGCAGGGCGCACACCTCCGCCTCGTTCGCGAAGACCACGTCGACGCGGTCCTCGATCAGGTCGAGCCACTCGTCGCGGTGCCGCTGCACGCAGAATGAGTCGCTCAACGCCAGAGCCACCGTCCTGCCCTCGGATGCGGCGGCCGCCATGGCCGCCCGGATTGCCTCCTTGGCCACTTGGACGTCCCAGAGATAGCCCTCGCAATAGGTGATCCCGGCCGAGGCCACGAGGTCGGTGTCCACGTCGGGGGGTTCGAGCAGCGCGGCGATGCCCAGGTAGGTGTTCATCGTGCGCTCCGCATCCGGGGTCACCTGGACCAGGCAGCGGGCGGTCGCAGGACCGTCGGGTGCCGGCGGCACGTCGAAGGCGACCCCGGTCGCCCGGATGTCGTGGACGAACACCTCGCCGAGCTGGTCGTCGCGCACCTTGCCGATGAAGGCGGCCCGGCCGCCGAAGGAGGCAACCCCGGCCATGGTGTTGGCCGCCGATCCGCCCGAGGCGGCCACTCCCGGCGGCATGGCGTCGTACAGTTCGGCCGACCTCTCGGCGCCGACCAGGGTCATGGCCCCCTTCACCAGGTCGTGGTCGCCGATGAAGGAGTCGTCCACGGAGGCGATCACGTCCACGATGGCGTTGCCGACGCCCACCACATCGATCACTGGATCCAAGGAGCCTCCCTATCCGCCCAAGACAGTAGGCCGCGACGGGTGGTCCGTTCTCAGCCCGTCGCCACCCGGCGGGCCAGCGAGCGGAACGCCATCACGAAGGTGACGAGGGCGAGCCCGCCGATGGCCGCTGCGGCCTTGCCCATGGCAGCCGCCTGCCAGCCGCCGGTGAGCAGCGACCGCATGCCCTCGAGCAGGTACGTGACGGGGTTCCAGGCGGCCACGGTCTGCATCCACCCGGTCATCAGCTCGCGCGGCAGGTACGCGGGCGTCAGGAAGGCGAACGGGAAGAAGATCAGGAACGACGAGTTGACCGCGGCGGGATTCCCGGTGCGGAGGGCCACCGTGTAAGGGAAACCGGTGAACGCCAGGCTCCACGCCACCGCCATCCCCAAGAAGAGCAGGATCCCGAGCACTCCGGTCTCGAAGCGCACGCCGGCGACGAAGCCCATGACCACCACGACGAGCGACAACGCCAGCGCCAGGACGACGTCGGCGACCATCATGCCGAGCAGCAGCGTCGTGCGCCGCACCGGAGTGACGAGCATGCGGTCGAGGTAGCCGGTCTGGATGTCGATGACCAGCACCGACGCCCGGGAGATGCCCGTGACCGCGAAGATGATGGCGACCGGTATCTGGAACGCCCGGTAGTCGATGCCCGGCGAGCGCTCCACGAACGACTCCAGCGCGCCGATGTTGACGATGAAGAAGAACGTCGGGATGATCAGCGCGGGGGCCATGGCCTCCGGCTCCCGCAGCAGGCTGCGCACGGAACGGCGGGCCACCGTGGCGACGTCGGTGACGATCCCCACCGGGCGGACCATTCCTCCACCGGCCGCGACGGTCGCGACGGTCGGGCCGGTCGGGCCGGACTGGGCGCTCACGGCCCGCCGCTTTCTGGAGCCGCCGCCCGGGCGCCCGGTCCTGGTGCCGCACCGCCTCCCCCGGCGGCCGGGTCCACCGCGGACATCCGGTATCCGGTGGCCAGCAGGAACACGTCGTCGAGCGACGGCGTGCGCACGGTCAGCGACTGCGGGTGCAGTCCCGCCGACGACAGGGCGACCGCCACCGTGCCGACGGTGGCCGCGCCGTCTGCGGTGGCGATGGTGATGCCGCGACGGCCCCGGGTGACGGCATCCACCTCGGGCACGGTCTCGGCAACCGCAGCCGCGGGCGCGATGGCCTCGGACGGGAGGTCCACCACGATCACGTCAGCGCCGACGGCCCGCTTCAACTCCGACGGCGACCCCTCCTCGACTATCCGGCCGCCGTCGATGATGGCCACCCGGTCGGCCAGCGCGTCGGCCTCCTCGAGGTACTGGGTGGTGAGGAACACCGTCACCCCGAGCTCGCCGTTCAGCCGGCGCACCTCGTCCCAGACCTGCGCCCGGCTGACCGGGTCGAGGCCGGTGGTGGGCTCGTCCAGGAACAGAACCTCGGGGCCGTGTATCAACGAGGCGGCCAGGTCGAGGCGGCGTCTCATTCCGCCGCTGTAGGTCTTGATGCGGGCATCCATGGCGTCGCCGATGTCGGCGAGGTCCACGGCCCTCGCGATGGACGCGGCCCGGTCGGCCGCGCTCAGCCCGTACAGGCGGGCCTGCAGGTCGAGGACCTCCCGTCCGGTCTGGCGCTCGTCCAGCGCGGCCTCCTGCAGGGCGACGCCGATACGGATGCGAACCTCGCCGGGGCGGTCGACGACGTCGTAGCCGGCCACCGTGGCCTGCCCGGCAGTGGGCTTCAGCAGGGTGCACAGCATCCGCACCGTGGTGCTCTTGCCCGCGCCGTTGGGGCCCAGGAACCCGTAGACGGCCCCGGCGTCGACGTTCAGATCGACGCCGTCCACCGCCCGCTTGCTTCCGAAGGCCCGGACCAGACCGCGAGCGGAGATGGCTGTATCGCCATTCCAAGTTGAGCCAGCCTCAGACACAAGGCCGAAGGCTAACGGAGCCGGACGTTGGTGAACCCGGGCGAAGCCTCGATCATCAGCAGCTTGACCGTCTCCGCGGTGGCTGCTCGCAGCCGGTGCGGCTGGCGGGTGTCGTAGGAGATGGAGTCGCTCGGCTCGAGCCGGAAGATCCGCCCGTCGAGGTCCACGTCCACCACGCCGGAGATGACGTAGATCGTCTCGAAGCCGTCGTGGACCCAGTACTCCCGGAACGACTCGGGGGCGCCGCTGAACTCCACCACCTGGAACGGGCTCGCCTCCGGTGCGACGACCCGGCGCACGCCGTCCATGTCGCCGAGTTCGCTGGCCGGCACCGCGGAGGTGTCGGACGCCCGCACGACCGTCGCCTCCCGGGTGTTCTCCGACCCCGCCAGCAACCACGAGGCGTTGGTTCCAAGCGCCTCGGAGATCTGGTGCAACGAGTTCATCGACGGTCGGGCCAACCCCCTCTCCACCTGCGAGAGGAAGGGGTGCGAGAGGCCGCTCAGCTGCGCCAGCACCTTCAGGGTGAGGCCCCGCTCCTTGCGCAGAGCCCGGATCTTGGCGCCCAGCCGCCGGATACGCGCCGCGTCGTCCCCGCGGGAGTCGACGCTCGCTCCCGACGCGCCGTCAACAAGGTTCTCGAGGTTCACGGGCTCATCCTAGGCCGCACCCTCCGTCCAGCTTGCACCGCAGAAATGTTGATGGTATCAAGACTGTTATCGTTCATATCAACATTCGGGACCATACCTGGAGGACAACCATGAAGACGAAGCCATGGGTACGCGCCCTTTGCGCGCTGGCCGTGCTGGGTCTGATCGCAGCAGCATGCGGCGACGACGATACAAGCGCGACCGACGACGCTGCGCTCGCTCAGGCCCAAGCCCAGGCCGACGCGGCCCAAGCCCAGGCCGACGCAGCCCAAGCAGAGGCCGGCGCCGCGCAGGCACAGGCCGACGAAGCAGCCGCGGAGGCGGCCGCGGCGGCAGACGCGGCCGCCATGGCCGAGGAAGCGCTCGCCGACGCGATGGCAGCCATGGATGCCGACGAGGGCGTCGACCCCGCGGCGATAGCGGACCTCGAGGCTCGGCTCGCCGAGGCGCAGGCTGCCGCCGAGGCGGCAACGGCAGCGGCCCAGGCGGCGAAGGCAGAGGCGGAGGCGGCGATCATGGCCGCCGAAGAGTCGATGGACGACCCGCTCGACCTCGCGAGCGTGTGCCCCAGCCCGATCATCATCCAGACCGACTGGTTCCCGGAGTCCGAGCACGGCGCCATGTACCAGATGGTCGGAGAGGGCTGGACGCTCGACACCGACAACATGATCACCACCGGCCCGCTCACCGCCGGCGGCGTCGACACCGGCGTCGACATCGAGATCCGCGCCGGAGGCCCGGCCATCGGCTTCGCCTCGGGCTCGGCCCAGATGTACCTCGATCCCGAGATCACGCTCGCCTATGTGAGCATGGACGAAGCCGTGATCCTCGGCGGCGACACCCCGACGCTGTCGGTGGTCGCCCCGCTGGAGAAGAACCCGCAGATCATCCAGTGGGATCCCGAGACGTACCCCGACGTGACGGGCGTCGCCGACCTCGGAGAGCTCGGCGTCACCATCAACGTGTTCGCTGGCGGGACGTTCATCGACGTGTTCGTCAACGAGGGCGTGCTCGACGCGGATCAGATCGACCCGTCCTATGACGGAGGCCCCGCCCGGTTCATCGCCGAGGGCGGCGCCATCGCCCAGCAGGGCTTCGCGTCCGAGTCGCCGTACAGCTACGAGCAGGTCTATCCGGAGTGGTCCAAGCCGATCGCCTTCGAGTTGATCCACGACGCCGGGCTTCCGATCTACTCCCAGACCCTGGCTATCCGCCCGGCCGACCTCGACGCGCTGAGGCCGTGCCTCGCCAAGTTCGTGCCGATCGTGCAGCAGGCGGTCCTGGACTTCGCAGCCGATCCCGGCCCGACCAACGCGAACATCGTGCAGATCGTGGCCGACATCGGCAGCTTCTGGCAGTACAGCGCCGGGCTGGCGCAGTTCTCGGTCGACACGCAGATCGAGCTCGGCCTGATCGGCAACGGCCCCGACGGCACGGTCGGCAACATGGAGATCGACCGGATCCAAGAGGTGATCGACAAGATCGTCAACGCCGACTTCGACGTCGACCCCTCCCGGACGGACCCGAACAACATCGTCACCAACGAGTTCATAGACGAGAGCATCGGCTTCTAGTACCCGGCATCGGTGAGCCTCCCCTCTGCGAGCGGGGGGAGGCTCACCGATGCGAGCATGCCGTCCCATCTGGACGCGCCACGGAAAGGTTTGCAAGTGACCGACCCCGGCAAGGGTGCGGACCGCCGGCCTCAGGCCGCCGACTTCGTGATCACCGGCACGGTGGTGGCTGCCGACCCCGAGCGCCGGGTGTTCGGTGACGGCGCGGTGGCAGTCAGAGACTCGAGGATCGTCGCTGTCGGCCCGCGGGCGGAGGTCGAAACGGCCTGCGAGGGAGGGCGCCGGCTGGGCGGTCCCCGCGACCTGGTGATCCCGGGACTCATCGACTCGCACAACCACATGGCGCAAGCACTGGTGCGAGGCATGGCATTGGAGGACCTGCCCAACATCACCCGGGTGTACATCCCGGCCGAGGACGTGCTCGGCGACGACGGCATCCGGACGAGTTCAAGGGTGACGATGGCCAACCTGCTGAGGGCCGGCGTGACCACAACGACCGACACGACCTGCACGGCCGAGCACGAGGAGGCCGTGGGCGAGACCGCCCTGGAGATGGGCATCCGCTGCGCGCTGGCTGTGGGCCGGCGCGACCGCACGTCCCGCCTGGCCAGCAACTACGAGCAGATCGAGGGCCGGTCGGAATACTCCGACGACCCCGGGGTGAGGGCCGAGAACATCGCGCACCTGGAGGACTTCCTGTCCCGCTGGTCGGAGCGCGGCTGCGGCCTCGTGCGCCCCTACATCCACGCGCCGAGCGTCCCGTCGGTGAGCGACGAGATGTTCATGGCGGCCCGAGACCTGGCCGAGCGCCACGACACCATGACGATGACCCACATCAACCGCGACCGCGAGGAGATCGAACTCTGCGTCTCGCTGTTCGGGCGGCGGCCCCTCGAACACCTGAGCCGGCTCGGTGTGCTCGGTCCGCGGTTCCTGGCCGTCCACGCCATGCTGACCACCGCCCGGGAGATCAGGCTCCTGGCCGAAGCGGGGGCCAAGCTCACCCACGCGCCGGTCGTCTGCACCGACATCGTGTCGGCCGTGACCGACATCGTGGGCATGCGGGCCGCCGGGATGACGGTGGGACTCGGATGCGACACCGTCATCAACGACATCCTGGCCGTGATGAGGATCGCCTTCTTCATGCAGGCCCAGTCGGCG
>JAPPLH010000106.1:0-14938 GCA_028819505.1 Acidimicrobiaceae bacterium
TGGAGGCGGCCAAGAGCATCCCTGATCGGATCCGGTCCATGACCGGCCTGACCAGCGACGGCACGGAACTGGTCAAGGCAACGCTGACCAACGCGAGCGGGCCGTTGCTTGCCATCAACGCAGGACGGACAGCGACAGACCGCAGTGAGCAGTCGGGATTCGCGAGCCTTGTGATCGGAGTCGTGGGGCTCTGCCGCAACCCGACAGCTCATGACCCCAAGATCAGTCGGGCTGTGAGCGACGAGGAACTCGTCGAGGCATTGACGGCGATGTCGATGGTGCATCGCCGTCTCGACGACGCGAGCGTCAACCGATCCCCCGTGATTCGAAGCTCTGCCGCGAGGGCTCACCAATTGACCCGGCGCTGGGCTCAAACCGGCCCGCCATAGCCAGCGAGCGCCGATTCCACCAATGGCACCGCGTCAAGCCGCGGGCACTGAGCCCCTCGGTCCTGGGAGCGTCCGGCGCGTATCCTGGTGGTGATGACGCACCATGGTGGCAAGCCTGCCGGCGGCTCGTGCCTCAGGGTGGGCGCGCCCCGGAGTCCGGTGGCGCCGAGCTCGCGGGGCGGATGCCATGGCTGACCACGGCTACTTCTCGAACCTCATCTGGCAGATCGCTGATCTGCTGCGAGGGCCCTACCGCCCGCCGCAGTACGAGCGGGTGATGCTGCCGATGACCGTGCTGCGACGCTTCGACTGCGTGCTCGCGCCGACCAAGCCCCAGGTCCTGGCCGAGTTCGAGCGCCTGGGCGCGAGGCTCGACGGCCGGGCCTTGGACGCCCGGCTGAACCGCGCCGCCGGACAGAGCTTCCACAACCATTCGCCGCTGGACTTCGAGAGGCTCAAGGGCGACCCCGACCGCATGGCCGAGCACCTGATCGGCTACCCGAAGTGCTGAGAGAGCGCGGATCGTCTTGGCGGAAGCCGGACCGGCCTTGCTCCCGAGACACGTTCACGCAGACCGACCCCGAGGCCGAGGCGGTCAGACTGGACGGCCGCGCCGACGGGTGCGAACCGGACACCAAGCTCCGCGACTTCGACAACGCGCCCCTCAAGCAGGACATCGACGCCTACAACTGAACAAGATGGGCCGCATATCGAATGGCCGAGACGTGACGATTAGGAGGGAGACTGACATGCAGGTTACAGCGCAATTGGATGAAGAGCGCTGAACTGCTGGATGACGACGAGCCCGAGGCGGAGGAACTTTCGTCCGCTTCATGAACGACGCCCCCTTCCGTCAGACCGTCAGCCGCTGGGTGGCCTCCGAGGCGTACAGGCGGTTACAGCCCACAGCAGGAGACGCTGATGGATCGATCCGTGCTCAGGCGCGGGCAGCCGGGCTGCGTCTCGTGTCGAATCCCGCTCTCGAGGAGCGCTACGCGACCTGTGTGCCGCTCGTGCCCTTCAAGGCTGCAGCAGGAGCCTTCGGCGAGCCTCAGATAATCGCCAATGACGGGGACTTCGAATGGGTCGCGGTCGAGTCGCGCCGCCGCCTTGCACCGGGGATGTTCGTCGCCCAAGTTGTCGGTCAATCCATGGAGCCCGTCATTCCTGACGGGGCTTGGTGCCTGTTCCGGGCTCCAGTCGAAGGCACCCGACAGGGAAAGACGGTCCTGGTCCAACTCAGCGACTCCATCGATCCGGAGACTGGTCAGCGCTACACGGTCAAGCGTTACGAGAGCCGGAAGGCGCAGGCTGGCGACTCCTGGCACCACATGCGTGTCACGCTCAAGCCCGCCAACCCTGCCTTCGAACCGCTGGTCCTGGTTGGCGCGGAGGAAGGCGAACTCCACGTTATTGCAAGAGTGCTGGAAGTTCTTCAGGATCAGCGATCTGACGGGTGAACTTTGGGAACTGGCCTATGTGCCTTTGAGTCCCAGGCGGTCGAGTCGTCGCCGGCCTCGCCGGCCTCGGCGGGGTCCCAGTCGGTGCTCAGATCGCCGAAGGCGCGGTGGAACGTGAGCGCGGTGTCGTCGCAGCGGGACCCGGGTCCGGAGTGGGGCGTTCCGGCCGGGCGGAAGAAGTAGGTCCCCGGCCCGGCGGTGAGCGGCTCGTCTGAGTCGTCCTGCCGTTCCCGGAGGGTGATCTCGCCGTCGATGACGAAGCACTCCTCGTGGTGGGGATGGCTGTGCCACCCGCCGTCGCCGTGGTCCCATTGGTGGGCTCCGCCGAGCCAGACATCGCCGACAGCGCCCCGCCCCAGATGCTTCATGAACCGGCCCGGCATCTCCGGCACCGGCACCCAGTCCTGAGCGGATGCCCGGCCGGGCTTCAGGTCGGCGGGCCGGCCCGCGAAGAACTGGTCGTACCGCACCGGGCCCGAGGTCATCAGCAGGGCCGCACCGTCGTCGGTCGTCCGCAGGCCGCCCACCACCTGGTTCTGCGGGACGTGGAGGTAGTCGCCGGTCTCGACGGCACAGTCGCCGACCTGGAGCGCCCCCTTGAACACGAACATCTCGACGGCCGCCGTCAACGCGCCGGACGCCTCTGATCCCCAGCCCGAGCGCAGGCGCACGAGCCGGGTGCTCGACCCCCGCATGTCGGTGGACAGGATGCGGGCCTCCAGCGATCCGGTGATGCCGGGGATCGTCATCGGCCGGACGGGCAGCGAGGCGTCGTCGACCCCGGCCAGATGGGTGATCGTCCTGTCTACCAGCGCCGGGTCCATGGCCCCTGTCTACGCCCGCTGGCTGTTTTGTGCGCAGCGGAGCCGCCCACAGCGGCAGGATTGCGCACAGAAGCCGCCGCCGTGGCACGACAGCCGACCCGGGCGGTCACGCCGCCGGGCATCTGATGCTCAGGCGTCGAGCACCTGGAAGCCAGCCTCGGCCAGGTCGACCACCGGCGGCAGTGTGGACCAGGGGAAGTTGATCCAACGGTCGGTGCGGCGCCACACGTAGTCGCACTTCACCAGCGAATGCGACTTCTCATAGAGCACCGCCGAGCGGACCTCGGCCACCTCGTCGAGGCAGTAGTCGCGCACCAGCTTGAGGGTGTGGCCGGTGTCGGCCACGTCGTCGGCGATCAGGATCTTGGACTGGCGGTGGTCGACCAGGTCGAGTTGGGGAGGCAGCACCACCGGGACCTCCAGGCGCTCGCCCACTCCGGTGTAGTACTCGCAGTTCATCACGTAGACGTTCTTCACCGACAGCGCGTAGCCCAGCGACCCGGCGCAGAACAGACCGCCCCGGGCGATGGCCAGGATCATGTCGGGCCGGTATCCGTCGTCGGCCACCATCTGGGCCAGTTCGCGAACGCCTTGCCCGTAGAGCGCCCAGTCCATCTCCTCGCGTGCCGGGTTGTCACCCATCAGCCGCTGCCCTCCTCATGGTCGGCGGGGTTCCCAGTTACTACTACCTCACCCCGGTCCACGGTGGGATTTCCTCGCCGATTCTCCCCTGCGCGGCAGCGCCATTTGCAGTGAGGATGAATACCTTTCCATTATTGTCGATCTGACTGCATGGCTACTGCGATCCGGCGGTGGTCGCGCAGCATCTGCTCGGTGCTTGAGGCTTGAAGCTCGCCGTCCTCGACCACGAGCCGGCCGGCGACGATGGTGTGGCGGGCGGTCACCGGGCCGCAGCGCAGCCATGCCTCTACCGGGTCGGACCACGCCCCCGCGAAGGCGATGCCGTCGAGGCGCCACACCGCGACGTCGCCGCAGGCGCCTGCCGTCAGCTCTCCGATCTCGCCGGAGCGTCCCAGGCACTCGGCCCCGCCCCGGGTGGCCATCTCCAGCGCCTCGCGGGCCGTGAAGAGGCCGTCGCGGCCGGCCTGGCCGTCGCGCAGGCGGGCCATGAGCATGGCGTTGCGGGTCTCGGTCCACATCGAGCCCGAGTCGGCCGACGCCGAGCCGTCGACGCCGAGGCCCACCGGCACCCCCGCGGCCCGCAGCTCCCGCACGGGGGCCATCCCCGCGCCCAGGATCATGTTGGAGCTGGGGCAGTGGGCCACTCCGGTTCCCCAGCGGCCCAGCCGGGAGATCTCGGCGGGGTTGGGCTGCACGCAGTGGGCGATCCAGGACCGGTCGGTGCCCCACCCGCAGTGCTCGAAGTAGTCCACCGGGCGCATCCCGAACGTCTCCAGGCAGAAGGCGTCCTCGCCGAGGTCCTCGGCCAGGTGGGTGTGCAGGCGAACGTCCAAGCGTTCGGCCAGCTCCGCGGTGGCAGTCATCAGCTCCGTCGAGACCGAGAACGGCGAGCACGGCGCCAACCCGATCCGCACCATCGCACCGGGCGAGGGGTCGTGGTGGACGGCCACCAGGCGCTCGGACTCGGCCAGGATCACGTCGTCGGTCTGCACGGCGGAGTCGGGGGGCAGCCCGCCGTCCTTGACGCTGAGCGACATGGATCCCCGGGTGGGGTGGAAGCGCACGCCCAGGTCGGCCGCGGCCGCGATCTCGGCCGAGATCAAGTCGCCGCCGCCGGCGGGATGGACGTAGAGGTGGTCGGTGCTGGTGGTGCATCCGCTCAGGGCCAGTTCGGCCAGCCCCACCCAGGCCGACACATGGGCGGCCTCCTCGTCGAGCCGGGCCCACAGCGGGTAGAGCGTGCGCAGCCAGTCGAACAGGTTGCCGTCGAGGGCCGGACGGAAGGCTCGGGTCAGGTTCTGGTACAGGTGGTGGTGGGTGTTGACGAGACCGGGCGTCACCAGGCAGTCGGCGGCGTCGACGGTGCGGGCAGCGCCGGCGGGCTCGGCGCCGGCCGGACCCACGTCCGAGACCAGCCCGTCGGTGACCGCCACCCAGCCCCCGGCGATCTCGGTGCGCTCAGCGTCCATCGTCGCCACGAGCCGAGCATCGCGAACCAGCAGGTCAGCCATGCCGGAGCCGCCGGCCGGCCGGGAATTGGCAGCGTTTTGCACGCATGGCGTTCATTGTGCTGCCAGTTCGACGGCGAGTGCTCGATACCACGGGAATTGGCAGCGTTTTGCACGCATGGCGTTCATTGTGCTGCCAGTTCGGGCGAGTGCTTCAGATCTCCCAGTCGGCGAAGGCGTCGATCATCCCCGTGGCGTCCGGCCCCAGCGGGTACAGGATCGGGGTGGTGCAGCCGTTGTCGATGTAGTGGCGCACCTTGGCGCGGCATTCGTCGGCGGTGCCGGCCGCGCAGAGCAGCTGCACCACGTCGTCGGGCACCAGCTTGGAGGCGGCCTCCACCTGCTCGAGGGTGGCCGGCCAGGTCAGCACCGAGCCGACCTCGTCGAGCAGCGACTGCGACACGCCCGAAGCCTTCATGATGTGGGGCTGCTGGCCCAGGTACTGGGTGATCAGCATGCGCCCGCCGTCGAGAGCCTCGGTCCGCTCTGCCTCGGAGTCGCCGGTGGCCATCGAGCACACGATCAGCTGGGGCCGGTCCAGGTCGTCGACGGTGCGGCCCGCGCGGGCCGCACCCTCGGCCAGGTGCTCCATGGCCTGCGCGTTGTACTGGGGCGACACCAGGTAGTTGAACACCACGCCGTCGCCGATCTCCCCGGTCAGGGCCATCATCTTGGCGCCGGTCGCTCCGATGTAGATGGGCACGTCCTTGGGCCGGCGCTCCTGCTGGACGTAGTCGAGCTCCACCCCGTCGAACCGCACGAACTCGCCCTTGAACGTGACGGTCTGGTCGTTGAGGAGGCCCCGGCACGCCTCGACGATCTCCCGCATCGCCTTCAACGGGCGCACCCGGCTCACGCCCACCTTCGACGCCAGCGGCTCCCACCAGGCGCCGATGCCGAGCAGGATGCGGCCCGGCGCCAGGTCGTCGAGGGTGGAGAAGGTGGAGGCCAGCCGGGCCGGGTTGCGGGTCCAGCAGTCCACCACGCCGCTGCCCACCTTGATCGTGTCGGTGACCGCGGCGATGGCGGCCATCGGCACCACTGCGTCGCGCACCAGCCGGGAGTCGGCCTGCCACACGGCGTCGAAGCCCTTGGACTCGGCGTAGCGGGACAGCTCCATCGACTCGGCGAGGGTGTGGGCGTCCTGGATGTAGAGGGCTACGGGCTGGGGCATTTCGTCTCCTGGGGCAGAGTCCGGCCTAGGGCATCTCTTCGAGCTTTGCGAACAGTCTGGCGGCGGCTTCGGCGGCTTTGGCTCTGATCTCGGTGGCGTCCACCCGGGTCGGCCGGCCGTCGCGCAGCACGGTCTCGCCGTCGACCGTCACTTCCAGGGGCCGGACGCCGGTGGTGAAGGCCAGCGACCACGGGTCCATGCGGTCATACGACCAGACCACGGTGTCGTCGAGGGCCTCGGGGAACAGTCTCCAGCCGGCCTCCAGCCAGCTCCACGCCGTCTCGGGGGTGGCGGTCACGTCGTCTTCGCGGTGGCGCACATAGGCCACCCGGAACTCGTCGAGCATGGCCGCGCCGATCCCGTCGGTGCCCAGGGCCACCGGGTTGGACCGGCCCGCGGGCCGGGCGTAGCCGACCCGGTTGTTCATGTTCGAGCGGGGGTTGTGCACTATCGTGCCCGGAAGGTCGCGGTCGAGGTGAACGGCGTGGACCACCAGCCAGTCGTCGCGGGCCAGCTGCTCCAGGCGGTACCCGGCCTCGAGGTCCGCGGTGCCCTCCGACACGTGGATGTGGACGCCGGCGCCGCGGTCGGAGGCCAATCCCGCGGCCGCCTCCAGCGTCTCGTCGGAGCAGGTGAACGCGGCGTGGACGCCGACATGGCCCCGCCCGCCGGCTCGAAGGAACCGGTCATTCTCGACGAGACCCGCTCGGGCGCCGGCCGATCCGTGCCTGTCGGTCACCCCGTAGGCGCAGTCGACCCTCACTCCGACTTCGGCGCAGGCCTCCGCGATCACGTCCAGCGACCCTTCGATGGCGTTGGGGGATTCGTGGTGGTCGATGATGGCGGTGGTGCCCGACTCCAAGGCCTCCAACGCGCCGAGCTTCGCCGACCACTCGATGATGTCGAGGTCGAGGGCCCGGTCCAGGCGCCACCAGACCAGCTCCAGGATCTCCAGGAATCCCGTGGGGGTGCGGGGCGGCGCGGGCATGCCCCGGGCCAGGGCGGAGTACAGGTGGTGATGGGCGCACACCATCCCCGGGGTGGTGCGGGCCGCGTCGCCTGACCCCGTCAGAGCGGGCTCCGACCCTGCTCGGGCCGCGTCCGGGCCCGCACCGGCGCCGGGCGGGCTCACGATTGGGGTACTACCGGCTGGTGAGTGTTGATGGGCAGGCGGTTGCGCCACTGGCCGTCCACCTGGCGCATGGCCTCGGCCACCGCTCCGGCGGTTGGCACCAGTCCGATCTCGCCCACGCCCTTGATGCCGTAGGGCGAATCGGGCTGGGGTGTCTCGACGAGGATCACGTCGACCGGCGGCATGTCCTTGGCCCTGATGATGTCGAGCCCTCTCAGGGTGTCGAAGCGGGGCCGGCCGTCGGTGTCGCAGGGGAAGTCCTCGCTCAATGCGTAGCCCAGGCCCATGTGGACGCTGCCCTCGATCTGGCCCTCGCACAGCAGCGGGTTGACCGCCCGTCCCACGTCGTGGGCGGCGACCACCTTCTCCACCTTGCCGGTTGTCGGGTCGGCGATCACCATCTGGGCCGCGTAGCCGAAGGTGGAGTGGATGACCGGGTTCTCCAGGCCGTCGCTGAGCTTGTTGGTCCAGTCCACCCGGTACTCGCCCTCGTAGTCGACCCCGGTGAGGCAGCCTCCGGCCATGGCCGCCCGGCACGCGTCGGCGACCGACCCGGCCCCCATCAGGGTTCCCCGCGAGCCGGTGGTCTGGCCGGCGCCCAACTCCCGGCTGGTGTCGACGTACACCTTGACCTGGTCGGGCCGCACGCCGAGTTCCTCCACCGCCACCTGCAGGGCCACGGTGTGCACGCCCTGGCCCATCTCGGTCCAGCAGTGGCGCACCTCCACGACGGTGTCGGGGCCGGCCGGGGTTCCGGCCGGGTGGGCCGCGTCGGCCACGAAATGCACCACGGCCTTGCTGATCTCCTTGAAACCGTTGCCGAGCCCTGAGTTCTTGAGACCCAGCCCGAGCCCGACGGCCTTGCCGGCCGCGACAGCCTCGTCGTAGGCCGGCTTGATGGCCTCCAGGCAGTCCATGGCGCCGAGGCTGCCGCCGTCCATGATCTGGCCCGGGCCCCAGACGGCGCCGGGGTACACCGCGTTGCGGCGGCGGATCTCCCAGCCGCTGATGCCCACCGCGTCGGCCAGGCGGTCCAGGGCGCCCTCCATGGCGAACTGGGCCTGGTTGGCGCCGAAGCCCCGGAAGGCGCCGCAGACGCTGTTGTTGGTGCGGGCTGCCACCGCCTCCACGTCCACCACGGGCACCACGTAGGGGCCGCAGGCGTGGCCGGCGGCGCGCTCCAGCACCTTCATCCCCACCGAGGCGTAGGGGCCGGAGTCGCCCAGCATCCGGGCCCGCAGGGCGGTGAGCCGCCCCTCGGCGTCGCAGCCGACCGCCAATTCGATGCGCACCGGGTGACGCTTGGGATGGACCAGCAGCGATTCCTCGCGCGAGAACGTGGTCTTCACAGGGCGGTCGAGCAGCCAGGCCGCCAGCGCGGTCTGGGTCTGGTTGGAGCAGTCCTCCTTGCCGCCGAAGGCCCCGCCGTTGGCGACCTGCTCGGCCCAGATGCGGCTGCTGTCGATCCCCAGCACGGCCGCCGTCTGGTCGCGGTCGTCCCACACGCCCTGGCCGCCGGAGTACAGGTCCAGGCCGCGCTCGCCGTCGACGACCTTGGGCACTGCCAGCGTCGACTCGGGCTCCAGGAAGGCCTGCTCCACCCGCTGGGTCTGGAACGTCTCCCGCACGACATGGGCCGACGCGGCAAGCGCATCGGACACGTCGCCGCCCCGGGCGTAGGTCGACACCGACAGGATGTTGCCGTCCAGTCCCCACACCGCGTCCTCGGCGCCGTCGGCCACGGCCGCGGCCGGGTCGGTGATCGGGGGCAGCGGCTCGTAGGCCACGTCGACCAGCTCCGCCGCCCGGCGGGCCGTCTCGCGGCTGTCGGCCACCACCAAGGCCATGATGTCGCCCAGGTAGGACGTGCGGCCGCCCTCGGGGATGAACACCGGCCAGTCCTTGTGGATCAGCCCGATGCGCAGGTCGCCGGGCACGTCGGCGCCGGTGAACACGGCCACCACGCCGGGCTGGGCCTCCGCCCGGCTGGTGTCGATGGACATCACGTCGGCCCGGGCGTGCTCGGCCAGATGCACCGCGCCGTGGAGCATTCCCGGCGCGGTCATGTCGTCGATGTAGAGCTTGTCGCCCATCGCCAAGTCGGTGGACTCGTAGCGGGCGGCGCGCGAGCCGACCCCTCGAACGACCTCCACCGCAGTCCCGTCGGCGCCGACCATACCGTCGGCCCCGGTGGCCAGCATGTCGACCGCGTCGAGGATCTTCAGATAGCCCGTGCAGCGGCAGAGGTGGGCGCCGAGATGGCGGGAGGCCTGGTCGCGGGTGAGGCCGGCGCCCTTGCTGTCGATCAGCGCCTTGACCCGCATCACGATCCCTGGAGTGCAGAAGCCGCACTGCACGGCGCCGACGGACCCGAAGGCGGCCGCGTAGCGGTGGCGCTCCTCGTCGCTGAGACCCTCGGGTGTGACGATCTCCGCGCCCTGAGCCTTCTCGAGGGGGATCTGGCACGCCACCCGGGCCTTGCCGTTGAGCAGCACCGTGCAGCAGCCGCACTGGCCCGACGGCGAGCATCCGTCCTTGGCCGCGATCAGCCCGAGCTCCTCCCGCAGGGCGGCGAGCAGGTGGGGATGGTCGCCGACGCGCACGGTCGAGCCGTTGCAGACGAACTCCGTCACCGTCGGCGCGGCAGATTCGGTGCGCTCCTGGAGATCGGTCAACATGCCCCCTCGGCCATGGGCCTACGATACACCATAGCGCCGCCGCCTGGTCAGCACGGCGGGTTCATGCTGAGTCGACAGTGCCGCGCCCGGATGCGATGGGACCGCGCCAGCGCCACAGACGTCCACAAGAAGGTCGCGACCGTCGGCAAGCTCTACGGGTCCGGATGCCGATTCTCGATGTCATCGCGACTGGGAGTGCCCATTGGGCTCACGTTGTCGGCCAGTTGGCGCAATTCGTGCTGAAGGCGCGGCCCCAACTCAACCCGGTAGGGTGCAGCGTGAACGGAAGCCGCGTCGACATCTATCCCGGCCATCCGTAGTTGTTCGGTGACCCAGCGCTCCCAGTCATCGTTGTCGTCAGGGTCGAGGATCAGGATCGCCATCTTGACGATCTCGCGCCCGTTGGCGATCCTCCAACGGCTCGTAGCGGTGTTCGGAGGCCAGTGGCACCAGCCTCGATCATCGCGCAGCACGACGCGACGGCCGTCGCTGAGTTCCGCGAACTCCACCGCGTGTAGATGCGGAATCGAAGCCTCGGCCAGTCGGTCACGGCGGTTGCGCAGCATCTTGGCGGGGATGGGGCCGTAGCCGCCGTCGCGGGGTTGCATGTCTGCGCGCAACTCGACGACATCGGACTCACGTCGTCCCCTGCCGTCAAGTTCGATCACCGCGCCAATCGCGAGGACTTGGACCATGAGCACACCCAAGTCAGTCTCTCGGGTTGCAGTTCACCGGCGTTGAAGGCCCAGCGAACTTCTTCGCAGAATCGTTCTCGAAGGGTATGTCTACATCGACGATTGCTCGCCACGACACCGGTGAGTTCGATACGCACCTGGCGCGTGTCCGCTTCGGTCGGGGGTGCTTTCCCGTAGTAGTCGTCGCCCGTGTCAGTCGGTCCGGCGTGTGGTACCGGTGCAGGGATGGGCGTAGGTGTGCTGGCTTCGCTGGCGCCGGCGGCAGGGCTCAGCGATCCCACGACTAGGGGGTCAGGTTTCCGCCGTGACCGTGATGGTGTGCCAGCCCTCGGCGCCGTTGGGGGCGGGATCGACCGGCTCCCCGCCTTGGGTGATGCCGTCGCCGTCGGTGGCCCGGACCTGGATCCGGTGCCGGCCCTCGCCGGGAGTCCACTCGCGGTGCCACTGCACCCAGCTCTCGTCATCGAGGGCCTCGCCCAACTGGCAGGGCAGCCATCCCCCGTCGTCGATGTTGACCTCGACCCGCTCGATGCCCCGAGTCGGCGCCCAGGCGACGCCGGCGATCGGGGTGGTCTGGCCGGCGACGAGGCCGCGGCCGGCGACCGGAACGTCGATGCGGCTCTGGGTCTTCATCGGCCCCTCCTTGGACCAGCCCCGCGGCACCCAGTAGCCGTCGAACCCGTCCCAGGTGGTGAGGCGGATCTCATCGATCCACTTCACGGCCGACACGTAGCCGTACAGTCCGGCCACCACCAGCCGGGCCGGGAAGCCGTGGGCGGTCGGCAGGAACTCGCCGTTCATGCCGATGGCCAGGATGGCGTTGCGGCCGTCGTACACCAGCGGGGTCGGGAAGCCGGCCGTCCAGTCGTCCACCGAGCGGCCCACCACCTGGTCCGCGCCGGCCTGGACCCCGGCCCGGTCCAGCAGCACTGACAGCGGGACCCCCGTCCAGACCGCGTTGCCGACCAGGTTGCCTCCCACCCGGTTCGACACACACGACAGGGTGATGACGCAGTCGGAGAGGTCCATGGCCTGAAGCTCGTCGAAGGTGAGCTCGTAGGGATTGTCGACCATGCCCCCGATGCGCAGCCGCCAGTCGGCCGGGTCGACCTGCGGCACCCGGCCGAAAGCGGTGTCGATCCTGTAGAAGCTGTCGTTGGGCGTCACGTAGGACGCGATGCCGGCCACATCGTCGTCCAGCGTGTCGAGCGCGGCCACCTGCACCTCTACGGGCGACCCGGCCGGATGCGGCGCGTCCGCGGCGGCGAGGGCGGGCTCTGTCGCTGCCACGGCCCCGGTGGTTGTGGGCGGTGCAGTAGTGGCGGCGGTGGCCCTCAGCGTGTTCGTCTCCAGGAACTGCTCCGCGGCCGACTGGCCCCGCAACGCCCGGCCCAGGCCGACCATGGCCAGAGCGGCCGCGCCGGCGCCGCCTGCGTACGCGAGGAAGGCCCGCCGCGTCCGCACCCCCCCAGCAGGCGCAACGACACCGGCGGAAGACTCCGGCGATCCGGGGTACGGCGCCCCCTGGTCCGGCGCCCCCTGGTCCGGCGATCCGGGGTACGGCGCCCCCTGGTCCGGTGGCAGGGCTGCGGGGGACCCGACAGTTCGCTCAGCCAGGCGGCCGACCAGCAGCAGCGTCGTCCCCGCGGCGAGAGCGGCGGCCGCCAGCCCGACGACCCATGATCCGGCTGCCGGGCTGATCGGGTTGCGGGCCGCGGCCCAGCCGCCCAGCAGACCGAAGAGCGCGAACCCGGCGAGCGCCGCCCGCGTGCGCCCGCGTGCCGCGAAGCGCCCCAGCACCCCGCCGAGAACCAGCGAGCCCACGATGATGCCTGCCGTGAGCAGCGTCTTCTGGCTGGCGCCGAAATTGGCGATGCTGAACCTCACGACGTCGCCGGGGGTGTAGTCGCTGAGCAGTTCGCTCACCGCCACCACCAACGACGGGATGGACTCCGAGGCGCCCTCCGCCAGTTCGCCGAACGCCAAGCCGACGGCGGCGCCCGCAGTTCCCGCGAGCGCGCCCAAGAGCGAGGGCACGGAATCGGGTGTGGATGCTGTTCGCTTCCCGGCGGAATCTCGGGCTGTCACGGCGGGCTCCTCGGCTGCACGGATCGGTTGTGTCGCCCACTGTCTCGCCCGCCGAGACTGTACACCGTTCCGCGGCCAGAGACGCAGCGGAGCGCACAGGAGTCGTGCGCGAAGCTCGAGGCCTCGAGCGTGGCCGTGGCCGGGCGACCCGTTGTCGGAGCGGACAGGAGCGCAAGAGTGGGGAACCATGGGCCATAGTGAACGGATGGAGACCGGGATGCGGCGCCGGTGAAGCACCGATGACGGCGGGCGCCGGCGACCTGCGCCTATGGGGCTACGACGACAGCGTGGCCCGTTCCGCAGAGGACGGAGCCCGGGTCGGGCGGGTCGTGCAGGTGGATCGGGGCGAATGCGACGTGGTGACGGCCGCGGGCATGGTGCGGGCCGGCTCGGACTCGGTCCGGGCCCAGGCCGAGATCGCTCCCGTCACCGGCGACTGGGTGCAGGTGACGAGCCGGCGCGAGGTGGTGCTCATCGGCCGGGTGCTGCCCCGGCTCACGGCTCTGACCCGCCGGGATCCCGCCGAACGCGGCGCCGAGCAGGTGCTGGCGGCCAACTTCGACGTGGTGGGCATCGTCGCGGGCCTCGACCGGCCCCTGCCGCCGGGACGCTTCGAGCGCATGCTGGTGATGGCCCGCGACAGCGGCGCCGCCATCGTGATCCTGCTCGCCAAGGCTGATCGGGCCCCGGACGCCGCCGCGGCGGCCGGGACGGTCCGGGCTGTGGCCGGCGAAGTCGATGTGCTGACGTTGAGCGCGCGCCGCGGCCTGGGCCTGGAAGGCCTGCGGTCCCGGCTCGGGCCCGGCCGAACCCTGGTCCTCGTGGGCGCCAGCGGGTCGGGAAAATCGACCCTGGTGAACGCTCTGGCCGGTGCCGAGGTTGCTGCCACCGCGCAGGTCAGATCGTCGGACCGGCGGGGCCGGCACACCACGGTGGCACGCCGGCTCGTGCTGCTGCCCGGCGACGGCGGGATGGTGCTCGACACGCCGGGCGTGCGCGCCCTCGGCCTGATCGACGCGCAGGAGGCGTTGAGCCGCGTGTTCGGCGACGTCGAGGAGCGCGGCCGCAGCTGCCGGTTCGCGGACTGCGCCCACGGCGCCGAGCCCGACTGCGCGGTGACCGCGGCCGTGGAGCGAGGTGAGATGGATCCCCGCCGGCTGCAGCGCTTCCTCGCCCTGCGCGATGAAGTCGAGCAGCAGAGGGTCCGCGACGAGCGGCGGGCTAGAGCCGCGGGCCGGGGCCGGCGCTGAGGCGACGGCAGCAGGAGCGGCCGGCTGGATCCGATTACCGGACGTTGACGCTGACGGTGTGCCACCCTTCGGCGCCGTTGGGTCGCGGCCTCACGATCCTCCCGCTCTGGGTGTAGCCGGTGCCGTCGGTGGCCCTCACCTGGATCTGCTGCCGGCCTCCGCCTGAGGGAGTCCAGTCCCGGTGCCATTGAACCCAGCTCTCGTTGCCCGCGGCCTCGCCCAGCCGGCACGGCGCCCAGTCACCGTCGCCGATCCTCACCTCGACCCGCTCGATGCCCCGGGTCGGCGCCCAGGCGATGCCGGCAATCGGTATGGTCTCGCCGCTGTCGACCCTGCTTCCGTCCTTGGGGAGGTCGATGCGGCTCTGGGTCTTGATCGGGCCCATCTTCGACCAGCCCCGCGGCACCCAGTAGCCGTCGAACCCGTCCCAGGAGGTGAGGTGGATCTCCTCGAGCCACTTCACCGCCGAGACGTAGCCGTACAGCCCCGCCACCACGATGCGGGCCGGGAAGCCGTGCCGGATCGGCAACGGCTCGTTGTTCATGCCGATGGCGAGGATGGCATTGCGGCCGTCGTAGGCGAGGGTGGTGGGGAACCCGGCGGTGAAGTCGTCCACCGAGCGGCCCACGATCTGCTGGGCGCCGCGCTGGACGCCGGCCCGCTGCAGCAGTTCGTAGAGGGGGATGCCGGTCCAGATGGCGTTGCCGACGAGACCGCCCCCGACTTGGTTGGACACGCAGGAGAGGGTGATCACGTAGTCGGCGAGGCGCATGGCGCGGATGTCCTGGTAGGTGAGCTCGTAGGGGTTGTCGACCAGGCCGGTGATGCGCAGGCGCCAGGACTCCGGGTCGACCTGCGGGACCGTCAGCGCGGTATCGATCCGGTAGAACCTGTTGGTGGGGGAGATCGGGGTGACGTAGGGCGAGATGTCAGTCACCTCGTCGTCGAGGGTGTCGAGGTGGGCCACCTGCGGGTATCGCGACGACTCGCCCCGCGGCTGCGTGGTCGTGGTTGCGGGCTCTTCGGGGGGCTGTGTGGTGGTGGTGGTCGTGGTTGCGGGCTCTTCGGGGGGCTGTGTGGTGGTGGTGGTCGTCGCGG
>JAPPLH010000106.1:15038-20784 GCA_028819505.1 Acidimicrobiaceae bacterium
GTGGTCGTGGTTGCGGGCTCTTCGGGGGGCTGTGTGGTGGTGGTGGTCGTCGCGGATGCGGGTTCTTCGGCGGCGGTGGTGGTCGTCGTGGGTTCTGGTTCTTCGGGGGGCTGTGTGGTGGTGGTTGTGGGCTCGTCCGTAGCTTCGACGACGATCTCGTCGGGAATCTCTATGCCGTCCGGGATCTCTATGCCCTCTGGGATATCTATGCCGTCGGGAATCTCTATGCCCTCTGGGATATCTATGCCTTCTGGGACATCTATGCCGCCGGGCCCGTCGATGGCGTCGCCGCCCGCTTTCGGGGCGCCGCTCGTCGCGCCGGCGGCCGGGTCGGCCGTCCTCGGCGGCAGCGCGTAGATCTCCCTGGCCTTCTCGGCCGCGGACGGTCCCCGCAGGCCCCGACCCAGTCCGACCAGGCTGAGGGCGCTCACTCCCGCGCCGGCGGCGAAACCGAAGAACGACCGGCGCGTGCCGGCCGATTCCTGCCGGGTGCTCGCGCCTCCGGTGTCCGCCTCGTCCGCGTCCGCGCCCGCTGTGCTCGGGCGCCGGGCGGATGCCCGGCTCACCAGGAAGAGGGTGACGGCCGCGCCCAGCACGGCGGCTGCGAGCGCAACCAGCCACGAGGCCACTGCGGGGCTCAGCGGGTTGCGAGCAGCGGCCCAGCCGCCGACAAGCCCGAAGAGCGCGAAGCCGGCGACGGCCGCCCGGCGCCCGCCGCGGGCGGCTTGACGACCCAGCAGACCGCAGACGGCCAACGACGCGACGACTATGCCGACTGTGAGCACCGTCTTCTGGCTGGCACCGATGTTGGCGATGCTGAAGGCCACGATGTCGCCGGGCGTGTAGTCGGTGACCACCTCGCCCACCGCGATGACCAGCGACGGGATGGTCTCGCTGACGCCCTCGACGAACTCGCCGAAGCCCAGCGCGACCGCCGCACCGAGGACTCCGGCGATGAAGCCCGCCGCGCCGTCGGCCCCGCGGCCTTCTCGTGACCGCTGTTCTGCAGGTTCAGGTTCGTCCATCGGGGCGATTGTACGCTCCGGTTCGATGGATCGCCGCTCCGACCTGAGGCTCGCCGGCTTCGCCGACGAGGTGCGAACCTGGCTCGAGGAGCACCTGGTCGGCGAATTCGCCCGGTACCGGGGCCGGGGCCTCACCGGCCAGGACGACATGCCGGTCGAAGTGCAGATCGCCTGGGAGCGGGAGCTCGCGTCGGGCGGATGGCTCGGGCTCGACTTTCCCGAATCGGTCGGCGGCCGGGGATGCACGCTGGCCGAGCAGGTCGTGTTCTTCGACACCTACACCACCGCCCGCGCCCCCGGACGGCTCCCGAACGTGGGCGTGATGCTGCTCGGACCCACCCTGATGGCCTTCGGGTCGCCCGAGCAGCAGCAGCGATTCGTGCCCCCGGTCCTGGCGGCCGAGGAACTCTGGTGCCAGGGCTACTCGGAGCCCGGCGCGGGCAGCGACCTCGCCGGCGTGGCCACCACCGCGGCCAGGAGCGGCGGCCGGTGGGTGGTCGACGGCCAGAAGGTGTGGACGTCGCTGGCCCAGCACGCCGACTGGATCTTCGTGCTGGCCCGCAGCACTCCGGGCTCGCAACGGCACGCCGGGCTCAGCTGCCTGCTCGTTCCCATGGACCAGCCCGGCGTCGAGATCCGTCCCATCGTGCAGCTCAACGGCGGCGTCGAGTTCAACGAGACGTTCTTCGACGGCGCCGTCACCGACGCAGATCTGGTGGTGGGGGGCGAGGGCAACGGCTGGAAGGTGGCCATGGGCACCCTAGCCTTCGAGCGGGGAGCGAGCACGCTGGGCCAGCAGACCAGCTTCCGCCAGGAGTTCGATTCTCTGCTGTCGGAGGCGAGGGAATCCGGGCGCATCCGCAGCGACGTGCTGCGGTCGGAGCTGGTGCAGAGCCACATCGAGCTCGAGATCCTGCGCTACAACCAGATGCGGATGCTGGCATCTCTCACCCACGACCGGCTCGCCGGGCCGGAGCAGTCGATCGGCAAGCTCTACTGGGCGTCGTGGCACCAGCGGCTCGGGGAGCTGGCCATGAGGGTCCGGGGTGCGGCTGCGATGGTGGCCGAGCCGTCCGAGGGCGCCCACGCCTCCGAGGCCGGCCTGGACTACCTCCTCGACCCCTGGCAGCGGACCTTCCTCTACTCGCGTGCCCACACGATCTACGGGGGAAGCAACGAGGTGCAGCGCAACATAATCGGAGAGCGGGTCCTGGGCCTGCCGCGGCTGCCACGTTAGGGCGCGACACGGCTGTGCGGGCGGCGGCCTCCCGCCCGGCGGGGTCCTGGGGCCTGCCGCGGGTGCCACGTCAGGCCGCAGCCGCCGCGATACTGTGCGAGTCGTCGCCTCCGAGCCGAGCGTTAGGAGAATCTATGGGACGTCTCGCCAACACTTGGAGTCTGGCAAAGCTCTCGTGGGGAGTGCTGAAGAAGGATCGGGAGCTCCTGTGGATGCCGGTGCTGTCGTTCCTCGTGTCGGCCGTCGTGATCGCCGTCGCGATCGCGCTCACGTTCCTCACGTTGTCGACCACGTCCTCCCACGGCCAGACCACCATGGAGTTCAACCCGGCGATGGTCGTGGTCTACATCGCGGCCGCCCTGCTCTTGGGCGTGGTGGCGGTGTTCTTCAACGGGGCGCTGGTCGCCGGGGCCCACGAGAGGCTCACCGGGGGCGACCCCACGGTGCGGAGCGCCATCGGACGGGCGTTCGCCCGCATCCCCGGCCTGGTGCCGTGGGCGATCATCACCACCACCGTCGGGCTGGTCCTCCAGGCGCTGAGGGAGCGGGCCGGCGGGCTGGGGCGGATCGTCACCGGCCTGCTGGAGATGGCCTGGGACGTGGTGACCTTCCTGACCGTGCCCGCCATCGTCATCGACGAGCTGGGGGCCATAGCCGGTCTCAAGCAGTCGGCGTCGCTGCTGCGCCGCACATGGGGCGAGAACATCGCGGCCCGGGTCGGGTTCGGCCTGCTCGGTTTCGTACTGATCATCCCGGCGGCGATTGTGGCCGGGCTCTTGATAGCGTCGGGCTGGCAGCTGCTGATGGCAATCGGGATCATCGTCGCCGCCGTGTGGGTGGCGCTGGTCATGGTGGTGCTCACCGCTCTGAACGCCATCTTCCAGACGGCCCTGTACCTCTACGCCACGACCGGCACGGCGCCCGCCGGTTTCGAGCGGGCTCCTCTCGCTCAGACGTTCGTCCACAAGTAGCCGCCGGCGAGCGGTCGAACCGGCTGCCGGTGAGCAGGCCGGCCGGTCAGGCGATGCCGTCCACCAGCCCCCAGCCCAGCGCCGTGGCCGCATCGAGCTCGGCGCCGGTCAGCAGCCACCCCAGCGTGCGCTGGCGACCGATGCGGGCCGGGATGCTCACTGTGCCCCCTGCGCCGGGAATCAGGCCCATGGACAGCTCCGGCATCCGGAACCGGGCCCGGTCGGTGGCGGTGACCGTGGCGCAGAACGCCGCCAGCTCGACGCCCGCGCCGACGCACGCCCCGTCGACCAGCGCCGTCGCTCGGTGGGCGACCGCGGCCAGCCAGGGCGCGGCGCCGGCCCGGCTGCGGACGAGGTGAGCCTCGGCGGGATCGGCGACTGTGCCGAACTCGGCCGGATCGCCCCCCGCGCAGAAGTTGCCGCCCGCACCGGTGAGAACGACCGGACGGTCGTCGGCCCCGGCCTCCAGGGCCTTGAGGACGTCCACCAGCTGGTCGCGCATGGCCGCGTCGAACAGGTTGAGCAGGCGGGGACGGTTGAGGGTCACCGTCACCGCCGCGCCGTCGTCGGCGACCTCGATGCGGGGCTGCTCGGCGTCCCTGCGGACCCGCCGTCCCCGCCGTGCCAGCCAGCCGGCGTGCTCGGGACCGGCCTGGAGGGTGGCGTAGGCGAGGCTCTCCACCAGCAGCGCGTCGCGCAGGTCCCGTTTCGCCCCGCGGCGCAGCGTCTGGGCCGCGACTACCGAGGCTTGCGGATTGGCTCGCAGCCCTTCGAGGGCCGGGCCGGGATCGTCGAGCGCCATGTCCCAGGAGTCGCCCCCCGCCCCGACCGCAACCGACACCACCGGCAGCGCGGCCAATGCCGATCCCACGTCGTCGGCGGGATCGTCGCCCACGTCCACGAGCACCGCGGGCAGGCCCGCAGCCCCCGCGATCCCGTCCAGCACCAGCCGGTCGAAGTCGACCGAGACGACCGCGGCCCTGATCTCCTCCAAGGGCCGGACTCCTCCGTGCACGGCCGGATCAGCCCCCTGGAGAGTCGGAGGCGAAGCGCTGTCTCAGCTCCCGGCGCAGCAGCTTGCCCGTGTCGTTGTAGGGCAGCTCGTCGACGAATTCCACCCGCGCCGGCACCCGGCTCGACCGCAGCCGGGACCGCACCAGCTCGCGGAGGTCGTCGACGGCCGGCGCCGGGGTGCGGGTGACGACGCACACCGCCACCTCCTCGCCCCACTCCCGGCTGGGCGCCCCGAACGCGGCCGCGTCCACCACGGCGGGATGGGTCAACAGCACGTCCTCGATCTCGCCGGGCGACATGTTCTCGCCGCCCCGGACGATGATGTCGTCGTTGCGGCCGTGGACCCACAGGTATCCCGCGCCGTCGGTGTGTCCGCTGTCGCGGGTGCGGAACCAGCCGTCGCCGTCGAGTGTCGACCCGCTCTCGGCGTACTCGCCGGCGACCTGCTCGCCTCTCACCCAGATCTCTCCTGCCGTACCGGCCTCCGCCTCGGTGCCGTCGCCGCAGCGCACCGAGACCTCCACTCCCGGCAACGGTCGCCCGGCCGACGAGAGTCTGGCCCTCTCGTCGGGATCGTCGGATGCCGCCCACCGCCGGTGGTCGTCGGGGCCCATCACGCACACCGTCGAGCTCGTCTCGGTGAGGCCGTAGGCGTGCGAGAAGCCTGCGGCCGGGAACAGTTCCAGCGCCCTCTCCACCACGGTCCGGTGCGTCTTGCCTCCGCCGTAGGACACGGAGCGGACCGACTCGAGTGCCTCCCCCCGGCGGTCGAGGGCGTCGACGATGCGGGCCAGCATCGTGGGCACGAGCATGGCGTGAGTCACGCCCTGGGCCAGCACCAGGTCGATCCAGGAGTCGGGGTCGAACCTCGGCAGGGGCACGATCCTGCGCCCCGAATACACCTGCGACAGCTGCGCTGCCACCGAGGCGACGTGGTAGGGCGGCACAGCCATGATGTGGGCCTCGTCCGGGCCGGCCGACGCGAACTCGACCGTGCCGAACACATAGGACACCAGGTGCCGGTGGCGCAGCAGCGCAGCCTTGGGCGGGCCGGAGGTGCCGCTGGTGTACAGCAGCACGGCCGCGGCGTCGGGGTCCATGGGCCAGTCGCCCGGGTCGGCGGGCTGGGCGCCGCCGGCGGGATCGTCGCCGACGGCGTCCCGCTCGACGATCTCCAGCCCGTCCACCCCGGCCAGCCGTTCCGCCCCGGAGGGATCGACCACCGCCAACGCCGGCGCGGCCCGTCCGGCCAGCCGGCGCAGATCGTCGTCGGCGAGCCGGTAGTTGACCGGCACGTAGGGAACGCCCGCCCAGGCCGCTCCGAACAGCGAGACGGGCAGCACCTCGCCGGGCTCGTCGCACAGCACCAGATGCTCGGCCTCGGATGCTCTCAGCCGTCCGGCGAGGGCGGCCGCGTCGCCCATCAGGCGGTCGCCGGTGAGACCTCCGTCGAGTGGCCCCACCGCCACCCGGTCGCCCATGGCGGTGGCCGCCATCTC
>JAPPLH010000004.1 GCA_028819505.1 Acidimicrobiaceae bacterium
ACGACGCCGACCACGACGACGACGCCGACCACGAAGAGGAGATGGCCGAGCCCGAGATGACCGACATGTCCGTCGGCCTGGTGTTCGACATCGGCGGCCGGGGCGACCAGTCGTTCAACGACTCGGCCGCCGCCGGCATCGAGCGGGCCGCCGCAGAGCTGGGCATCACCTTCACCGAGGCTTCGCCCGAGCCCGACGGCTCGAACCGGGGCGAACTGCTGCAGCTGGCCGCCAGCGAGCACGACATCGTCATCGGCGTCGGCTTCCTGTTCGAGGGCGACGCCGCCGCGGTGGGCGCCGAGAACCCCGACACCATGTTCGGCGTGGTCGACTCGGCGATGCTCAACTTCGGCGCCGACCCCGTGGCGCCATACGGCGACAACATCGCCGGCCTGGTCTTCACCGAGCACGAGGGATCCTTCCTGGTCGGCGCAGCCGCCGCTCTCAAGAGCCAGACGGGCACCATCGGATTCATCGGCGGGGTAGCCAACGTCGGCGGCCTGATCGAGCGCTTCGAGGCCGGCTTCAACGCCGGCGCCCGGGCCGTCGACCCCGACATCGAGATCATCGGCGACTACATCACCGAGGCCCCCGACTTCGAGGGCTTCAACGCCCCGGACCGGGCCAAGGAGATCGCGCTGGCCATGTACGAGGAGGGCGCCGACATCGTGTACCACGCGGCCGGCGGCTCCGGCGCGGGCCTGTTCCAGGCCGCCCTGGAGCAGAGCGAGGCCACCGGCTCCAAGGTCTGGGCCATCGGCGTCGACTCCGACCAGTACCACACGGCCGACGCCAGCGTGCGCGACTACATCCTGACGTCGATGCTCAAGCGGGTGGATGTGTCGATCTTCGAGATGATCCGCTCCGTCCTCGACGGCACCATGCAGCCCGGCCCGACCGCCTACGACCTGTCCGTCGACGGCGTGGGCTACAGCACCTCGGGCGGCTTCGTGGACGACATCGCGGAGGAGCTCGACGCCCTCAAGGCACAGATCGTGTCGGGCGAGATCACGGTTCCGACCGAGCCCTAGATACGGCTTGTCTGGGCGCGCCACGCGCTTCGACGATCAACAATCGAGTATTGGCGACCGGGTCGGGCTAACGTCCGGCCCGGTCGTCGTTCTGCCGTCGTTCTAGGGAGGCCGTGTGGCGCTGGCCATCGAGTTGACAGGGATCACCAAGCGGTTCCCCGGCGTCGTGGCCAACGACGACATCCACCTCGCCGTCGCCGAGGGCGAGATCCACGCCATCTGCGGCGAGAACGGCGCCGGCAAGTCGACCCTGATGAAGATCCTCTACGGGATGCAGCCGCCCGACTCCGGAACGATCAAGATCGGTGGCGAGGTCGTGGAGTTGCACTCGCCGGCCCAGGCCATCGACCTGGGCATCGGGATGGTCCACCAGCACTTCATGCTGGCCGACCAGCTCACCGTGCTCGAGAACGTGATCCTCGGCGCCGAGCCGATGCGCTCGCTCGGCCGGATCGACTTCGAGGCCGGCCGCGAGCACCTGGACGAGGTCGGCCGGGCGTACGGCCTCGACATCAACGCCGACGACCTGGTGGAGACGCTGGAGATCGGCGAGCGGCAGCGGGTCGAGATCATCAAGGTCCTCTACCGGGGGGCCAAGATCCTCATCCTCGACGAGCCGACCGCGGTCCTGGTCCCCCAGGAGGTGGACGAGCTGTTCCGCAACATCCGCGAGCTCAAGGCCGACGGCGCCACCATCCTTTTCATCGACCACAAGCTCGACGAGGTCCTCGAGATCGCCGACACCATCACCGTGCTGCGCCAGGGCCGGACCGTGGGCACGGTGAAGCCCACCGACGTGACCGCCCACGACCTGGCCGAGATGATGATCGGCTCGGAGCTGCCGGTCCCCGACGCGGGCGCCTCCACCGTCACCGAGGAGGTGGCCCTCGCCGTCGACGGCCTGCGGGTTTTCGGAGAGGGCGGACGGGCGGTGGTCGACGGCGTGAGCCTGAGCGTCCACCGGGGCGAGATCGTCGGCATCGCCGGGGTGGAGGGCAACGGGCAGGCCGAGCTGGTGAACGCCGTCATCGGCCTCGACGACCCCGACGAGGGCGCGATCACCCTGCTCGGGCGCGAGATCACCCACCTGTCGGTCCGCAGCCGGCGCGAGATGGGCCTGGGCTATGTGCCCCAGGACCGCCACCGGGACGGCCTGCTGCTCAGCTTCACCCTCTGGGAGAACTCCGCTCTCGGCCACCAGACCGAGGCGCCGTACTCGCGCGGCCCGTGGCTGAGCCGGGCCGGCATGAAAGACCGGGCAGGCCGGATCAAGGCCGACTTCGACGTCCGCGCCCCCAACATCGAGGTGTCGGCCCACGCGCTGTCGGGCGGCAACCAGCAGAAGCTGATCCTGGGCCGCGAGATGGTGGCCGGGCCGGCCGTGCTCATCGCCAACCACCCCACCCGCGGCATCGACGTCGGGGCCCAGGCCGCAGTGTGGGACGACATCCGCGAGGCTCGGGCGCAGGGACTGGCCACCCTGCTCGTGTCCGCCGACCTGGAAGAGCTCATCGGGCTCTCCGACACCATCGTGGTGATGCTGCGGGGCCGTCTGGTGGCCCGCCTCGACCCCAATGAGATCACCCCGCGGGACCTGGGCGCCTACATGACCGGCGCGGCGCTGGAGACCGACGTCGCATGACCGGGCGGCTGGCCCACAGGCTGATGCTGGCGTCGGCCGCTCCCGTGGCGGCGGTCGTGATCGCCGTGGTGCTCTCCTCCATCGTGCTGCTGATATCGGGCAGCAATCCCCTAGCGGCCTACGCCGACATGGTGCAGCACGCCAGCAAGCTCGAGACGCAGGTGGACATCTTCAACCGGGCCACCCCCCTGTACCTGTCCGGGGTGGCGGCGGCCATCGGCTTCCGGATGAACCTGTTCAACATCGGTGTGGAGGGCCAGTACCTGCTGGCCTTCATCGTCTCGGCCCACCTCGGCGCCCAGGTCGATCTGCCCGCCGTGCTGCACATCGCCTTCATCCTGGCAGTGGCCATGGCCGTCGGCGGGGCGTTCTCCGGCGCGGCCGGCGTGCTCAAAGTGACCCGCGGCGTCAACGAGGTGATCTCCACCATCATGCTGAACGCTGTGGTGATATCGGGCCTCTCCGCCTGGTGGATCGTGGAGTGGCAGGCCGGCGGCGAGATCTCCGCCACCGGCGGCCGGGTCGGGACCGAGCCCATCGCCGACAGCGGCGTCCTTCCCAACATCAACGCCTGGCTGGAACTGTTCACCCGGGAGGTCGGTCTGGGCAAGAAGCTCACCGGCATGCTGGTCGTCGCCCTCGTTGTCGGGATCGTCTACCACGTGATGCTGAACCGGACGGTCTTCGGCTTCGACCTCCGCTCCAGCGGCGCCAACCCGACCGCCTCCCACGTGGGGGGAGTGTCGCCCAAGCGCATGGTGGTCATCGCCATGACCCTGTCGGGCGCGGTGGCCGGGCTGGTCGGCATGACCGAGCTGATGAACACCGGCTACTACCCGTCCAACCCGATCAGCCTGCTCGGCTTCACCGGCATCGCGGTGGCCCTGCTCGGCCGCAACCATCCGGCCGGGGTGGCCGTGGCCGCGCTGGTCTTCGCGTTCCTCGACGTCTCCTCGGGGATCCTGCAGATCTCGGGGGCCGCGTCCCGTGAGATCGTCGAGATCATGAAGGGCGTCATCATCCTGACCGCGGTCATCGCCTACGAGGTCGTGCGACGCATCCGCGAGCGCGAGGAGGCCGCCGCCGCGGCCGCCGCCATGGCCGCGGGCCCGGCAGCCGCGTCATGACCGCATGGCTGGGCCGGCTGCCGGCCGTCGGTGCGCTGGTCGAGGCTCACGACAGCCTCGGGGCCGCGTCATGACCGCGTGGCTGGGCCGGCTGCCGGTGTGGGCCCGGTGGATGCTCTACGCGGCCGTCGGGGTCCTGGTGCTGACCGTGGTGCAGGGCTTCGACGACACCGAGCGACTCACCGCGGTGACCTCCTCGCAGGCCATGCTGCGCTGGGCGGTGCCCATCATGCTGGCCGGGCTGGGCGGGCTGTTCTCGGAGCGGGCCGGCGTCGTCAACATCGGTCTGGAGGGGATGCTGATCCTGGGAACCTGGTTCGGCGCCTGGGGCGCCATCAACTACGGGGGCTGGGCCGGCCTGCTCATCGGCATGGTCGGCGGCGCCCTCGGGGGGCTGGTCCACGCCATCGCCACCGTGTCGTTCGGCGTCGACCACATCATCTCGGGTGTGGCCATCAACGTGACCGCCCCTGGACTGGCCCGGTTCCTGTCGTCGGAGATCCTCACCAACCACGAGGGCGGCTCGATCACCCAGTCGCCGCGCACCGCGGGGGTGGGCAGGTTCACGTTCCCGTTCCTGGCCGGAGGCGACCTGTTCGGCTGGGACACGCCCGATGTCCTCGGATGGTTCACCGACAAGGACTGGTTCTTCGTGTCGGACTTCACCGGGCTGGCCCGGGGGCTGGTGGCCCATGTCTCGCTGGCCACGATGATCGCCTTCGCCCTGGTCCCGTTGAGCGCCTGGCTGATCTGGCGGACCCGGTTCGGGCTGAGGCTGCGCATCTGCGGCGAGCACCCGGTGGGCGGCGAGACCCAGGGCATCAACATCTACCTCTACAAGTACTCCGGAGTGGTGATCAGCGGAGCGCTGGCCGGACTGGGCGGAGCCTTCATCGCCAGCCCGGAGCTGTCGGGCATCTACCTCGAGGGCCAAACCAACGGGCGGGGGTTCATCGGACTGGCCGCCCTCATATTCGGCAACTGGCGCCCCGGCGGGATCATGGCCGGCGCCCTGCTGTTCGGATACCCGTTCGGCGTGGGCCTGCGGGACCTGGACGGCTCGGCGTCCCATGCGCTCCTGCTGGTGAACACCATCGCGTTGGCCGCGGTGCTGGCATGGGCGCTGAGCCGGCACCGGCGCATCGACGCCGCCATCGCAGCCGGGCTCGGGCTGGGCGCGGCGGTGTGGTACTTCCTGTCGACGACGGTGCCCGACTGGTGGATCTCGATCCTGCCGTTCGTGATCGTGCTGGTGGTGCTGGTGTTCTTCTCGCAGAGGCTGCGGATGCCCAGAGCCGACGGCCTGCCCTACCGGCGCGGCGAAGCGTAGGAGACCGAGCGGAATGCTCGACGAGCGACAGCTCCGGGACTGGGAGCGCGACGGCTTCCTGGTGCTGCCGGGCTTCGTCCCCCGCCAGCGCTGCGAAGCGCTCAAGGCCCATGTGGAGGCGAAGCTGGCCGGTATCGACCCCGAGCGCGACGGCGGCCTCACCGTGTTCTCCACCACCGAGCAGAGCCACGCGCAAGACGAATGGTTCCTCGGGTCGGGCGACACGGTCCGCTGGTTCTTCGAGGACGGCGCCGTCTCGGGTGGGCGCCTCTCGCGGCCGATGCCGCTGGCGGTCAACAAGATCGGCCACGCCATGCACGACCTCGACCCCGCCTTCGACTCCTTCTCCCGCACCCCGGAGTTGGCGGCGCTGGCGGCCGATCTGGGGTTCGCGGACCCCCGCCTGCTGCAGTCGATGTACATCTTCAAGCAGCCCGGCATCGGCGGCGAGGTGACCTGCCATTGCGATCACTCGTTCCTCTGGACCGAGCCCCAGAGCGTGGTCGGGCTGTGGTTCGCCATCGAGGACTCCACCCTGGCCAACGGCTGCATGTGGGCGGTGCCGGGAGGACACCGCATCCCGGCGAAGACCCGCTTCCGCCTCGTCGACCCCGCCGAGCGCAGCCGCGGCACCGTCACCGACGTCCTCGACGACACCCCGTATCCCGTCGACGACCTCGTGCCGCTGGAGGCCGCCGCCGGCACGCTGATCGCCCTGCACGGCACCCTGCCGCACTGGAGCGCGGCCAACACCTCGGACCGGAGCCGCCACGCCTACACCGTGCATCTGATCGACGGCGCCGCCGACTACCTGGCCGACAACTGGCTGCAGCGCGGGCCCGGCCTCCCCCTGCGCGGCTTCGACTGAACCCGAAGCTCCTGTGGCGAGGGACCAGACAAGTCCCGACTACAGCGATCTCGGATGTGGGGGGTTCGCGGCTACATCGGCATGACGGGATCCCGGGATCCCGGGGCGGACCGCCCCCGGGTCACCAGCAGGTACAGCGCCGAGGCCACGATCAGCACCAGGCTCATCCAGATGTTGACCCGCACGCCCAGCAGCAGGCTGGCGTGGTCGATGCGCACCGCCTCGATCCACAGGCGGCCCAGCCCGTAGCCCAGGGTGTAGACGGCCAGCAGCGAGCCGGGACGGCTCACCCGCCGCGGGTCGGTCACCAGCGCCGGGACGGAGCGGCGCACCCGGCGGCGGTCGATGCTCACCAGCAGCCCGCACAGCAGGAGGTTCCACACCGCCTCGTACAGGAACGTCGGATGGAAGGTCGCCACGTCCCGGTACTGGTCCGGACGGTGCATCAAATCGATCTCCAGTCCCCACGGCAGGTCGGTGGGCGAGCCGAACAACTCCTGGTTGAACCAGTTTCCGAGGCGGCCGACGGCCTGAGCGAGCGGCAGGCCGGGGACCACCGCCGCGATCGTCTCGCCCTGGTCCATGTGCTGGCGCCGGGCCGCCCACACACCGACCAGGATCCCGGCCGCCATCCCGCCCGGTATTCCCAAGCCGCCGTTCCAGATGGCCAAGGCCTCCAGCCAGCCGTCGGACTGGAACCTCCTCCAGTCGGTGACCACGTGGTAGAGGCGGGCGCCGATCAGGCCGGCGGGAACCGCCCAGAGCGCGATCCGGCTGATCTGGTCGGGATCGCCTCCCCGGGCCTCCCAGCGGCGCCGCGACAGCCACACCGCGGCCACCACGCCCAGCGCGATCATCAACCCGTAGGCGCGAAAGTCCAGAGGCCCCAGGCTCACACCACTGCTGGGCGGGCTCGGTATCGACGCGACTGCGCCGGCCGCTACGGCCCCCATGAAGCTCGCGACCTCCTCCTCACCGGGCCAGGATGCGCTGCCGGGCGGCGGCGAGATCGGCGGCGGACTCGACGGCCGCGGCGACCAGCCCGGGCACGGCAGAGAGCCGGTTCGCGGCGAAGAACCGGGCCAGGACCGCTCGGTCGGCAGCAGCGTCGGGATCGCCCAGCCGCGTCGCCGCCAGCGCGCCGTCGGCCAGAGCCGCCGCCCCGGTGGTGACGGCCAGCATCCTCAGATAGGCGTCGGCGCCCGCCAGCCGCTCCGCGGGCCCGGCCTCCAGCAGGAACCCGGTGGCCGCGCCGGTCGCCTCGACGGCCGCCTCGAGGTGCCGCTTCACCGGCGCCAGGCCGCCGCGCCCGTCGAGCGCCTCCGCAGCGGCCTGGATCCGCGCCAGGTGGTCGCGCACCACGCCGCCGCCTCGCATCGCCAGCTTGCGGCCGACCAGGTCGGCGGCCTGGATGCCGTTGGTTCCCTCGTAGATCGGGGCGATCCGGGCGTCGCGGTAATGCTGGGCCGAGCCGGTCTCCTCGATGAAGCCCATGCCGCCGTGAACCTGGAGGCCCACGCTGACCAGTTCGCACCCCACGTCGGTGGCCCACGCCTTGCTCAGCGGTGTCAGCAGCGCGGCCTGCTCGTCGGCGGACCGGCGCTGCGAAGCGTCGGGTTCGTGGGAGGCGCGGTCGATCGCCTCGGCGTTGCGGTAGGCGAGGCCCCGCATCGCGCCGATGCTGGAGCGCATGTCCAGCAGCATTCGGCGCACGTCGGGATGGTCGATGATCGCCGACGACTCGCCCGCCGGCGCGCCCGGCGCCCGGCCCTGGCGACGCTCATGGGCATGGGCGAGGGCCTGCTGGTAGGACCGCTCCGCGATGGCCACCCCCTCCAGGCCCACGCTCAGGCGGGCGTGGTTCATCATCGTGAACATGGTCCGCATGCCGCCGTTCTCCTCGCCCACCAGGAAGCCCACCGCGCCCTCGCCGTCGCCGTAGGACATCACGCAGGTCGGGCTCGCGCGGATGCCCAGCTTGTGCTCGATCGAGACGCAGAGCAGGTCGTTGCGGGCGCCGGGCGAGCCGTCGGCAGCGGGAAGGTGCTTGGGCACCAGGAAGCAGCTGATGCCCCTCGTGCCCGGCGGCGCGCCGGGGGTGCGGGCCAGCACCAGATGCACGATGTTGTCGGCCAGGTCGTGCTCGCCGTAGGTGATGAAGATCTTCGTGCCGTGCAGGCGGTACGAGCCGTCGGGCTGCGGCAGGGCCCGGGCGGCGACCGCGCCCAAGTCCGAGCCGGCCTGCGGCTCGGTCAGGTTCATGGTGCCGGTCCAGTCCCCCGAGGCCATCTGCGGCAGGTACAGCGCCTTCTGCTCGCCGGTGCCGTGCGCGCTCAGCATGTTGATGGCGCCCTGGGTCAGCAGCGGGCACAGCGACCAGGACATGCAGGCCGAGGTGAACATCTCCTCCACCGCCAGCCCGACGAGGTGGGGGAAGCCGCCACCGCCGTATTCCGGATCGATCGACAGCGCGCCCCAGCCGGCCTCCACATAGGCGCGGTAGGCCTCCCGGAAGCCGGTGGGCGTCACCACCGAGCCGTCGTCGAGGCGGCGGGCGCCCTCGGTGTCGCCGACCCGGTTGAGCGGGGCGACCACCTCCTCGGCGAACCGGGCCGCCTCCGCGAGGACCTGGTCGACCACGTCGGCATCCACGTGCTCGAAGGCCTCCAGCTTGGCCAGGCCGTCAAGGTCGGCGACGTGGCGCAGGTTGAAGGAGATCTCGTCGAGGTCCACCCGGAAGTCGCTCACGCCAGCGAGAGTATCGCCAAGAACAGGCGCTAGTGGGCACCTGTCCGTCACGCTGGGGCGGTGCGTCTCCCGCTCCTGCTCGCCGCGCTCACGGGCCGCTCAGGCCACGGCCTCGCCCACACTGGCCCATTCCGTCACCTCGCCCCCCCGGCCTCTACGCAGCGGACTCTGTCGGCTCTCTCAGTCCCCGGCGGTCGTTGAGCACGCTGTTGATCTCGGCACCGACGAGCAGGCCCACGGCCAGCAGGTAGAGCCAGACCAGCAGGATCAGCGCCCCCCCGAGCAGTCCGAACACGGCGTTCATGCCGCTCGAAGCCGCATCGAGGTAGACGCGGAAGCCGAGCGACACCGCCAGCCACCACACCGTGCTGACCGCCGCCCCGGGCAGGTCGCTGCGCCACGGGGTGCGGCGCCGGGGCGCGAAGTGGTAGAGCGACGCAGCCCAGCAGACCACCACCACGAACACCACCGGCCAGCGGAACCAGTCCCACGCGGCGGTGAACAAACTGCCGGCCCCCAGACGGTCGGCGATCTCCTCGCCGCCGCCGAACAGCGGGCCGACGACGACCATGACGGCCGCCAGGGCCGCCACGATCAAGCTGAGCAGGGTCAGCACGAAGCCGGCTACCCGGGTGGAGAGCCAGCTCCGGCGGTGCTCATGGCCGTAGGTGACGTCGAGTGCCCCGACCACGGCGGTGAACCCTCGCGACGACGCGTACACGGTGAGCAGGACGCCGGCGGTGACCAGCCCGGCGTTGGAGCGGTCGAACAGATCCTTGACGGTGGCCCGCAGCGTGTTGTCGCTGCCGAAGGTCTCGACCACCCGGTCCAGGAGCCACTGCTCGGTGTCGGCCGCCGCGCCCGCGCCTATCACGACGTCCAGCCATCCGAGAGCGGCCGCGAACACGATCACCGCCGGGAACAGCCCGAGCAGTCCGAAGAAGGCGATCTCGGCCGCCAGCCCGCCTATGCGTGCCCGCGACCACTCGCGGCGAAAGTCCTCGACGAACCGCAGAGCCTCACGCCACAGCGTGGGCAGGGAGGGCAGCGGGAGGCGCGCCATGCCCGACCGATACTACGGTCCGCGGACGATGCACCCCGACCACACCACGCACCACGGCCCGGTTCGGCGAGGTGGTCAGGGACTGCCTTCACCACAACGAGGCCCTCGCCGCCGAGGCCGAGGCGAGCTGAGCTGAGCTCAGCTGCAGCCGCTGGTGGCGCCGCAGTCGGCGCACACGTAGCACGAGCCGGCCCGGCGCATGGGAACGCCGCAGGTCATGCAGAACGGCGCGTCCAGCGGGCCCGAGCGATCCGACGCGGGTCTCCCGCTCATGCTCACTGCGCTCACGGGCCGCTCGGGCCCTGGCGGCTCGGTCGGGGCCGCCGCCGCGGAGAAGTCGAGCTGGGCCATCAGCTGCGAGGGCATCGGTATCGAGGGCGGATCGGGCGGCAGGTCGTGTCCCTGCTCGGTCTCGGTGACCTGCTCCTCTACGCCCGGCAGTGTCGGCTGGGTGCGCTCGCCGGTGGTGAAGACGCCGAGCGCGGCCCGCTCCTCGGGAGTCAGGTACATCACGGCCAGCTTGCGGAACAGGTAGTCCATGAGGCTGGTGGCGATCCGGATGTCGGGATCGTCGGTGATGCCGGCCGGCTCGAACCGGACGCCCACGAACGTCTCCACGAAAGCCGCCAGCGGAACGCCGTACTGCAGGCCGTGGCTCAGCGAGATGGCGAACGCGTCCATGATCCCGGCCAGGGTGGAGCCCTGCTTGGAGACCTTCACGAAGATCTCGCCGGGACGGCCGTCGGGGTACTCCCCCACCGTGACGAAGCCCTTGCAGTCGGCCACACGGAACTCGAAGGTGCGCGACCGGCGCGATCTCGGCAGCCGGCGGCGCACCGGCTCCGGCGCCGACCCGGCCTGCGGGTCCGCGCCCGCCTCCGGGCCCGGGGCCGCCGCGGCGGCGTCCGTGGAGCGCTCGGCCTCGCCGAGGGTGAGCGGCTGGGCCACCTTGGAGCTGTCGCGGTAGACGGCCACCGACTTCAGGCCGAGCCGCCAGGCGTCGATGAACAACTGCTCGACATCGCCCGCGGTCGACGACGCGGGCATGTTCACGGTCTTCGAGATGGCGCCGGACAGGAACGGCTGCACCGCGGCCATCATCTTGACGTGCCCGGAGGCGCTGATGGCGTTGTCGCCCAGCGAGCAGGCGAACACGTCCCGGTGCTCGGGCCTGAGCGACGAGCCCGCCACGGTGTGGTGCGCGGCGATGTGGTCCCCGATCTGATCGGCCTGATCGGTGTCGTAGCCGAGCCGCCGCAATGCCCTGGGGATCGTCGTGTTGACGATCTCCATGGTCCCGCCCCCGACCAGTCGCTTCGACTTGACCAGCCCCAGGTCGGGCTCAATGCCGGTGGTGTCGCAGTCCATGAGCAGCCCGATCGTGCCGGTGGGCGCCAGCACTGTGGCCTGGCTGTTGCGCACGCCGTGGCGGTCGGCCCGCTCGCAGGCCTCGTCCCAAGCCAGTTGCGCGGCCTCGAGCAGGTCGGCGGGCACGAGCTCCTCGTCTATGGAGGCGGTGGCGCTCCGGTGCTGGCCGAGCACGCGCAGCATGTGCTCGCGGTTGTCGTGGAAGCCGGCGAAGGGTCCCATGCGTTCGGCCAGGCGGGTGGAGGTGAGATAAGCCTCGCCGGTCATCAGCGCGGTGATGGCCGCGGCCACGGCCCGGCCCTCGTCGGAGTCGTAGGGAAGGCCCAGCGCCATGAGCAGCGCCCCCAGGTTGGCGTAGCCCAGGCCGATCTGGCGGAAGGCCCTGGTGGTGTCGGCGATGGCCGGCGTCGGATAGTCGGCGTGACCGACGAGGATCTCCTGGGCCGCGAACACCACCTGCACCGCCCGCCGGAACCCGGCGACGTCGAAGGCCCCTTCGTCGTCGAGGAAGCTCAGCAGGTTGATCGAGGCCAGGTTGCAGGCGCTGTCGTCGAGGTGGACGTACTCCGAGCACGGGTTGCTGGCCGTGATGGGGCCGGCGGACGCGGCGGTGTGCCAGCGGTTGATGGCGGTCGCGAACTGCACGCCGGGGTCGGCGCACTGCCAGGCAGCCTCGGCCATCTGGCTCAGGATCGAGCGGGCCGGCACCCGCTTGAGCACCGAGCCGTCGGTGCGGGCGGTGAGATCCCAGTCGCCGCCGTCGAGCGCGGCCTGCATGAACTCGTCGGTGACCCGGACCGAGTTGTTGGCGTTCTGGTACTGCACGGAGTCGGAGTCGGCGCCGTCGACGCTCATGTCGAAGCCGGACGCGGCCAGCGCACGCGACTTGCGCTCCTCTCGGGCCTTGCACCAGATGAAGGCCTCGATGTCGGGATGGTCGGCGTCGAGCACCACCATCTTGGCGGCCCGCCGCGTCTTGCCTCCCGACTTGATGGTTCCGGCCGACGCGTCGGCGCCCCGCATGAAGCTCACCGGGCCGGACGCGGTGCCCCCGCCGCTGAGGGCCTCGGAACTGGCCCGGATGCGCGACAGGTTCACCCCGGCGCCGGAGCCTCCCTTGAATATCCGGCCCTCCTCGGCGTACCACTCCAGGATCGACTCCATGGTGTCGTCGACCGACAGGATGAAGCACGCCGACGCCTGCTGGGGCACCCCGGCCACGCCGATGTTGAACCAGACCGGGGAGTTGAAGGCAGCCCTCTGCGTGTACAGCAGGTGTGAGAGCTCGGCGCGGAACAGCGACGCCTCGGGCTCGTCGGCGAAGTAGCCGTCACCGTCCCCCCAGCGTGTGATCGTGCCGACGATGCGGTCCACCACCTGCCTCAGCGACCATTCCCGCTCCGGGGTGCCCAGCGCGCCGCGGAAGTACTTCTGGGCCAGGATGTTGGTGGCGTTCTGCGACCAGCCGGCCGGCACCTCCACACCCCGCTGCTCGAACGCGACCGACCCGTCGCGGTGGTCGAGCAGGCGCGCGTCGCGCAGTTCCCAAGCGACGCTGCCGGCCTGGTCGTCAGAGCCATCCGCCCCGTCCGGTGGGAGGTCGGTGCCGACGAGGAGCTGGTTCTGGTCGGAGGCCAGAGTCATCGGATTACCTCCCTGCAATTCTATCTGGGGGAACCGATCGGGCAAGCCGGAGCTTGCCGCATTCGCGGCGGTGCCACTCCCGCTCATGCTCGCTTCGCTCGCGGGCTGCTCGGGCCACGGCCTCGCTCCACTCCTCGCCACTACTCCCACGAGTCACTCCCCATCCGCTCGGCCTCCGGTCGCACCACTGGTCTCCGCCGCGAGACCCTACGACGCCCGCCGCCGCCCCCGGCGGCGAGGCTGTGGAACAACCTCGGGATTGCTGTGCAAAGCGCTGTGCACAGCCGCGCCGCCCGTCCAGAGATTCCCGCCGGCCTGTAGAGAACCGCTCGCCGGTGCTGGACCCGCCGGGGCGGTACGTTCTGGTCGTGCGAAGACTGGTGCCGGGACCGGTAGCCGAGGTCGACCCGATGGAGCTCTACCCGGCGCTGCCGCGCCCCAGGCCCGCCGGCCGTCCGTGGCTGATGGTCAACATGATCTCCTCCGCCGACGGCGCCATCGCGGTCGACGGCACCAGCGGGGCGCTCGGCAACCCGGCCGACCAGGCCGTGTTCTCGGCCGTGCGGACCTGTGCCGACTGGATCGTGGCCGCGGCCGGCACGGTGCGGGCCGAGCGCTACAGCCTGCCCCGGCCCGGAGCGGAGTCCCTCCGAGCGCGGCGCGCCGCCGGACGCGCCGACCGTCCCAGGCTGGCTGTTGTCAGCGCAAGCCTGCACCTCGGCCTGGACCTGCCGCTGTTCGCCGATCAGCGCCCCGGCGACGACTTGCCGGTGATCCTCACCGGCCGGGATGCCCCAGCCGGAGCGGTCGAGTCGCTCGCACCTGTGGCCGAGGTGGTGAGACTCGGCTCGGCCCGGCCCCAGCCGGCCGAGATCCTCGCCGAGCTTGACCGCCGCGGCGCCGGAGTGGTCCTGTCGGAAGGCGGACCGTCCTTCAACGGACAGCTCGCCGACGCCGGGATGATCGACGAGCTGTGCCTGTCCGTCGCGCCGCTTGTGGCAGGGGGAGCCAGTCCCCGGATCGTTCACGGATCCCTGCGGACCGTGCCTCTCGACCTGGCCATCGACCATCTTCTCGAAGCCTCCGACACTCTGTTCGTGCGCTATCTGTCAAGCGGGCAGCGCTAGCAGTCGTGGACCGCCTCGCGCTGAGGGGCCGCCTTTCCCGCGCTTGTTCGCTGCGCTCACCGGCCGCTCGGGCCACGGCCTCGCTCGAACCTCGCCGGGTTCGTCACGAGTCGCCGCCCACCCGCTCGGCCCCTGGGTCCCCCCGTTCGGAGACGGCCTGCTGACCGAGTCGCCGGCTCGCCCCATCCGGGTCATCCGAGAGCACCGAGGCGTCGAGCACGATCTCCTGGCCCGGCTCCAGCGCGGCACCGCCGGCCGCCCCGGCCAGATCGTGGACCAGAGCCCTGGGATCGCCCGGCGCGATGGCCAGGGCTATGTCCCACAGCGTGTCGCCCGGCTGCACCACGTAGACGCCGGGCAGCTCCGCTGGAAGCGAGGCGTCGCCCGTCGGGGGCCAGGGGTTGGCCTCGCCCGGCGGTACCCGGTCGGGCCGGCCCAGGGCCAGCACCAGCGTCATGGCTGCAACCACGATCATGGCCACGGCCAGCCGGCGGCGGCGGTACACCGCCTCCGGCAGCCGCACGGACTGTCCTGTTGCCGGTGCCGCCGAGACACCGGATGGGACCGACGCGAGGTCGGGCGACCAGGAAGCTTCCATGCCGCCATCCTCCCGCGGGGGTATGACATCGGGATGGAGTCCCCCGAGAGGTCCGAGATGCTTGACATCGAACGCTTGTTCCGCAAACATGTGTACGGGTTCCTCCCCATGTGCCCTTGGGCCTCGTATAGTGTGATCGAACTGATGTTCGGTCACACTATAGCGAACACCTGTTCGCAACCCACCCTCACCCCCGAGATCGGAGACTCGTCATGACGCCGCCTGCCGACCGGAAGCCACTCACCGCCCGTCGCCGCCAGATCCTCGGCGCGATCGTGGAGCATCAGCGGGTTCACGGCTACCCGCCCTCGATCCGGGAGATCGCCTCCGAGGTGGGGCTGAAGTCCCCGGCCTCGGTCAAGGCCCACATCGACGTGCTCGGCTCGGCCGGCTACCTGCGGGTCGACCCCACCCGGCCCCGGGCCATCGAGGTGCGCTACGACGAGAACTCGGGGGCCGCGCTCGAGCGCCGCCCGGTGCGCCATGTTCCCCTGGTGGGCGAGGTGGCCGCGGGCTCCGGCGTGCTCGCCGCAGAGAACGTCGAGGAGCTGGTGCCGATGCCCGCCGACCTCACCGGCGAGGGCGAACTGTTCATGCTGCGGGTGCGGGGCGACTCGATGATCGACGCCGGCATCCTCGACGGCGACTACGTGGTCTGCCGGGCACAGAGCACCGCAGAGAACGGAGAGGTCGTGGTGGCGGGAATCCCCGGCGACGAGGCCACCGTGAAGACGCTGCGTCGGCGTGACGGCCGCATCGTGCTGGAACCGGCCAACGAGCTGCTCCAGCCGATGGAGTTCGCACCGGACGAGGTGACCGTCTACGGCAAGGTCGTCACCATGATGCGGCGGTACTAGACAACCGATTCACGAGTTCGTTGACAACTCCACGGCCGAACTTCTGTCAATAGACCACCGTAGAGGCAGAAACTTGACGGAAGCCCTTCGAGGGGCCGGCAGGAACCTACGGATCGGGCAGCCGCTCGGGAATGTCGCCATCCCATTCAGGACAGCCCCGGCTGCCCTGCGGCAGCGTGCCGTCGATCAGCAGGTCCTCGAGGACGCGGTAGGCCTTGTGCAGCGAGTCGCGGTGCACCTGCTCGTGGCTTGTGTGGGCCAGAAGCGGATCCCCCGGCCCGAAGTTCGACGCCGGCACGCCCCGCTGCGCGAAGAACGCAGCGTCGGTCCACCCGAGCTTGGCCCGCGGCGGCGAGCCGCTGTTGCGCACCACCGCCTTGAGCAGGGGGTGGTCGAGGCCCGGGTCGGCCGGCGGCGCCGCATCGACCACCTCCAGCCGGTCACCCGAGTCCATCACCGGCTCGATCACCGAACGCACGTGGGCCTCGGCCTGCTCGGGCGTGCGATCGGGCGCGAATCGGTGGTTGATCGTCAGGACCGCCTCATCGGGCACGACGTTGCCCGCGACGCCGCCGGCCGCTCGCACGCACTGCAGACCCTCGCGGAACTCGCATCCCGAGATCACCGGCCGGCGGGGCTCATAGCCCTCGACCGCGGCCAGGACGGGACCGAGCCGGTGGATCGCGTTGAGTCCCATCCAGCCCCGGGCGGTGTGGGCCCGCTCCCCGGCCAGCGTCACCTCGACCCGCATGGTTCCCTGGCAGCCGGCCTCCACGATCCCGCCGGTCGGCTCCAGCAACAGCGCCACATCGCCGGCGAGAAGGTCGGGACGGGCCTCGGCCACCTCTCGCAGACCGCTGTGGACCGAGTCCACCTCCTCCCGGGCGTAGAACACGTAAGTGACGTCGACGATCGGCAGCCGCGAATTGAGCGCCAGCTCGAGCATGACCGCCAGACCGCCCTTCATGTCGGCCGAGCCGACGCCCCACAGCACGTCGCCTTCGATGCGGGCCTGAGCGTTGCTGCTGGGAGGCACGGTGTCGGTGTGGCCGGCCAGGATCAGCCGCCACTGCCGGCCCAGATCGGTGCGGGCCACCAGGTTGTCGCCGATGCGGAACACGTCGAGATGCCCGCCGTTGTCGAACAGCGACTCCTCGATCAGGTCGGTGATGCGGGCCTCGTTGAAGCTGACCGACGGCACCGCCACCAGATCGGCCGCCAGCAGGAAGGTGTCGCCGGTGAACAGGTACCGGTCGTCGGAGAATGCATGAATTTCAGTCATGGTCAAGATATATCATCATTCGGCGGCGCTTCCTCGCCCTGCTGGAAGGTCCGTGCGGACCCGGCTCAGGTGGCGGCGCCGTGGTCGCGCAGGATCTGGTTGAGGGCCGACTTGTCGTGGCGCTCGCCCTCGTTCAGGCGCCTGATCACCAGCACCGCGGGCAGGCCGTACTCGCCGCCGCCGAACCTGCGGGGCCGGGTTCCGGCGACCGCCACCGACCAGGGCGGCACCTCGCCCCGTCCGAGCTCCTCGCCGGTGGAGGTGTCGATCACCGGGATGGAGCCGGTGAGGACGGCCCCTGCCCCCAGAACAGTCCCCCGGCCGACCCGGGCGCCCTCGGCCACGATGCAGCGGCTGCCGATCAGGCAGTCGTCCTCCACGATCACCGGCTGGGCGACCGGGGGCTCGAGCACGCCGCCGATGCCGACCCCGCCGGAGAGGTGTACGTTGGCGCCGATCTGGGCGCACGACCCCACCGTGGCCCAGGTGTCGACCATGGTGTTGGCCCCCACATGGGCGCCGATGTTGGTGTAGCTGGGCATCATGATCACGCCCGGCGCCTGGTAGCTGCCCCAGCGGGCTGACGCTCCCGGCACCACCCGCACGCCCCGGGCCGCGTAGCCGGTCTTGAGCGGGATCTTGTCGGCGAACTCGAAGGGGCCGAGCTCGATGGTGCTCATCTCAGCCGTCGAGAACAGCAGCAGGATGGCCTGCTTGCACCACTGGTTCACCCGCACCGTGCCGTCGTCGAGCACCTCGGCCACCCGGGCCTCGCCGACGTCGAGAGCGTCGATGGCCTCATGGACGGTGGCGACCACAGCCGGGTCGCCGGCATCCAGGTCGGGGCGGGCAGCCCACAGCTCGCCGATGCGGGACTCAAGCGTTGACATGCAGGTGAGGCTACTTGCCGCCCGCCGCCGTCAGCGCCCGACGCGCTCCGTGAGAACTGGCAGCAATATGCACCCTAAATGGGACATCCTGCTGCCAATTCCGGTTGAGACATGGCCGCCACAAGAACTGGCAGCAATATGCACCCAAATGGGACATCCTGCTGCCAATTCCGGTTGAGACATGGCACGGCTCTGACATCAGCCTCTGCCCTCGTCGCGCGCGATTGCCGCAAGGCGCCGCTCAACCAGTTCGAGCCGCTCATCGGGCTGGACGGCGGCGATGCGGACATGCTCGCCGGCATCGACGGCCCCGGATGCGCATGGCTGCTCGCAGTAGAACTCTCCGGGGCTGACGATCAGGCCGCAGCTGCGGGCCAGCGCGTCCGCGCACGCCCAAGCGTCGCCGCCGGGAACTCGGGGCCACAGGTAGAAGCCGCCGGCGGGCAACTCGGGCAGTCGGCACGCGTCATCGACCGTGGATCGAGCATCGCCGAACCGTCCGAGCCTGTCGGCCAGTTCGATGATGGACGCGAGCCGCTCGAGGCGGTCCCGGTAGCGTGCCCGCTGTTGGTCCACATGAGCCTGGTCGCTCCACGCGGCCACTGCGGCCGCCTGCACCGGGCCGGGCACCATGCAGCCTGCGTGCTTGCGGCACTCGCGCAGGTAGTGGACCAGTTCGGCGTCCCCGGCGTAGAAGCCGGCTCTCACGCCGGCCATGTTCGAGCGCTTCGACAGCGAGTGAACGGCCAGCACGCCTTCGGTGCCGTGCTCCAGGATCGTGCGGGGCGGGCCGTTCCAGGTGAACTCGGCGTAGCACTCGTCGCTGGCGACGAGCACGCCGTTGTGCAGCCCCCACGCGGCGGCCGCACCCAGGTCGTCGAGGGCTCCGGCCGGGTTTCCGGGCGTGTTCACCCACAGGCACAGTGCCCTCGCGGCGTCGCGGGGGTCGATTGCGGAGAGGTCGACGCGGAAGTGCCGGTCCACGGCCACCGGCACGGGCCGGCACCCGGCCAGGGTCGCCCCCATCGCGTACGACGGGTACGACACCGCCGGGTACAGCACGGTGTCTCGTTCAGGTTGGCGTAGTCGCAGGTAGCCGGGAAGCGAGGCCACGAACTCCTTGGTGCCGATGCACGCCGCGACGTGCGAGTCGGGATCCAATCCGACGTTGAACCGGCGCTGCGTCCAGGCGGACGCCGCCTGACGGAACGCCGGCGAGCCGATCGACGCCGGGTAGCCGCGCTCGGTGCCGGAGCCGGCCAGCGCGGCCACCGCCTGAGGCGGCGGCGGGTCGCAGGGTGTCCCGATCGAGCAGTCCACCGCGCCTCCGGGCAGAGCCGCGGCCGCGGCCCGCAACTCGTCGAGCCTCTCGTAGGGGTACGGGGGCGGCACGAAGCCCGAGGTCACTGGCCGCCCCCTGCTCCGGCCGGGCCGCGGCGCCCGCAGCGCTCGTCGGCGCCGCGCTCCGGATTGGCCCACCAGCCCCCCTGCCGACCCCGAACGGGCCAGCCACGCTCCGGACTCCCCGACCAGCCCACCTGCCGACCCCGGGCCGCGGCGCCCGCGGGAGTCACTCGCCGTCCCAGCCGTCGACCACGTAGCGGCTGAGGGCGCCGACCGACGACGGCTCCAGGCGGGCCCTGACCCTCATCCCGTGCTCGGTGGCGGTGGAGTCCAGCACCTGGCCCTCCCGGTGTACTCCCGCGAGCACGTCGCCCCGCTCCCATGGCACCACCAGCTCGACCTCGCGGGCGACGCGGCGCATCCGGTCGCCGATGGCGCCCAGCAGCTCGTCGATCCCCTCGCCGGTGGCGGCCGACACGGCCACCGAGCCCTCGGTGCGCTCGGCCAGCCGGGTCGCTGCCGGGCCCAGGTCGCGCTTGTTGTACACGACCAACTCCGGGATCTCGTCGGCGTCGATCTCGGCCAGCACCTCGCGCACCGCAGCCATCGAGCCGTCGGGGTCGCTGTCGGAACCGTCCACCACGTGGACCAGCAGATCTGCGTCCCGGACGACGTCGAGCGTGGTCTTGAACGCCTCCACCAGCTGGTGGGGCAGCTTGCGCACGAAGCCCACCGTGTCGGTGACGAAGACCGTCTCGCCGCCGGGCAGTCCCAGTCGCCGGGTGGTGGGGTCGAGGGTGGCGAAGAGGCGGTCCTCCACCGCGACGGTGGCCGACGTGAGCCGGTTGAGCAGCGACGACTTGCCGGCGTTGGTGTAGCCGACGATCGCCGCGGACCGGTTGCGGGTGCGGCTGCGGGCCTTGGACTGGGTGCGGCGATGGCCGGCGATGCGGCGAAGGTCGCCTTCGAGCTTGTGTATGCGTCGCTCCAGGCGGCGACGGTCCACCTCGAGCTGGGTCTCGCCGGGGCCGCGGGTGCCGATCCCGCCCGCCTGCTGCGACAGGCGCCGCCCGGTCCCCCGCAGCCGGGGCAGCCGGTAGCGGAGCTGGGCCAGCTCGACCTGGGCCCTGCCCTCCGGTGTGCTGGCGTTCTGGGCGAAGATGTCGAGGATCACCGCGGTGCGGTCCAGGGCGGTGCGGCCCAGCAGCCTCTCCAGGTTGAACTGCTGCGCGGGGCTGAGGTCGTCGTCGAACACCACCGTGTCGCAGTCGACCTCCTCGGCGACAGCCCTGATCTCGCGGGCCTTGCCGGCGCCCACGAAGGTGGCGGGATCGGGCGCGGCCCGCCGCTGGCAGACCCGCTCGACGGCGTCGGCGCCAGCGGTGTCCACCAGCAGGCTCAACTCGTCGAGCGAGGCGTCGGTTGCTGCGGCGTCCCGGTCCGGCCGGGTCACGCCGACGAGGACGATCCGCTCCCGGAAGGCCCGGTCGATGAGACCCGGGCCGTCCCCTCCGAACTCCCCGAACCCGCCCCGATGCGTATCGGCGCCGCCCGCTTGGACACCGCTACTCGCCATACCGCCCCGATGCGT
>JAPPLH010000026.1:0-4943 GCA_028819505.1 Acidimicrobiaceae bacterium
GAGCACCTCCGAGGGCTCGATCGATCCTGCGCTGCAGGCGCTGCCGATGGACACGGCGACGGGGTCCATGTTGGCCATGACCGCCTCGGCGTCGGCGCCCACGAAGCACAGGTTGGCCGTGTTGGGCAGCCGCCTCGACGGGTCGCCGTTCTGCAGCACGCGGGGGAGAGCGGCCTGGAGTTCGGACACGAGGCGGTCGCGCCGCGCTCCGACCGTCTCGGACTCCTGGTCGCGCTCGTCGGCGGCTATGCGAGCGGCGGCGCCGAAGCCGACGATGCCGGCCACGTTGAGCGAGCCCGAGCGGAGGCCTCGCTCGTGGCCTCCGCCGTGGAGCAGGGCTTCCAGTCGCCGGAGACTGCTCCGGGTGCCGACCAGTGCGCCCACCCCGCCGGGTCCGCAGATCTTGTGCCCGCTCAAAGACACCAGATCCACGCCCAGCTCCTCCATGTCGAACGGCAGGCGCCCTGCCATCTGGGTGGCGTCGCAGTGAAACAGCGCCCCCGTGGCCCGAACCCGCTCCGCAATCTCACCCACCGGGTTCAGCACGCCCGTCTCGCTGTTGGCGGCCATGACCGACACCAGCACGATGTCGTCACGCAGCATCTGCTCCACGGTCGCCGGCTCGACGAAGCCCCCTGAAGTCACCTCGATCACGTCCAGCTTCACTAGGCCGTAGTCGGCGAGCAGCCGAGCGGTGCCTGCCACCGAGGCGTGCTCCACCGCCGAAACGAGCATCCGTCGCCTGCCTTCGGGGCCAGCCTCCACCGCACCCCGCAGAGCCAGATTGTTGGCCTCGGTCGCTCCCGAAGTGAACACCACTCCCGACGCTCGGCCGCCCACCAGCGCAGCCACGTGCTCGCGGGCGTCGTCCACTGCAGCCGCCTGCCGACGCCCGAATCGATGCACCGACGAAGCGTTGCCCACCGAGTCCGTCAGAACCGGCATCATCGCCTCGGCCACCCGCGGGTCGAGCGGCGACGAGGCGTTGTAGTCGAGATAGACCTCCCTCACGCCGTCTCCAGCGCCTGGGTCTGCTGGGGCAAGACCCCGGTTCTGAGCATTTCGTCCCCCGAGCTCGGCAGACGCCCGGAGCCGCCACTCGCGGCGCCTCAGGCCGACGCTACCCGGCCGCCCAAGGCGAGACGCGGAGCGCCATGACGATCGGTTGCCGGCGCGGCCGGGGCTTGTGCTGTGGCGGCCGGCAAGAGGGCGTCCTTCCGCTCAGGCAGCCTCGTCGCCATCGACGGCGCCCCAACCGCCCAAACCCCCATCACCCGTGAGCTCGTTCTGCCGGAGCCCAGGTGTCAGAGCAGGGCGAGCGTCAGCGGCACCGCCATCGCCACAGCGAACCCGATTACCACGGCCGCCAACCATCGCACCTGCTTGGCCATCGCGAGCTTCAAGTCGGCGAAGCCGGTCCGCACCTCCCCCTTGAGCTCGGACAACTCCCGATTGGTCTCGTCGATGCGGTCGTTGGTTCCGTCGATGCGGGCGTCGATGCGGGTGTTCATCGCGTCGATGCGGTCGTTGGTTCCGTCGATGCGGTCGTTGGTTCCGTCGATGCGGGCGTCGATGCGGGTGTTCATCGCGTCGATGCGGGCCCCCTGCCGCGACTCGGAGTCCGCGATCTGGATCATGAGCCGGCCCTCGGACTCCCTCAGCTCACCCAGGACCCGCGTCTCGCCGGCTCTGATCTCCCGCAGCAGCATCTTCTCGCTGGCCTTGAGGTCCTCCTTGGTGGCGACCTGATCCCATCCCGTCGGGGGTAGCTGCTCCATGAGGGTCCTCGCGGCCTCCTGTCCGATTGTGTCGGTCAACTGGTTGTACAGCGTCGTTCGCTGCGTCTCGGTCATCACCATGGTGACGTCCCCTCTACTCGATAGCTGTCTCGATTAGTGGGGAGCTTCCAGATGTGCTCCCGATTCACTGTCGTCTACTACGTTGGCGCGGTCTCAATAGCCTGGAAAGTGTCGGATATCACACGGTAGCATGTGGTTGTGTGAATGGCAACACCCGGCGGGTAGCGAGATGACCGGAGGACCGCCAGGACGTCGTCGCAGCGCGGCGGCAGCCTCGATCAAGGTGCTGGTCGGCGCAGCCCGAAACGGCCTAGCGCCCCAGCAGGCGGGCTCGTCCCGGCGGCCGCAGCCGTCACGCCTCGTTGGTCTCCGCGGACTCGCCGGACTCGCCGGAGTCTTCGGAGTCTTCGGAGTCTTCGACTGGCGCGGCCGGGGGGACCGGGGCCAGGTAGCCGACGACCAGCAGCAGCACCCCGACCACGATGAACGACACCACCCGGCCCAGCGCGGTCAGGCTGCTCAGGTCGACCAGGAACAGCTTGACCACCACCACCGCCATCCACGACGCTCCCGCCGCCCACACCGCCCGGCGGGCCGTGCGCATTCCGGCCACCATCCCCGACAAGCCGATCACCGCCCACAGGATCGACAGCGACGTCTGCAACTCGGTGGTGTCCCACAGTGCCTCCGACTCCCACGGCACGTCCAGCCAGTGGCTCACTGTTCGCGCCGTCTCCACCGTTGCGAGAACCAACCCCAGCACGGCCAGCGCCGGCGTCCAGCGAGCAGTCACCAAGTCCCGGAACGGATGGTCCTCCTGTGCCTCGGCCAGCCTCCTCCAAGCCAGCAGCGCGGCCAGCTGCAATCCGATGAGGACTCCCAACGGGTTCACCACCGGCAGGAACGGCAGCGGCCGGGGGTCTCCGTCGTGGGACAACGCCGCGCCGAGCACCACCACTGCGAGCACGGCCAGCAGCGGGCCGGCGCAGGCCAGCAGGTACGTCCGCCAGTGGGCCGCGACAGGCCACGCCGGCCGGCGGCGGCCGGCCATCGTCGCGCCCGCCAGCGCCAGGGCCGCGGCCACCGTCGCGGCCAGCGGCCACACGCCCTCGGCGGCCCGGTCGGCCTGCCAGTAGACCTCGGCCGCCACCAGCGCCGCCAGCGTCCAGTAGCCGCCCGTATGGACCAGGGCCGCCTGCCGCGGGAACGAACGCTCCCGGCGGCGCAGGAACAGGAAGTGCGCAGCGAGGACTGGAGGCCAGGCCGCCCATCCCCACTCGTCGAGGGGATGGGGCTGCGCGAGCAGCGACAGCACCAGCATCAAGGCCAGGGTCGGCAGGATCAACAGCCCCACGGACTCGAGCTCGTTCCATCGCAGCCGGCGGGCGCCCAGCGATCCGGCCAGGAACGATCCGACCACGAACCCCAGGAGAGCCGACAGCTGGCTGCTGTCCGGCAGCTGCTGGACGATCTCCATCACCCCGCCGACCAGCCACCACACAACCCCCCAGCCCAGCGCAGTCCGGACGAGCGTCTGGTCGCCGTCGCCTCGCTGCGGCCGGCGGCTGAGCAGCCACCCAGACGCCAAGCCGGCCACGGCCAGCAGGAGTGCGCCCAGGAAGTGCCGGTTGGCGATCGGCCACGCATCGTCCGGATAGGGGAGCGACTCTCCCAGGTGCCGGGCGAAGGAGACGGCGGCCAGCACCTGCAGCGCCGCGCCGCCGGTCAAGGCGAGCAGCCGGTCCCGCCGGCAGCCCAGCCACAGCAGCACCAGACCCTGCACCGCCCACACCGTCGACGTGAAGTAGGCCTCCAGCGCGAGTGGGACCGCGATGGCGCTGAAGGCCACACCGAGGGCGGCGTAGGCCTCCGCCAGCTGGCGACCGTCCACGCCGAGCCGTCGCATGACCAACCCCAGCGCAGCTTGGACCACGGCCAAACCGGCCGCGGTGACGGCCAAGCCGTATTCGGTGTGCCCGATCGCCAGCTGCTGCAGGCCCAGCCCGGCGAATGGCGTGCCGAACACGAGCGGCGCCGTCCATGCCCCGCGCACGAACGCGGTGTCCGGCGCCGGACCCCCACTGAACACGGCTTTGAGGTCGGGCGCCTCGCGAGCGGCGAAGAGGGCCGGCAATCCCATGTACATCAGCACGAACAGCGCGATGAAGGGCTGCGTGGAGACCCACTCTTCCTGCTCGTAGCGGTTGGCCAGCCAGAAGAACGTCAGGCCGAACGTGAAGCCGAAGCCGAGGAGGTTCAGTTCCGGCCAGGTCTTGAACCACGCCACCCCGATGATGGCCGCGTTCAGCACCAGGAAGAAGCTGAAGACGTAGACATGGTCGCCGGGGCGCGAGTACGTCAGCACCGGGGCCAGGAAACCGCCGATGATTCCCAGCACGGCCAGCACCCGCGAGTCCTGAAGCACCGAGAGCACTCCCGCGCCGACCGTGACGATCACCACCGCAGCCGCGGCGGGAACCGCTCCCACGACGTCGTACACGACGAAGGCCGCGTACGTCGCGAGGTACAGCACAGCGACGCCACCGCCCTGGAGGCTGACGCCGTAGATCGGGCGGCTCCGGCGCTGGCGCCAGCCGACGGCGAGCAGCAGGAGGCCGAAGACGGCCGCCGCGGCCAGGCGCACCTCGATCGTCAGTTCGATGATGCCCCGCCGATGGGCCTCCCGCAGCAGCAGTCCCACGCCGACGAGCGAGACGAGCACCCCGACCTTCACCGGCGCGTTGCCGGTGGTCACCCACTGCTTGATCCAGTCGACCAGCCACGAAACAGGATCGGAGGGCCGCTCCCGAGCGCGGCCGGGGGCAGCCGCGGCCTTCGCCCCGACGGCGGAGGAGGTCGGCCGCTCCCGAGCGCGGCCGGCAGCGGCCGTCGGGGCGTCGGTGGCTGCACGGGCGTCGGTGGCTGCCGAAGCGGCGGCTGCCTCGCTGGGACGCCATGCCCGGGTCGAGTCGTCGGGAGGTGCGGGCGTCGCCGGCTTGCGGCTGGGCGCCCGTACTCTGGTGCTCGGTTCGGAGGCGACCGGCCTCACAACCGGAGCAACTCCCGCAGACTCGGGCGGTGCCGTAGGGGCGGACGCCGTGCCGGGCTCGTCTGCGGGCTCGGGCTCGGGCGCCGTGTCGGGCT
>JAPPLH010000026.1:5043-19971 GCA_028819505.1 Acidimicrobiaceae bacterium
GCGGACGCCGTGCCGGGCTCGTCTGCGGGCTCGGGCTCGGGCGCCGTGTCGGGCTCGGGCGCCGTGTCGGGCTGCGCGGCTGGGTCGGGCTGCGTCTCGGACGGTCGGGCGGAGGGTCCGAGCCTCATGAGCCATGCGTGGGTCTGCTGGGCCCAGACCTTCATCTCGGTGGCCCAGGACTGGATCGCGTCCACCCGGGACTGGGCGTCCTCGAGCCTCTTGAGCCGCTTGCGCAGATCCAGCTGCTGGCCCAGCAGAAAGCCGACGGCGCCTCCCAGCAGCAGACCGGCCACCCCGCCGGCCACAGCGCCCAGCAGCAAGCCCGCCAGCGCGAGCAGCGCGGTCAGCACCGGCGTGCTCCCGGTTCGGGCCCACTGCCGGCCGGACGGCCACGCCTCAGTTCGAGATCCGGCACACCCGGAGTCTGGCAGATGCGCTGTCCGGGGGGAGCGTGTGCTCAGCCCGCCGGCTCAGCCGGAGCCTTGATGCGAGTTGGGATCACCGCGAATTGGCAGCATTCTGCACCCTATGGGGCGCATTCTGCTGCCGATTCGAGCTGTCAGTCGCGGGCGGGCTCCTCCACCGGGTCGAGGTCGAGCGGGGCGGGCAGCGAGCCGACGTCGACGAACAGGCCCGAAGAGGTGCCGGCGCCGGCCAGGGCGTCGGCGGCCAGCAGCACCGCGGCCGCCGAGTAGGTGCTGCACTCCCGGTCGGGATAGCTCACGTCGGCGGGGAAGGCCCGGCCGGTCAGGTAGCTGCCGTCGGGCTCGCGCAGGTGCTGGGCCCACTCGAACAGCTTCAGGGCGGTCGCCCGGTCGCCCGCAGCCAGGTAGGCCAGCGCGCACTCGCATGTCTCCGCGGTCGTCACCCAGTCCTGGTTGCTGACGCAGCGCACGCCCTCGCCGTCATGCACGAAGATCCCGCGCCGTGACGCCAGCCGGAGCCGGGCCTCCGAACCGGTCAGCACCCCCGTCAGGACCGGGTAGTACCAGTCCATGGCCCAGCGGTCCTTGGGGGCGAACGCGTCGTGGCCGTGGTGGCGGATGGTGTGCACCAGCCGGGCCAGCGCCAACTCCCAGCTGGGCCGCTCCTCGCCCACCGCATGCGCGACGGCCAGACCGCACCGCAAACTGTGGCTGATCGACGAAGAACCGGTGAGCAGCGCGAACGGCCAGGGAGTGCCGTCCGCGTGGCGGGCCCACAGGATCTCGCCTCGGGGAGTCTGCAGGCCCAGGACGAAGTCGAGGGCCCGCTGCACCACCGGCCACATCTCGGCCAGGAAGCCGGCGTCGCCGAAGCGCAGCCAGTGATGCCAGACACCCGCCGCGACATAGGCGATCGTGTTGGCGTCGAGCTTGTCCTGGTCGACGCCGTCGGCGGTGTAGTACTGGTGCCAGGCTCCGTCGGGTCGCTGGATGCGGGCCAGCCACTCGAAGGCCGCGCCGGCCTCGGCCCGGCGCCCGGCGACGGTCAGGGCCATGGCGGCCTCCACATGGTTCCAGGGATCGGCCACGCCGCCCGCGAAGCGGGGGATCATGCCGCTGGACAGTTGGACGGCTGCGATCGTGTCCGCAGTGCGCTCGGCTTCGGCTCGCGACAGCAGTCCGGCCACCTCGGGTGTCTCCGGTGCGGGCCGGCCAGGCTCGCCGGCTGCGGGGGCCCTTCCGTTGGTCGAGCTGCGGCCCGGCTGCCGGCGTGGCTCAGGCGGCATGGGCCATGTCCTCGCTCCGGCGGGCCGGCGCCGGTCCCGACGCGTGGAGCGGCTTGTCGGCGTACACGACGAGGCTCTTGCCGAGCAGCGGGTTCAGCAGCCTCTCTGCGGCCGCGGTGACCAGCGGCCGTCTCACGATGTCCCATTCGAGCATCCGGTGGTAGGCGGCGACTAGCCGGTTCTCGCTGACCTCACGGTTGGGCCCCACCGCGCATCGCAGCCACCAGTAGGGGGTGTGGAGGGCATGGGCCCGATGCCGGCGGCCGGGCTGCAGCCCCGCGGAGGCCAGCTTGCGCCGCACGTCGCGCAGCCGGTAGATGCGCACATGGCCGCCCGGCACCGCCGGCGCGTGGTAGTCGCTCGACAGCTTCCAGCACACCGTCTCGGACAGCCACGCCGGGATGGTGACGGCCAGCCGGCCTCCCGGGCGCAGCACCCTGGCCAGCTCGGCGAAGGCCGACTCGTCGTCGCCGACGTGCTCGAGCACCTCCGCAGCGATGACCCGGTCGAACGACTCGTCGTCGAAGGGCAGTCCCACGGCGTCTCCCTGCACCGGCGCGGCCATCACCGACTCGCCGACCTCGCCTTCGGCCACCAGCAGCCGGGCCAGGTCGCGCACCTGCTCGACCTCGGGGCGGGCCAGGTCGCAGGCCACCACCTCGGCGCCGCGTTTGAGGGCCTCATAGGAGTGGCGACCGAAGCCGCAGCCCAGATCCAGCAGGCGCTCGCCGGCGCTCAAGTCGAGACGGTCGTAGTCGACGGTGAGCATCAGCCGGACGCCTCGATCACGGCCCGGTACTGCTCCACCGTTCGCTCCGCGGTGTGCCGCCAGGACCACTGGCTCACCACACGCTCGCGTCCGGCCCGCCCCACCCGGTCCCGGGCCTCGGGACTGTCGAGCGCCTCCTGCAGCACGGCTGCCAGTGACTCGGCGTCGCCGGGCTCGGTCAGGAAGCAGGTCTCGCCGTGCTTGCCGGCCACCTCGGGCAGCGCTCCGCCGGTGGTGGCCACCAGCGGCACACCGCACGACATGGCCTCGATGGCCGGCAGCGAGAACCCCTCGTACAGCGAGGGGACCACCGCCAGCTCGGCTTCGGCGTACAGCTCCACGATGCGGCGGTCCGGCACTCCCGACACGAACGTGACCGCGTCGGCCAGTCCGAGTTCCGAGATGGCCCGGCTGGCCGCGGAGTCGGCCTTGGCCTTGCCGATGATGGTCAGCTCGATGTGGCGCTCGGTGCGCAGCTTGGCCACCGCCTCCAGCAGGAAGCTGAGTCCCTTCATGGTGACGTCGGCGCTGGCGGTGGTTATCAGCCGGCCCGGCACCCGGGCGATCTCGGGAAGCGGCGCGAACAGTTCGGGGTCCACGCCCACCGGCACCACGTGGATGCGCTCCGGCGGCACCCCGTGATCGTCGGCGATGTCGCGCTTGGACGATTCGGAGACGGTCAGCACCCTGGGCAGCCGTCTGGCCACCCGGGTCTGCATCTTCGTGAATGCGTACCAGCGGCGCTTGCCGATCTGTTCCCGCAGGGTTTGGGCGTGGGCCAGCTCGAGGCGGCGATCCACGGTGATCGGGTGGTGGATGGTCTCCAGCAGCGGCCAGCCCTGGCGCTGCAGAGCCAGGATTCCCCAGCCCAGGGTCTGGTTGTCGTGAACCACGTCGAAGTCGGCCCGCCTGGTGCGCAGGTGCCGCCACGCTCGCAGGCTGAAGGCCATGGGCTCGCTGAAGTTGCCGGTGACGAAGGAGACGTGCTCGGCGATGTCGATCCAGTCCTTCAGCTCCCAGGCCCGGGGCTTGCGCATGGGATGGGGCGGGGCCCAGATGTCGAGGCCGCCGAGCCGCACCAGCGGCACCCGTTCGTCGAGCTCCGGATAGGGGGGACCGCCGAGCACCACCACGCGGTGGCCCAGATCGGCGAGCGCGGCGGACAGGCGGCTCACATACACGCCCTGTCCGCCGACGTGAGGCTTGCCCCTGTAGGACAGCAGGGCCACGCGCAGGGGTGCGTGGTTGTCGGCGGGGGCGGGCATGGCGTTAGAGCTTTCTCCCTGGCCTGGATCCGGTCGACGATCCGGTCGACACACGGCCGAGGCCGAGCGCCAGCGAGAGCGTCAGCGCTGCGGCGGCAGCCACAGGCCATGCCCCCAACCGGACCGCGAGCGTATCGCCGTGGCGCAGCTCAACCGTCGTCCGGATCACCCTGCTCTCGGAGATCCCGGTCCGTTCGATCACGTCGCCCTCGGGAGTGATCACCGCGGAGAATCCGGTGGGCGCGGCCTGGACCACCCACCGGTCGGTCTCGATGGCTCTCAGGCGGCTGGACGCGATCTGCTGGGTCTGGACCACGGTCAGCCAGTAGCTGGAGCCGTTGGTGGGGTTGAGCAGCAGTCGGCCCTCGCCGCCGCCGACCGCGCTGCGGGCCCGATGGTCGAAGAAGATCTCCCAGGAGATGGACACGCCCAGCGGACCTAGAGGCGTGTCGAGGACGGCGGGCTCGTCGGAGGCGCCGGCCCGGACGTCGCGGGCGGGCAGTTCGTCGCTGAAGCGCTCGGCGGTGGCGCGCAGCGGGACGTACTCGCCGAAGGGCACCAGCTGGACCTTGTCGTAGGTGTCGACCGGCACGCCCGACGAGTCGTAGACGGCCGCGTAGTTGCGGTTGGCCTCGCGGTCGGCGGTCCGCTCGAAGAAGCCGACGATGAGCACCGTGTCCAGGTCGCGGGCCAAATCCGACAGCGCGGCTCGGGCCTCGCTGCCGGTGAGCAGCGGCTGGTCGCAGCGCGCCGGCGTGACCGCGTTGTCCGGGCTGGGGTGGACGACGTCCTCGGGCCACACCACCAGATCGACCGGCGCGGGCACCTGCCGGCGGGTGGTGTCGAGGTGGCGTTCGAACACGGCCCGCTGCTCGCACACGTCGGCTCTGGTGTTCTGCGGCCCGCCGCCCTGCACCGCGGCGACGGTGATGAGGGCGTCGTCGTCGGGGGCGCCGTCGACGTCGATCGGCTCGGAGCCGGGCGCGGCGACGGCGGCCAGCCAGGCCACCAGCAGCACGCCCATGCCCACCGCGGCGGGCCGGAGGCGGGCGGCCAGGATCGCGGCCAGCGTGACCCCGCCCACCGCGGTGAGCGCGGCCAGCAGCAGCGGGCCGCCGATGCGGGCCGCCGGCGCGAGCGGGCCGGACACCTGCGCCATGGCCATCGTCGCCAGCGGCACGCCGCCGAAGGGCCAGGTCCACCTCAGCAGCTCGGCCAGAGCGAATGCGGCCGGGAAGGCGGTGTGGCGCCGGCCGTCGGGCGGCACGAGCGCGCCGGCCACGGCGTGCATCGCCGCGAATCCGAGCACCGCGAGGGGCCAGCCGACCGGCGTCAGGTCGACCATCCAGATGGTGGCCGGACCCATCCAGCTGACGCTGACCACCGCCGACAGGCCGGCCCGGCGCCAGTAGCCGGCGCCGGTCAGCAGCTCGACCCAGAGCGCCATCCCGACGAAGCTCAGCGGCCAGAAGCCCCAGGGCGGCAGCGAGGCGGCCAGCAGCAGCCCCGCCAGCACGCCGCGGACCCACGGCTTTCCCACGGTCAGCACCGATGCGCCGCCGGTGTCGGCCGCCCGGCCCTGCTTGCCCCGCGCCGCCACCGTGCTCAACCCCTCGCCGGTCGCTCAGCCGTCGCTCGTGGGCTCGTCGGCGAGCCCGAGGGGGAGCACGCGGTGAACGTCGGAGATGGGGCCGACGCCCCGGATCTGCAGGGTCACGTCGCCGGTGCATTCCACCCAGTCGGGCAGGTCGCGCGGGTCGGTGACGGTGTACATCTCGCCGGGAGGGGCGGCCGCGCACAGCTTGGCAGCCAGGTTGACCGGCTCCCCGACGTAGTCGTCCCCCTCGAACAGCAGCGCCTCGCCGGTGGCTGCGCCGGCCCGGATCTGCACGCCCCGGCTGGCGAAATGGTGGATGAGGTGGGCGCCCAGCGACAGCGCGGCGGCCGCGTTGGTGGACACCAGCATCGCTCCGTCGCCCAGCCATTTGGCCACCCGCACCCCCCGCTTGGCGGCCACGCCGCGGGTGATCCTGCGGAACTCTCCGAGCATCGCCACGGCCTCGTGGGGCCCGTGGGCCCGGGTGTAGCCGGTGAAGCCGCAGAGGTCGGCGAAGCAGAAGGTGCGTGTCACGCTGAGGTGGCTGTCGCCCTCGGGCAGATCGTCGGGATGGGCGGTGACGAGCGGGGGGCTGGCTTCGGCCCACTCGCGGGCCGGCCCGGTGTCGGGCGCGACGAGGGGCGCCAGCACCGGCTCGGCCTCGCCCGGGGCGGGATCCGGGTTCACGGACGGTTCGTCTAGCACAGCACGGCCCTCGTCACGGCTGCGGCGGCATCCTGGCCGCTGCGGATGCACGCCGGGAGGCCCACGCCCCGGAGTGCGGCGCCGGCGGCCGCCAGCCCGGGCGTGCCGTCCGCCAGGCAGGCGTCCACCGCGGCTGCCCTCTCGAGGTGGCCCGGCCGGTACTGCGGGAGGGAGCGGCGCCACGGCGCGACCCGGACTTCGAAGCGACCCCCAGCTGCGTCCGCTGGCGACACCATCCCGGTCGCGGCCAGCTCGCTCGCGAGGGCGGCGACCAGTTCCTCCTCGCTGAGGTCGAGCCAGCGCCGGTCGTCGGCCCGTCCGGCGGAGACCCGCAGCACGGCCAGACCCTCGTGGTCGTAGTGCCGCCACTTGGCCGACGCCCAGGAGCATGCGGTGGTGAGCATTCCCTGGCTGCGGGGAACCAGGAAGCCGCTGCCGTCGAGGGGACGGGCCAGGCGGCCGCGGGGCAGCACGAAGGCGGCCAGCGCGACGTCGGCGTACTCGATGGCGCCGAGGACCGCCGCCGCGTCCGGCGCGAGCGGCTCGAGCAGGCGAGCCGACTCCCAGGCGGGACAGGCCAGGACCACCCCGTCGGCGTCGACGGGACCGCTCCGGGTTGTCACCCTCCATCGACGGCCGGCGCCGCGGGCTGCTCGCAGCTCCAAAGACTCGACCGGAGCGGCCAGTTCGACGGCCTCGCCCAACTCGGCGGCGAGCGCGTCCACGATGCGGGTCACGCCGCCGCTCACGCTCTGGAATACTGGCGCCGTCGCCTCCCGGTCGGGGTCTCGACCCTGCGCGGAGGCGACCTCCCGCAGGGCGGGGCCGAGCGGGCCTCCCCGCCGGGCGGCCTCGTACAACGGCGGGGCGCAGGCCTCGATGCTCATCTGGTCGGCCGATCCGGCGTTGATGCCGCCGAGCAGGGGGTCGACGAGCCGCTCGAACACCTCGTCGCCGACCCGGGGGCGCAGCACCTCGCCGACCGAGGCGTCGCGCAGAAGCGGGTCGGCGTCGCGGGCCAGCCCGCGGGCCAGGGCGTCGACGGCCTGCTCGGAGACCACGCCGGTGCCCGCCACCGCGTCGGCCGTCCAGACCACGCCGAGCACCGAGCGGGCCGGAAGGGGGCACAGCCGGCCGTCCACCCACACGAAAGCCCCGCCGGTGGCGGGCTCGACCAGTTCGGCGCCCAGGCCGAGCCGGCGGCACAGTTCGGCGGCGGCGGGGTCGCGGGCCACGAACCCGTCGGATCCCGAGTCGACGGTCAGCCCGCCGACCGGCGCGCTGTCGATCTTCCCGCCCGGACGGTCGGCCGCCTCCAGCACGACCGCCTCGATCCCGGCGCACTGGAGCTCGTACGCGGCGGCCAGCCCGGAGATCCCTGCGCCGGCAACGACCACCCGGCTTCCCGGAGCGGTCACTCGCGCACCGCGCGGCCGGTCATCCCACGCCACCCGGCGCGGTCACTCGCGCACCGCCCGGCCGGTCGTTCCCACGCCGCCCGGCCGGTCGTTCCCACGCCGCTCGGCCGGTTGTTCGCACCGCACGCGGCCCTCGTCGTGCACGACCTGCACCACGCGGGCCAGAACGTCGGGATCGCTTGCCGGCAGCACGCCGTGGCCGAGGTTGAAGACGAAGCCCGGATGCCCCCCATTGGCAGCGAGCACCGCTCGGGTCGCCTCGCAGGCAGCCGTCTCGCCGGCCAACACCATCGCGGGATCGAGGTTGCCCTGCAGCGCCCGGCCCGGCCCGACCCTGCGGCGGGCCTCGTCGATGCTGACGCGGAAGTCCACCCCCACCACGTCCGCGCCGCAGTCGCCCATCTGGTCGAGCAGCTCGCCGGTACCGACGCCGAAATGGATCCGGGGCACGCCGGTGGCGCCCAGCGTCTCCAGTACCCGGGCCGAGTGCGGCGCGACGCCGCGGCGGTACTGGCCGGGGGAGAGCACTCCGGCCCAGCTGTCGAAGAGCTGTACCGCTGCCGCGCCCGCCTCCACCTGCGACACGAGCGACGCGATAGCGAGGTCGGCGAGCCGGTCCATGAGTTCGTGCCAGAGCGCGGCGTCGCCGACCATCAGCGCCTTGGTCCGGGCATGGTGACGGGACGGGCCTCCCTCCACCAGGTACGACGCCACCGTGAACGGGGCTCCGGCGAACCCGATGAGGGGCACGTCCAGCGCCTCCACGGCGCGGCGGACGGTATCGACCACGTACGGCGTGTCGGAGACGGGATCGAGCGGGCGCAGGCGGTCGAGGTCGCCGCGGGCCGCGAAGCGATGCTCCACGACCGGCCCGATGCCGGGCACGACATCGACGCCGAAGCCGACGGCGTGCGCCGGTACCACGATGTCGCTGAACAGGATGGCGGCGTCCACTCCGTAGCGGCGCACCGGCTGGAGGGTGATCTCCGCGGCCCGGCCGGCGTCGGCGATGGCGTCGAGGATCGAGCCCTCGCCGCGCACGGCCCTGTACTCGGGAAGGGACCGTCCGGCCTGGCGCATGAACCACACCGGCACCCGCCGATGGGGCTGCCGGCGGCAGGCACGCACGAAGTCGCTGTCGTCGAAGCGGCCGCTGCTCACCGGGTCAAGCTAACGGCAAGCGCACAGGGCGGCCCCGAACCGCATCGGATTGCCGGGCGCGCAAGATCAGGCGGACTGCGCCGGGCCGCGGTGCGATCAGCCCGCGGCCCGGCGCAGCAGGCCGGCAAGGCGCCTGTTGACGCGGTCCGTGAGGATGCGGCGGGCGGCATGGTCCGCGGACGCGGCCATCCCGGCTCGCCACGCCCGCAGGGGATCGTCGCCGTCGGCCCTCTCGGCGTCGTGGCCGGCGCGGTCGAAGTCTTCGCCGCCTCTGCTGTCCACCAGCTCCACCCCGCCGGCGTCGGGTTCCACCACAAGCACGGCGACGCCCCGGCGGCGCAGCCCGTCCACCTCCGCGCGCAGCTTGTCGTCGACCCACTGCCGGCGCGCCGCCCGCATGGCCCGCCCGCCGTCCCACGCCCGTTCCAGCGCCTCCGACCACCAGACCCGGCCGGCGGTCCGGGGCCGGGGCTCGCCCAGCCCCACACCCGAGCGGGCGCTGGCCCAGGCCTCCGACAGGGAGCCGCGGACCGCCGGCCACCCCGCCGTGCCGCTCATCGGCGACGACACGACGACCAGGTCGAAGGCGGGCGGTCCCATCAGGTCGGCGTTGGTGTAGGAGTGCAGGCCGCCGTCGATGTAGCGCTGCCCGTCCACGGTGACCGGCTCGAAGAGGACCGGGACCGCGCAGCTGGCCCGCACCGCCTCGGCCGCTGTGGCCTGGAGGTCGTCGCGCCCGAGGACGACGCGCTCGCCGTCGGAGAGCCGCACGACCGGGACCCAGAAACGGTCCGCGGGCCAGGGCTGCGGATGCAGTTCGGCCATGCGCTGCTGGAGGGCCTCGGTGGTGCGCGTGCCTCTCGGCAGCAGGCCGACGGCGGCGTGCAGGGGCCGGGCCTGCCACGGCGGCCACAGCGCCCTCGCCGCCAGCGTCGGCGACTGTGGTCCCTGCTCGGTCCAGTCGCGTTCGCTGCGGCCCTCGCTGTAGGGGGTGACGACCCGGTCGATGACGGCTTGCCCCTCGTCGCTGACGGGCTCGCCGCGGCGATGGGCGTAGAGGTCCGCCGGCGGGATGCCGGCTCGCAGGCAGAGTCCTGTGATGGCGCCGGCCGAGGTGCCCAGCATCAGGTCGGCGCTGCGGGCGTCCCAGCCCGTGACCTCGTGCAGCGCCCGGACCACGCCCGCGTGCCATGCCTCGGCGGCCGCGCCCCCCGCGCTGAGGACCAGCCCCACCGAGATCCGGCCGCCGGAGCCGCCTCCGGAGGGACCGGGAGCGGCCGCTTCGGCGGCTGTCCCGGCGCCGGCGGCTCCGTCCGCGTCGCCGTCGGCGGCTGCTTCAGAGCCGGCGGCAGCGTCGGGTCGGTCGGGCCCAGTCGAGTCCATGCAGCCCACGATACGGCGATAGGATCAACAGTTCCCCTGATTCTCGGATCCGTCGCTGAGCGGCCCTCCGCTCCCCGGCGGAACCAGCAGCCAAGCCGAGCCGCGGTTCAGCCTTGACCAGTCGCCACCCCGACCTAGAAGCCGAACAGGCCTACTTCGATCTGGCCCACGCCTGCCTGGACATGGCCCGCGAGCGGGCCACCATGGCCACTTCGGTGTTCCGCACCGGCCGGGGCGGCACCACCCAGGCCAGATTCGAGCGCGAGGCCATGCTGGAGGCCGCCCTCGCCCGGCTGACCAAGCTCAACATCGGGGACCGGTCGCTGGTGTTCGGCCGCATCGACCCGGCGGGCACCGGCGAGCGGTTCTACATCGGGCGGGTCGGCCTGTGGGACGCCGATCACGACCCGATCCTCGTGGACTGGCGGGCGCCGGTGGCCGAGCCCTTCTACCGCGCCACCGGCCGCGAGCCGCTCGGCCTGGAGCGCCGGCGGCACTTCGCGTCCCGGGGCAGCACCCTGCTGGGGATCGAGGACGAGCTCTTCGGCGAGGAGGCCGCCATCGGCCTCGACCTCGCCGACCGGGACTTCGACGGCGCCGGCGGCCCTCCCGGCGACGGCCGCCTCGACGGGCGGCCGGGCTCGGCTGCCCTGGTCGCCTCGCTGGAGGCGGCCCGCACCGGCCGTCTCGGCGACATCGTGTCCACCATCCAGGGCGAGCAGGACAGGGTGATCCGCTCGGAGATGCCGGGTGTCGTGGTGGTGCAGGGAGGTCCCGGCACCGGCAAGACCGTGGTGGCGCTGCACCGGGCCGCCTACCTGCTGTACACCCACCGGTTCCCCCTGGAGAGCCAGGGCGTGCTGGTGGTGGGGCCCAACCGCCTGTTCCTCGCCTACATCGAGCAGGTGCTGCCGTCGCTGGGGGAGGCCGGCGTGGAGCAGGCCGTGCTGGCCGACCTGCTCAGCCCCGCGGTGCGGGTCGCGGGCCTCGATTCAGAGGCCGTCGGCCGCATCAAGGGCGACCCTCGCATGGCCGCAGTGCTGCGCCGCGCGGTGCGGGACCGCCGCCGGCCCCTGAGAGGCGATCTGACTGTCGGCTACGAGCTGCAGCGGCTGCATCTCAGCGTGGAGCAGTCGGCGGCGATCGTGGCCGAGGCGTCCCGGAGAGTCCGCAAGCACAACGCCGGGCGCCGGCTGGTGGAGGATGCGTTCTTCGCGGAGTTGGCCGCCGGCGCACGCCGCGGGGCCGACCCGGCCGAGGTTCGCGAGAGCGTCTCGGACCGCCTCGAGGTGCGCGAGGCGCTGGAGTGGATGTGGCCCGTGCTAACCCCGGCCCACTTGGTGAACGACCTGTACGGATCGAGGGCGTTGCTGCGCTCGGCGGCCGGCGGCCGGCTCGACGACGACGAGACAGAGTTGCTGCACCGGCCACGGGCTCAGCACGCCTCCGAGGTGACGTGGTCGTTCCAGGACGTGCCGGTGCTCGACGAGGCCCGCGCCCTGCTCGGCTACCGGCCCGGGCACCGGGAGGAGGACGCGGTCCTGACCTACGGCCACATCGTCGTGGACGAGGCCCAGGACCTGTCGCCGATGGAGCTGCGCATGATCGCCCGGCGCAGCCTCAACGGCTCGATGACGGTGGTGGGAGACATCGCGCAGGCCACCGGGTCCTGGGCCCACGACGGCTGGGAGTCGGTGCTGGAGGGCCTGCCCGACCGGCGGCCGCCCCGGCGGGTGGAGCTGACGCTCGGCTACCGGATCCCCGCTCCGGCCATGGCGCTGGCCAACCGGGTCCTTCCCTACGCCTCGCCCGGTGCGGTGCCGCCGTCCACGGTCCGCACCGCCGGCGACGAGCCCCGCATCGTGGCCTGCGGCGCCGCCGCGGCCATTGGCGATCCTGCGGCGAGCCGCGACCTCGACGGCTTTGAGGGCGGCGAGTCGGGTCCTGTCGCCGCGGCCATTGGCGATCCTGCGGCGAGCCGCGACACCTCCGCGCTGGGCGAGACGCTGGCCGAGGTGATCGCCGAGGAGCGGGACGAGGTCGGCGAGGGCAACGTGGCCGTGATCGTGCCCGACTCGCTGCATGAGCCCCTGCGGGTCGAGCTGGTGAGCCGTTCGGTGGTCTTCGGCGGGCCCGGCCGCAGCGGCCTGGAGCAGCAGGTGACGCTGGTACCGGTGCGCTTGGTGAAGGGTCTCGAGGTCGACGCCGCGGTGGTGGTGGAGCCGGCCCGCATAGTGGCCGAGGAGTGCCAAGGAGTTCGGTCGCTCTACGTCGCCCTCACACGCGCCACACGGCGGGTGACGGTGGTGCATGCCGAGCCGCTGCCCGAGGTGCTGGCCGAGCCCTACGCTGCAGCCTGAGCCATGGTATCGGCGCCTGCGTCGACCTCTGCCACAGCGGCGAGCGCACCGTGGCCTTCCCCCGGTCCTCCTAGCTGGCGAGGTCGGCGCCGCCCCGATCCAGCGCCCCACCCGATCGGGGACGCTTCCCGGCTCTGTCAGTCATTGTCACGCACGTAGACGGGCGAATTGGGAAAGGTTCGAGTCCGACCGGCTGCCTCGAGCCTGACAACCAGGCCGATCCGTTCCCGTCCCTCCACCACGGTGTCGTCGCATACCTCTGAGTCCCATGCGAGGCTGATGAGACTGCCGGCTGGAATCGTTCCACGCAGTGCGCCGGATCCCTTGATGGCGTCGTCCCATTCGGCGTCCTCGCCGAAGGTGCCGTCGATCCAGTCGAGCAGGACGACGTCGGTGCCTTGCACCGCACAGCTCGTGGATGCTGCCGCCTTGTTCAGACCTTCCTGCCACGGAGACAGACGCCCGTAAGGGTTATAGGTGAGGTAGATCGTGTAGTCGATGTCAACGGAGGCACGGTTACGGTCAGAATTGAACACGCAGAAATTGGTGCTAGCGCCTTCTATGAGACCCCGGCCGCTGTTGCAGGCTATGCCGAGACCGCGGATTCCTAACAGCACTTCGTCGTTGTCGTTGATGGTGACGGTGGCGGTTGCGGGTGTGCCGGGCTTGTAGCCGGGTGCGGCGGTGACGGTGGCGGTGATGGAGCCGTTGGGTTCGTCTTTGGGGTCGTCGACGGTGGCGACTTCGTAGGTGGTGGTGGCGGCTCCGGCGGGCAGTTTCACGAGGTTCGTGCGCTTTTGGCGCGGCACTAGGAAGTCGCCGTCTTGTTTGAGTTGGACTGTGATTCGGGTGTCGGCTGCGGGTGCGGGGTCGGCGTGGATTGTGAATGTGGCGGGTTGTCCTTCGGTGACGGCGGCTCCGGCGGTGATGGTGATGGTGCGGTCGTTGTCTTCGACGGCGACGGTGGCGGTTGCGGGTGTGCCGACGGTGTGGGTGCGGGCTGTGCCTGTGGCGGTGATGGTGACGGTGACGGTGCCGGGGTCCTCGGCGGTGGTGTCGTCGACGGTGGCGACGGCGAGGGTGGCGGTGCGCGAGCCTTTGGGGATGGTGATGTTGCGGTTCCCGAGTGCGGATGTGGCGGCGTGCTGTCCGGTTTGGGTGACGGTGGCGGTGACGGTGATGTCGGCTGTGGGTGCGGGGTCGGCGTGGATTGTGAACGTGGCGTTGGCGCCTTCGGTGATGGTGTGGGTGTCGGCGGTGATGGTGACGGCGGGTTCGTTGTCGTTGACGGCGACCGACGCGGCTGCGGGCTGCCCGACGCTGTAGCCGGCGCCGGCGGTCGTGACGGTAGCGGTGACCGCGCCGGGCTGTTCGGCGGTGGCGTCGTCGATGGTGGGCACCGCGAGCCTCGCGGTGGTGTCGCCTCTGGGGATGGTGATGTTGCGGGCGCCGAGGCCGGATGTGGCGACGTATTGGCCGGTCTGGGCGACGGCGACGCGCACCGTGAGGTCGGTGGTGATCGGGGCTTGGCTGGCGTGGACGGTGAACACGGCGTCCTGGCCCTCTGTGACCGCGGGCCCCGCTGAGACCGACACTGCGGGCACATCGTCGTCGCGCACCCACAGCGCGTCGGCGGCGGGGTCGCCGACGCTGTAGCCCGCGCCGGCGGTGATGGTGGCGGTCACTTCGCTGGAGTTCTCGACTCTGCTGTCGTCGGGTTCGGTCAGCACCGGATGGATCACAGACTTCTGGCCGGCTTTGAGCACGACCGATTGGTCGCCGGCCTGGCCGCCGCGCAACTGGTTGGCGGTCTCGGTCACTGTCAGGTGTACGGTGGTGTCCGCGGCGGGGGCCTGGTCGGCGGTGACCGTGAACACCGCGGGACTCCCCTCGGTGACCGCGGCCGCGGCGGCGGCGATGGTGACGGTGGGCAGGTCGTCGTCATGCACTGTGACCGACGCGGAGGCGGGCGTGCCGATCGTGTAGCCGTCGCCTGTGGTGATGGTGGCGGTGGCGGTGCTGTCGGCCTCGACGGTGTTGTCGGCGGGGACCGGGACGCGGAGGTCCGCGGTGGTGGCGCCGGCGGCGATCACGACGGTGGTGGCGCCTTTGGCGGCGGCGGGGATCTGGCTCGCGGTCTCGGTCACTGTCAGGTGTACGGTGGTGTCCGCGGCGGGGGCCTGGTCGGCGGTGACCGTGAACACCGCGGGACTCCCCTCGGTGACCGCGGCCGCGGCGGCGGCGATGGTGACGGTGGGCAGGTCGTCGTCATGCACTGTGACCGACGCGGAGGCGGGCGTGCCGATCGTGTAGCCGTCGCCTGTGGTGATGGTGGCGGTCACCGCGCCGTCGGCCTCCACGACATCGTCGTCCGCCGTGGCCACATAGAACCCGAACACCACGCTGTCGCCGCTGTAGTCCGGCGCCCCGAAATCGATCCCCGCCACAACCGGACCATCCGGACCGTCCGCGCCGTCAGCGTCCTCGGAGTCATCCGCCGCGGGGGGGGGGTGTCCCTGTCTTGTTGTCAAGTCTTTCTAGGCGGCTTGGGGCAGGGGT
>JAPPLH010000035.1:0-3058 GCA_028819505.1 Acidimicrobiaceae bacterium
GGCGATGAGGGCGGTGAGCTTGAGGTTGATCTCGTCGATCTTGGCGTCCTGGGCGTCGATCTTGGCCTCGAGGCGGGCGAAGCGGTCGTTGACTTCGGCGAAGCGGTCGTTGGTGGTGGCGAGGGTGTAGGCGAGCAGGGCGATGACGACGGTCCCCATGAAGCCCAGTATCCCCGCGAGCACGGCGCCGAAGAGGCTCAGCAGCGGGTTTGCGGCGATCTGGTCGCGCAGGCGGGTCCGGCCGGCGGCGAGGGTGCCGGCGCCGTCGCGTGCCGCGGCCCCGGCTCGGGGCGTCGGGGCCGGCTCGGAGTCGGGGCTGTGGGCCATGGACGGTGCCGCGGCTGCGGCCGGGGTCGGCGTTGCGGTCATGGGTCCTCGCTTGCGCAGGCGGCGGCGCTTGTGGCGGCGCGGGTTCTGTCAGGGTTTCGGCTGGCCGCAACGAGCCCGGCAAGCGAGGCTGGCACAGGAGACTATATCAAGGTGGATGCAGCGTCAAAACATGGGAGAACAGTGCTTCTCCGCTGCCTCCGGCCACGCTGGCGGCGGTTCCTCCGCCGACCACGATGTCCCCCTGGTAGGCGACCACGCTCTGGCCCGGGGCCACTCTCCGGCGGGGCTCGGCCCAGCGGACGGCCGCACCGGCTCGATCGACCGTGGCGGCCTCAGCCGCGCCGTGGGCTGAGGTCTGCACCCGCACCGGACCGTCCACCGGGCCGTCCGTCCAGCGCCAATCCTCCAGAGGCGTGATCTCGCTGTCGAGCTCCGCCCGGCTTCCCACCGTCACCGTCGACGACTCGGCGTCCACGTCGAGCACGTAGCGGGGCGATCCGCCGCCGATCGCTCCCAGGCCCCGCCGCTGGCCCACCGTCACCAACTCCAACGCCTCGACCGTGCCTAGCTCGGCGCCGGAACTGTCCACCAGCCGCCCCGGACTCATCGGGATGCGCCGGCCGAGGAACTTCCGGCGGCCCGCCGACGCCGTGATGAAGCACACGTCCTGGCTGTCGGGCTTGCGGGCCGTGACCAGGCCCCGGGCCTCAGCCTCGCGCCGGACCTCGTCCTTGGTCGTCTCCCCCACCGGCAGCAGCAGCCGGGCCAGCAGCGCTGCGTCGAGCATGTGCAGCACGTACGACTGGTCCTTCGCCTCGTCGACGCCCCGGGCCAGCCGGGGTCCGCCGGGCCCATCGACGATGCGGGCGTGGTGGCCGGTCGCCACCAGGCCGAAGCCGAGCGCGTCGGCCCGGCGCAGCAGCCGGCTGAACTTGATGTGCCGGTTGCACTCCACGCAGGGATTCGGTGTGCGGCCCGCGGCGTGGTCAGCCACGTACGGCTCCACGACATGTCGCTCGAAGTCGTCGCCGAAGTTGAAGACGTGGTGCTCGATGCCGAGCTGGTCGGCCACCCAGCGGGCATCGTCCACATCCGACACCGAGCAGCAGCCGGTGTCGCTGGGCCCTCCCCACAGCTTCATCGTGACCCCGGCCACGTCGTAGCCGGCCTCCTGCAGCAGGGCCGCGGCCACCGAGGAGTCCACCCCGCCCGACATGGCCACCAGAACCCGGTTGCCGCGGGCGCGCGGCGACGACCCGGCCACCTCAGCCGCCCTCGAAGCGGTCGAGTCGCTCGACCGACGCTGCGATGACCTCCACGGCCCGCTCCACGTCGGCGGCGACGCTGGTGTGGCCGAGCGACAGCCGCAGCGATCCCAGGGCGACCTCGCGGGGAACCCCCATGGCGGCCAGCACATGTGACGGGTCCTGGGCACCGCTGGAACATGACGAGGCGGCCGAGGCCCGCACCCCGGCGGCGTCGATCAGGAACAGCAGCGCCTCGCTCTGCACGCCGGCGATGCACACGTTGGCGATCCCGGCCGCGATGTGGCCGCGGTCGCCGCCGGCGCGGGCCGCCGAGACCTGTACCCGGTCGCCGAGCCGGTCGATCAGGGCGTCGATCAGGGCGTCGCGGAGGACGCCGAGCCGCTCGACGCTGGCGTCGCGCTGCTCGACGGTCTCGGTCAGCGCTGCCGCGAACGACACCGCGCCGGCCACGTCGGGCGTGCCGGCCCGCCGGCCCCGCTCCTGGCCGCCGCCGACGATCAGCGGGTCGAGTTCCACACCGTCGCGCACCACCAGCACGCCGGTGCCCACCGGCGAGCCCACCTTGTGGCCGGTCACCGAGACCAGGTCGAAGTCGGCGGTGGCGGCGGCCACGTCGATCCAGTTGGGGGCCTGCACCGCGTCGGTGTGCAGCCACGCCTCCGGAGCCAGGTCTCGCACGACGCCGGCCAGCTCCTCCAGCGGCGCTATCGAACCGGTCTCGTTGTTGACCGCGATGGCAGACACCACCGCCACTTCGCCGCCGCGGCGTCGAAGCACGCCGGCCAGGGCGTCGAGGTCGACGATGCCCCGCTCGTCCACGCCCACGAACACGCCGCCGGAGCGCTCCACCGGGTCGTGTACCGCGTGGTGCTCGGCCTCCGTGGTCAGCGCCACCGCCTCAGGGCCCCGGGCGCCGAGAGCGCCCCGGACGGCCAGGTTGTCGGCCTCGCTGCCTCCGGAGGTGAACACGATCTCGCCCGTGTCGGCGCCGAGAGCCGCGGCTACCTGCTCGCGGGCCCTGTCCAGCGCCTTGCGGGCCTCGCGAGCGGCCAGATGAGACCCGGTGGGGTTGGCGTGGTGCCGCTCCGCGGCGGCCAGCCACGCGTCGCGGGCCGACGGCCTCAACGGCGTGGATGCGGCGTGGTCGAGGTACACCTCGGGCGGCTCGGACGGACCGGACATCCGGTCATCCTACGGACCGGGGGCCGCGGCGGACCCGACCGGGAGACTGGCAGCCGGGGACGCCCGATCGGGGCTCCAGCGCGGCCGATTCCCTCGCCGCGGAGGGACCGACCGCGGAATCCACGCCCAGCCACCGGTCCGGCTGGGCTCATGAGAGCACTCCTACCCGCCTCTGAAGCCGGAACTGGCAGCAGAATGCACGCCATCCGTGCAGGACGCTGCCAGTTGGTGGGCGGACGCGCCCGGCGCACACACTTCCAGTTGATCCTGCTCATTGC
>JAPPLH010000035.1:3158-19893 GCA_028819505.1 Acidimicrobiaceae bacterium
TGGTGGGCGGACGCGCCCGGCGCACACACTTCCAGTTGATCCTGCTCATTGCGCTGCCAGTTGGTGGGCGGACGCGCCTCCTACCGGCCGGCCGCGAGCAGCGACGCGCCCACCAGGCCCACCGAGAGCATCCCGCCCACCAAAACCGTCGCCCACCGCGGAGCGCCGCGGCGCTCGAAGGCCAGCATCAGCGCGCCCATGCCCGCTCCCGCGACCAGCCCGCCCAGGTGCCCGCCGACCGATATGCGCGGCACAAGCAGCGTGAAGGCGAGGTTCAGCATCAGGATCATCATCAGCGGCGACCGCCAGAGGTTGCTGCCGATGGCCCGCTGCACCAGCACCATCGCGCCCATCAAGCCGAACACCGCCCCCGAGGCCCCAACTGTCGGAGAGTTCGGCGCCAGCAGCAGCGCGCCGAACGAGGCGCCGAGCATCGACACCACGAACAGCGCCAGCAACCGGGCCCGCCCGAAGCCCGCCTCGAGCAACTGGCCCAGCAACCACAGCGCGTACATGTTGAACGCGAGATGGAACACCCCGTCGTGCAGGAAGGCCGACGTGACAAGCCGGTAGTACTCGCCGGTGTCCACGCCGATCCATCGGACGGCGCCACCGTCGATCAGCCGGGCCCGGGCGAACAGACCGCCGTCGATGAGCAGTCCCTGGTCGATCCGGGTGATGCCACCGGCCGAGCGGCTCAAGACCACCGAGTACAGGAAGGCCAGCCCGTTCAGCGCCAGCAGGACCCGGGTGACCACTGGAGGCGAGGCGCTCTCCGCAGCCTGCGGACTCACCGTCACCGGCCGGGCGCCGCTCCGGGCGGTGCACTCGGGGCAGTGGAACCCGACGGAGGCCTGGCGCATGCAGTCCACGCAGATCAGGCGGTCGCAGCGCTGGCAGCTGACACCGCCGCGGCGGTCGGGGTGCCGGTAGCAGCGGCGCTCGGGCGGTCGCTCCACCACCTCGGGCATCTCGCTCACGGCCCGGCACCGTACCGGCGCAGACCGGCACGGCCACCGGCGCCGTGCTGTCGCGCCGACCGCGCCGCCGCTGACCCCGCCCGGCCCGGGATCTACAGCGTGACGAACGTCTCGCTCATGCCGAGGGCGTTGACCTCGACCACTTCGGTCACGCCTGGCACCCGGTCGCGCATGATCCGCTCGATGCCGGCCTTGAGGGTCTGGGTGGACGCCGGGCAGGTGACGCAGGCGCCGTGCAACTCGACGGTGACGATCCCGGTGACCTCGTCCACATCGACGAGATCGATGTCTCCCTCGTCGGCGACGATGGCCGGCCGGATGATCTCGATGATCCGCTCCACTTCCGCCTGCACAGGCCCAGTCTCGCAGCACCCGCCCCAAACTCCGACCCACCGCCTCCCGGGCCGGCGGCGAGGTCCCGCGACGGTGGCACGGCCCAAGCGGCTGGAACCGCCATGTTGACGACCGGCGGCCGTCGCGAGGCTGGCGATAGACGAGTACAGCCGATCTGGGTGCATACATGAACCAGAAGGACGAGACAGCAAGGAACCTGGTTCCGCCGACTGCTCAGCACAGCGCGCGCGAGTGGGCTGCGACTCGCCTCTCCGCCCTGGAAGACATCCTGGATGCAGATGGCCTCACCATCACTTCACCACTGCACGACGGTGTCGAGCACCTCGTCAAGATGGCCATCGAAGCCAGGAAGGACCGGAGGAGGAGCCTCTTTGTGGTCTTGGACACGCACGCTGGCTCACACACCGCCGCGGCATTGACATGCGAACACACAGCGTGAACGCAGAATGATGCCGATGCCAGCTTGATTGGAGAAGCGTGGCGACGGATCTCGGCGAACTGCGGAACAAGCTCTGGGAAGTGGTCGGCCGTGTCCCCAGGCCCAGGCCCGGGGTCCCGGTCTCCGGCCCGGGGCGGTGGCTCTGATTCCCGTTTCGGCTAGTCGGGGGTGAACAGCGGCTCGGGTCTGGCGCTGCGGAGCACGACCCTGGCGGCCGCCGGCCCGGACCTGACTCTCGGGACGCCTGCGTCTGCCGGCCCGGGCCTGAGAGTCACGGAGTTGGCATCGGTGGGCTCGGTGCCGTGATGGGTGCCGTTGCCCGCTGTTGCCGGCGCCGGCTGTGCCTTGGTGTGGGCTGCCGGCGGTAGGCGCTGGTCGGGGGCGTGGGCGGGGCCGTGGATCTCGGCCTCGGGCGGATGCAGCGTGCGGTTGCCGGGCGGGCCGTGTATCTGCCAGCCGAAGTGGTGTATGGCGTTGTGGTGTTGCCAGCAGGCCAGCACGAGGTTGTCGACGCTGGTGGGCCCGCCTTGTGCGACGGGTTCGACGTGGTGGATGTCGCAGAGGTCGGGGTCGGTTCCGCAGGCGAAGCAGCCGCCGTCTCTGGCGATGAGCATCTGGCGTTGGGCGTCGGTGGGCCGCCGGCGTGGGTGGGTGCGCCATATAGGTCTGCCTTTGCGGTCGTATATGACCCCGGTCAGGCGGGCGTCGCAGGCGAGTTCCTCCAGAACGGCCGGGGGCAGGCGTTCGCCGTCGGGGAGCTGGGCTATGAGTTCGCCTGTGGCCTCGTCGACGTGGGCGACCACGCATATGTCCGCATACGGCTCGGCTCGGCCGGCGCCGGTGGCGGCTTCGCGGGTGAGGTTGTCGAGCGCGTCGGCCATGCACTGGTCGAAACTGCGCCGCCCGCCGCGGCCGTGGCCGTCGTTGCTGTGGCCGTGGGTACCGTTGTTGTCAGCGTTGTGCTTGTTGGCGTTCTTCTTGTCGGTGTCGAGCAGGCGGCCGGCGTCGGCGCGCAGCCGGTTGCGGATGCGCCGGCCCGTCACCGCGTCGAACTCGCCTCGCAGGTGCACCATCCCGTCATCGCCGTCCCACACTCTCACACAGCGGCGGGCCCGCTGGCGGGCATGCTCAGACGCGCCGCCGTCACCCTGGCGGTCGACGGTCCAGCGGCGGGCCTCCTTGGTGAACTGCTCGGGCCGCAGCGACTCCGCCTTGGCCAACAACTCGGAGTCGGACTCGACGTCGGACGCGCTGGTCTTGCCCGCAGCCTCCGCGAGCCGCTTGGCGTTGACGGCCGACACTCGCCCCGACTCCAGCGCGTCACGCAGTTTGGGCGTGTCGCGCAGAGCCTCAGCGGTCTTGATATGGCTGCGGGCCTCCTGACGCGACAGCCCGGCCGCGCCGGCGAGCACCTCAGCGCCGCCGTCACCGTGGCGCTCGCGCCCGGAGATGCTGGCCGCGGCCGCGGCCTGCGCGGCCGAGATGATCGCCATCGTCGGCTTGGACACCGCCAGCATCTCGCGCATCTCCGCGCACGACGCCTCACCGGCGTTCACCAGCGCCAGCATCTCCCTGGCAGCGGCCTCGGCCCGGCGAGCGGCTTCAATCAACATGCACAAAGTATCCCATAGGGGTGTGACACTTGTCAAGCATTTCCATGATTGTTTTTGTGATTTCCAGCTAAACCGATCAGGAGCCCCGGGGCACTCCGCAGACCTGGCGCCGCATAGTCTCACTGGCTTCGGCCGACCGTGGTTGTCGCTGACCATTGGCGCTTGTCCGATGCCGAGACACAATGGTGTGACCACGGCAAGGGAGAGGGCGTGGCGACGGATCTCGGCGAACTGCGGAACAAGCTATGGGAGGCGGCCGACCAGCTTCGGGCCAACTCCGGGCTGAAGGCCTCGGAGTACGCCGCGCCCGTGCTGGGGCTCATCTTCCTGCGCTACGCCGACGAGCGGTTCGCCCAGGCCGCCGAAGCCTTGGCCCCGGCCTCTGCCCGCCGTCCGACCGGCCCCGACGACTACCTGGCGGCGGGCGCGCTGTACCTGCCCGAGCGGTCCCGGTTCGAGACGCTGCTCGACCTGCCCGAGGGCGCCGACCTGGGCCAGGCTCTGAACCGGGCCATGGACAGCATCGAGGACTGCAACCCCGACCTTCGGGGCGTCCTGCCGCGGGACTACTCCCGCATACCCGACCACATCCTGGCGGAGCTTCTTCGGCTGCTGCGGACGCTTCCCGAGGCCATCGAGGGCGACGGGTTCGGGCTGATCTACGAGTACTTCCTGAGCAACTTCGCCTTCTCGGAGGGCCAGAAGGGCGGCGAGTTCTTCACGCCGACCTCGATCGTGCGGCTGATCGTGGAGATCCTCGAGCCGTTCCACGGCAAGATCTACGACCCTGCGTGCGGCTCAGGCGGCATGTTCGTGCAGTCGGCCCACTTCGTGGAGCGCCACCGCCACGACCCCGGCGAAGAGTTGTCGATCTACGGCCAGGAGAAGACGGGCGACACCGTGAAGCTCGCCAAGATGAACCTCGCCGTCCACGGCCTCGGAGGCGACATCCGGGAGGGCAACACCTACTACGAGGACCTCCACGACTCGGTCGGCAAGTTCGACTTCGTGATGGCCAACCCTCCGTTCAACGTCGACAAGATCGACAAGACCAAGCTCGGAGACGACCCTCGGTTCCCGTTCGGCCTGCCGAGGCCAGACAACGGCAACTACATCTGGATCCAGGCCTTCTATTCCGCGCTGAACGCCACCGGCCGGGCAGGGTTCGTAATGGCCAACTCCGCGTCGGATGCCAGGGGCAGCGAACTTGAGATCCGCCGCAAGCTGGTCGAGGACCGCAGCGTCGACGTGATCGTCGCCGTCGGCACCAACATGTTCTACACCGTCACCCTGCCAGTCACGCTCTGGTTTCTCGACCGCAGCAAGCGAAACACAGATCGAGCCGACCAAGTGCTCTTCATCGACGCCCGCGAGATCTACAACCAGATCGACCGAGCCCACCGCGACTGGACACCACAGCAAGTCGAGTTCCTCGCCAACGTCGTTCGACTCTGGCGCAATGAGAGGCCTGAGTTCGATGCAGGAAGCGAGGAGATGCTCAGCGCAGTACTTCCCGACGGTACTTACGACGACGTGGCTGGCCTGTGCTTCACGGCGACTGTCGACCAGATCGAGGAGCAGGGTTGGAGTTTGAATGCGGGGCGCTATGTGGGCTACGACGCTTCCCATCCTGTCGACTCCAGCTTCTACGGGCGGCTGGAAGAGCTAGCGGAAGAGTTCCAAGATCTTGCCGAGCGGTCGAGTGAACTGACGAAGCAGGTGAGGCGCAACCTTGTAGCAGTTCTCGGCGACTGATGATGACTTCCTGGCCGTTAGCCAAGCTTGGCAACCATGTTGACCTTCTCGCCGGATATCCCTTCAAGAGCCGAGACTTCACCGAAGATTCCCACGACATCAGGCTATTGCGAGGGACAAATGTCGGCCAGGGAACCCTGAAGTGGGAGCGCGAGCAACGGTGGCATCGCTCAAGAGCGACAGAGCACCGCAGGTTTGAACTTTCCGTAGACGACATCGTGCTAGCGATGGATCGCCCTTGGATCGAAGCGGGACTCAAGTGGTCAGCTGTCCGAGAGCGGGACCTGCCAATGTTGTTGGTTCAGCGTGTCGCGCGATTGCGAGCGACCCGAGCTTTGAGCCAGGACTACCTCAGATACCTGATTGGAAGTCCGCAATTTGCGGCATACCTGCGGCCGATTGTGACCGGCGTAAATGTTCCACATGTCAGTCCAACACAGATACGCGATTTCTCATTTTGGCTCCCACCTCGTGAGACCCAAGATTCGATCGTAGGTCTTCTTCGTCCGATGGATGACCTGATCGATGACAATGAGCGGAGAATCGAAATTCTGGAGGAGATGGCTCAGCTGTTGTATCGGGAGTGGTTTGTGCATTTCCGGTTGCCGGGGTATGAGGACATCCAATTGGTTGACACCGATCTCGGCCCGATCCCAAGAGGATGGAGTCAGACCTGCCTAGCTGAAGAACTCGAACTCCAACGCTTCAATATTAGGCCGTTTGAGTTTGCAGACGAAGAGTTTGACCACTATTCCATCCCCGCCTTCGATAGTCGTAGGCTCCCATTGCTTGAGCTTGGCGCCAACATCAGAAGCGGCAAGTACCTGCTGTCCGGCAAGAGCGTGTTGGTTTCTAAGCTCAATCCGCGATTCCCGAGGGTCTGGCGCGTCGATCGTTCTGACGAGCGACGACGAGCAGTCGCGTCGACCGAGTTCCTAGTGTTGACGAATCCCGACCAGTGGACCCATTGCTTTGTCTATGGTCTCGTGACCTCATCCGAATTTGCTGATCGCCTGGCTACGACGGCTGGCGGGACCTCGACCAGTCATCAGCGCGTGAAGCCCGCCGATGTCCTGAACATGACTGTCGTTAGTCCACCACTAGAAGTCATAGCGAGATACTCGGGCATAGTCCAGCCGATCTTGAAGCTGGCTGACAATCTCCTGGAGCAAGTCGAGGTCCTGCGAGAGGCCCGTGACCTGCTTCTGCCTCGGCTCGTCTCTGGGGAGTTGGACGTGTCGGAGCTTGACCTTGGCCCGGTGACCGTGTGAACCTAGCGGGTCTGACTGAGGATGAGCTGGTCGAGCAGCCCGCGTTGCGACTGTTGTCGCAGCTGGGTTGGGAGGTGGCATCGGCGTTCGACGAGGTGTTGGGGCCGGCGGGCACGCTGGGCCGTGATTCGCAGTCTGAGCCGGTGCTCGGGCATCGTCTTCGTGATGCGCTGCGCGCTCTGAATCCGGGGCTTCCTGAGGCGGCGCTGGAGGAGGCCGCCACCCGGCTGGTTGAGGATCGGTCGGCGATGGATCGGGTTCGGGCCAACCGCGAGGTCTATGAACTGCTGCGGGTCGGGGCGAGGGTCGAGACGGCTGGCAGCGACGGCGACCGCCGAGCGGTCACGGTGCGGTTCGTGGACTGGAACCAGGCTGACGCGAACGACTGCCTGGCAGTGTCGCAGTTCTGGATCACAGGCGACATGTACAAGCGGCGGGCCGATGTGGTGCTGTTCGTCAACGGCATCCCGTTGGTGTTCATCGAGTTGAAGGTCTCGCACAAGAACGTCCGCAACGCGTACGACGCGAACCTGCGGGACTACCGCGACACGGTCCCACACCTGTTCTGGTTCAACGCGTTCGTCATCCTGTCCAACGGCGCCGACACCCTTGTCGGTTCGACGTTCGCTTCTTGGGGTCACTTCGCGGAGTGGACGAAGATCGACTCCGAGGGCGAGCAGGGGGTGGTGTCGTTGGAGACGGCACTGCGGGGCACCTGCGAGCGGCACCGGCTGCTCGACCTCGTCGAGAACTTCGTCGCCTACACCGAGCGACCCGGCGGCCTGGTGAAGGCGCTGGCCAAGAACCATCAGTTCCTCGGTGTGAACAATTCGCTGGAGGCGCTGCGGGAGATGAAGCAGCGGCGGGGCCGGCTCGGCGTGTTCTGGCACACCCAGGGGTCGGGCAAGTCGCTGTCGATGCTGTGGTTCACTCAGAAGGTTCTGCGCAGGCAGCCCGGCAACTGGACCTTCGTGCTGGTGACCGACCGCAAGGAACTCGACGAGCAACTCTACGGCGACTTTGCCGACTCCGGGGTGATCACCTCCGGCCAACGTGTCCACGCCGAGACGTCGGCCCATCTGCGCGAGCTGCTCGGCCAGGACCACCGCTACGTGTTCACGCTGATCCACAAGTTCATCCCGCCCGAGAAGGGCCAGCGGATGCCGGTGCTGTCCGAGCGTGACGACATCGTGGTCATCACCGACGAGGCCCACCGCTCCCAGTACGACACGCTGGCCGCCAACATGCGTCTGGCGCTGCCCAACGCGTCGTTCCTGGGGTTCACCGGCACGCCGCTCATCGCTGGCGAGGAGCAGACCCGGCAGGTGTTCGGCGACTATGTGTCGATCTACAACTTCCGGGACTCCATCGCCGACGGCGCCACCGTCCCGCTCTACTACGAGAACCGCATCCCCGAGCTTCAGCTCACCAACGAGGACTTCGACGACGAACTGGAAGACCTCCTGGAGGAGGCTGCCCTCGACGACGCCCAGGAGAGGGCGGTGGCTCGCCGGTTCTCCAAGCAGTACGAGCTGATCACCCGCCACCAGCGACTCGCCGAGATCGCTGCGGATCTGGTGCACCACTTCGTCAACCGGGGATTCAGAGGCAAGGCCATGTACGTGGCCATCGACAAGGCCACCGCAGTGCGCATGCACGACCTGGTAGAGGCCGAGTGGGCCCGCTACCTGGCCGAACTCGAAGACCAGTTGGCGACCACGCCCGAGCTGGAGCGTCCCCACCTGGAGTCGCTGATCAAGTTCATGCGCAGCACCGACATGGCCGTGGTTGTGTCGCAGGCCCAGAACGAGATCGCCGACATGGCCAAGGCCGGACTCGACATCGCCAAGCACCGCAAGCGGATGATCGGAGAGGACCTGGACTCCAAGTTCAAGGACCCAGACGACCCGTTCCGGCTGGTGTTCGTGTGCGCCATGTGGCTCACCGGGTTCGACTCGCCGTCGACGTCGTCGGTGTATCTCGATAAGCCGATGCGCAACCACCTGCTGATGCAGACCATCGCTAGGGCCAACCGGGTGTTCAGCGACAAGGACAACGGCCTCATCGTCGACTACGTGGGCGTGTTCCGGAACCTGGAGAGAGCCCTCTCCGTCTACGCCGCCGACCGCGCCGATGCCGGCATCGACTCCCCCATCCGACCCAAAGACGACCTGATCGCCGAACTCGACGGCGCGCTGGCCGAGGTCTCCGAGTTCTGCGAAGCCAACGACATCGACCTCGCCGACATGGATGCCGCGCAAGGATTCGAGTTCGTCGCTCTCCAGAAGGCCGCCGTCGAAGCGCTCCTCATCGACGAGCAGACCCGTCGCCGGTACGTGTCGCTTGCCCGGCAGGCCCGCCAGACCTTCAAGGCACTGCTGCCCGACCCGGAGGCGATGGCGGCCACCCACCGGGTGGCGGTCATCCGCTCGATCGCATCGAAGATCGAGTCCTCGGCCGAGGCACCCGACATCAGCAGGGTGACGGACTCGGTGTCGGACCTGCTCGACCGATCAGTAGGCGCCAAGGAGTACATCATCCGCTCCGCCGACGGCGCCGACCCGCTGATCGATCTCAACCAACTCGACTTCGAGCAACTCGCGCTGCGCTTCACCGCCACCCCCCGCACCGCCGCCAAAGTCGCCGAGAAGAACCTCGAGGATCGGCTGGACCGCGCCGTCCGCAAGAACCCGACCCTGCTGGAACTGGCCGAACGTTTCCGGCGCCTGATCGACGAGTACAACGCAGGCACCCACAACCTCGAGGAACTGATGCGCCGGCTCAAAGCCATCAACGACGAATTGACCGACGAAGAGCAGCGAGCCGTCCGCGAGGACGCCACCGAGGCCGAACTCGCTGTCTTCGACCTCCTCACCAAACCCGAACCGGAACTCACCAAGGCCGAAGCGGTCGCCGTGAAGGGTGCAGCCAAGAAACTGCTGGAGCGAGTCGAGGACAAGCTCGTCCTCGACTGGAAGCGCCGCCAGCAAACCCGCTCAGCCGTGAAGGTCACCGTCAAGGACGTGCTCGACGCCGAACTGCCAGAGGTCTACGGCCCCGAACTGTTCGACCGCAAGGTCGACGCCATCTTCGACCACATCCACACCAGCTACTACAACGACGGGGGAAGCGTCTACGACGTTCCCGGCGCCAGCAGCGGCCCGGCAACTAGCGGCCCGGGGCGCCGCGCATGAGTGCCGCGGCGGTGCTGGCGCATCAGGGGGGATGGGACGAGGCGCTGCTCGTGGCCTGCCCGGTGCTGCTGTTCGCCGGCATCGTCTGGCACGCGAAGCGACGGGCGGTCAAGCAATCGCAGACCAGCGCAGGCGACGATGAGTGAGTCGCCGATCGGGTCCGGCTACTCGGCTCGCACGTCGGCGCCGAGCGACGCCAGATCGCCGGCCAGGTCCTCGTAGCCGCGAGCCACGTGATGCGCCTCGCTCACCACCGTGGTGCCCTCGGCCCCCAGCCCGGCGACGGCGAGCGCCGCGCCGGCCCGTATGTCGTGGGCCCTGACCGGAGCTCCCGAGAGCCGCTCCACGCCCCGCACCACGGCATGGTGGGAGTCGGTGCGGATGTCGGCGCCCATGCGGCGCAGTTCGTCCACGTAGCGGAACCGGCCCGGGAACAGGTTCTCGGTGACGATCCCGACGCCCGCTGCGGTGGCCATCATCGCCACCAGGAACGGCAGGTGGTCGGTGGCCACACCCGGGTAGGGCAGCGTGGAGCAGTCGACGGAGTCGAGCCGGCGGGGGGCGATGGCCCGGATGCCGCCGTCGTCGGGGGTGATCACCATCCCCATCTCGGTCAGCTTCTGGCAGAGCAGCTCCATGTGGTCGTGGCGGGCGCCGGCTACGAACACCTCGCCCGAGGCCACTCCGAGCGCGGCCAGATGGGTGGCGGCCACGATGCGGTCCGGGACGACGGCATGGTCGGCGGGATGAAGGGGCGAGGCAGACCCGCTGCCCTCCACGGAGAGCGTGGACGAGCCGACGCCACCGATGCTGGCCCCCATCCGGCTGAGAAACTCGCACAGGTCGGATATCTCCGGCTCGCGGGCCGCGTTGTCGATCACGGTGGCGCCCTTGGCCGCCACTGCGGCCATCAGCAGGTTCTCGGTCGCGCCCACACTGGGGAACTCCAGCACAACCCGCCCGCCCAGCAGTTCGGCGGCCGACGCCTCCACGTAACCATGCACGACGTCCACCGTCGCGCCCAGCTCCACCAGGCCCTGCACATGCATGTCTATGGGCCGCGGACCGAAATCGTCGCCCCCGGGCAGGGCTACCTTGGCCTCGCCGCAGCGGGCCAGCATCGGACCGAGGACCACGACGGAGGCCCGGAATCGCTCGACGATGTCGTAGGGGGCCACCGGGCTGATCTCGGCGGGCACGTCGATGTGGAGCAGCGACGATCGCACTTGGTCCCATTCGACGGCGCAGCCCACGGCCCTCAACAACTCGGCCATGAGGTCGACATCAACGATGCGGGGCACGTTGTCGAGCCGGTAGGAGCCCTCGGCCAGCAGCGTGGCCGCCATGAGCTTGAGCACCGAGTTCTTGGCGCCGGCCACGCTCACGGTGCCCTCCAGCGGCCGGCCGGAGCGCACGATTATCCGCTCGATGGCCACCGCCCAAGCCTATTGAGTCGGGCGCGGCATGGGCGGCCATGCGTCCCAAGCCGTCGCCACCCCTCCGCCCGGTCGGTATGCACTTTCCCGTCGGATGACCGGGAAACCGCGCACAGGATTCCGAAGACAGCCCCGAAGTGCGAGCGATGACCGTATTGCGGGTGGTGCGGCGGGGCAGCGCGGCCGAGATGGAGCGCGAGAGCGCGGCCCGGCGGGAGCCCCGCTGCGACATCGTGGCCGAGCGGGCCGTCGGCGAGGACCGGTTCGAGGCTCAGGACGGGCCCTTCCGCGACTACACGCGCACGCTGTCGATGGAGAGGATCGAGCCCGGCGGCGACGACACCGGCGAGGCATGGCAGCTGACCGAGACCACCTCGTACCGTCTCGCGGTTCCGGTGTGGGCCCCGCTGTTCCACTTCCCCGTGCGGAGCGCCCTGAGGAGGCGCCGGGACGCCTACGGCTACTGGTGGGCGCCCCCGGACCGCCTGAGTGCCCGGGCCGCCACCATTCTCGGCCTGCTGTGCACGATCCAGGTCGTGGACGGCTACCTGGGGACCGTCCTCACCGCCACCCTCACCTTCGCCGCCGACGAGTTCGGTCGCGGCAACACCGCCCAGGGGGTCCTGATGGGCGCAGTCCGGGCCGGGGTGCTGATCGCCCTGGTCACCGCCGCCCTCGCCGACCGGCACGGGCGCAGGCGCCTCCTGCTGGCGACCGGCCTGGGCAGCTGCCTGGCCACCGCCACAGGCGCGCTGGCGCCAGGCCTGTGGTTCCTCGGCGGCACCCAGCTCGTCGCCCGGGGCCTGTCGACCGCCCTCGGCATCCTGATCGTGATCCTGGCAGCGGAGGAGATGCCGACGCGGTCCCGGGCCTGGGCCATGTCGGTGCTGGTGCTTTGCGCGGCGCTGGGGTCGGGCATGGCCTTCGCGGTGCTGCCGGCGGCCGACCTGCACCTCGCGGCCTGGCGCCTGGTGTACGTGGTGCCGCTGGCCGGGGTGGCCGTCGTCGTATGGGTGGGGCGCCGGCTGCCGGAGAGCCGGCGCTACGAGACCGCCGCGACCGGGCGGTTCACCCACGACGGTGCGCTCGTCGACCGCAAAGCCGACCCGGACTTGGCCGCCCGGCGGCGCAGGAGGCTGATGCTGCTGGCCGCCTCCGCGTTCCTGCTGGCAATGTTCGCGGCGCCGGCCTCCGGGCTGCGCAACGACTTCCTCAAGGACGAGCGGGAGTTCTCGGCGACGGCCATAACGCTGTTCACCTACTTCACCAACACCCCTATCGGCATCGGGGTCTTCGTGGGCGGGTACCTGGCCGACCGCCGCGGCCGCCGACCCACCGGCGCAGCCGGGCTGGCGCTGGGAGCGCTGTTCATCGCGTGGGCCTTCTTCACCGACGGCGCCGCCCTCTGGCTGCTGACCCTGGCCGGCGGCGTGGTCGGCGCGGTCGCGGTGCCCGCGCTGGCCGTCTACGGACCCGAGCTGTTCGGCACCCACCGGCGGGGACGCTCCAATGGCGTGATCGTGATGGTGGGGGTGGTCGGGAGCGCCCTGGGTCTGATCGTGGCCGGATGGCTGTCGGACGCGCTCGACGGGCGGCTGGGACCGGCGCTCGCCCTGCTGGCCGTCGGTCCGCTGATCGTGGCCGCCCTGGTCCTCCTCAAGTACCCCGAGACCGCGGGCCAGGAGCTCGAGGACATCAACCCCGAGGACCGGGACCCGGGCGATCCGCCGGCCGGCTAGTCCTCGATGTCGAGTCCCGGGTACGGAGGATTGGCTGCGCAGAGCTCCTCGGCGTCGGCTCGCACCGCGGCCACCGCGGCGTCGTCGGACCGGTTGCGCAACGCCCTGGAGATCAGATCGGCGATGGTCGCCATGTCGCCGGTGTCCATGCCCTGGGTGGTCACCGCGGGCGTGCCGATGCGCACCCCTGATGTGACGAAGGGTGAGCGGGGGTCGTCGGGAACGGTGTTCTTGTTGAGGCTGATCCCGGCACGGTCGAGGGTGGCCTGAGCCTCCTTGCCGGTGAGGTCCGGGTCGAAGGTCCGCAGGTCCACCAGCATCAGGTGGTTGTCGGTGCCGCCGGAGACGAGCCGGAAGCCGTGCCCGGCCAGCGCGGCGGCCAGCGCCCTGGAGTTCTCCACGATGCGGGCCGCGTAGTCGGCGAACTCGTCGGTGGCCGCCTCAGCGAACGCCACCGCCTTGGCCGCCACCGCGTGGTCGAGCGGCCCGCCCTGGATGCCGGGGAACATGGCCTTGTCGACCGCCTTGGCGTGGTCGGAGCGGCAGATGATGGCGCCTCCCCGGGGGCCGCGCAGAGTCTTGTGGGTGGTGAAGGTCACCACATCCGCGTACTCGGTCGGGTTGGGATGCACACCGCCCGCGATCAGCCCGGCGATGTGGGCCGCGTCGAACATCAGCAGCGCTCCCGACTCGTCGGCTATCTCCCGGAGCGGCTCGGGCTGGATCAGGCGGGGGTAGGCGGTGGCGCCGGCCACGATCAGCTTGGGACGCTCGGCCAGGGCCAGGTCGCGCAGCTGGTCCATGTCGATCCGCTCGTCGCTGGCGGTGACCCCGTAGGACACGAACCGGTACTGCAGACCGGAGAAGTTGACCGGCGACCCGTGGGTGAGGTGCCCGCCGTGGTCGAGGCTCATGCCCAGCACGGTGTCGCCCGCCTCGATCACGGCCTGGTAGGCGCCCATGTTGGCGATGGCTCCGGCGTGGGGCTGCACGTTGGCGTGATCGGCGCCGAACAGCTCGCAGGCCCGGCGGCGGGCCAGGTCCTCGACCTCGTCGACCACCATGTTGCCGCCGTAGTAGCGCCGGCCCGGATAGCCCTCGCTGTACTTGTTGGTGAACACCGAGCCGGTGGCGGCCATCACCGCCGGGCTGGCGAAGTTCTCCGAGGCGATGAGCTGGACGGTCGTGTTCTGGCGGTGAACCTCTCGACGGATCAGGTCGAAGACGGCCTCGTCAGCGGTGGGCCAGGGCATGGGTTCCTCGATTCTGGGCGCCGGCCGTGAGCCGCGCGCCACGCCGATGCAGGTGCGTCGAACGGTAGCGAGCCGTGAACGCTATCGGCGGCAGGCTGCGCCAAGAAGCGGCGACTCTGCGCGAACGGGGCGCAAGTGCGACGCCCGCCGGGCGTCGACGTCGCCAGGGACGGACCCCCGCGCGATCAGCCGGAGACGCGAAGGCGGTCGAGTTTGACGACCCGGGCCTCGTGGCGGCCGCCGGCGAAGGACGCGCCCAGCCACGCGTCGAGCGCCTCCCGGGCGACCTCGGCGCCGGTGAGGCGCTCACCGATGCACAGCACGTTGGCGTCGTTGTGGGCCCGGGCCAGGCGGGCCGAGGTCACGTCGTAGGCCACCGCGGCCCGCACGCCCGCGACCTTGTTGGCGGCCATGGCGATGCCGTTGCCGCTGCCGCACACGCACACGCCGAGGTCGGCGTCGCCTGCGGCCACGGCCCGGCCCACCGCCGCGCCGAAGTCGGGGTAGTCCACCCTGTCGTCGGAGTGGGTGCCGCAGTCGGTCACGTCGTGGCCGGAGGCCCGCAGATGCTCGGCCAACGCCTGCTTGAGCCCGTAGCCGGCATGGTCGGCCCCCACCGCGATCCGCACGGTCGCCATCCTATGCGGCCTTGCCGCTCTCCTCGCCTGTCTGGTTCTCGTGCGGAGCAGGCGTGCCGATCCCCAGGTGGCCCTCTATGCGGGCCAGTCGCTCCCGCGCCTCCCCGAGGATCCGGACCACCTCTTGGTGCCTCTGCTCGGAGAGCTGCCTGTGCTCCGCCAACTCTGCGCTCAACTTGCCGGTGGCTCGCTCGATCAGCTCGCGGTTCTCCCTCCTGGACTCCGCGATCAGCTCGCGGCTCTCCCTGCTGGACTCCGCGATCAGCTCGCGGTTCTCCCTGCTGGACTCCGCGATCAGCTCGCGCGTCTTTGCGGTGTCGTTGTGCTGGTACCGCATCGACACGGCGACGAACGCCAGCATCGGCCCCAGGATCGCGGCGATGATCGGACCCAAGTCCAGCAGCGTGACTGTCTCCACATCCATGAAGCTACCCGCCCATTGGCAACCATGCAACCTCAAATATCATGAAATATCTCCATTATCTGTTGCTTTGTCACGGAACCCTCACGCAGCACCTCAGGAGCGTCCCCGGTGGCATCGACGACCGTGGACGACGACCCTGGGCGGGGGCCGGCGTCGATCACGAGGCCCAGGGCTGGGAACAGATCGGCCACATCCTGAGCAGTGGCCGGGGTGGGGCCGCCGTGGAGGTTGGCGCTGGTCACGGCCAGCGGACCCGGAGCAGCGATCGCCCGCATGATGCCGTCGTCGGGCAGGCGCACGCCGATGGTGCCGCCCGTGCCCAGGTGCGCAGGTGCGTCGAAGCGGCGGGCGGCGACGATGGTGAGCGGCCCCGGCCAGAAGCGCTCGGCCAGCCGCTGGGCCGGCGCGGTGAACTCGACCAGCGTCCCGGCCCCGGCGAAGTCGGCGACGAGCACTGCGATACTGCGGTCCGCCGGGCGGTCCTTGAGTTCGAACAGTTGCTGGATCGCGTCGGCGTCGGCCGCGTCGGCGGCCAGCCCGTAGACGGTGTCGGTCGGCACGCCCACGGGCTCGCCCCGTCGCAGCGCGGCCAGTGCTGCGTCCACCGCCCTCTCGCGCTGAGCGAGCGTCCCGGCGCCAAGCACGCGACTGCCGGTCACGGCCATCGTCCGGTCACGAGCACGCGACTGCCGGTCACGGCCAGCGTCCGATCACGACCCGTTCCAGGCCGGCCAGGTCGTGCTCCACCCGCACATCGGCGAAGCCGGTCCCCGCGACCATGTGCGCCGTCTGCTGGGCCCGGTGCGACGCCACCTCCAGGACGAGCGCCCCTCCCGGCCTGAGCCACCGTGGCGACCCGGCTATCACCTGCTCGACCGCCTCGTGGCCGGCCGGCCCGGACCACAGCGCCACCGGCGGCTCCCAGTCGGCCACCACGGACGGCAACTCCTCGCCGGTGCCGATGTAGGGCGGGTTGGACACCACTACGTCCACCGATCCTCGCAAGGCATCGGGCACCGCCGCGAACCAGTCGCCCTCGTGCAGGCTCACCCGAGCCGCGGCCCGGCCGAGCCCGGACAGGTTGGCCCGGGCCACCGCCAGGGCATCGGCCGACACGTCGGTGGCGAACACCCTGGCCTGAGGGCACTCGACCGCCACCGACAGGGCGATGGCCCCCGAGCCGGTGCCGAGGTCCACGACGACCACCTCGCGGTCACGGCCCTCCCCGGCCGAGCGCCTTGCCACCTCGTCCACCGCCCAGCCGGCCACTGCTTCTGTCTCGGGCCTGGGTATCAGCACGCGTCGGTCGACCATCAGATCGAGCGTCCGGAAACCCCAGGCGCCCACCACGTATTGAAGCGGCTCTCCCCCGTCACGGCGATCCAGCATCGAGCGGAACCGGGCCGCGGTCAGCGTGGTCGCCGGCTGGCCCAGCACGCTGTCGAACTCGGCTGGCGACGCCCCTGAGGCCGCCTCGACGATGCGGCGGGCGTCGACCTCGGGCGCATCCACTGCGGGGCTTGCCGCCAGGCGCTGCCGCGCCTCGGCCAGCAGGTCGCCCCACGACAACTCGGCGCGGCCGTCCGCCTCGTGCGGGCGGCTCACCTGGACTCGGCCGTCCGCCTCGTGCGGGCGGCTC
>JAPPLH010000023.1 GCA_028819505.1 Acidimicrobiaceae bacterium
CGCTCGGGCCAGAACCCCGCTCATGCTCGCTTCGCTCACGGGCCGCTCGGGCCAGGGCCTCGCAAGCTCGGCCTCTGGGCCCGGCGACTCCCCTCGGGCCGGATTCCCCCGGATGATGATCGTTGACTACTCTCGGCTGCCGCGACCCAGCCGACTACTGCACGACCACAGGGGGAACCGCATGAGCGCGCTCGACGAGATCCGGAGCCGGGTGGAAGCCGACGGCGTGGAGTTCATCTACGCCATGTTCGTGGAGATGCACGGCAAGCCGTGCGCCAAGCTCGTCCCGGTCGGCGCCCTCGAGGGACTGATGAGCGACGGCGCCGGGTTCGCGGGCTTCGCGGCCGGCCCCATGGGCCAGGATCCCTCCAGCCCCGACATCCTGGCCCTTCCCGACCCGGCGTCGTACACACAGCTGCCGTGGCAGCCCAACGTGGCCGCCATGCAGTGCGACCCCACGGTGGAGGGCGAGCTGTGGCCGTACGCGCCGAGGGTGATCCTGCGCCGGGCGATGGAGGCCGCCGCCGAGCGCAACATCGTGTTCAAGTGCGGGGTCGAGGCCGAGTACTCGCTGGTGGTTCGCAACGACGACGGGTCCATCTCGGTGGCCGACGACCGCGACACCATGTCGCTGCCCTGCTACGACGCCAAGGGCCTGACCCGGATGCTGCCCCACCTCACCGCGGTCTCGAAGAACCTCGACGCCATGGGCTGGGGCAACTACGCCAACGACCACGAGGACGCCAACGGCCAGTACGAGCAGAACTGGCAGTACTCCGACGCGCTGACAACCGCCGACCGGCTCATCCTGTTCCGGCTCATGGTTCACACCCTGGCCCAGCGCGACGGCCGCTACGCCACGTTCATGCCCAAGCCCTTCGCCGACAAGACCGGCAACGGGCTGCACATCCACGCGAGCCTGTGGTCGGCCGACACCGACGAGCCGCTGTTCATCGGCGGGGGCGCCGGCGGCCCGGACACCAAGGGGCTGGGCCTGAGCGACACGGCCTACAAGTTCACCGCAGGGATCATCGACCACGCCTCGTCGCTGGTGGCGGTGCTGTGCCCGATCGTGAACTCCTACAAGCGCATGGGGGTGGGCGCGCCCACCTCGGGGGCCACCTGGGCGCCGGCCTACGCGGTGTACGGGGGCAACAACCGCACCCAGATGATCCGGGTGCCCGAGCCCGACCGCATCGAGATCCGCCTGGGCGACGGCGCGGCCAACCCGTACCTCATGTTCGCGGCGACGCTGGCCTGCGGCCTCGACGGCATCGACCGCGGCCTCGACCCGGGCGAGCCCAACACCGACAACCTGTACACGCTGTCGGCCGAGGCGATCGCGGCCAAGGGCATCGAGGCCCTGCCGCCCACGCTGCTGCACGCCGCCGACCGGCTCGCCACCAACGACGTGATCGCCCGGGGCCTGGGCGACACGGCCGAGGGCCCCTACCGCGACTACTACGTGAAGGCGAAGCGCGAGGAGTTCCTGGCCCACCACCACGTCGTCACATCGGGCGAGGTCGACCAGTACCTCACCCTGTTCTGAGTCCCACCCCGGTTCGTAGGCTCGATGCCGATGGCTGACGGCGCGCCGTTGCGCATCTGGCGAGGCACCGTCCACGGCGAGTGGATCGACTACAACGGCCACATGAGCGAGGGTTTCTACGGCGTCGTGTTCGGCATGGCCAGCGACGAGTACCTGATCCGGATGGGCTTCGACGAGCGCTACCGGACCGCGACCCGCGGAGCGTTCTACACGGTGGAGACCCACATCGTCTTCGTCGACGAGCTGGCCCCCGGCGCCGCTCTGGCGGTGGACACCACGGTCGCGGGGGCCGATCCCAAACGGGTACACCTCTTCCACGAACTGCGCCGTGCCGGCGACGGTGCCCTGGCCGCCACCCAGGAGTCGATGATGCTGCACGTCGACACCGGCATCGACCGGGTGACTCCCATGGCCGGGGCGCTCTATGCGGTCCTGCGGGCCGACGCCGACGCCCACGCCGGCCTGCTCCCCGCAGGCGCAACCGGTCGAGCGATCCGAGCCGCCGGCACTTGACCGCCGACGGGGCGCGAGCTTGTCTCCCGCTCTTGTCCGCTTGCGCTCACGGGCCGCTCGGGCCACGGCCTCGCCCGTGCGCACCCGGTTCGCTCGCCTGCCGGCTCGGCCACTTAGCATGGCCGGCATGGTCCGGTTGCAGGTGATCGGCGGCGGGAAGATGGGCGAGGCCCTGCTGCGGGGCCTGGTGTCCCGCGGCTGGGCCGATGCCGAAGAGCTCCACGTGGTGGAACCCGACCCGGCCCGGCAACGGGCGGTCTCAGCCGCGATACCCGGCGTGTCGATCTCCACCGAGCCCCTCTACGGGATCGGCGCCGTTATCGCAGTGAAGCCCGACGTGATGGCCGCGGTGCTGCCCGCGCTGGCCGCGGCGGCAACCGCACGGGTGCTGTCCATCGCGGCAGGGGTGCGCACCGGCGCCATCGAGGCCGGCCTCCCGGCCGGAACCCCGGTAGTGCGGGCCATGCCCAACACGCCGGCGCTGGTCGGGGTAGGCGCATCTGCCATCGCCGGTGGATCGGCGGCCGGACCCGAAGACCTGGAATGGGCCCACGGCATCCTCGAGGCGGTGGGGACCGTGGCGGTGGTGGACGAGGCCGACCTCGACGCGGTGACCGGCCTGTCGGGCAGCGGCCCCGCCTACCTGTTCCGGCTGGCCGAGGCGCTGCGGGCCGCGGGCGTCGCCCGGGGCCTCGACTCCGGGATGGCCGATGCGCTGGTGCGCCAGACGCTGCTCGGGTCGGCCACCCTGCTGGCAGCCTCCGGCGATGATCCGGGCCGCCTGCGCGAGAACGTCACCTCGCCCGGAGGCACCACCGCCGCTGGCCTGGCCGTGCTCGACGAGGCCGGTTTCATGGACCTGATCGACCGGGTGGTCGAGGCAGCCACCCGCCGCTCACGCGAGCTGGGCCGATGAAGCCCGGCGCGGGGCGCGGCTACGACACGATCTCGTTCCTGTCGGACTACGGCCACGGCGACGAGTTCGTCGGGGTGGTCCACTCGGTCATCGCGGCCATCGCGCCCCAGGTGCGGGTGGTGGACGTCACCCACGGCATCGCGCCCTGCAACGTGCGAGCCGGCGGGTTGGCGCTGGCCCGGGCCGCCCAGTACCTGCTGCCGGGCGTGGTCCTGGCTGTGGTCGACCCCGGGGTAGGCACCGATCGCCGGCCGGTGGCGGTGGAGGTGGGCGACGGCGCCTCGGTGCTGGTCGGACCGGACAACGGGCTGCTGGCCCCGGTGGTGGCCCTCGTCGGCGGGGCCGGGCGGGCGGTGGAGCTGGCCGACGCCGGCTACCGGCTGGAGAAGCCCGGCGAGCTGGGCTCGACCTTCGACGGCCGTGACGTGTTCGCACCGGCGGCCGCCCACCTCTGCTGCGGCGTGCCGTTGGGCGATCTCGGGCCGGCCGTCGACGTGGCCACGCTGACTCCCGGAATGCTGCCGGTGAGCCGGCGCGACGGCGACGTCCTGGTGGCCGAGGTGCTGTGGGTGGACCGCTTCGGCAACTGCCAGCTCAACGTCGACCCGGCCGAAGCGGACGAGATGGCCGCGACCGGGGCCCTGCTGCAGGTGACAGTCGGAGAAGACCTGCGGACGGCGGAGCGGGCCCGGGCCTATGCGGACGTGCCTCCGGGACGGGTCGGCCTCGTCACCGACTCGAGCGGGCTGGTGTCGCTGGCCCTGCCCCAACGCTCCGCGGCCGACGAGCTCGGGCTGCGCGAGGGATCCGAGGTGCGCCTCGCCGCCGCCGCGGCCGGCGACCGGCGGACAGGCGGCCCGACGGCGGTGACGGCGGTCGGGCTCAGCCCCCGGCCCACCGGACCGCAGGATCTCGAAGGAGGCCGGCCATGAGACCGGGGACCGCCATCGCCATCGTGGCGCTGCTCGCCATCATCGTCGTGGCCGGGGTGCTGCAGATCGTCTTCCTGGCCCGCTGACCCTCGCTCGGGCTGCCCGCGGTCCTTCGGGTAGCGATAGCATCCGATTCGATGTCGCTGGTAGTGGTCGGGTGCAATCACCGCGCCACGCCGCTCGGCCTGCTCGAGCGGATGACCGTCGCGCCCGACGACCTGCCCAAGGCCCTCCACGACCTCGCCGCGGCCGAGCACCTCAGCGAATCGGTGCTGCTGTCCACCTGCAACCGCATCGAGGTCTACGCCTACGCCGAGCGGTTCCACGGTGGCTACGCCGACGTCCGGGAGCTGCTGGCCCGGCATTCGGGCCTGCCGCCCGAGACGGTGGCCGACGAGCTGTACGCCCACCACGACGACGACGCGGTGCGGCACCTGTTCGCCGTGGCCGCCGGGCTCGACTCGGTGGTGGTGGGCGAGCACGAGGTGCTGGGCCAGGTCCGCGACGCCTGGCAGGCCGCCCGCACCGAGGGCACTGTCGGCGCGGTGCTCGAGCCCCTGTTCCGCCGGGCGGTGGAGACGGGCAAGAGGGCCCGCACCGACACCGGCATCTCCCGTGGCATCGCCTCGCTCTCCCATGCCGCGGTGGCGCTGGCCGCCGAGCGTCTCGGGGGGCTGTCCGGACGGCGGGTGCTGGTGCTGGGCGCGGGCGAGGTGGCTGAGGGCACGCTCAAGTCCCTGGCCGACGCCGGCCCCGCCGACATAGCGGTGGCCAGCCGCACGCCGGAGCGGGCCATGGCGGCGGCTCAGCTCTGCGGCGGGTGGGCGGTGGCCCTGGCTGAGCTCGACTCCCCGCTGGTGGGCGCTGATGTGGCCATCACCACCACCGGCGCCACCGAGATAGTCCTCGATCACAGCGACATCGACGATGTGATGGCCCGGCGAGCCGGCGCGGAGCTGGTGATCATCGATGTGGCCGTGCCCCGCGACGTGGATCCCGCCGCCGGTGGGCTGCCCGGCGTGACGCTGCTCGACATGGACGACCTGCGCGAATTCGTCGAGCACGAGCGAGCCGGCCGCCACGAGGATGTCGGTGCGGTTCGATCCATCGTCGACGAGGAGGTGGAGCGCTACCTGGCTGAGGCGTCGGCCCGCGAGGTCGCACCCCTCATCGCGGCGCTGCGGGCCCGGGCCGACATTCTGAGCACGAGCGAGTTGGAGCGCCATGCATCGCGCCTCGCCGATCTCTCGCCCGCGCAGCGGGCCGCGGTCGAGTCGCTGCTGCGCGGCGTGGTGAACAAACTGCTCCACGAGCCGACGGTGAGGCTCAAGGACGCGGCCGGTCACGCCCGGGGGGACCGGCTCGCCGAAGCGCTGCGCGACCTGTTCCATCTCTAGCCGCCGGTCCGTGACTCGCACCGTCTTGCGGGCCGCCACCCGGGGCAGTGCCTTGGCCCGCCGGCAGACCAGCATCGTGGCCGGGCTGCTGGCCGAGGCCGGCGGGGTGGCAACCGAGCCGGTGGTGGTGTCCACTGCCGGTGACCGGCTGGCCGGCACCCCGATCCATGCCATGGGGGGCAAGGGAGTGTTCGTGAGGGAGGTGCAGGCCGCGGTGCTCGACGGACGAGCAGACATCGCGGTGCACTCGGCCAAGGACTTGCCGTCGTCGACTCCTGAGGGCTTGGTGCTGGCCGCAGTGCCGAGGCGCGGCGACCCGCGGGACGCCCTGGTGGGCTGCCGGCTGGCCGGCTTGCCTGCCGGCGCGACGGTGGCCACGGGCTCGGTCAGGCGCAAGGCCCAGTTGGCCTGGACGCGACCCGACCTGGCCTTCGCCGAGTTGCGGGGCAACATCGCCACCCGGCTCGACAAGGCCTCCGCCTTCGACGCCATCGTCATGGCCGCGGCGGCTTTGCAGCGCCTGGGGCTCGAACCGGACGTGGTCGACGTGCTCGAACCGGACGTCTTCGTGCCCCAAGTCGGGCAGGGCGCCATCGCGGTGGAGTGCCGGACCGATGACCGGGCCGTGCTCGAGGCATTGCTCGCCGCCGAGCACGGGCCGAGCCGGCGGGCGGTCGACGCGGAGCGGGCCTTCCTGGCCGAACTGGGAGGCGACTGCGGCCTGCCCGCGGGCGCCCATGCCACCATCGGCCCGACCGGCACCCTGGAGCTGACCGGACTGCTGGCGTCCGTCGACGGCCGGACCCTGCTGCGCGATACCCGCCCCGGCGCCGACCCCGCCACCCTGGGCCGAGCAATGGCCCGGCACCTGCTACACGACCTCGGCGGCAGCGAACTGTTGGCGGCCACCCCCACGATCTCGCGGCAGCCGGACTCCTCGACATGAGCCCGCCGCCGGCACGGCCTCATGCACCCGAGCCGCTCGCCGGGCTGAGGATCGTGGTATGCCGGCCACGCCATCAGACCCAGCCGTTGGCCGACAGGCTGACCGCGGCCGGTGCCGAGGTGGTCGGCGCCCCGGTGATCGCCATCATCGATCCCGCCGACGGGGGCGCCGGACTGCAAGCCGCACTGGCCCGGCTGGAACGGGGGGACTGGCTGGTGGTGACCAGCCCGAACGGGGCCGAGCGGGCGGCCGCCGCCGGGCCGCTGGCGACCGGCGTCAACGTGGCCGCCATCGGCCCGGGGACCGCCACCCGGGCCGCCGCGGTGGGACTGACCGTCCGGCTGGTGCCCGACCGATCGATCGCTGAGGGCTTGGTGCAGGCGTTCCCGCCGCCCGGCGCCGGGCGCAGCGGCAGCCTGGTGGTGTTGGCCCGGGCCGCGGTCGCCCGCCCGGTGCTGCCCGACAGCCTGCGGGACGCGGGCTGGGAGGTGCTGGACGTGGCCGCCTACCGCAACGTGGCCGCCCGCCTGACCGACGACCAGCGCCGGGCGGTGGCCGCCTCCGACGGTGTGGTGTTCACCTCGTCGTCGACGGTCGCTCGTCTGGTGGACGAGGTCGGCGCCGACGCGGTCCCGCCGCTGGTGGCCTCCATAGGCCCGGCCACATCGGCCACCGCCGTCGCCCGCGGCCTCGAGGTCACCGTGGAGGCGTCCGAGCACACCATCGACGGCGTGGTGGCCGCTCTGGTCGGTCACGCCCGCCCGTGGTCGGCGCCTGACGGCGCCAAGTAGCGAACTGAGACGGCAAGTGCCCGCCCGCGAGCATGCAAGGAGCACGAGCCACAATGAGCCTCAAACCGTCACATGAGAACACGCTGAAACAAAGCAGGGGCAGGTGCTCCGCGGCGCGGGGCTCTCGGTGGAGGGCTGAGCACGTCCTGACTTACGACACTAGTTCGGCAGTATCTGGTCCCTGGTCACGAGCCGCGCCGCGTCGCGAAGCGCCCGTCGGATACGCCGTGGCTTGTCGCCGATCACGAGGGCATGGGCACGGTTGTTCGGCAGCGCATCGGCCACAACATCTTGGCCGAGCTCGCGGGCCGCCGTCGTCGGCATCTCTCCGACACCGGCGCCGTCATGGAGCGTGGCTGCCATGTCGAGTTGGATGACGGCCCGGTCCACGGACATCTCCCGGCCTGAGAACGCAGCTGAGGAGACGCGTCCATCCGACTTGAAGTGGTGCGGATGAATGCGCCGCCACAAGAGTTCATCGTCGTTCAGACGACCTCTCGCAATCAAGCTGTTGCGATGCCCATCTCAGAGACACGGGCGCGGACCTGCTCCCAGACCGCGTTGCGGGCACCCGCTGAAACCTCCGACTCCTCGCCCGAAGCCTCGACGATGAAGACCGACGCAGGCCCGACCGGGGGAATCTCCACCTCGATCTCGGAGCCGTCCGCCGACCATTCAACCTGGACGCCGCCATCCGACGTGGGCACGATGTCAGGACGCGGCCCGTCGACGCCGACCACGTTCAAGACGTTCATGGCTCGCTTGACCGCATCCTCGTGAACGGCCCTCTCGCCGTATCCGTTCCAGTTGTCGTCAAGAGCCAGCAAGCGGCGGAAATCACGAAGGGCTTGATGGAACCAGGGGCGACGGCTCAGCTGGCGGGAGACTCGTAGAGTGATCTCACGCCGGTCCGGCCCGAATGAGACCGGTGACCGGACGTTCATGGTCTCCGAAGTGCCGCGCGCCCTCGACGCGTTCCAAGGCGACGGACGGCAAACGGCCCGCGTCAGCAGCTCTTGGGTCGATGCTGTCATGCGATCCTTCTCCATCGCTTGTGGGCTTCCACGGTGGTGACGGACGTGAAACCCCGGACAATCCACTCGTGCGCCAAGTCCATGAAGTCCAGTGCCCCGTCCAGCGTGGGCGACGATGCACTACCCCTAGAAGCCAATGTCAGCACCATGACCCGGTCGCCGCCGTGAACGTCCGTCGTCCAGCCGTGGATGTTGAGCCAGCCTCGCCCATCGGGCAGGTGGTAGTGCAGTAGCAAGCCCTCGTGGGGGTCATCTGGCAGGAAGCTGTCGCTCATCGCTCCGGACCAGGGGGCTATGAGCGTGACCGTGTCCGCGGCGGAACGCCACCCCTGGTCAGCACCGAGGTGGTTGACGTACAGCACTTCGCAGATCTCCGGGCCCGGCAGTGCCAGACTCAGTTCGTCTGCAAGCCGTTCAAGCCTGCGCCACGCATCGGCCAGTGACTCCCGAATGGTGGCGTAGCGCGGGTAGGGATCGTCGCTCCCGCCCTTCTGCCAATTCACCACCAGTCGATCCTGCTGGAGCTGCACGACCCGGTTGCCCGCTTCGTCTTGCAGCCAGAGCCTCGGGGTCTGCGCTTCATCGCCGACCTCGAGCAACACTTCAGGATCGTCCCAGCCCGGGGTCATCATGGACAGGGGGACGCGCTCCTCCACCACCGGACAGCTATCGGCCCAGGCTGCTGCGAGAGTACCCATGTCCACCGACCGGAAACCAATAGCGTCGTCAAGCTGAATGGCCAAGGCGACCTCAACGACGGGGGGACGCCCGTACTCAGGAAGCGGTTGTTGGCCCGAGGACACCAGATGCAGCCTATGGGGGTGGCACTGTCGTTCGGGGGATCTTGAACGCCGGCCATGCCCGCCCGTGGTCGGCGCCCGACGCCGCTGGGTAGCCTCGCAGGGTGAATTTCCCGCAGCGGCGCATGCGACGGCTGCGCCGGACCCCGGCCCTGCGACGGCTGGTGGCCGAGCACCGGCTCCACCCCGCCGACTTCATCGCGCCGTTGTTCGTGCGCGAGGGCATCGACGAGCCCCAACCCATCGTCTCGATGCCGGGCCAGTTCCAGCACACTCGGCAGTCGCTGCGGGCCGAGGTCAAGGAGTTGCATTCCCTCGGAATCGGGGCGGTGGTGCTGTTCGGGGTTCCCGAGCACAAGGACCACACCGGGTCGGAGGCCTGGAACCCCGACGGGATCGTGCAGGCAGCTCTGGCCGACCTGCGCTCCGACCTCGGCGACGACATCGTGTTGATCGCCGATCTGTGCATGGACGAGTACACCGACCACGGACACTGCGGGGTGCTCGACGGCCGCGGCGACGTCGAGAACGACGCCACCCTGGAGATCTACGCCCGCATCGCGCTGGCCCAGGCGGCCGCGGGGGCCGACGTCGTGGCGCCCTCGGGGATGATGGACGGCCAGGTCGGCGCCATCCGCGCCGCGCTCGACGGCTCGGGCTTCACCGAGACCGCCATCCTCGCCTACTCGGCCAAGTACGCCACCGCGCTGTACGGGCCGTTCCGCGACGCGGTGGACGTGACCATCGCCGGCGGGGGCGACCGCCGGACCTACCAGCAGGACGTGGCCGGCGCCCGCGAGGCCCTCGAGGAGATCCGCCTCGACCTGGCCGAGGGCGCCGACATGGTGATGGTGAAGCCGGCTCTGGCCTTCCTGGATGTGATCTCGGAGGCCCGCCGCTCCTTCGATGTGCCGCTGGCCGCCTACCACGTGTCGGGCGAGTACTCCATGGTGTGCGCCGCGGCCGAGCGGGGCTGGCTCGACGGCGACGCCGTGGCCCATGAGCACGTGCTCGCCATCCGCCGGGCCGGCGCCGACGTGGTGCTCACCTACTTCGCCCGCCGCCTGGCCGAGGCCCTGCAATGAGCGACGCGGAACGCGACGCCGACACCGACGAGGCGCTGTCTTGAGCAGCGACGGCGCCCTCACCAATGCGGCGCTGTTCGAGCGGGCCCAGCGGGTCATTCCCGGCGGGGTCAACTCGCCGGTGCGGGCTTTCCGCTCCGTTGGGGGCACGCCGTATTTTGTGGCCGAGGCCTCCGGTCCGTTCGTGTACGACGTGGAGGGCCGCCGCTACATCGACTACGTGCAGAGCTATGGGCCGGGCATCTGCGGCCACGCCCACCCGGCGGTGGTCGAAGCGGTGCGGCAGGCGGCCGGGCGGGGCACCAGCTACGGAGCGCCCACCCGCGACGAGGTGCTGATGGCCGAGGAGATGTGTGCCCGCGTGGAGGGCCTGGAGATGGTGCGGCTGACCAACAGCGGCACAGAGGCGGTGATGTCGGCGGTACGGCTGGCCCGGGGCGTGACCGGACGCCCGACGGTGGTGAAGTTCGCGGGCTGCTACCACGGCCACAGCGATTCCCTGCTGGTGGCGGGCGGGTCGGGCGTGGCCCAGCAGGGCCTGGCCGGATCGGAGGGAGTGACCGCCGGCGCGGTGGCCGACACCATCGTGGCCCCGTACAACGTGGTGCCCGAGCTCGACGAGACGGTCGCCGTGGTGTGCGTGGAGCCGGTGGCGGCCAACATGGGTCTGGTGGCGCCGGAGCCCGGCTTCCTGCAGGGACTGCGCGACGCCTGCGACGCGGCCGGCGCGCTGCTGCTCTTCGACGAGGTGATCACCGGCTTCCGGCTCTGCCGGGGTGGCGCCGCCGAGTGGTTCGGCGTGCGGCCCGACGTCTGGTGCTTCGGCAAGGTCATCGGAGGAGGGCTGCCGGTGGGTGCCTTCGGCGCCTCGACTGAGATCATGTCCGGGCTGGCGCCCCTGGGCGGCGTGTACCAGGCCGGGACGCTGTCGGGCAACCCCCTGGCCACCGCGGCCGGGCTGGCGGTGCTGGGTCTGCTCGACGACGGCGCCTACCGGAGGCTGGAATCCACAGCGGCCGCTCTGCAGGAGGGGATGGCTGGAGCGTTCGCCGCGGCCGGGGTGACTGCGGTGCTGCCGCGGGTCGGACCCCTGCTGGGCCTGTTCTTCGCCGAGGACGCTCCCCGCGACTTCGACGAGGCCCGCAAGGCAGCCGATAACGGTCGTTATCCGCCGTTCTTCCACGGGATGCTGCGGCGGGGTGTGGCCTTCGCGCCGGGGGCCTATGAGGCGATCTTCCCGTCGCTGGCCCACACCGACGCGGAGATCGCAGCAACCGTGGCCGCCGCTGCCGCTGCGGCCAGGGAGATGGAGAGGGGCTCGGAGGGATGAAGCGCATCAAGATCGTCGCTGGCGCGACAGCGGCGGTTGTCGTGCTGGTCGTCGTCGTGGTGGCGGTGTATCTCCTGACCCGGGACGAAGCCCCCGAGGCGGTCGACTTGGGGGCGACCGTCGCCCGGATCGAAGCGGCCGATGTGTCCGACGGCGGCGCCGACGAAGCGTCCGACGCGTCAGCCACGGGAGACCGCGCCGAATCGCCTCCTGCCGACGAGGAGGACGTAGCCACCACATCGAGCAGCGAGGCCGACGCATCGTCCGAAGACGCGGACGCCTCGACCGGCGGCGGCGCCGACTCTGACGCCGGAGCGGCGTCGGCGGACCAGACGGCGGACTCCCCCGGCGGCCTCGACGGGGTGTGGGCCGTTCAGGTGGCCGAGAGCGCCGGCGACCTCCAGGGCGAGCCGACGGTGAGCTTCGCCGGCTTCCGGGTGGACGAGGTGCTGGCCGGCGGTATCGGCGACTTCACCGCGGTGGGCCGCACCGCCGACGTGGCCGGCTCGATCGAGCTGTCGGGCAACGTGCTGGTGGCGGCCACCGTGGAAGTGACCATGGGCACGCTGCGAACCGACAATTCGAGCCGCGACAGCCAGGTGCGCCGAGCCCTCGGCACCAACGACTTCCCCCATGCGGTATTCACCCTGGCCGAGCCGGTCGAGCTGCCCGCCGGCATGGCCGACGGCGAGGCCTTCTCGGGCTCGGCCCACGGCGATCTGACCATCAAGGGGGTCACCAACCGGGTCACGTTCGATCTCCAGGCCCAACTGGTGGACGACACGATCGTGGCCGTCGGCTCAAGCGACGTGGTCTTCAGCGACTTCGGCGTCACCGCCCCGAGTGCACCGATCGTCGTGTCGGTAGAGGACAACGGAATCATGGAGTTCCAGCTGCTCTTCACCCGCTGACCTCACGCCGTGCCTGTCGCGGCACCGGTGACAGTCACATTCGCAGGACCGGAGTGCGCTACTCGAGTTACACACATGTTAGTCTTGGCCATCCGGACGGAACTACGAGGGGTGGTGCGTCAGTGGCCGAGTGTCTCAGTTGTCGGGCTGAGCGGACGGGCGCCACGGTCCAGCCCGACGACGAAGCCGCCTAGGGGGCAAGTCGTGGGAGAGCCGTGCGCTCCTCTGATCAAATGGCCCGGAGGCAAGCGCGCAGAACTGCCCGCCATCGCGCCGCGGGTGCCTGACCATGACCGCTACTTCGAGCCGTTCTTCGGCGGCGGCAGCGTGTTCTTCGGACTCATCGACTGCGAGGCCTGGGGCAACGACCTGCACCCGGACCTGATCCTGATGCACGAACTGGTCGCCGTCCAGGACGACGGCTTCCTCGACGCCGTACACGGCTTCCTGGCTGCGTGGGAGCGCTCGACGCTCGACCAGCGAGAAGACCTGTACTACGAATGCCGGAGCCGCTACAACACTCAAGTCGGCACCGACGCCTGCCGGGCCGCTGACTTCTTCGTGCTGAGGGAACTGGCCTACGGCGGCATGTTCCGCTTCAACTCCAAGGGCGAATTCAACGTTCCGTTCGGTCGAGCCTACGGCCGCAACGGCACCGTGGCGACGAAAATCCGCCGCCTGACCTGCCCGGCGGTGCGGGCCAAGCTCGCGCACCTGAACCTGTCATCGCTGGACTTCGCTGACTTCTTGGGCAAGCACGAGTTCGGGCCCAGCGACTTCATGTTCGTCGATCCCCCCTACGACACGGCCTTCTCCGACTACGTCGGCGGCGGCTTCGACGCAGACGACCAGCGAAGGCTCGCGGAGGCGCTGCTCGGATTCGACGGACTGTTCATGCTGGTGTGCAAGGTCACACCCCTCATCGAAGACCTCTACTTCGGCCAGGGCCTGACCGTGCTGGAGTACGACGCCAACTACCGGTTCAACATCAAGGGCCGCTTCTCGCGCGACACCCGCCACGCGATGGTGATGAACTATTGAGCCGTGTGCAGCACGACACCGGCAGCACCCCGGGTCGAGCTGTAGGCTGGCGGGCGATGCCCATCGATCGACGTCAGGTTGACGGGCGGGGTCACAACCCCGTGGAACGTGTGGGGGGCATGGTTTACTTGGGAAGGTGAACGACTACGCCCCGGCCTCATCGCTGGGCTGGCTCGATCTAGACACCGTCGCCAGCGAGCGGGTGGCCTCGCTGCTGCGCTCGCTTGAGGAGCCCGGCACCATAGACGCGCTGGGCCTGGGGTCCATTCGCGACACCTTCTCAGAACTGCTCACCCCGGGGACCTCGACCGTCCAGACCAGGCTGCGCTACTTCATCTTCCTGCCGTGGATCTTCCAACGTCTGGAGGCCGAGGGTGTGCCGCCTGCAAGCTTCGCCCGCAAGCTCCGCGACTACGAGGCCAAGCTCATCGACTGCCTCCGCCACCTAGGGCCGAACCAGGGTGTCATCGGCCGGGTCGCGGGCCGCGCTCTCCGGCGGATGCCGAGCGACGTCTACTGGCGCAGCATGATGGCCTGGGGCATCAGGCGACTCGACCTGAGCATCGCCGAGTACGGCCGGCAGGCGAGAGCGCTGGGCCGGTTCCGGCCCGAACGCGACGACGACGGCAGCGCGACCGAACCGGCAGGATCGATATGGGCCTCTGTTCCTGAAATGCCCGAGAACTTCCCGGCCGGTCAAGTCAACTTTCAACTCGAACCGGACGAGGCCCAGATGCTGACCGATGGCATCCGACGGCGCCACCCCGACACGCTCATCGCGGCCTTGACAGAAGTGAGAGGACTGTCGCTTGACTACATCGACTACCCGTGGTTCGTGCCGGTGCCACGACTTCCCAGCCGTCTCGTCGAGATGCTGCACCATGCCCGCTGCTTCTCGGAGCTAACGCACGGGCCACAGTTGGTCTACAACCTGCTGCTGGCCCGGGCGGCAAGAAAGGAACTCGGCTGGGACACGGAAGAACTCGAGGCGAGCCAGAAGCGGCACCTCGACGGCTGGAGCGACCTGGTAGGCAGGCGCCATGATGAACTGCGGGCCTGGGTGGAGGCGCCCCATGAGTTCCGGCGACTGCTCGCCGGTCACGGCATCGCCCAGAGCACCCTCCACTACTGGGATGCGATGGCCCGACACGCGGTGGACGATCCAGAACAGTTCGCGGAGCGTACCCAGGTCCACCGGCTCATCCGCGACCGGGAACGGCGACTCAAGTCGAAACGGGCTCGGCTGTCGCACCGAGCCGCGCTGGAGAATTGGAACCAGATGCCGTTCGGAGGTCAACTCGACTACCGGTGGGGCATCACCAAGACCTACCTCCGGGACCTGGCGGCGGCCGGAGTGCCCGGCTGATGCTGCAACCTGCCAACCGGCTGACCTTGATCGACGCCATGCGGCCCCCGGCGGGGTTCAGCTTCGAGTCGGCCATGGCCGTGACATACACATTGGACCTCCGAGCACTCTTGGCCGCGCCGGCAGCCCTCGCGCTGACCGGCAGCGGCCACCCCGACGACACCGGCACAGACGACACCACCGGCAAGACGGGGCGCGGCCGCACCAGGTATGAGTCCATCGAGTTGATCCATGCCCTGCGGGCTCACGCGGGCAGAATGACGGTGTTCAGCCAGGTCGGCGAGATCGCCCTAGCGCCATCGCGCCGGGCGTTCGCCTTCCTGGAACGCACCGTTCTACCGGTATCGGCACCGAGGGGTGGCATCGTGCATCCCAAAGTGTGGGTGATCCGCTACGAGACGGCTGGAGATCCGGCGGACCGGCAGGCAGTCGAGCAGCGGCTCCGGGTGCTTATCGCTAGCCGCAACCTCACCTTCGATGCGAGCTGGGACACGATGGTGCGTCTCGACGAGACCACCGGCCCGGGCGGAACGACCCTGCGACCAGTAGGCGAGTTGTTCACGGCTCTTCTCAGCCGCTGCGCGGTAGACGTCCCAGCGGACCATCTTGTGCGAGTCCAATCACTGGCCGCCGCTTTCCAAGACGCTCTGTTCGCCCTGCCCGCAGGCGTAGACGATCTCAAGGTCCATGTCCTCGGTCTGGAACCCAAGCCGTCGCCGCTGCCGAGCGCTGCCGAGCGATCGCTGATCATCTCACCATTCGTCAGCGACACCTTCTTCACCAGGGCGCACCCGTCCAGGATCGACGAATTGGTCAGCAGCCCGGAGTGGCTCGACCGCCTCGAGAAGGACTCACTGGCCAGGGTGGGCAAGGCGCACGCATTCGACGACGGGAGTGCCACGGACATCGACTCCCAAGGGGACAAGCGGTCGCCTTTCGACCCTGGGCGGCCGCTCGTTGGGCTGCACGCCAAGGTCTTCGCCTTCGAGGACAAGGGCCGGGCCCGGCTGTATCTCGGGTCGGCCAACGCCACCGGCCCCGCGTTCGGCAGCAATGTCGAGATCCTCGTGGAACTGACCGGGCCGATCGATGTGCTCGGGATCGACCGGTTGTGTCAGGGCAGCGATGACGAACCTGGTCTGCGCGACCTCTTCTACGAGTACCGCAGGTCATGCATCGACGATGGACCCTCCGGCGAACCACCGATTGACGGTTGGCGCCAGGTCATCGCACGGCTCCCTCTTGAGGGTCGTGTCACCGGGAGCAGCGATGGCTGGGCGGTCACCTACCGGACAACCGAGCCGATGCCCGAGACCAACGACGTAACCATTCACTGCTGGCCGCTCACCGTTGCCGGGAACCGGCGGCAGGTGGCCCCGGGAAGGCCGCTGGAGGAGCGCTTCGAGACCAGCCTCGAGAACCTCAGCGGCTTCCTCGCCTTCGAGTTGACCCACACCGACGGCGAGCTGAGCCGCTTCGTGGTCCCGGTCCCGCTTTCCGGCGTGCCCGAACAGCGCGACCGCGAGCTGTTGAAGTCCCTGATCGGGAGCGCGGAACGGTTCTTCCGCTACCTCATGGCGCTGCTCGAAGAGGACGCCGGCGAGTCCAGCGTGATCAACACCGTCGAGCGGATGAGCGGCGGCGACCAGGAGGAGGGAGACGGGCCGGTCAGTCTTCCGGTGCTGGAGAGGCTGTTACGAACCATGCGACGTGAACCCGGCAAGCTGGCCGAACTCCATCCGCTCGTGTCGGACCTGGCCGACGACGACGCGCTGCCGCCGGGCTTCGCCGAGCTGTGGGAAATGATCCACCAGGTTGCAACCACAGATGGACCAGCGCAGTGAGCGGACAGACCATCAACACCGAGGCGGTACTCGCCGACCTGAAGGACTTCCAGCGACGGACCGCCCGTTGGGCTTTCGAGCGGATGTTCGCCGACGACGACCCAGCGATTCGGTTCCTAGTGGCCGACGAGGTCGGCTTGGGCAAGACCCACGTCGCCAAAGGCGTGATCGCCCAGGTCATCGAACACCTCGGGCGCACCGGTGACGAACGCCACGACATCGTCTACGTCTGCTCCAACGGGGCCATCGCCCGGCAGAACCTCCGCAAGCTCGCCCCAAAGGGGATCGAGCCGGTAGCGAGGGTCGATCGGCTCACAATGCTGCCGCTGGCCGAGCTCGACGACGGAGACGAGACGCGCACCGGCATCAACCTGCTGGCGATCACGCCGGGCACGTCTTTGAAGTTCGGCCGTAGCACAGGCACGTTCCCCGAGCGATGTCTGGCCTACACGTTCCTGCGAGGCCACTGGGGCAAGTGTGCCATGAGCCGATCGCCGGTCAAGCGCATCTTCTGGGAGGGCCTCCGGTCCGGCAGCCGACGCGACCGGGACAGGTGGGTAAGAGATTGGGAAAAGTGGTATCGCCCCCAGATCGAAGGATCACTCAGGCACTTCGGCACGCGGCTCGAGCAAGCGGACCGAGCCCGGATCGCAGACGGCCGGCCTTGTCTCCGGACCCTGTTCGAGGAACTGGTAGACGGGCTGGCGTACAAGCGGAGAATCCCTTACGAACTGCACCGAGGTCGCCAGGAGTTCGTGGGCGAAGTCCGTCGCGTGATGGCACTGGTGGGCATCGACGCGCTCTGCCCTGACCTAGTGGTGCTCGACGAGTTCCAGCGGTTCAAGGACTTGCTGCAGCCCGAGCCCGAGAATCTGGCGGCAGAACTGGCCCAGCGACTCTTCGACTACCGAGATCCTGACACCGGGCGGCCGACGCGGACGCTGCTGCTGTCGGCGACCCCGTACCGCATGTACACCACCTCGGGCGAGCTCGAGGGCGATCACTACAAGGACTTCCTCGACACCTGCTCGTTCCTGTTCGGGGACCCGGCCCGGGTCGAGCGGCTCCGGGATCGGTTCAGACAGCTGCGTACCGCGCTCACGGCGCGGGACTCGCTCGACCGGGCTACCGAGATCTGCGGCACCATCGGATCTGATCTGCGCGCCGTGATGGCCCGGACCGAACGGCTGGCGGCCACCCCCGACCGCGACGGCATGCTCAACGAGACGGAGACCCACGCGGCGGTGAGCTCCGAAGACCTCCGCGCCTACGTGCGCATCGGCGGCCTGGCCGAGGCGGTGGCGCACCACGAACCGACGGAGTACTGGAAGTCGGCGCCCTACCTCGTCAACTTCATGGAGGCGTACAGGCTGAAGCAGGCGGTGGCGGAGGCCGCGGAGAGCGGGCTTCTCGGCGGCGCCGAACTCGATCCCGGCCCTGGCCTGTTGAGCTGGGACGACATCGAGGCCTACCAGCAGATCGACCCCCAGAACGGGCGGCTCCGCTGGCTGCTCGACGACCTGGAGAGCAATCGCGCCTTCGAGTTGCTCTGGGTGCCGCCGTCGATGCGCTACTACGACACCGGATCGGTGTACGAATCGCCGGAAGCAGCCGGCTTCACCAAGCGTCTGATCTTCTCGGGCTGGACGGTCGTGCCGAAGGTGGTCTCCTCGCTGGTCAGCTTCGAGGCCGAGCGCCGCGCCTTCGCGGCCCGTGACCACCGCTACTCGGCCAAGTACAGGAGACGCGGCGGCCAGCGCCTCAGGTTCCGCACTCCCGAACGCGCCGGGCCCGCCAGGCCGGGAGAGGCATCCGGCGACCGCCGAGCGGCCGCTATGACCTCGTTCCTGCTGACCTGGCCGAGTCCGAGCCTCGCCAGACTCGGCGACCCCCGACCCCAGGCGCCCCGCCGACCTCCACAAGGGCCGGGGATCGGCGAGAAGGCGACGCCTGCGACCGGCGACCGCCCCCTGGCCTCGGATGTCCTCGACCAGGTCGCCGCCCGGCTGAGACAGGCCATCGAACCGCTGATCCAAGCCGCGCCCACCGACGGCGCGGTCGACCGGCGGTGGTACTGGGCCGCACCGCTGTTCCTCGACCGGCAGCGCACGCCGGAGGTCATCGACCTGTTGCTCGGCCCCGATGGCGCCGGTTGCTGGGAGGACGACGCTGGACGGGGGCTCCGTGCCCACATCGCCGAGGCGCGGGCAATGGTCGACTATGGGCCAGGCGCACTCGGCCAGCCTCCCGGCGATCTTGTCAAGGTGCTTGCCGAACTCGCGGTGGGCGGTCCGGCGCAATGCGCCCTGCGCATGATCTCGTCGGTCTGCGGACTGCCCGTCTCCGACGATGAGGGCACCGCGGAGTACGCCGCATGGATGGCGGCCGCCTTCAGGAGCTTCTTCAACGCTCCGGAGGTCACTGCGGTCATCACCAGCGGACACTCCGGGCAGCCGGACGGCGACGAGGGCGAGGGCCGCTACTGGCGCGATGTTGTGCGGCATTGTGTGGACGGCAACCTTCAAGCCGTTCTCGACGAGCACGGCCACATCCTGCGCGACTGGCTCGGCCATCTGAGCCCGGGCGACACCGACCGGCACCGGAAAGCGGCGGACGACGACCAACGCTGGGAAGCGGCCTGCGACATCGCAGGCAAGATGGCTGAGGCCCTCGAGCTGCGCACGTCGTCGTATCGGGTGGACATCCCAGTCCGGAAGCGCAAGGGCCGCAAGATCAAGTTCGGCTCACACAGGATGCGCACCCGCTTCGCGGTGGCCTTCGCCAATCAGAGGTTCGAGGACGGCGGCGAGGCCCGGCTGGGATCCGTGTCCGCGGCGTTCAACTCGCCGTTCTGGCCTTTCGTGCTCGCCTCGACCTCCATCGGGCAGGAGGGCTTGGACTTCCACCTGTGGTGCCACGCGGTCGTTCACTGGAACCTGCCCTACAACCCTGTGGACCTGGAACAGCGGGAGGGGCGGGTCCACCGCTACAAGGGCCACGCAGTGCGGCGCAACATCGCCGCCACGCTCGGCCCCGAGCTGTTCGACAGCGGACTGCCGTCCGGCGCCGACCCGTGGAACGAACTCTTCGGCGCGGCCGCGCAAGAGCGGACCGACACCGACAGCGAGATGGTGCCCTACTGGGTGTTCAACGCCGGTCCGGCCAAGATCGAGCGCCATGTGCCGGTCATACCTTTCAGCCGCGAAGAGGCAGCCCTACCGCAGCTGCGCAAGGCACTCGCCGCGTACCGGCTCGCCTTCGGGCAGCCCCGCCAGGAGGAACTAGTGGAATGGTTGGGCTCCAGCCTCAGCGACACGGATCTCAAGCAGCTGACCGAACGGCTCCGCATCGAC
>JAPPLH010000046.1:0-13495 GCA_028819505.1 Acidimicrobiaceae bacterium
ACCCCAGACAACCGAAGCGAGCCGCCCCAAACCGAACCCCGCCCCGCGCGCCGGCACCCGAGCACCCCAGCCGGGCCGACCCCCCGGCGCGGCAGCGCAGAACCGCCGCTCACCCCGACAGCCTCCCGCCGCCGGCCGGCCCGCCCAGAACCACCGCCACCACGCCCACAGGACACACACCAGACCCCAACAGCGCCCGGCGCCCCAACGCCTCGCCGCGCCCCGGGCCGAACCCGCCACGGCGCCCAGCCCGCCGCCAGAGCGACCATGGACGCCCGAACCTGCCGCCGAACCCGCCGCACCGGCCAAGACCACAACACTCACCCATCCACCAGACGGTATACCATCTCAGAACGACGAGTCAAGTCCCCCTCAGGAGGCCTTGCCGGTGGACTCGACGGCCCCACCAACCTCACCGCACCGGTGGATCCAGGCCGAGAGGCAGAGCGGATGGGTGAGAAGCAGCGCCGATGTTGCCTGCCTTATCAACGGATCGGCTTGTTGGCATACGCCTGTCCGCGCACAATCCCAAGGCCCGGGTCGATGGCAGTCCGGGTATATCCAGCCGGACATTCAGAAGACATACTCAGTCTCATGACCAAACGGCTAATCGACATCGACGACGACCTGCTCAAGGAGGTCCGCAGCCTGACCGGAGCGGCCACCATGAAAGAGGCCGTCAACGGAGCGCTGCGGCACGTGGTCGACTTCGAACTCCGGGTCAGGCACGTACAGCGCCTCCGGTCCATGGAAGGGATCGATCTCGATGACGACGAACTCATGCGCGACTCATGGCGGTGATGCCGGTCTACCTGGCCGACAAGAGCGCGCTGGCGAGGATCACCCATGCCGCCGTGGATGAGCGCCTCGCGCCGCTGATTCTCGAAGGTCAGATCGCCACCTGCCCGATCGTCGATCTGGAGGTGCTCTGCAGTGCCCGCTCGTTCGACGACTACGAGGACGTCCGCTCCGAGCGCATGGCTCTCAGGTCATTCCCGATGACCGAGCCGATCGCAGTCCGAGCGCTCGAAGTGCAGCGCCTCCTCGCCCGCCGTGGCCACCACCGGGTGTCGCTGCCCGACCTGCTCATCGCCGCGACGGCAGAGGCAAACGATGTCGCGGTGATGCACTACGACGCCGACTCCGACCGGATCGCCCAAGTCTCCGGGCAGCCCGTCGAATGGGTGGTCCCGCGCGGCTCGATCTGACCTCGGCCGGCGCGACTCAGGAGAGCCGGCCATTCCGCCTTGCCCGTCAGGCGGGGGGCAGGACTCGCAGGCCTAGTTCCTGGAGGTGGGCGCCGGCAATGGGGCTGGGGGCGCCGGTGAGGGGGTCGGCGCCGGACTGGGTCTTGGGGAAGGCGATGACCTCGCGGATGTTCTCCTCCCCCACCAGCAGGGCGGCCAGGCGGTCGAGGCCCACCGCGAAGCCGGCGTGGGGCGGGGCGCCGTAGCGGAAGGCGTCGAGCAGGAAGCCGAAGCGCTCCTGAGCCTCGTCGGGCGCGATCCCCAGAAGCTCGAAGATGCGCTGCTGGACCTCGCGGCGATGGATCCTCACGCTGCCCGATCCGAGTTCCCAGCCGTTGAGCACTAGGTCGTAGGCCTGGCTGCGGACGTCGAGCAGGACCTCGCCGGTGGGCGGCCCGGCCGCCGACATGAGGGCCGCCAGGTCGTCTTCGTGGGGCATGGTGAACGGATGGTGGGACGGGATCGGCTCGCCCTCGGCGCTGAGCCCCTCGAACAGGGGGAAGTCAACCACCCACAGGTAGTTGAAGCGGCCGTCGTTGACGGGCGGGCGGCCCAGCCCCAGGCGCAGCAGGCCCAGCACGTGGCGAACCACCGGCCGCTCGTCGGCCACCAGGAACACCATGTCCCCGGGCCGGGCGTCGAGAGCGTCGATCACTCCCGCCGCCTCAGCGGCCGACAGGAACTTGGCCACACCGCCGTCCAGGGCCGAGCCGCCGGAGCCTTCACCGCCCGAGCCGGAGGAGTCCGAGCCTTCACCGCCCGAGCCCGGAGCACCTGAAGCGACGACGCGCATCCAGGCCAGGCCCTTGGCGCCCCAGCGCTGGCAGGTGGCCACCAGCTCGTCCACGCGGCTGCGGGGCAGGGTCACGGCTCCGCCGGTGAGGCAGATCCCCTTGACGCAGGGCGCCTGGAACACCCGGGCCCGGGTGTCGGCGAAGATCGGGGTGAGCTCGGCCAGTTCCATGCCGAAGCGAGTGTCTGGCTTGTCGGAGCCGAAACGCTCCATGGCGTCGTGCCAGGTCATGCGGTCGAAGGTGCCGGGATCATGCCCGGCGACCTCGACGGTGGCCTCGGCCACGGCCCGCGTCACGAAACCGAGCACATCGTCGCGGGTCGCGAACGACGCCTCCACGTCGAGCTGGGAGAACTCGAACTGGCGGTCGGCCCGCAGGTCCTCGTCGCGCAGGCAGCGGGCGATCTGGTAGTAGCGGTCGACGCCGCCCACCATGGTGAGCTGCTTGAAGATCTGCGGGCTCTGGGGAAGGGCGTAGAACGAGCCCGGCTCCTTTCGGGACGGCACCACGAAGTCCCGGGCCCCCTCGGGGGTGGAGGCGATGAGCATCGGAGTCTCAACCTCCACGAAACCCTGAGCGTCCATGGCCCGGCGGATGGCCCGGTTGACCGAGGCCCGGGCCCGCAGGTTGCGCTGCATGCGGGGCTTGCGCAGGTCGACGTATCGGTGCCGCAAGCGCAGCGTCTCGTCCACGTCGGCGCGCTCGTCGAGAGGGAACGGCGGCGGCTCGGCCCGAGACAGCAACTCGACCTCGCAGTCCTGGAGCTCGATCTCGCCGGTGGCCAGCGCGGGGTTGGCGGTGCCCTCGGGGCGCAGCGTGACGGTGCCGGTGATGCGCACCACATACTCCGAGCGCAGGTCGCGAGCGCCGTCCACCACACACTGGAGCACGCCCGCGTGATCGCGCAGGTCGATGAAGGCGAGGTGCTCGCTGTGCTCGCGGCGGCGGTCCACCCAGCCGCACACCGTCACGGTGCGGCCGGCGTCGTCAGGGCCGAGACGGCCGCACAAGTCGGTCCGCATGGTCGTGGCGTCGATCCCGGTCACGGGCGCCGCCCTCCCGAGCAACCGGAATTGGCAGCACAATGCACGCATACCGTGCATAACGCTGCCAATTCCCCTGCGCGCCCGAACATCAGTCCGCTCCTTCCAAGAGTTCGGTGACAACCGCCACCACCTCGGCCTCGGCGACCCGCCGCTGGCCGCCGCCGGGGCGCATGTCCCGCACGGTGACCGCGCCCTCGGCCTGCTCGTCGGGGCCGACAATCGCTGCGACGGTGGCTCCGGAGCGGTCGGCCCGCTTCATCTGAGCCTTCATGGACCGGCCGTCGAAGGCCCGGTCCACGCCCAGGCCGGCCTGGCGGAGCCGGTCGCAGAGCACGGCTGCGCTATGGCCTCCGGCGGTGTCCACCACGAACACCTCCACCGGTGCCGGTGCCGCGGCGAACGCTCCCTCGGCGTCGCAGGCCATGAGGATGCGGTCCACCCCCAGAGCGAAGCCGATGCCCGGCGCCGGGGGGCCGCCCAGTTCCTCCACCAGCCCGTCGTAGCGCCCGCCGCCGCCCACCGCGTTCTGGGCGGTGTGGAGCGCGTCGGCCGCGAACTCGAAGGTGGTCCGGGTGTAGTAGTCCAGCCCCCGCACCAGCCGGGGAGAGATCTCATAGGCCGCGCCGACGCTGTCGAGACCGGCCCGCACCGCCGCGAAGTGCTCGGCCGAGGCGCCCGACAGGAAGTCGGCCATCACCGGCGCTGCCGCGATCACCGGCTGGTCCTGCTCGCGCTTGGAGTCCAGCACCCGCAGGGGATTGCGCTCCAACGTCAGCCGCGCCTGGTCCGACAACTCGCCGTGGCGGGACCGGAGATACTCGGCCAGCGCGGCGACGTAGGAGGGACGGCTCTCGGAGTCACCGAGCGAGTTGACCAGCAGACGCACCTGCTTCATTCCCAGGGCCTCGTAGAATCGCAGGCCCAGGCCGATCACCTCCACGTCTGCGTGGGGGTCGTCGGTGCCGAGGGTCTCCACCCCGACCTGGTCGAACTGCCGGTAGCGGCCGGCCTGGGGGCGCTCGTAGCGGAACTGCGGGCCGGAGTACCAGATCTTCCACGGCGGCGTCGGCCGGTGCTCGGCGAAGGCCCGGCAGACGCTGGCCGTCAACTCGGGGCGAAGGGCCAGGTGCCGGGGAGGGTCGCCCTTGTCGAAGAACTCGAACAGCTCCTTGGTGACGACGTCGTTGCTCGCGCCGAGGCGCTGGAACACTCCGAGCTCCTCGAAGATGGGCGACTCCAGCAGCCCGAAGCCGCTGCGGTCGGCCAGATCGGCGAACACGGACACCAGCCGCCGCCGCCTCCCCGACTCCGGCGGCAGAAGGTCGCGGGTGCCCACAGGGGCGCGGAACAAGGGCTGGGCCACGACCCCCGAGGCTACCGCCGCCCCACTGGACCCCGAGACCACCGAGATGTCAGCCCGCTCACCTCTTCTCCAAGTCCAGGATCCTGCCCTCGAGGGCGGCGTCGAGCTCGTCGGTCATGTTCAACGCTGCGATCAGCGCTGTGAGCTTCCGGTCGAGCTCGGCGATCTTCTCGTCGACTTCGTCGAACTTGGCTTCCTGCGCGGCGAACCCGGCGACCATGGTGTCTTCGAGGCGGTCGAGGCGGTCGCTCATGCTGTTGAGCGTGAAGATGAGCAGCGCGACCGCGACGGTGCCCAGCACGGTCAGCACTGCCGCCGCGCCGGTGCCGACCAAGGTCAGGAGGGGGTTGTCTCCGAGTATGGCCCACCGCCGGAGTCGTGCCCCAGCCGCCGCGGGCTCAGCGGCGGTCGCCTCCGCGGGCGGGTCGGGTCGCATGTCCGGGGTGTGGGTCATCGGGGTCGCCTGGGCGGCGGTGCTGGGGGTGGTTGCGGTCACGAGGTGCCTCGCAGAGGTGTCGCGGCAGGGATCCTGTCGGGTCGTGTCGTGCTGGTTGGCGCACCGCTGACACCCGGAGGCAAGGCTTGGTATTCAGTATATTACTTCATGTATTGTCATGCAACCACCAGACGATACCGCATCATCCGAGCCGGGGCGGTCTCTCAGCTTCGGCGCAGCAGACCCGATGTGCGGGGCTCAGCGACCGCGAGCTCGATGACTGGCTGGCCGGGTGGGGCCGTGAGCGGTGCCGCGTGGAGGCGCTGCTCGACGGTCACACGCCGCGAGTCCGGACGCGAGGACGTCAGCCAACAGCGTCTGAACTAGCCCTGGGTCAGGACTTCCAAGTCGCTGGCAGAGTACCCGAAGACTTCCAGTAGCCTTCTGCACTTCTTGAGCGTGCCATCCGCGGAGTGGTTTACCTCGACCCACACCCCGGACGACGCGATCTGCCCTGCCCTGGTGAAGTCCGCAGGATCCTGAGAGGCGAATGGTCGCTTCCGGCCCGCCATGGCCTTCGTACGCTCCAAGAAGTCATGGGGGTGCTGCTGATAGACCGCTTCAGCCACACAGACCATGACACCTGTCCAACGAGTGACCTCGGTGGCGTTTCCCCACAGCACCACCGTTCTGGGCCTATTCGCGACTGCCTTCGGGAGCTTCTCGGGACGACGCTCAATTTGAGGATGCGTGCCCTTCGGGCTGTCGCCAGGTCTTGCTGCCGGGACCATGTCGCTCGGCTTGCCTTGCAAGTGGGCAGCAATGGCTTCGGGAGAAGGCCACAGTCTCGTTCTATCGTGGACACGCCTTGCGAACAGATCGACGAGTTCCTGATCCGGCTTGTCGAGCATCTGTCGCCAGACTCTCGGCATCTCCGCCGTGAGGCGCTCGGCCTCCCGAAGTCCGCTCAGCGCCTCTTTGGCCCGTCTCACGGACTCCCCGCTGCTCAGGCTGGACTTGCTCAGGTATGCCTCAAGGTCAGCGGCGACATGCTGATGCGATGAACTGCTGAGCCGCAACTCGGCGAAACGGCGGTCCGCGGCCGGGCCGGGCTCGCGGGGAAGGTACAGCCACCACTCGAGCCCGTTCGTGAGAACACAGATGTCGACTCCCTCATGGAAGGCGTAACCCATGAGCTGGTCCACATGCTTGGAGAGATCCTCTTGCGGAGACTTGGCCTCGATGAGACAGACCAGACGGTGCCCTTGACCTGTCGTTGTCAAGGCGATGTCAGCGCGTCCCTTCTGGCCTGCACCGCTGCCCGGACCGATCGGGTGCTCCCAGAGCACCTCGCCAGTGCCATGGTGGTCATGCACATCCCAGCCGAGTTCGGCCAGCATCGGCACCAGCACTCGCATCTTCGCGGCTTCCTCGTTGGCGGGTGGGCGAGGCATCGCCGCGATCCGCTCCACGGTCTCCCTCAGCCCCATCGGCCTCCCGTCTGTCTGCCTGGGATCAATCCGACAGGTCAGGCTACTTGGGCCGCGAACACGCTGCCCAATTCGGGCCAATTGCCCATTGACGAACGGCGCAGTCGCTCACCGCTTGGCAGCCCCGGGAGGTCAGCGAAGTGCGGTCAGGGGCCGAGGGGTGGGCTATTGACGCGATCTGTACGCCGGCTCGGTGCTTGAAGCCGTAGCCGGTGGCGGTGATGACGATCAGCGCCGAGGGCCGGCCCATCTGGTCGGTGTCCACCCGGTCGCGCAGGCGCAGCAGGAGTTGACTCCCTGCTCGATCACCTAGCGCGGACTCCAGTTCCCGGTCGGCCACCCGGGACAGGTACCCCTCGGGCGTCAAGTCGCCAGCCACGGCCAGCCTCCTTCGTGTGCGGGATAATGACAGCCGTACGTGCGAAATATGGCGGTGACAAGTGCTACAACATATACGGCGCAAGTGCTGAACGGTTGAGCGCCGCTGTCGGCCAATTGCCGGGATGGAGTGAGCTGACCATGTGGCCGACGCGGCTCGGCTGCGTCATGTCTCACAATGTGGCTCACCCATGATGGCGGCATGGCACGACACTTGCGGCGCGGGGCACGGACCGTCGGGAGTGAAGGAGGGGTTCCGCGGCCCTGTCGCAGGGGTCCGCTACTGTCGGCCTCATGGAGTCGCCATGCGCTTCCCAAAGTCGTCCGGCCGTCCCGACGGACCCGGATAATGCCCTGTCGCAGCTCTTGGACGAGACAGTCGTGTGGGGGGACGCCGCGGAGTGGCTGCCGGGCCTGCCGGAGGGAAGCGTCGACCTGTTCTTCACGTCGCCGCCCTATGCGGACGCCCGCTCGTACTCGGAGATCCACCCGGACCGCTACGTCGAGTGGTTCCTGCCTTTCGCGGCCGCGATGCTCGACGCGACAGCCGAGTCCGGGTCGTTCGTGCTGAACATCAAGAACCGCGTCGCGAGCGCCGGTCCCCTCCGGGGACAGCGACACCCCTACGTGTACGAGTTAGTGCTCAGCATGCAGCGGATGGGCTGGCGGTGGATTGAGACCTACATCTGGTCGAAGCCCAACGCGATCCCTGGCCGGTTCGGGCCGCGCACCAAGGACGGCTTCGAGTACGTCTACCACTTCGCCAAGGGCCCCAAGCCCTACTTCGACCTGGACGCAGTGAGAGTCGGCGCCCTCCACCGGTGGATGCGACATATCGGCCATGATGGCCGGTTGTCCAGTCAGCATCCGAACCGGTGGAGGTTCTCAGTATGGCACAGCGGCTCAGCTCCGACGAGCGCAGTCGATGCCGTACTTGAACGAGTCAGCATCGACTTGAACCCGAGTCCTCGGGTCGGACGCCTTGCGGTTAGGGGGCGAGGGTGGCTATGGGGACCACTTGCACGCCGTCTCGGTGCTTGAAGGCGTAACCGGCGGCGGTGAGGACTATCAGGGCCGACGGCTCCCCCATACGGGTAGTGTCGACCCGGCTCCGCAGGCGCAGCAGGGAACTGACGCCCTGCTCGATCAGTTTCTCGCCGCCCAACTTGATCTCCGCTGCCATCCACTCGCCGTCGGCCCGTTCAATGACTGCGTCCACCTCCAGCGAGGCCTTGTCCCGAAAATACGAGACCCGACAGTCATTGGCTTGGGCGTACACCCGAAGGTCGCGCATCGCCAAGGACTCGAACAGCAGGCCGAGGAACCTCAGGTCGGCCCGCAACTGCGTCGGGCCGGTCCGCAGCGCGGCCACCGCCAGCGACGGGTCCACGAAGTAGCGCTTGTCTGAACGCCGCAGTTGCGCCCTCGACCGCAGGTGCGGCGCCCATGCGGGCAGGCCCTCAACCACGAACAGCCGCGACAGGGCATCGATGTAGCGCTTCACTGTGCGGGGGTGCGCAGCGACCTCGCGACTGCCACTCATGTCCGCGGCCAGCGTGCTGTAGGCGACGCTGGTGGACTCATTGCGGGCCAGCGAGACAAGCAGGCGGCCCAACCCGGCAGGATCATGCGCAGGCCCGCCGGACCGGGCCACATCGGTCCTGGCGATCTCGCCCAGATAGCCGCGCAGCCGGGCTTGAGCAGCCACCGGCGGCTCTCCCAACAGCCACGGCCACCCGCCCCGGCAGACGACATCCGCGAGGCCGGCGACATCCAGGTCGGAGCGACCGGCCGCGGGCTTGTCGCCGTCGAGGAGCCCACGCAGCGAGACGGCCCCGCTCGACTCGCCCGACTCGAACAGCGACATCGGCCTCATCCTCACCCGCAGAACCCGCCCCGCGCCGGAGTGCCGGGTGATCTCATCGGTCGGGTCGGCCGAGCCGGTCAGGATGAACTGTCCCGGCCGTGCCCGGCGGTCGCAGGCATGACGCATCGGGTTCCATATCCGCGGCGCCAGCTGCCACTCGTCGATGAGCCGCGGGGTACCGCCCTCCAGAATCGCGGCCGGGTCCATCGCCACGGCCAAGCGGACATCGTCGGAATCGTCAATGGTCACCGCGCTGCGAGCAAAATGGCGGGCCGTCCAAGTCTTGCCGCAGGCTCGGGGCCCCTCGACGACGACCGCGGGTGACGACCGCAGCGCGGACTGCAACTCCCGGTCCGCGACCCGTGGAATATACCCCTCGGGCGTCAAGTCGTCAGGCACGGCCAGCCTCCCTTCGTGTGCAAGAACATTCTAACGGTAAGTGTGAAAATATAGCGTCTTCAAGTGCGGAAATATATGTGGGACGAGTGCGACAATAGGACAGGATCGCAATTCGCGGCCGTGTCGCACGGGTCCGCTGCTGTCGGCCGCATGGGGATGTTCAGACGTCGACCGAGTCTGTGCGAGCCACTTTGACAGGTACGACCCCACGACGGCGGCGCTGGTGGACCATCTGAGCCGGGACATGGGCAACTAACCTGACCCCCGACGGGCTGATGGACCCTGCGTGTCGTGCCCCGGACAGAGGAGGTGCCCGATGACTGCGACCATCCACACGCTGAAGGTAAGTCTGCGCGACGTGAGCCCGCCAGTGTGGCGGATGCTGGAGGTTCCCTCGGAGATGACGCTCGGCGAGTTGTCGGACGTGTTGGTGATGGCGATGGGCTGGGAGGGCTACCACCTGCACGCCTTCACCGCCGACGGCACCATCTACTGGCCGGTCAGCAGGGACGACTGGTTCGACGACCGCGAGGACGAAACCCGGCACCGGATCGCGAGGTGCTGCCGCAGAGCGGGATGACAATGGAGTGGGAATACGACATGGGAGACTCCTGGGCCCATGACATCGTGGTGCAAGCCGTCGCCCCGGCCGATCCCGGCGCGCGTCAGCCGCGCTGCACCGACGGAAGCGGCGCATGCCCGCCCGAAGACTGCGGCGGCGTCTGGGGCTACGCCGAACTCGTCGGCGCTGTCGGCGATTCCGGCCATCCCCGCCACGGCGAAGCAGTCGAGATTCTCGGCGAGGGCTACGACCCCAGCTACTTCCGCCCGCCCGAGCGGCGTCGCGGATAGGGACAGGCCGCCGACACAGGGGCGGTCTGGGCTTGACGTGCGGCCGCGGTGGGGGGGTCTAGTCCGCGTCGGCTCGGCCGTTGCCTCCGGGGACTACCCGGTAGGCCTCGAAGACTGCTTCGAGGGCCAGCACGCTCGAAAGCACCGAGTCGAGCTGGGAAAGGTCGGCCAGCTCGAACTCGAAGTCCATGCGGGCGATGAAATCGTCGCCGGTCTCGGCCCGCGCGCTGATGATGCTGAGGCGATGCTCGGCGAGCACATCAGTCACATCGCGGAGCAGGCCGGGACGGTCCAGCGCATGCACCGAGATCGTCGTGGAGAACTTGCCGGCGAAGTCGGCGTCCCACTCGACCTCGATCAGCCGGTCGGTCTGGCCCTCCGCCAGCCCGATGGCGTTGACGCAGTCGGCCCGGTGCACCGACACCCCCCGGCCCCGGGTCACGAACCCCATGATGTCGTCGGGCGGCACCGGCGCGCAGCACTGCGACAACCGGATGAGGATGTCGTCTAGGCCCTCCACGTGCACGCCCACGTCGGAGTCGCTGCGGGAGTGCCCGGCCCGCCGCCGGGCCGTCGTGGGCAGGCGGTCCTGCTCGCCCTCGGCGTCGTCGTCACCCTGCAACGCCCGCGCGAAGCGGCCGGCCACCGACGACGCCGACTGGTGGCCCTCCCCTATGGCCAGGAACAGCAGATCGGTGGAGCTGTAGTTGAGCTGCTCGGCGACAGCGTCGAGCAGCTTGTCCTTCAGCAGGCGCTGGGCGGGCAGGCCCTCGCGCCGGAGCGCCTGGATGAGGTCGTCGCGCCCGTTCTCGATGGCGTCGGCCCGGCGCTCGCGGGAGTACCACTGCTTGATCTTGTTGGCGGCCCGGCGGCTGGCCACGAACTTCAGCCAGTCCCGGCTCGGCCCCGCGCCCTCGGTCCGGGTGGTGAAGACCTCGACCACGTCGCCCGACAGCAGCCGGCTGTCCAGCGCCACCAGCCGGCCGTTCACCTTGGCCCCGACGCAGGCGTGGCCCACGTCGGTGTGGATGCTGTAGGCGAAGTCCACCGGCGTGGCGCCTGCCGGCAGCTCGATCACCTTGCCCGCCGGCGTGAACACGTACACCTCGTCGGTGTCCAGCTCGGTCTTGAGGTTGGACATGAACTCGGCCGGATCCGACGTCTCGGACTGCCAGTCGACGATGCGCGACAGCCAGGCCATCTCCTCCGACGGCGCGGCGTCCTTGTACTCCCAGTGGGCGGCCACGCCGTGCTCGGCCCGGTCGTGCATCGCCCGGGTGCGGATCTGCACCTCCAGCGTCTTGCCCTGGGGCCCCACCACCGTCGTGTGCAGCGACTGGTAGAGGTTGAACTTGGGCATGGCGATGTAGTCCTTGAACCGGCCCTGCACCGGCCGCCAGGTGGCGTGGATCGAGCCGAGGGCGGCGTAGCAGTCCCGCACCGAATCCACCAGCACGCGGATGCCGATGAGGTCGAATATCTCCTCGAAGGACCGGCCCTTCACCACCATCTTCTCGTAGATCGACCACAGGTGCTTGGGCCGTCCGGTCACGTCGGCCTTGATCCCCAGCTCGGCCAGCCGGGACTCCACATCCCCCAGCACCTGCTCCAGGTAGATGCCGCGCTCCGGGGCCCGCTGCTGCACCATCTGGTCGATCTCGGCGTAGCGGCGGGGCTCCAGCGCGGCGAACGCGAGGTCCTCCAGCTGCTGCTTGAGATCCTGCATCCCGAGGCGGTGGGCCAGCGGCGCGTACACGTCGAGGGTCTCGCGGGCGATGTAGTCCTGCTTGAACGCGGGCAGCACCGCCAGGGTGCGAAGATTGTGCAGCCGGTCCGCCAGCTTGATGATCAGGACCCTCAGATCGCGGGCTATGGCGACGATCATCTTGCGCACCGACGCGGCCTGCTGCTGCTCGCGGGTGTCGTACTGCACCCGGTCCAGCTTGGTGACCCCGTCGACTATGCGGGCAACGTCCGCCCCGAAGTCCTCCTCGATCACGGCCAGGGCCACATCGGTGTCCTCCACCGCGTCGTGCAGCAGCGAGGCGGCGATGGTGACGTCGTCGAGCCCGAGGCGGGCCACGATGGTGGCCACGGCCACCGGGTGGCGGATGTAGGGCTCCCCCGACAGCCGCATCTGGCCCTCGTGGGCGGCCGCCGCGGTGTCGAAGGCCCGCAGGATCAGAACGGGCGACCGATCCCGGTGGCGCTGCCGGTAGCACTCCAGCAGCGGGGCGATCTCGGCCGCCGCGGGCCGCCGGGCGCCGCGCCTCCAAGGCAGGACCCGTGTGACGGTCGCCACCTACGAGACCTTCACGGACATGGAAGCGCCTCGTGGCGAGGCATGCTGTTCCCCGCTCATGTTCGCTTCGCTCACGGGCCGCTCGGGCCACGGCCTCGCTGGGCACCTTGTGAAGATCATCATGAACTGCCGCCGCTCGGCCTCTGGGCAGCCCCGGCGACGGCGAGCCGCGGCGATCACCGCTTCTTCTTCTTTCGGGGACGCGGCGGTATCGCGCCCCGCGCCGGCCCCGACGCGGCCCGGGGGGACGGATTCGGCCGCCGGGCGGTGGCCGACCGCTTGGCCGCAGCCGCTTCGCCGAGCACCGCGTCGTCGGTCGCGACCGTGCGGGTGCCGGCCCCGGCGGCGCCGCCGCGCAGACGGACCCGCTCGGCGATCTCCACGTAGGCCGGCTCCCGCTCCTTCATCCTGGCCACCACCGCGGCTGCCACGAACAGCGACGAGTACGTGCCCACGACGATCCCCACCAGCAGGGCGATCGCGAACTCCTGGAGCGTGACCGCGCCCAGGAAGAACGAACCGATCACCAGCATCGACGCCACCGGGACCATCGATGTGATGGACGTGTTGACCGATCGCATCAGCACCTGGTTGAGAGACAGGTTCATCATCTCGGTGTAGGTGTAGCGACCGGTGGCCGACACCCGGCCCACCACCTCGCGCACCTTGTCGTACACGACGATGGTGTCGTACAGCGAGTACCCCATGATCGTCAGGAACGCGATGACCGTGGCCGGGGTGATCTCGAACTGGAACACCGAGTAGAGCCCCACCGACACCACGATGTCGTGGATCACCGCAACCAGAGCCCCTACAGCCATCTTCCACTCGAGCCTCACGGCGATGTAGGCGGCGATCAGCGCGAAGAAGGCGATCAGCGCGTTGCGGGCCTTGCTGGTGATCTCCGCCCCCCACGACGGTCCGACCGTGGTCACGCTCACGTCGTTGCCGGTGACGCCGGCCAGGCCGGCCAGCGCGGCGCGCACGCCGTCCACCGCCTCCGGGCCCTCGACGTCGGCCCGCACCCTGATGGTGTCGCCGCCGACCGTCTGGATCTTGGCGTCGGCCGCGCCCGTGCCCCGCAGCGCGTCCCGGGCCTCGGCCACCGACACCCCCGGCGCGGGGACCTCCCAGGAGGTGCCTCCCTCGAACTCGATGCCCAGATCGACGCCGCGCAGCCCGAAGCTGGCCACACTCGCCACCACGGCGACGAGGGAGCCGATCACGGCCCGCCGCCACAGCCGCGGGAAGTCGATCCGCTGCTCGCCGCGGTACACGGACGCGAGCACGCCCAACGGCCCGCCTTTCATGCGGCAACCCC
>JAPPLH010000046.1:13595-15556 GCA_028819505.1 Acidimicrobiaceae bacterium
TCGCCGGTATCCCGAACCGGCCCGGATGGGAGTACAGGCCCGAGCGCCGCGACATGAGGCCGATCAGCGGACCCATGAAGAAGTACGTGGCCACCAGATCGAGGATCGTCGCCAGCCCGAGGTACAGGGCGAAGCCCCGGACCTGGCCCACGGTGAGGAAATACAGCACCGCCGCCGCGATCAGCGACGCGAAGTCCGCCTTGACGATGGTGGAGAAGGCCACCGGGAACGCCCGGTCCACCGCGGAGCGCAGCGTCCGGCCCGAGCGGACGTCCTCCTTGAGGTGCTCGAAGTACACGATGTTGGAGTCGACCGACACGCCGATGGCGACGATGAGGCCGGTTACGCCGGCCAGGGTCAGTGCCAGCCCCTGGGTCTCGCCCAGCCACGCGATTATCGCCCAGAGCATGGCGCCGGACAGGCCGAGGCTGGCTATGGCCACCAGGCCGAGCAGGCGGTAGTAGGTCAGCAGGTACACCGACACGAGTCCCAGCCCGATCAGGCCCGCGAGGACGCCGGCGGACAGCGCGTCGGTTCCCAGAGACGCCGACACGATCCGGCTCTGCTGGGCCTCCAACTCCACCGGCAGGGCACCGTAGTCGAGCACCAGGGCCACATCGCGGGCCTCCTGCTCGCTGAACTCCCCGGAGATCGTGATGCCGGAACGCTCGAACGGCTCGAAGAAGGCGTTGTCGGCCTGGACGACGGGCGCGCTCACGACCTCGTTGTCCATCTCTATGGCCACCCGACCGGTAGGGCACGACGGCGCCCGGCTGTGGCACCGGCCGCTCACATCGTTGAACAGGTCGATGCCCCCGGCGCCCGGCTTGAACGTGGGCGCCACATGCCAGCCGATGAAGGAATGGAACTGCGCGACGGCGCCCTCCAGCCCGTCACCCGCCACCGCGGTGGGACCGAGCCGGTAGCGGAACTCGATGTCGCGGTCGTCGCCGTACTGGGGCAGAACGACATCCGCTCCGGCGGTCACGTCGCCCTCGCTGAGGGTGAACGAGTCCAGCAGGGTCTCGTCGGTGTCCGCGCCCTCCAGCGAGCTCTCCGCCACCACGCTGAGCACCGGGCGGAAGCGCAGCTCAGCGGTCTGGCCGACCAGGTCCAGGGCCCGCTGCTGCTCGTCGACGCCGGGCAGCTGGACGAGGATGTTGTTGCCCTGGGTGGAGATCTCGGGCTCGGCCACGCCCAGTCCGTCCACCCGGTTGCGGATGATCTCCACGGCCACGTCCAGCTCCTCGGGCGCCGCGACCCGGGTCGGCTCCAGCACGACGCTGGCGCCGCCCTGCAGGTCCAGGCCGAGCAGGGGCTCGTTGCCGGCGGCCAGCGTGTAGACGACGCCGGCCACGGCGACCGCGACGATGCCGATCACGTAGGCGAGCTTGCGGCGCAAGGATCCTCCCGCGGCCCGGCCCGACGGCCCCTCAGGAGTGCGCCAGTCCTAGCCGTCGTGCTCCTCGCCGGCTTCCGAGTCGGAGTCGGCGTCGTCGTCGGCGTCGTCGGATTCCGACGCGTCCGGCGTGCGGCCGTGGACCGCGTCCCGGGAGAGCTTCAGTTCGACGTTGGGGGCCACCTCCAGCCATACGATGGCGTCCTCCACTTCGGCCACGACGCCGTGGATGCCGGCGTTGGTGACCACTTCGTCGCCCGCCTGCAGGGAGCGGACCAGCTCCCGGCGAGCCTTCTCCCGCTTCTGTTGGGGACGCAGCAGCAGGTAGTAGAGCGCGCCGAACATGAGGATGATGATGAGGAGCTGTTCCATGCCGCGAGCCTAGGCGGCAGCGTGGGGAGAACCGCGGCCCTACTAGCTCGGACCCGGCGTTTCCCGCTCTTGTTCGCTGCGCTCACAGGCCGCACGGGCCACGGCCAAGCTAGCTCGGCCCCCGGCGTCTCCCGCTCTCGCTCGCTGCGCTCACAGGCCGCACGGGCCACGGCCAAGCTAGCTCGGCCTC
>JAPPLH010000046.1:15656-19788 GCA_028819505.1 Acidimicrobiaceae bacterium
GCTAGCTCGGCCTCTGGGCCCAGATGGCGCCGACAGAGGCGCGCAAATCGTCGAGGGTGCCGTCGCGCACCGCGGCGCGCGCCTGATCCATGAGGCGCAGCAGCCAGGCCAGGTTGTGAAGGGTGATGAGCCGTGCCGCGGTCGGCTCACGGGCAGCCAGCAGATGGCGGAGGTAGCCGCGCGACCACCGGCCGGCCGGGCTCTCGGGAAACGACGGATCGAGCGGTTCGTCGCTGCCGGCGTGGCGGGCCGCAGCCAGGTTGTAGCGGCCGGCGCCGGACAGGACGGTGCCGTGACGACCGAGACGGGCCGGCAGGACGCAGTCGAACATGTCCACGCCACGCGCCACCGACTCCACGAGGCCCGCGGGGTCGCCCAGACCCATGAAATAGCGTGGCCGGTCGGCGGGAAGCGGGGATATGCACGCCTCCAGCGCGGCCAGCGTCTGCGGGCGCTCCTCGCCCACCGACAGCCCGCCCACCGCGTAGCCGTCGAAGCCGATCTCGACCGTGCGCTCTGCGGACTCGTGCCGCAGGGCCGTGTCGGCGCCCCCTTGGACGATACCGAACTGGCACTGGCGCAGGGCCGCGTCAGGGTGGGCCAGGAAGGCGCCGCGGCCCCGCCGGGCCCAGAGGGCGGTGCGGCGGACCGCTCCGGCGAGAATCTGCCGGTCGGCCACCGCGGAGGGGCACACGTCGAGCACCATGGTGATGTCGGCGCCGATCAGAGCCTGCAGGCGTACGGCGTCCTCCGGGGTGAGCCGGCACATCGAGCCGTCGTACACCGACCTGAAGCAGGCCCCGCCGTCGTCCACTTCCGGGTCGAGCGAATAGATCTGGTAGCCGCCGGAATCGGTGAGCACGTGGCCCGACCAGGCCGCGAATCCGTGGATCCCGCCGAGTCGGGCCACGGTCTCCGCACCGGGACGCAGCATCAGATGGTAGGTGTTGGCCAGCACCACGTCCACGCCCAGTTCCTCCAGGTCGCCCGAGTGGAGGTGCGGAACCGCCCCCCGGGTGCCGACCGGCATGAAGCAGGGAGTCGAGAACGTTCCCCGCGGCGTGGCCACTGTGCCGGCGCGGGCGGCGCCGTCGGTCGCCTCGACCGTGAAGACGGCCGCAGTCACACCGGCGCCAGGCCCGGCTCGTCGCAGAATTGATGACAGGACGGCCCCTGGAGGCCCGGTATCGCCATCGATTCCGCTGATGTCGATGATCGGCGACCGGTGTCGATGTCGTTCACGCCGCGGCCTCCAGGCCCGGTATCCCCATCGATTCCGCTGATGTCGATCATCGGCGAACGATCACGGTTCGACCAGGCCCGGCTCGGAGCGGGACACGAGCATGGCGTCGCCGAAGGACAGGAACCGGTAGCCGTGCGCGAGGGCGGCGGCGTACAGCGTCCGCCAGCGAGGCCCGATGAAGGCGTCGAGCAGGCACAGGAGGGTGGAGCGGGGCAGGTGGAAGTTCGTCATCAGGGCATCGACCACGCGCCACTCGTACGGCCTGCGGATGAACAGGCCGGTGCGCCCGGACGTCTCGCCGGTGGCTGCCCAGGCCTCCAGGCACCGCACGACGGTCGTGCCCACGGCCACCACCCGCTCGGCCCGGTCCAGAGCCTGCCGGACGCCGGCGGGCACGCGGTACTGCTCGGTGTGCATGTCGTGGTCGTCGAGACGGTCGGCGGTGATGGGCCGGAACGTGTCGAGCCCGACCACCAACTCGACCGCCGCCACCTCGGCGCCCGTGTCGCGCACCCGGCCCAGGAGCTCGCTGGTGAAGTGCAGGCCCGCAGTCGGCGCCGCGGCCGAGGCAGGCCGCCGCCCGTACACGGTCTGGTAGCGCTCGGGGTCGTCGATCCCGGCCGTGATGTAGGGCGGCAGGGGCACCGCGCCCACCTCGTCCAGCACTCGCAGCAGCGGCCTCCCTCCGGTGCGGACCCGCACCACTCGCCGTCCCGCGCCGAGATCGTCCCGGATCTCCACGGTCGCGCCGGTGGCGGGCGTATCCGGTGCGACCACCTCGCCGGGCCGCAAGCGGCGAGACGGCCTCACCAGCGCCTCCCAGTCGCCGTCGCCGCGCTCGTGCAGCAACAGCACCTCCACCGCGCCGCCGGTGGTCCGGCGCAGCCTGAGCCGCGCCGGCAGCACGCGGGTGTCGTTCACGACCACCACATCGCCCGGGCCCAGGTACTCCGGCAGGTCGCTGACCAGCCTGTGAGCCACTCCGTCGCCACAGTCCACCAGCAGCCGGGCCGCGTCCCGTGGCTCGACCGGGGACTGGGCTACGGCGTCGGGCGGCAGGTCGTAGTCAAGGTCGGCCGGAATGGTCGGCGGCGCCGTCACGACCCTGGAGGGTACGGCCGGCCCCGAGGTTCAGGCGAACAGGCCCGGGTGGGTGTCCGGGCCCGACTGCGGCGCCTCCAAGCCGAGGTGCAGCCATGCTGCGGGGGTGGCCACCCTGCCCCGTGGCGTGCGCATCAGCAGACCCTGCTGGATCAGGTAGGGCTCGTATACGTCCTCGACTGTCTCGGTCGGCTCGCTCACCGCGATGGCCAGGGTGGACAGCCCGACAGGACCGCCGCCGAAGTTGCGGCACAGAGCTTCCAGCACAGCCCGCGACGCCCGGTCCAGGCCCAGTTCGTCGACCCCGAAGAAGGCCAGCCCGTCGGCCGACACCACGGCATCGACCTTGCCGTCGCGATGCACGTCGGCGAAGTCCCGCACCTGCCGCAGCAGGCGGTTGGCGATGCGGGGGGTGCCCCGGGCCCGCTGGGCGATCTCGGCCGCTCCGCCGGTGTCGATGGCGACGCCGAGGATCCCCGCGGTGCGCTCGACGATCGACACCAAGTCGTCGGCGGTGTAGAAGTCGAGCCGAGTCACCAAGCCGAAGCGGTCGCGCAGCGGCCCGGTGATCAGGCCCGTGCGGGTGGTGGCGCCGACGAGGGTGAACGGGGCCAGGTCCAGCGGGATGGAACGGGCGGCGGGGCCCTTGCCGAGCACGATGTCGATGCGGAAGTCCTCCATGGCCGGGTACAGGACCTCCTCGACGGGCCGCGGGAGGCGGTGGATCTCGTCGATGAACAGCACGTCGCCGGGCTCGAGCTTGGTGAGCATGGCCGCCAGATCACCGGCCCTCTCCAGGGCCGGCCCGGACGTGGTCTGGAGGTGGGCGTCGAGCTCGTTGGACACGATATGCGCCAGGGTCGTCTTGCCCAGTCCCGGCGGCCCGGCGAAGAGCAGGTGGTCGACGGGCTCGCGCCGTTTGCGGGCCGCTCCGAGCAGCACGTCCAGATGTCCCTTGAGTTCGCTCTGGCCGACGAACTCGTCGAGGGTGCGGGGCCGCAGAGCGGCCTCGCCGGCGCGGTCCGAAGGCAGACGGTCGGGTGACATCAGCCCGTCCTCGCGGGCCTCGGCGACGCCGGCCTCCGCCGCGCCGGACCCGCCCGGGGCGGCGTCGCCGGCGGGCCGGGCCAGCGTCTCTGATCGGGACATGGCGGCGACCCTACGCCCCCACGCCCTCAGCCGGCACCGGCCAGCCGCCGCAGCGCCTCCCGCAGCAGCAGTGCGGTGTCGTCTCCGGCGGGCATCTCGGCCAGCACGGCTCGTATCTCCTCGGCGCCGTAGCCCAGCCCGTCCAGGGCGGCGCGCACTTCGGTGCGGGCGTCGTCGCGGACCGCGGCGGCCGGCGCGGACCCGTCGGCTGCGGGGGGAGACTCCACCTCGGGCAGGTCGAGGCGCGCCTTGAGCTCGACCAGCATGCGCACCGCGGTCTTGGTGCCCACCCCCGGCACCAGGCAGAGCATGTCGACGTCGTCGTCGGCCACAGCCCGGCGCAGCCCGTCGGGATCGTGCACCGCCAGGATCGAGAGCGCCAGAGTCGGCCCCACGCCGTGGGCGCCGATGAGCGCCTCGAAGGTCCGCCGCTCGTCCAGGGTGGAGAAGCCGTACAGGGTCTCGGAGTCCTCGCGCACGATGTGGCTGACATGGAGGAACACCTCCGAGCCCGTCTGAGCCGCGGCGGCGGCCGTCCGGGGCGTGGCCTGCACCCGGTAGCCGATCCCGGACACCTCCACCAGGAGCTCGGCGTCCGGCGATCGCGACAGCAGCCGGCCTCGCAGCGACCCGATCATC
>JAPPLH010000030.1 GCA_028819505.1 Acidimicrobiaceae bacterium
TGGGGGCGGGGGGGGGCCGCGCCTTTCGCCGGCGGGCGGGGGGCGCCCGCCCGGGGCCCCGGGGGGGGGGGGGGGGGGGGGGGGTTCCCCCCCCCCCCCCCCCCCCCCCCCCCACGGAACCAGGCGAACCCTGAACACCGTGATCCATAGGCGAATGTCATGATCCGGCGACTGCTTTGATGCATCGGGGAATGCTGTGATCCACCGTAGCTACCTGTTCTCCAGAGGCTGGCGGAGCGCGACTCCGGTCCTGCTGCTGCTGCCCGGCTTCCTGCTGTACCTGGTGATGGCCGTCGGCCCGTCGCTGGCCACGGCCGTGTACTCCTTCACCGACGCCACCGGCATCCGCGGCATCGCCATCAACTGGATCGGCTTCGAGAACTACGACGAGTTCCTGTTCCGGGGGGCGGCGTCGCGCGACAACATCGCCGCACTGCGCAGGACCATCTACTTCTGCTTCTTCGTCACCGTGATCCAGTTCGGCCTGGGCCTGCTGTTCGCGGTGCTGCTCAACCAGAGGCTCCGGGGAACCAAGTTCTTCCGGACGCTGTTCTTCATGCCGGTCATCCTCGGCGTCGCCATCCAAGGACTCATCTGGAAGCTGTTCCTGCTGCCCGGGGGCGGCCCGGCCGCCGAGTTCTTCAGCTTCCTGGGCTGGTCCTCGGAGATGCTGGGCGGCCAGCCCCGGCAGGCGTTCGCATGGGTGATCGTGGTGCAGATCTGGGCCAACGCCGGCATCACGATGGTGATCTTCATCGCAGGGATGCAGACCATCCCCAGCGAACTGTACGAGGCCGCCCGCATCGACGGCGCGGGCAAGTGGCAGTTGTTCCGCAACGTCACCTGGCCACTGCTGACCCCCGCCGCGAACACCAACCTGCTGCTCAACATCATCGGGTCGCTCCAAGCGTGGTCGCTGTTCCTCGTTCTGATCGGCTACCGCCCCGGCACGCAGGTGCTCGGATACCTGGTGTTCGCCGAGGGCTTCGGGCAGACCTCGGGCTCGATGCAGTCGGCCTTCAGGCAGGGCTACGCCGCGGCCGCGTCGATCGCGCTGTTCTTCCTCGTGCTGCTGTTCGCGCTCGTGACCCACGCCTGGCTGTCGTACCGCGAGAGGAGGTTCATCGGATGACCGCCGTGCATGCGCCCCCGACCCCCGGAGCGCGGGGCGCGCCGGACGGGCGCGAGGGCCCGCGGGAGCCGGCCCGCTGGCGCACTCTGCTCAGGCGGAGCCACCTCGCGTCGTACGTGATCCTGCTCGCGTTCTCCGTGGTCTACATCGGACCGCTGCTGATGCTCGTCACCACGGCGTTCAAGACGCTTCCGGAGTTCTTCAGGAACCCGACCGGCCTGCCGGAATCGTGGCGGTTCGACAACTTCGCCGAGGCCTGGAACGAGGCCCAGTTCGCCCGCTACCTGGTCAACTCCGTCATCTACACGTCGGTGGCGACCGCGGTGTGCGTGGTCACGTCGGTGCTGGTGGCCTTCCCGATCGCCCGCGGCTATCTCAAGGGCGGGCGCTACATCCTGCTCCTCTACGTGGTCGCGCTGTTCCTTCCGCCGGCGCTGATCCCGCAGTTCCAGCTGATCCTCAACCTGGGACTGTTCAACACCCGCACCGGATACATCCTGCTGTTCCTGGTCAACCCGATCGGCATAATCATCCTCGTCAACTACATCAAGGCGATCCCCCGCGAGCTCGACGAGTCGGCCGCCATCGACGGCTGCGGGTACTACCGCTTCGTCCTCAAGGTGATCGTCCCGCTGATCCGCCCCGCCATCGCCACGGTCACCGTCCTGCACGCCATCGGGCTCTGGAACGAGCTCGTGCTGGCCATCATCTACCTGACCAACGACGACCTCTACCCGGTGACGCGGGGCCTGATCGCCTTCGAGGGCCTCTACGGCAGCAACTGGCCGCCGATGGCCGCCGCCGTGCTGATCCTGATGATGCCGATGGTGGTGCTGTTCCTGTTCCTGCAGCGCCACATCGTGTCGGGCCTCACCGCGGGCGCCGTGAAGGGCTGAGCGAGTGCGGGCCATGCACCGACCCCACCGTGCGCCCAGACGCCGCGACGTACACGTGGCCGGCCGCTGATGGTCAAGATCGCAGACGTCAGGGCCATCCTCACGCAGCCCGGCCGGGCCCGGCTCACCGTCGTCAAGGTCACCACGTCGGAGCCGGGGCTGTTCGGGCTCGGATGCGCGACGTTCACCCAGCGCGCCTTCGCGGTGCAGGCGGCCGTCGAGCGCCACCTGGCCCCCTTCCTGACGGGACGCGACGTCGACCGCATCGAGGAGATCTGGCAGATGTCGATGAACCACGGCTACTGGCGCAACGGCCCGGTGCTCAACAACGCCGTCTCCGGCGTGGACCAGGCGCTGTGGGACATCAAAGGCAAGCGGGCGGGCATGCCGGTGTACCAGCTGCTCGGCGGGCGAACCCGTGAGGCCGCCGCCACCTACGTGCACGCCGACGGCCGCGACCCCCAGGAGGTGGCCGACCGCGCTGTAGAGCTGACCGACCAGGGGTTCAGGCACGTGCGGGTCCAGATGGGCGGCTACGGGGGCCCCGCCGACGGGCTGCGCCTTCCGCCGACCGTGCCTTCCGGCAACTACTTCGACCCCCGCCGCTACGGCCCGGCCATGCTCGGGATGATCGACCATCTCCGCAGCACGGTGGGCGACGGGATCGAGCTGCTCCACGATGTCCACGAACGGCTCCACCCCATCGACGCGGTGCAGTTCGCCAAGGACCTGGAGCAGTACCGGCTCTTCTTCCTCGAGGACCCGTTCGCGCCCGAGGACGCCGGGTGGTTCTCCACGCTGCGCCGGCAGTGCGCCACGCCGCTCGCGATGGGCGAGCTGTTCAACAACCCTCACGAGTGGCGCCCGCTCATCACCGGCCGGCTCATCGACTTCGTGCGCATGCACGTGAGCCAGATCGGGGGCATCACCCCGGCGCGGGGCGTGGCCTCCTTCGCCGCCATGTTCGGGATCCGCACGGCCTGGCACGGGCCCGACGACACGTCGCCGGTAGGCCACGCGGCCAACCTGCACCTGAACATGTGGGCCCCGAACTTCGGGATCCAGGAGTGGCCCCAGCCGTCCGACCTCACCTACGAGATGTTCCCGGGACTGCCCCGCCCGGTCGACGGCTACCTCTACACCGGCGACGGCCCCGGTCTCGGCATCGGCATCGACGAGAAGCTCGCCGCCGAGCATCCCTGCGACGAGACGGTGGAGCAATGGACCCAGACCCGCCTGCCCGACGGCACCCCGGCCCGGCCATGACCTCCATGCCGAACACCGAGGGCCGCGCCGGCCGTTACCCCGACCTCGCCGGCCGGACCGCCGTCGTCACCGGCGCGGCCAAGGGCATCGGCAAGAGCATCGCCTGCCGCCTGGCCCGCGAATGCATGAACCTGGTCGCGGCGGACAAGGACTGCGAGTCCCTCGACGACACGGTGCGGACCATCGAGGAACTGGGAGCGGCCGTCGTAGCGGTGTGCGCCGACCTGACGCAGCCCGACGCGGTGGACGCCGTGTTCGACGCAGCCCTGGAGCGCTTCGGCGCCGTCGACGTCCTGGTGAACAACGCCGCCGACCTCCAGCGACGGCACCTCCTCGAGGAGCACCGCGACCTGCTCGACCTCCAGCTCGCCACCAACGTGCGCAGCCCGTACCTGTGCTCGCAGAGGGCCGCTTCGGCCATGAGCGCCAACGGCGGCGGGAGCATCGTGCTGGTGTCGTCGGTGGGCGCCGACCGGGCCCACCAGCACGGGCTTCCCTACGACATGACCAAGGGAGCCATCAACTCGCTGGCCCGGGCCATGGCTGTGGAGCTCGGGCCTCTCGGGATCCGGGTGAACGCGGTCGGGCCGGGCGTGACCCGCACCTACCGGTGGCCGCCGGAGGACGGCACCACCGGGCCGCCCGAGATCGTGTCGCAGATCCCGCTGAAGCGTCCGGGCACGGTCGACGACATCGCCGCGGCGGTGGCCTTCCTCGCGTCCTGCGAGGCGAGCTACATCACCGGCCAGGTGCTCTACGTGGACGGGGGCATCACCGCGCAGCTCAGCCCGCCCGGGCCGCTGGCCCTGTAGCAGCCGTGGACCCTTCCGACTCGACCGCATGGGCGCCCCCCGCATGAGCCGGCTGTCCGGGCTCGCCCTGGGCGCCGCGCTCGCGGCCGCGCTGGCCGCAGGCTGCGGGTCCGGCCGGCCACCTTCGCCGGAGGCTGCGGACTCAGCCGCGTCGGCGGTCGCCACCACCAGCTCCACGCCCACGACCACATCCGTTTCGGCAACGTCCACGGCCACCACCACCACGACCACGACAGCGCCTTCCACCCCAACGACGACATCGACGACATCGACGACCACGTCCACAACGACGTCCACGACCACGTCCACGACCACGTCAACCACCACAACGACGACCACAACCACCACCCTGCCGCCGCCCCCGCCGACGGTCACCGCTCCGGACCCGGTGCCCATCCCCGAGATCGGCGGATGGGAACTCGTCTGGCACGACGAGTTCGACGGCGACTCCATCGACCCCACCAACTGGACCTACGACATCGGAGGCTGGGGCTGGGGCAACAGCGAACTCCAGTACTACACGTCGCGGCCCGAGAACGCCCGGGTGGAGAACGGGCTGCTGGTCATCGAGGCCCACCAGGAGAGGTACGAGAACTCCTACTACACCTCGGCCCGCATGCTGACGAAGGGTCTGAGGGAGTTCAAGTACGGGCGTTTCGAAGCCCGCCTGAAGGTGCCTTCCGGCGCGGGGCTGTGGCCCGCGTTCTGGATGCTCGGCGCCCACTTCGACCGCCATTCCGACGACCAGCGGAACCATTGGCCGTTCGTGGGCGAGATCGACATCATGGAGTACGTCGGGCGGGAGCCGGACCTGATCCTGGGCACCGTCCACGGACCCGGCTACTCGGGGGCGATCGGCCTGTCCAGGTGGAACCGGCAGGACTACCCCATCGCCGACGACTACCACACCTACGCCGTCGAATGGGACTACGACGGTATCCGCTGGTTCTACGACGGGGATCTGTACTACAACCTCGCCAGGGACGCCGTCGGCAACCGGGAATGGGTCTTCGACCACGAGTTCTTCATGATCCTGAACCTCGCCGTGGGCGGCCAGTTCCCCGGTCCGCCCGCGCTGGACCTCGAGTTCCCCGTCGCCCTCTACGTCGATCACGTCCGGGTGTGGCAGCCCGTCGCCGAGACTGCGGAGGCGGCCAGTTGAGCCGCGCTGCGACCGCCGGCTCCCAGCCCCGGGGCGAGGTCATCGTCTCCGAGGGCATCGAGTGGTACCGGGTCGAGAACTACGACCTGCTCGACCCGTTCCTGGTCAACGTGACCAGCCCGGGCGACCTCTGGCTGTTCGTGTCCAGCACGGGCGCGCTGACCGCGGGACGCCGCAGCCCCGAGCACGCCCTGTTCGCCTACGAGACCGACGACCGCCTGCACCGCAGCGGCGGCCGGACCGGCCCCTTCACCCTCGTCAGGGTCGGCGGCGCCGCCGATCCGTGGGAGCCCTTCGCTGCACATGCACGCTACGGCCAGGTGCGCAGGTCGGTGGCCAAGACGCTCTGCGGCGACCGTCTCACGTTCGAGGAGCACAACCCGGAACTGGGACTCACCTTCCGCTACACTTGGGCCGCCGCGGCCGACTACGGGCTGGTGCGCACCTGCGAGCTGGCCGCATCGGCAGACGCATCCGGATGCGAGGTCGAGTTGCTGGACGGGCTGATCGACGTGCTGCCGGCCGGCGTGGATCTCGAGACCCAGCAGACGTCGAGCACGCTCATCGACGCCTACCGGCGCTCCGAGTTCGAACCCGAGTCCGGTCTGGCCCTGTTCACCCTCGAGGCCCTGGTCGGCGACCTCGCCGAGCCAGCCGAGTCGCTGCTGGCCTCGGTGGTCTGGTCGCGCGGGCTCGACGGCGCGGTCACGGCCATGTCCGACCGCCAGATCCGCAGCTTCCGCTCGGGCGAGGCCCTCGAACCCGAGCATCTGGCCGCCGGCGTCAAAGGCGCCTTCCTCACCTCCGCGGCGGCGCGCATCGGCCCGGATTCGCCCCTGCGATGGACGATCGTGGCCGACGTCGACCGCGACCACGCCGCGACAGCCCTCCTGCGCCGCCGGCTGCGCACAGCCGACGCCGGCGCGTCCGCGGCGGCTGTCAGCGCGGCGCTCGACCGGGCCCACCACGAGGTGATGAGCCTGATCTCCTACGCCGACGCCCGGCAGGAGACCGCCGACCGGGCCGCAGTCGCGAGCCACCTGGCCAACGTGACGTACAACTGCATGCGCGGCGGCGTGCCGGTGGACGACCACCGGGTGGCGGTGACCGAGGTGGGCCGCTTCGTGGCCTCCCGCAACCGAGGTGCGGCCAATCGCTTCGAGCAGCTCACGGGCGGGATGGAGGCGGTCGTCGAGCTCGACGAACTGCGGGATGCCGTGTCGATGGACTCGACGCTGGTCCGGCTGGTCAACGAGTACCTGCCACTGACGTTCAGCCGCCGCCACGGCGACCCGAGCCGCCCGTGGAACACCTTCCGGATCGGCGACGGAACCTCGGCCAGTGACCGGCTCTTCGCGTACGAGGGCAACTGGCGCGACATCTTCCAGAACTGGCAGGCGCTCGTGTACAGCTTCCCCGGTTACGCCGAGTCCTTCCTCGCCAAGTTCCTGAACGCCTCCACGATGGACGGGCACAACCCCTACCGGATCAGCAGCGAGGGAATCGACTGGGAGACGCCCGGGGAGGGAAGCTGGTCCAACTTCGGCTACTGGGGCGATCACCAGATCGTCTACCTGCACAGCATCCTCGACGCGGTGCACCGGTTCCATCCTGGCTCGCTGGAGGTGATGCTCGACCGGCTCGAGTTCTCGTACGCCGACGTGCCCTACCGGATGCTGCCCCACGACAGCATGGTGAGCGATCCGAAGCACACGCTGGAGTTCGATCACGCCGCCCAGGCGAGCATCGACGAGCGGGTGGCGGAGATCGGCGCCGACGGGCGGCTGGTCCCCGGCGCCGATGGCGGGGTTCATCACGCCTCTCTGGCGGAGAAGCTGCTGGTGCCGGCCCTGGCGAAGCTATCGAGCCTGGTCCCGGGCGGGGGGACCTGGCTCAACACCCAGCGGCCCGAGTGGAACGACGCCAACAACGCCCTGGTGGGCATCGGCGTGTCGGTTGTGACCGTGTTCCATCTCCGCGAGTACCTGGAGTTCCTCGACGGTCTGCTGGAGCGGTCGCCGGTGGCCGAGGTGCCGGTCTCGCCGGCGGTGCTGGAGTGGCTGCACGGCCTTGAAGCGGCCTTCGACGCCCACCGCGGCCTGGCCCGGGAGGGCCCGATCAGTGCCGCGGCCCGCCGGGATCTGCTCGACCGGCTCGGCCGGAGCGGCTCCTCGTACCGCTCCCGCGTCTACGGCCGGGCGCCCGAGCCCGCGGCGGGGGCAAGCGTCGACGGGTTGCGGCGATGCATCCGGGCCGCCCTACCGCACCTCGACAGGATCGTCGCCGAGGCCCGGCGGACTGACGGTCTGGCACACGCCTACCAGCTGCTGCGGCTCGGGCCGGATACCGCGGAACTGGCGCCCCTCTACGCGATGCTCGAGGGCCAGGCGGCGGCCATGAGCTCATCTCTCGCAGGCCCGCGGGAGGTGATCGAACTGGTCGACGCCCTCTTCGGCAGCGAGCTGTACCGCCCCGACCAGCGTTCCTTCCTGCTGTACCCGAACACTCCCCGGCCCTCGTTCATGGAGAAGAACCGGGTGCCCGAGGGACTGGTCGGTCCGGCTCTGAGCAGCCTGATCGGCGACGGCCACGACATCGCCCTCCGTGACGCCGAGGGGAGGGTGCGCTTCGCGGCCCGCCTGCGCCAAGCACAGGACCTCGAGATTGCCCTCGACTCGCTGGACCCGGCACATCGGCCGGGCCGCACCGGCCGCTCCGAGGCGCTCGAAGCGTACGAGGCGGTGTTCAGGCACCGCGAGTCCGCGGGCCGGTCACAGACGATGTACCGCTACGAGGGGCTCGGCTGCGTCTACTGGCACATGGTGATGAAGCTGATGTTCCGCCTCCAGCAGCGCATCTTCGCGGCGGCCGATGCCGGCGCGGACCGCAGCCTCGTGGCGGAGATGGTCCAGCGCTACCGGCGAGTCAGGTCGGGGCTCGGTCCGTCCAAGACGGTCGCTGACCACGGCGCCTTCCCGCTCGACCCCCATTCGCACACGCCGGGCCACACCGGTGCTCAACAGCCGGGCATGACCGGCGCCGTCAAGGAGGGCATCCTGCTGCGCTGGGGCGAGCTAGGCCTGCAGGTCGAGGACGGATGCCTGCGCTTCGCCCCCGTGCTGCTGGATCCGGCAGAGTTCCTGGCCGCGGCGCGCCCGTGGCCGCCGCTGGGCCAAGGCGGACGCCTCGAAGAGGGAATGCTCGGCTTCACGTATTGCGGCGCGCCGGTGGTGTATCGCCTGGATGACTCCGCGCCGTGGACGCGCGCCGTGCTGACCGACGGTCAGGATGTCGCCGGTGTCGACGGGCTGGACCGCGACACCAGCCGGGCCCTCTTCGCCCGTACCGGTGCCATAGCTCGGATCGACGCAGCGGTCCACCCAGCGGCCCTTCACCCGAGCTAGCCGCCCCACTCCTCGACGGCGTCGGCCAGGCGCTGCACGCCCTCCATCAAGAGATCCGGGGCGGTGGCCAGCGAGATGCGTACGAACCGGCCCGAGCCGGGACCGAAGGTGTCGCCCGGCACCACCGCCACATGCTTCTCGTTCAGTAGGCGCAGCACGAAGTCCTTGCCCGAGCTGCCGCTGCCGCTCACGTCGATCATCAGGTAGAAGGCGCCCCGTGGCCTCACGTGGGGGATGCCCCGGCCGGTGAGGAACTCGGTGACCAGGTCGCGCCGCTGCCGGTAGGCGTCACGCATCTCGGCCACGCAGTCCTGGGGGCCGGTCACCGCGGCGAGGGCGCCCATCTGCGCGGGAGCGTTGACGCATGACGTGATCGGCTCCTGGGCCCGCACGATCAGGGGCGACACGCCCGGCGGCACCACCAGGTAGCCCACCCGCCAGCCGGTCATGGCGTAGGTCTTGGAGAAGCTGAAGAAGGTGATCACCCGGCCGTCGGTGTCGAGCGGCGCGGCCGGCGTGTACGGCCCGTCGAAGGAGATCTCGTCGTAGACCTCGTCGGAGAAGACCATCAGGTCATGCTGGCGGGCCAGTTCCATCAGCTCGCCCAGTGCGGCGGCATCGGTGACCGCGCCGGTCGGGTTGCCCGGAGAGTTGAGCAGGATGGCCTGTGTGCGCTCCGTGATCAGAGGCTCGACGTCGGCGGCCTGCGGAACCAGATCGGCCTCGGGCCGCAGCGGGAAATGGACCGGCGTTATCTTCAGCAGCGTCATCATCTGGGCATAGTTGGGCCAGCTCGGATCGCCCAGCAGCATCTCCGCGCCCGGGTCCACCAGCGAGACCATGGCGCTGTACAGCCCGGCGACGGCACCGGAGGTGACCACCACCTGATCGGCGGTGGCATCTATGCCGTTGCGCTCGGTGACCTTGGCGGCCAGCGCCTCGCGCAGCGGAGGGATCCCGGCATTGGAGGTGTACTTGGTGAAGCCGTCGAAGGCGGCCTGGGCCGCGGCCTCGCAGACATGGCGGGGGGTGTTGAAGTTGGGCTCGCCCGTCTCCAGGCGGATGGCGCCGTCGATGGAGTTGGCCAGCTCCATCACCTCGCGTATGCCCGAGCGCGGCATCCCCGCGATGGGCTGCGAAGGCCTCATCCTCTGTACGACCTCTATACGACCTGGCGGGCCTCGGGGAAGTGGCAGGCCACCCAGTGGCCGCCGGTCACCTCTTCGAGAGGCGGCTCCTGGACCCGGCACACCTCCTGGTCGCGCCCCACATGGCAACGGGTGTGGAAGCGGCATCCCGACGGGGGGTTCAGCGGGCTGGGAACATCCCCCTCGAGCAGGATGCGCAGCCTTCCCCGCTCCAGGTCCGGGTCGGGCACCGGAACGGCCGACAGCAGGGCATGGGTGTACGGGTGCATCGACTCCGCGAACAGCCGCTCCGCGGAGGTGCGCTCCACGATCTTGCCCAGATACATCACTGCGATGTCGTCGCACACGTGGCGCACCACCGCCAGGTCGTGGGCAATGAACAGATAGGTGAGGCCCAGCTCCTGCTGGAGCTCGTCGAGGAGGTTCAACACCTGGGCCTGGATCGACACGTCGAGCGCGGACACCGGCTCGTCGAGCACCAGGAAGCCGGGATCGAAGGCCAGAGCCCGGGCCACGCCGATGCGCTGGCGCTGCCCGCCGGAGAACTCGTGGGGGTAGCGGTCGATGATGCGGGGATTGAGGCCGACCAGCCGCAGCAGTTCGCCCACCCTGGTGTCCTGCTCGGTACGGGGCATCGAGGTGTGCACCTTCAGCGGCTCCCGCAGGGCCTGGCCCACCGTCATGCGCGGGTTCAGCGAGGCGAAGGGATCCTGGAACACGATCTGCATGTCGCGTCGCAGCCGGCGCAGATCGGCCCGGCTGCTGGCGATGATGTCGATCCTCTCGGTCGTGCCGTCGTCGATCGGGCGCTGCAGGACCACCTCACCCGAGGTCGGTTCGATCAAACGGAGGATGCACCGGGCGGTGGTGGACTTCCCGCAGCCCGACTCCCCCACAAGGCCCAGCGTGCGCCCGAAGCCGATGTCGAAGGACAGGCCGGCCACCGCCGACACCTCGCCCTTCTCGCCGCCCAGCCAGCCGCCGCCCACCTCGAAGGTCTTGACGAGGTCGCGCACCGAGAGGGCTGCATCACCGCCGGAGCCGTTGGCCTCGTCGGCCTCCACAACGCCGTCGACCGGCTTGGTCGGGTCCATCGGCACGATGGTACTGTGCGGCCTCGACCAGTGAGAAAAGGAGCGGTCGACTATGAGCAGTTTCCGAGGCGATCTGGGCGGCTTGACGGACGAGGAGATGGAGCAGTTCCTGGCGGGCAACCCCGTCGCCCGGCTCGCCACCCTCAAGCCCGACGGGTCGCCCTACGTGATGCCGGTGTGGTACCAGTGGGACGGCGAGGCGCTGTACTTCGTCGGCCGCCAGCGGGCCCTTTGGTGCGAGTACATCAAGGCCGACGGGCGGGTCAGCGTGGTCATCGACGCCCCCCACAGCGACCCCGACGAGGCCGGCCAGGCGATGGAGATCCCCAAGGTCTACATGGAGGGCATCGCCACCATCGAGGAGGAGCCCAACGTCGGGGGCCGCTGGGTGCAGGTCGCCGAGCAGATGTCGTACCGGTACCTCGGTCCCAACGGGCCCACCTACCTGGTCTCCACTCTCCAGCAGCCGCGCTGGCTGGTGAAGATGGTCCCCACCAAGGTCAAGACCTGGAAGGGCGTGGGCTGGGCCCGGCGCTACTGGGTCACCGACAGCGGGGGCCCGTCCTACGAGGAGGCCCACGCCACCTGATCGCCAGAATCTCGGGACGAAACCTGGCACATACGACACAAAACCAACCCGAGATTTCCTAGGAGGCCCCAAGCGCCCAACCCGCTCGACCTTTTCCGCCTCGACGGACGCGCCGCCCTGGTAACCGGCGGCTCCAGGGGGCTCGGCGCGGTGATGGCCGAGGCGTTGAGCTTCGTCGGCGCCAGTGTGGCCGTGACCAGCCGCAGCCACGGTGACGCGGAGGCCGAGGCAACCGAGATCGCCTCCGCCACCGGTGGCCGGACGTTGGGCGTGGAGATGGAGGCCACCGACGCAGCCTCGGTCGAGGCCGCGGTGGCCGGAGTGGTCGAGCGCCTGGGCGGTCTCGACATCCTGGTCAACAACGCCGGGATCCTCGTGCGGGGCGCCATCGGTGATCTCGAGCCGGCCCAGTTCGAGGAGTCGCTGGCCGTCAACGTGACCGGCCCCTGGCTGGTCTGCCGGGCGGCGGCCCCGCACCTGTGGGAATCCGGCCGCGGGCGGGTGATCAACGTGTCATCGACGTTCGGGCTGGTGGCCGCACCCGACCGCACCGCCTACACCTCCTCCAAGGGCGCCATCGTCCAGCTGACGCGAGCCCTGGCCATGGAGTGGGCGCCAAGGGGGGTGAACGTGAACACCATCGCTCCCGGCCCGTTCCTGACCGACATGAACCGGGCGCACCAGCACAGCGAGCACAGCGTCAGGGTGATCGGCCAGGAGGTGGCCCTGCAGCGCTGGGGCGAGTTGCACGAGATCGCCGGAGCGGTCATCTACCTGGCATCCGACGCGTCGTCGTACGTGACCGGCTCTGTGTTGACGGTGGATGGAGGCTGGACCGCCCACTAGTGGCGGGGAGAACTGAGAATCATGGGGATACAGGAATGAGCCGACGACTCGAGGGACGCAACGTCTTCGTGACCGGCGCCGGCAGCGGATTCGGGCGCCGCACGGCTGAGCTGTTCGCGGCCGAGGGCGCCAAGAACCTGTACCTGCTCGACTACAAGCAGGAGCGGCTGGACGCGGTCGCGCCGGTGATCGAGGAACTGGGCGCCACACCGCACCTGATCAACACCGATCTGGGCGTCATGGAGAACTGTGCTGAGGCGGTCGATCAAGCTCTGGCCATCGACCCGAGGCTCGACGTGATGGTGTCCAATGCGGCCGCCTGGACCATTGCCGAGTTCGTCGACATGACCGACGAGGAATGGCGCAGAGTGCTGTCGGTCAACCTCGACGCCTACTTCGTGATGGGCAGCCGGGCAGCCCGGGCGATGAAGGAGACCGGCGGCGGGGTGATCCTGTTCACATCGTCGATCGCCTCTCTGGGACACGGACGCGGATTCACCCACTACTGCGTGGCCAAGGCCGGCGTGGCCGCGCTGACCAAGGCCATCGCGGTGGAGTGCGCCCCCTACAACATCCGGTGCAACAGCGTGGGGCCGGGCCCGGCCGACACCCAGCAGTCGGTCGACCTAGCCGGCGAGGATCTGATGGACAAGTGGCGCTCAGAGGGCTTCCCGGTGGTGCCCGCCAACCGCCTGGCCTCCGTCGACGATGTCGCCCACGCCTTCCTGTACCTCGCCTCCGACGAGGCCGGCTACGTGTCGGGCATCAACCTCATAGTGGACGGCGCCCTGACCGCCCAGACCTACGACGTACCCGACAGCTAGCAGAGTCGTCCAACATCACGCCACGGCCGGCCCTCCCGGCACGGCAGGCGACAAGGAACGCCTAGAATGGCACCAGGTTGGAATGTGAGGTATGAACAGCTATGGTAATCACTGAGAAGGCCGTGCCTTCAACCATGACTGAGCAAGAACTGCTGACTGCTGACGACCTGCTGCGCCTCCACAGCGAGGGCGTGCGGGGCGAACTGATCCGAGGGGTGCTGGAGGGCACGGAGACAATGCCGACTGGAGCCAGACACGGCAAGATCGTGGTGCGATTGTCGGCTGCCCTCTTCGCCTTCGTGGAGCCCGAGCAGCTAGGCACGCTGCTGTCCGGCGACCCGGGGGTACGACTCGAGCACGACCCCGACACTGTGCGAGCCCCCGACATCGCCTACTTCTCGACTGCGAGGATGCCAATCGGCGCCGACATTCCTGGCTTTGTCGAGGTTGCCCCGGACTTGGTCGTCGAGATCCTCTCGCCTTCCGACAGTCTCCGCCGGGTTCACGACAAGGCCCGCATGTGGCTCAGCCACGGCGTGAGCCTCGTGTGGGTAGTCCACCCCGACACCCGCGCCATAGACGTCCACCGCCCCGGCCGCGCCGTGGTCACCTTCGCAGGCGACGACAACCTCGACGGTGGCGACGTGCTCGACGGTTTCGCCTGCGCTCTGGCCGAGATCTTCGGCCCGTAGACGCCCGGGCCGCCCACCACGCCTGGCTGCGATGACGGAGCCGCAGTTCGATCCCGCCGTCACCGGCGCAGAGATGAACGCGGTGATCCACCCCGAAGCCTGGCTGGCCCCCACCGACTGAAATCTCCGTCAGCAGAGCCCGGCAGATCATGCCGGCGGCTTGCAGCCAGGCTGTAGCATCGCAGCACGAGGGAAACCACGATTGAGTTGATATGACAATGACCGAAACGAAACTATTGACTGCCGACGACCTCTTGTGCCTCCACAGCGAGGGCGTGCGGGGCGAACTGATCCGAGGGGTGCTGCACGAGACCATGGCTGCCGGACAGGAGCATGGCGAGATCGCAGTGGCGTTGAGCGCCGCTCTGTACAACTTCGTGAATCCCCGCAGGCTGGGCAGGTTGGCGGCATCGGACTCAGGGGTCTGGCTGGAGCGTGATCCGGACACCGTGCGCGAGCCCGACATCGCCTTCACGTCCGCGGAGAGGCTTCCCCTGGGTACTCGCATTCCGGGATATTCGGAGGTCGTGCCCGATCTTGTGGTCGAGATCCGATCCCCAGGCGACACCCGCAGCGAAGTCCGCGACAAGGCCCGCATGTGGCTCAGCCACGGCGTGAGCCTCGTATGGGTGGTCCACCCCGACAGCCGCACCGTCGACGTGCATCAGCCCGACCGAGCCGTCCAGACCCTCGCCGACGACGCCTCACTCGACGGCGCCGACGTGCTGCCCGGCTTCACCTGCGAGCTCGCCGCGATCTTCGACGCATAGCCCCCCGCTGGTCCGACACCAGAATCAGAGGTCCAGCCGCAACGCGCGCTCACGCGGCCGACGAGCGCCCGGCCGGTGATGCCGTGACGCACCGCTCAGGCGACCTGCCAGGTGGGGCGGGAGCGCAGCCCGCGCAGCCACCACCAGGTCCGCTTGCTCCACGGACCGCTCAGGCGACCTGCCAGGTGGGGCGGGAGTGCAGCAGCTTGCGGAGGTCGCCCGGTCCGGCCTTCGACTGGGAGGCCGCTATCTGGGAGGTGACCGCCGAGCCGTACTCGGAGCGCTCGACGGCCCGGAAGACCCCGATCGGGGTGGGCACGTCGTTGGTGTTGGCCAAGCGGCTCAGCGCGAACGCCACCGACGGGTCGGGATGGGTCTCGTCGTGCACCACCAGGGCCTCGACGCCCACTTCGGCCACCGTCACCACCCGGGCCCGACCGCCCTCGATGACCACGCCGAGCTCGCCGCCGGCGCCGAAGCGCACCGGCTCCCCGTGACGCAGATCGATCAGCATCGAGTCGCGGGCGTCGCGCTTGGTGATGGCCGCGAAGGCGCCGTCGTTGAACACGTTGCAGTTCTGGAAGACCTCCACGAACGCCGCCCCGGGGTGGTTGTGTGCCCGCCGGAACATCTCCTGCATGTGGCCCCGGTCCATGTCGTGGGTGCGGGCCACGAACGAGGCCTCCGCCCCCAGTGCCAGCGACACTGCGTTGAACGGCTGCTCCACCGAGCCGTGGGGCGTGGACTTGGTCACCTTGCCCCGCTCGCTGGTGGGCGAGTACTGGCCCTTGGTGAGACCGTAGATCTGGTTGTTGAACAGCAGGATGTTCAGGTTCACGTTGCGGCGCAGCGCGTGGATCAGGTGGTTGCCCCCGATCGACATCATGTCGCCGTCGCCGCCCACCACCCACACGTGCAGGTCGCCCCGGGCCATGGCCAGGCCCGTCGCCACCGCCGGGGAGCGGCCGTGGATGGCGTGCAGGCCGTAGGTGTTCATGTAGTACGGGAACCGGGCCGCGCATCCGATCCCCGACACGAACACGGTGTCCTCTCGCCGCACGCCCATCTCCGGCATCAGCAGCTGCATGGCGGTGAGGATGGAGTAGTCGCCGCAGCCCGGGCACCACCTGACCTCCTGGTCGGTGGCCCAGTCCTTGCGGGTTGTCACGGGCACGTCGGTCATCGGGCTGCTCCCACGGTCTCGATCTCGGAGTAGAACGCCTCCGCCAGCTCGGCGGCGGTGAACGGCTGGCCCGACACCTTGGTCACCGACTTGGCGTCGACGAGGTACTCGGCCCGCAGCATCCGGCACAGCTGGCCCATGTTCATCTCGGGCACGACGACCCGCTCGAACGACGAGAGAAGCTCGCCGAGATTGGCGGGCAGCGGGTTCAGGTGGCGCAGATGGATGTGGGCCAGGCGGTGGCCGGCCGCTTCGAGCCGGCGGCGGGCCCCGGTGATGGCGCCCCACGTCGATCCCCAGCCCACCACAGCCACATCCGCATCCGGATCGCCGATCACTTCGACCGGCGGGATGTGGTGGGCGATCAGCGCGATCCGCTCGGCCCGCAGCCGCACCATGGCCTGGTGGTTGTCGGGCTCGTAGCTGATGTTGCCGCTGCCGTCGGACTTCTCGATGCCCCCGATGCGGTGCATCAACTCCGGCGTGCCGGGGATGGCCCAGGGCCGCACCAGCCGCTCGTCGCGCCGGAACGGCCAGAAGACGGCCTCGCCGTCGTCGTTCACGTGGTTGGGCTTGGAGGCGAACTCGATGCTTATGGAGCACAGCTGCTCGACGTCGGGGATGCGCCAGGGCTCGCTGCTGTTGGCCAGGTAGCCGTCGGACATCAGGATCACCGGGGTGCGGTGCTCGACCGCGATGCGGACCGCCTCGATGGCCGCGAAGAAGCAGTCGGAGGGGCTCTGGGCGGCCACGATCGGCAGGGGCGCCTCGCCGTGGCGGCCGTACATGGCCATCAGCAGGTCGGCGGCCTCCGTCTTGGTGGGCAGGCCGGTGGACGGCCCGCCCCGCTGGATGTCGATCACCACCAGCGGCAGCTCCAGGCTGACGGCCAGACCGACGGTCTCGGCCTTGAGGGCCATGCCCGGACCCGAGGTGGTGGTGACGCCGATGTGGCCGCCGTAGGCCGCGCCCAGCGCCGCGCCCACCGCGGCGATCTCGTCCTCGGCCTGCAGCGTGCGGACCCCGAAGTTCTTGTGGCGGGCGAGTTCGTGGAGGATGTCTGAGGCCGGCGTGATCGGGTACGACCCCAGGAACAGCGGTATCCCGGCCAGCTGGGAGGCGGCGATCAACCCCCACGACAGCGCGGTGTTGCCGTTGATGTTGGTGTAGGTGCCGGGATCGAGCGCCGCGGGGGCGACCATGAGCCGGCTGGCGCCCAGCTCGGCGGTCTCGCCGAAGGCGTGGCCGGCCGCGAAGGCGGCCTTGTTGGCCGCGATGACGGTGTCTCGCCCCGCGAACTTGCCGTCGATCCAGTCGACGGTGGGCTCGACCGGACGCGAGTACAGCCAGGACACCAGCCCCAGCGCGAAGAAGTTCTTGGAGCGCTCGGCGTCGCGGGGCTTGACCCCCAGGTCCTGGCAGGCCCGCTTGGTGAGGTCGGTCATGGGCGCGGTGACCACCGTGTAGCCGTCGAGGGTGCCGTCTTCGAGTGGGTCGGACTCGTATCCGGCCTTGGCCAGGTTGCGCTCGTTGAAGGCGTCGGAGTTGACGATCACGGTCCCGCCCGGCTGCAGCAGACGCAGGTCGGACTTCAGCGCGGCCGGGTTCATGGCCACCAGGACCGTGGGGGCGTCGCCGGGAGTGGTGATGTCGTGGTCCGAGATGTGGACCTGGAACGACGAGACGCCGGCCAGCGTGCCGGCCGGGGCCCTGATCTCTGCCGGGAACTCCGGCAGCGTGGCCAGATCGTTGCCGAACAGGGCGCTGGCCGACGTGAACCGGTCGCCGGTGAGCTGCATCCCGTCGCCGGAGTCACCCGCGAAACGAAGGACGATCCCGTCGGCCTTGCGGACCTCGCCGGCCCGCTGGGCAATATCGGTCACTGATGCTCCTTTGCACCGGCGATGTGCGACCGGACGGCACGACGCGCTGTGGGCGCCTGCCGGCTCCGTCCCGCCGCCGTCACCCTAGCCGGTATACCGTTCCGGCCGACGGTATCGGGCTGCTACATCTGCAGGTTCTGGTTCAACCCCCAGGTATCAGGTCCGCTCGGAGTCAGGCGACCGTGACGGAGGGGTCGAGGTACACGTCCTGGATGGCGTTGAGCAACTCGACGCCGTCGGCCATGGGCCGCTGGAAGGCCTTGCGTCCCGAGATCAGCCCGGTGCCGCCGGCCCGCTTGTTGACGACCGCGGTGGCGACCGCCTCGGCCAGGTCGCCCGCGCCCGCCGACGCCCCGCCGCTGTTGATGAGGCCGACCCGGCCCATGTAGCAGTTGGCCACCTGGAACCGGCACAGGTCGATGGGGTGGTCGCTGGTGAGCTGGTCGTAGACGAGGTCGTGGGTCTTGCCGAAGCCGACGGCGCGGTAGCCGCCGTTGTTGATGGGCAGCTTCTGCTTGATGATGTCGGCCTCGATGGTGACGCCCATGTGGTTGGCCTGGCCGGTCAGGTCGGCGGCCGCGTGGTAGTCGGTGCCGTCCACCTTGAACGCCGGGTTGCGCAGGTAGCACCACAGCACGGTGAACATGCCCAGTTCGTGGGCGGCCGCGAACGCCTCGGAGACCTCTCCGATCTGGCGCCGGGCGTTGTCGGATCCGAAGTAGACGGTGGCGCCCACGCCGGCCGCGCCGAGGTCCCAGGCCTGCTCCACCGAGCCGAACATCACCTGGTCGTACGACTCGGGATGGCTCAGCAGCTCGTTGTGGTTGAGCTTGACGATGAACGGGATGCGATGGGCGTAGCGGCGCGACGCCATGCCCAGCACCCCGAACGTGGTGGCCACCGCGTTGCAGCCTCCCTCGATGGCCAGTTCCACGATGTTCATCGGGTCGAAGTAGGCCGGGTTGGGCGCGAACGACGCTGCGCCCGAGTGCTCGATGCCCTGGTCGACGGGCAGTATCGACACGTAGCCGGTGCCGGCCAGCCGGCCGCTGCCGAACAGCGACTGGATGCTGCGCAGCACCTGGGGCGAGCGGTCGCTCCCGGCGAGGACCCGGTCCACGAAATCGGGGCCGGGAAGGGTCAGCGACTCCCGCTCGAAGGTCTTGCACTCATGATCGAGCAGCGACTCGGCGTCGTCTCCGAGCAATGTATGGATGTCCACGGAAAGCTCCTGATGGGGTGGTCCGAGGCGACCGCCGGCCGGCAAGCCAAGCGACCCGCGCCCGCCTGCCGCCACGGTAGCGCCCCAACCCATCAGCGAGCGCGCACCCGCGAGGCGGGGGCGGCCGCCCGGACTAGCGTCCCGAACCAATTGAGCATCCCCCCAGATCTTGGAGGCCGGGACGCCGCCGGACGTCGCTGGACGCGACCGGGCGCCCGCCACACCGCCGACACACCGCACACCGCCGACACACCGCCGGGCTCGTGGAACGCGCGGATGCGGTAGCCTGTCGCCGCCTGCCTGAGGAGGTTCGTCATGCTCATCTCAACCAACCCCCTT
>JAPPLH010000029.1 GCA_028819505.1 Acidimicrobiaceae bacterium
ACGGTTTCGGCCGTCAGTTCGCAACGGTTTCGGCCGTCAGTTCGCAACGGTTTCGGCCGTCAGTTCGCAACGGTTTCGATCAGCCGTCTGCAGCAATCTCGATGTAGCGATTGCGGGCCTGCGAGTGTGGGGACTGCGGGGAACCGATTCCGGTAGTCTCGCTGTGTGAGCTCGCCCAGGGTCCGGTTCGCGCCCGCGCCTACGGGTTTCCTGCATGTGGGGAGCGCCCGGACCGCCCTGTTCAACTGGCTGTTCGCCCGCCATCACGGCGGCGAGATGGTGCTGCGGGTGGAGGACACCGACGCCGCGCTGAAGACCCAGGAGTACGTGGACGCCATCATCGAGCCGCTGCGATGGCTGGGCCTCGACTGGGACTCCGGGCCCCACTTCCAGTCCGACCGCCGGGACAGACACGCCGCCGCCATCGAGCAGCTCGTGGCTGGCGGATCGGCCTACTACTGCGACCTGACCCGGCCCGAGATCGAGCAGCGGTGCGAGGCGGCCGGACTCCCGGCCGGCTACCACGGCTGGTCCCGCGACCGCGACCTGGCCGACGGTCCCGGGGTGGTGGTGCGCTTCCGCTGCCCCGACGAGGGCACCACCGTCGTCGACGACATCGTTCGGGGCCGGGTGAGCTTCCCGAACGAGTCGCTGGAGGACTTCGTGATCCGCCGCGGCGACGGCTCGCCCACCTTCCATCTGGCCAACGCGGTCGACGACCACGACATGGGGATCACCCACGTGGTCCGGGGCGAGGACCTGCTCAACACCACCCCCCGGGTGCAGCTGATCTGGCAGGCCCTCGGCTTCGGCGGGCCGCCCGACTACGCGCACCTTCCGCTGCTGGTCGATGCCAAGCGCCAGAAGCTGTCCAAGCGGCGAGACGATGTGGCCCTCGACAACTACCGCGCCCGGGGCTACCTGCCCGAGGCCATGGTGAACTACCTCGCCCTGCTCGGCTGGGGGCCGCCCGACGAGGTGGAGATCCGCCCGCTCGAGGAGATCGTCGAACTGTTCGACCTCGACGCGGTGAAGCCGGCCCCGGCCTTCTTCGACCCGGCCCGCCTCGACCACCTCAACTCGGCGTACATCTGCGAGCTCACCCCCGCTCAGTTCGCCGACCGGGCCCTGCTGTTCGCTGCCGACGACGTAGACCTGCCCCCGCCGGGCGCCTCGATCCTCGATGAGCCGGCCCGCCTGGCCGCTCGCGGCCATCGGACCTGGCCGGTGCTGCATGCGCTGGCGCCGGAGCTTCAACAGCGGCTCAGCGTTCTCAGCGAGTCGGCCGGATGGATCGACTGGATCGTCTCCGACGGCATCGACTTCGACGACAAGGCCTGGCGCACGGCGATGGTGAAGGGCCGGGCCGCGGCGCGGGTGCTGGAGGAGGCGGAGGCTCGCCTGGCCGGTGACGACTTCTCCTCCGCGGACCGGCTGGAGGCCATCGTCATGGGGGTCGGCGACGAGTTGACCGAGAGCATCGGCGCCAGGGTGCGGTCGCAGCCCCCGGTGCGGGTGGCGCTCACCGGCACCGGCGCAGGACTTCCCCTGTGGGAGCCGATGCGCCTGCTCGGGCGCGACACCGTGCTGGCTCGGCTGCGCGCCGCTCGGGCCCGGCTCTAGCCCCGCCCGTCTCGAAGTCCGCGCCTGCCCGGAAATCGATGCCGCCAGGGGGCCTCCAGGGGCCGATTCGGCATCCATCTCGCAGCAGGGGTGGAGGACGGTCCCCGTCGTCCTATGGTGGCCGTCTCCCGCGGCCAGGCCTTGGCGAAGCGGCCGCCGCGGGCCCAGGCCGCAGCCGCGGTTCGCGCTTCCCTGCAAGTATCCCCAGCGCGGGGAGCGCACCATGTGGTGCCCATGTCTTCTCTGCAGGTTCCTGGCCCGTCGGCGCCGGCGCGCCGCATGGCTTCTCCTCGCGCCGGCTGTGACCATGGCCCTGGTCGCGACGGCGCCGTACGCTGCGGCTGCTGCGGCGACACACCATGAGAGGCCGGTGTTCCGCCCGCCGGTCGAGGCGCCGGTCGCCGACCCGTTCCGTCCGCCGGAGGATCCCTACGGTCCCGGCAACCGGGGCATCGAGTACGACACCGAGCGCGGTGACGTGGTGCGGGCCGCGGCCTCCGGAACGGTCGTGTTCTCAGGCCCGGTGGCTGGAGACCTCCACGTGACCGTCGACCACGGCGGCGGGCTGGTCAGCTCGTACTCGTACCTCCAGCGTCTCAGCGTGCGGGCCGGCGCCGCTGTCGATCAGGGCGCAGTGATCGGCGTCGCCGGTGAGCGGCTGCACTTCAGCGTGCGGCTGGACGGGATCTACATCGATCCGGCCGGCTTCATCGGCGTGCGCCGGGTGAGGGTGCGGCTCGTGCCGCTGTGATCGGCGCGGTCTGCCTGCGGTCCTCGTACACTGCTGCGCCGGCCCCCAGGGGTCCGACGGCGTCGAGCGGCGCCGCCGAATCATTCCGCAACCCGCGCCTTCACCCGGTCGCTCAGGCGTCCGGCGCGGGCCACGCAGAACCGGGAGAGCAAACAGGCATGGCCGTCGTCACCATGAAGCAACTGCTGGAGGCCGGGGTTCAATTCGGCCACCAGACCCGCCGCTGGAACCCGAAGATGAAGCGCTTCATCCACGGCGACCAGGCCGGCATCCACATAGTCGACCTCCGCCAGACTCTGGCCCGTCTCGAGCGGGCCTACGTCTTCGTCCGGGACATGGTCGCGGACGGTGGCACGGTCCTGTTCATCGGCACCAAGAAGCAGGCCCAGGACTCTGTGCAGTCCTTCGCCGAGCGCTGCAACATGCCGTACGTCAACGAGCGGTGGCAGGGCGGGATGCTCACCAACTTCCACACCATCGCCAAGCGCATCGCCAAGATGAAGCAGTACCAGCGCATGCGCGACTCGGGCGAATTCGAGGCGATGCCCAAGAAGGAGGCGCTGCTGCTCGAGCGGGAGCTGACCAAGCTGGAGCGCAACCTGGGCGGCATCCGCGACATGGAGGAGCCGCCCGGGGCGGTGTTCATCCTCGACACCAAGAAGGAGTACATCGCGGTCACCGAGGCGCGCAAACTCGGCTTGCCCATCGTCGCGGTGGTCGACACCAACTGCGATCCCGACCTCGTGGACTTCGCCATTCCCGGCAACGACGACGCCATCAGGTCCGGGCGGCTCATGGCTCGCGTGATCTCCGACGCCGTCCTGGAGGGCCGGTTCATCCACTCGAAGCGCACCGAGGCCACCACTGCCGCCCGCGACGCCCTCACGGAGGCGGAGGTGGCCGAGCAGCAGGCTCTGGCCCGGGCGGAGGCGGCTGCCGAGGCGGCCGAGCGCGAGGCCCGCGTGGCCAGGGCCAGGGCCGAGCCGGCCGCCGCCGAGGACGCGGGCGCCGGCGGCGGGTCCGGGTCCGGGGTCGGTGCTGCTGTCGCCGGGGGTGGCGGGTCCGGGGTCGGTGCTGCTGTCGCCGGCGCCGGCGGGTCGGACGAGGAGAACTGAGATGGCAGTGAGAGCCAAGGACGTGAAGGCGCTGCGCGACGCCACCGGCGCGGGGATGATGGATGCCAAGAAGGCCCTGACCTCCGCCGACGGCGACATGGAGGCGGCCCGCCAGATCCTGCGGGAGCAGGGCTTGGCCAAGGCCGGCGCCCGGAGCGGCCGGGACAACGAGCAGGGCGCTATAGCGGTCGCCGGCGGCGGCAAGGCCGTCGCAGTCGTTCAGCTCAAGTGCGAGACCGACTTCTCGGCCAAGAACGCGGGCTTCACATCTCTGGTGCAGACTCTCGCGGATTCCGTGCTTGCCGACGGTCCCGGAGCGGTCGACGCCCACGCCGCCCGGATCGAGGACCTCAAGCTGGTCCTGAAGGAGAACATAGAGGTCGGTGCGGTCGAGCGCATTCAGGCCGGCGACGGCAACGTTCTCGACCCGTACCTCCACCGCCAGGACGGGCGCGGCGTGAACGCCGTCGTCGTGGAGGGCAGCGGGGTGGGCGCGGAAGCGCTGCACCAGGTGGCCCTGCACATCGCCTTCGCCAAGCCCAAGTTCCTGAGCGCGAGCGAGATCCCCCCCGCCGAGATCGAGCAGGAGAGGGCCGCACTGCTGGAGATCACCAAGGCCGAGGGCAAGCCCGAGCCCGCGTGGGACAAGATCGTGGACGGCAGGATGCGGGGCTGGTACGCCGAGCGTGTGCTGCTCGAGCAGGGGCTTCACGGCGAGAAGACCGCGGTGAAGGACAGCATCGGCGGCGGATCCATCGTCCGTTTCGTGCAGGTGCTGATCGGCGACTGACCCATGAGCACTTCCGCCGATGCCGCCGGTGCCGGTGCGGCTGCCGCGCCGGCACTGCGGCCGGCTCGCTGGCGCCGGGTGCTGCTCAAGCTCTCGGGCGAGGCCTTCGCAGGGAACTCCGAGGGCGGCATCGACGGTGACACCGTCCGGCGCATCGCCGCGGGCATCGCCGAGGCCCGCGGCCTGTTCGACATCGAGGTCGCAGTAGTGGTGGGGGGCGGCAACCTGTGGCGGGGCACCCAGGGCGCGGGCGCGGGCATGGACCGGGCCCAGGCCGACTACATGGGGATGCTGGCCACGGTGATGAACGCCCTGGCCCTGCAGGACACGCTCGAGCGGCTGGGTCGGCCCACGCGGGTGCAGACCGCCATCCACATGGCGCAGATCGCCGAGCCGTACATCCGGCGGCGGGCGATACGCCACCTCGAGAAGGGCCGGGTGGTCATCTTCGCGGGCGGCACAGGCAACCCCTTCTTCACCACCGACACGACCGCCGCGCTCAGGGCGGCCGAGGTGGAGGCCGAAGTGGTGCTCAAGGGCACCCACGGCGGGGTCGACGGCATCTATACCGCCGACCCTGGCGTCGATCCGGACGCCGTCCGGCTGGAGCGTGTCACCTATCTCGAAGTGCTCAACCGGGGGCTCGAGGTAATGGATTCCACCGCCATCACGCTGTGCATGGACAACCGCCTCCCGATTGTGGTCTTCAACCTGATGCAGCCGGGCAACCTGCAATCCCTCCTCGACGGCTCCCAGGTGGGTACGCTCGTTGCGCAGGAGGAGCGCCATTGAGCGAGGAGCTGATCGGCATGGTGCTCGCGGACGCCGGCGAGCGAATGGACGAGGCCGTCGCCGCGGCCCGGCGCGAGTTCTCCACTGTGCGCACGGGCCGGGCAAGTTCGGCGCTGCTGGAGCGGGTGCCGGTGGAGGCCTACGGCGTCACGATGGCGATGCGGGAGCTGGTCAGCTTCGCCATCCCCGAGGCCAGTCAGCTGATCGTCACCCCTCATGATCGAGCCAACATCGCTGCGGTGGAGCGGGCCATCCAGCAGGCCCAGCTCGGGCTGGTCCCCAGCAGCGACGGGCGGGTCATCCGCCTGTCGTTCCCGCCGCTCACCGAGGAGCGGCGCCGCGAACTGGCCAGGCTCGTGGGGTCGATGGCCGAGGACTCCCGGAACCGGGTGCGCGGCCTGCGCCGCCAGGCCCGCAAGGATCTCGAGGGGATCGAGAAGGAGGGCGGGGTCTCTGCCGACTCTGTGGCGCGCGCCGGCGAGCAGCTCGACGGCATCACCCGCGCCCACGAGAAGCAGATCGACGAGGCCTTGGCCAGCAAAGAGGACGAGCTGCTCGAGGTGTGAGACGCGCAGCAGCGATCGGGTCCCTGACCCGGCGAGTGAAAGGAGCGGTGCGGTGAGCAACCGGGACGAATTCGGAGAACTCGGCTCTGCCGATGCCGACGAGCTCGACGACGATGCGGGCGTCGTGGCCGGGCGGTCGGTGTTCGGCGACGAGGATGAGCCTGCCTGGGGCGAGGCTGCGCCCGCAGGATCGTCACATCTGACGGGGTCCGAGCCGAGGCTCCAGGAAGCCGATCCCCAGGAGATGGGGGTGTGGACCGACCATACCTCCGCACCCCAGTGGGACGAGTCCGATGACACACTGCCTCCCATGGAGCCGAGTGAGCCGGTCGGCACGGTCATCGGCGAGGAGGACTTCTTCGGCTACGACGACCAGGCGGTGTACGGCGGGATGGCCGGCACCGTCCCGACTCCGGCGGCCTCGTCCGATCGGGACATGCCGATGGCGGTCCTCGTCGGCGTCTTCCTCTCGGCTGTGATCCTGGTGGCCCTGCAGGTCGGTCCCGCGCTGGCGCTGGTGGTGGCGACCGTGGTGCTCGGTCTGGCGGCTGTGGAGTTCCTCAGCGCGGTTCGAGTGGCGGGATACCAGCCGGCCGTGGTCCTGGGATTGGCCGGGGTGGTGACGACGCCACTTGCCGCCTACTGGCGGGGCATGGACGGGATCGTGGTCGTGCTGGTGCTCACGGTGGTGTTCGGGACGTTGTGGTATCTGACCGGCGTCGGCGCCGAGGGGCCGATGCGAGGACTCGCGGTGACGGTCCTCGTCGTGGCCTACATAGGCGTTCTGGGTGCTCACGCCGCCCTGATGCTGAAGATCCCGACCCACGGGACCGGGCTGCTCACCGCGGCCATCGTGCTGACCGTCGCCCATGATGTGAGCGCGATGGCGATCGGCAGGGCCGCGGGCCGCACGCCGCTGTCGAGGGCGAGCCCCAACAAGACCCTCGAGGGGCTGCTCGGCGGCGCCGTCGTGACCGTCGCGGTCGGCGTGGTCATGGGGTTGGTCGGCATGCCCGCGCCCATCGCGGAGACCCCCGGGAGCTTCTGGACCGCGGTCCTGCTGTCGGTGGTGGTGGCCGTGGTCGCGCCCACCGGGGACTTGGCCGAGTCCATGCTCAAGCGCGACCTCGACATCAAGGACATGGGTTCGCTGCTTCCCGGCCACGGCGGGATCCTCGACCGGTTCGACGCGATGCTGTTCTCGCTGCCGGCCACGTACTACGTGGCGTTGATGACCGGAGTGATCTGAACGGGCGTCTCCCGCTCTGGTTCGCGCGACCTGAGGGCCGCTCGGGCCACGGACCCGCGCTCATGGGCCGGCCCGGCCCGCCTTCCCGCTTCGGCGCCGGCAAGACCGTCCGAGTGACCGGGGTAGTCTGAGCCCGGTGTCATCGGTTGCCATTCTCGGCTCGACCGGGTCGATCGGAACCCAGACGCTCGACATCGTCGAGGCCCGGCCCGACCGGTACCGGGTGGCCGCCCTGGGGGCGGCCCGCTCGGTGGACCTCCTGGCCGAGCAGGCGCAGCGCTTCCGTCCCGACATCGTGGCCGTCGCCGACGCCTCGCGGGCGGCCGCCCTGGCCGAGCGGCTGCCCGACACCGTGGAGCTGCTCGCCGGCGCCGACGCCATGGCCGCCGCGGCCTCGGTGGCCGACACGGTCATCAACGGCGTGGTCGGGTTCGCGGGGCTGCCGGTGACCCTGGCCGCCCTGGAAGCCGGCAAGCGGCTGGGACTGGCCAACAAGGAGTCGCTCATCGCGGCCGGCCCGGTGGTTCAGCGGGCCCGGGCCACGGCCGGCGCGGAGATCGTCCCCGTCGATTCGGAGCACTGCGCCGTCCACCAGTGCCTGAGGGCCAACGACCGCCCCGAGGCGGTGTCGTCGATCGTGCTGACCGCGAGCGGCGGACCTTTCCGGGGCCGCAGCCGGGCCGATCTGGAGGGGGTCGGCGTCGCCGACGCCCTGGCCCACCCCACCTGGCAGATGGGCCCCAAGATCACCGTCGACTCCAGCACGCTGATGAACAAGGGCCTCGAGGTGATCGAGGCGCACGAGCTCTTCGGCATCTCCTACGACCGGATCGAGATCGTCGTGCATCCCCAGTCCATCGTCCATTCGATGGTCACATACTGCGACGGAGCGACCGTGGCCCAGCTCTCGAAGCCCGACATGAGGCTTTGCATCGGGTACGCGCTGGCCTGCCCCGACCGCCTCGACCTCGCCTACGGCGCCATCGACTGGGCTGAGCTGGGCCGTTTGGACTTCGAGCCGCCCGACCGGGACGCCTTCGGCTGCATCGACTTGGCCTACGAGGCCGGCCGCGCCTCGGAGACCGCGCCGGCGTGGCTCAACGCGGCCAACGAGGTGGCGGTGCAGGCCTTCCTCGACGGACGGATCCGCTGGGTCGACATCGCGCCCCTGCTGGAGGAGTCGCTGGGGATGTGGCCCGGCACGGGGGCCGACGACGTCGAAGCGGTGCTTGCCGCCGACGCGGAGGCCCGCCGGGTGGCCGGGCGCCTGGTGAGAGGCCGAGCGGCCCGGTGAGCGAATGCGGTCCAAACGGGCGAGGCCGTGGCCCGAGCGGCCCTCAGGTCGCAGCCGACAAGAGCGGGAGACAGGAGTCGCGGTGCGGCCTGAGTCCGGCGTGAATCCGCGCCTGTCGGCTTCGCCTCTGGGCGATCACACCCGCCTCGCCGTCCTCGTGGCGCTCCTCGTGCTCCTCGGGGTCTTCGCGGGCGCCGGCTGGGTGGTGATCATCCTGTCGCTGGTGGCCATGCTGTTCCTGCACGAACTCGGCCACTACCTCACAGCCCGGTGGACGGGCATGAAGGTCAGCGAGTTCTTCATCGGGTTCGGCCCGCGCCTCTGGTCGTTCCGCCGCGGCGAGACCGAGTACGGGGTCAAGGCGATCTGGGTTGGCGCGTACGTGCGCATCGTCGGGATGAACAACCTCGACGAAGTGGCGCCGGGCGACGAGCCGCGCAGCTTCCGGGAGCAGAGCTACCCCAGGAAGATGCTCGTCCTGACGGCCGGGTCGGCCATGCACTTCGTGATCGTGCTGGTGCTGCTGTTCGCGGTGCTGCTGGGCGACGGCACGATCCTGAGCGGCCGGTCCGACGCCGACGAGACTCAGAACTGGGTGCTGGCCACGGTCTCGACCGACAGTGCGGCCTCGGCGGCCGGTCTGCAGCCCGGCGACGAACTCGTCTCGGTCGCCGGGGTGGGCCGCACCACCTTCGCCGACTTCTCGCGCCTGGTGCGGCAGCTCGCAGGATCCGAGGTGGAGGTGGTGTACCGCCGCGACGGCGTGGTGCACGAGGCCTCCGCCCGGGTGGGCGAGCGGCTCACCGCCGCGGGCGCGGCCGGCATCGTGGGACTCATCGAAGGGGACCGCGTCCTCGCCGTGGAGGGTCTCGAGACCGGGGGCGCCCCCACCTACGTCGAGGTGGCTGCCTACGGGCGCGGCCGGATCGGCGACCCCCTCGACATCACCATCGTCGACGCCCGGACGGGCCGGCCGGCGGTGGTGGAGGGGGCCGTCATCACCGATCTGATCAGCCCTGCGGACGCGGTCAGGGGATTCTTCGGGGTGTCGGCCGACTACCGCGCCGAGGGGCTCGGCGTCGTGCAGGCGGCCGGGGAGTCGGCCCGGCTGTCCGCGTCGATCGTCCGCGACGTGGTCTTCGCCATCCCGACCATCGTGACCGACGGATTCGGAGGCACGCTGGACGGGCTGCGGGACGACGATCCGGCGGCCGGCGGCGCGCCGACGGCCCGCGAGCTCGAGTTGCGGCGCCTCGACCGGTCGCACCCGGACGAGAACCGGATCCTGTCGATATACGGGGTGGCCCGCATCGGCGCCGAGGCCGCCTCCGACGGCGCCATCGAGGTCCTCCTGCTGCTCGCCTACGTGAACGCCTTCATCGGCGTGTTCAACCTGCTGCCGCTGCTGCCCCTCGACGGGGGACACGTGGTGGTGGCCACCTACGAGCGGATCCGCTCGTTCGGGGGCCGCACCCACCGGGTCGATGCGGCCCGCCTGCTCCCGCTCACGTACGCGGTGGTGGCGCTGCTGCTGCTGGTGGGCGGCGTGGCCCTGGTGCGCGACATCCTCGATCCCGTCAGCTTCGGCTGACCGGTCCCAGCTCGCGCCGGGGCCCTGCTGAGCGGCCAGCCCGGCGCGGATAGACTCGCATCGTGCAGGTCACCGCAAGGTTCCCGCGGCGGGACACCCGGCAGATCATGGTCGGGACCGTCCCGGTCGGGGGCGGGGCGCCGGTGACGGTGCAGTCCATGACGGTCACGAAGACGGCCGACCACGAGGCCACCCTGCAGCAGGTCTACGCCCTGGCGGCCGCGGGCGCCGACATCGTGCGCTGCACCTGCAACCGCCCCGAGGCGGCCGAGGGGCTGGCCCGGATCGTGCCCCGCTCGCCGGTGCCGATCGTCGCCGACATCCACAACAACCACCGCATGGCGCTGGCCGCGCTGGAAGCCGGCGTGCACTGCCTGCGCCTCAACCCCGGCAACATCCGCAAGCCCGACCAGATCAAGGCCGTGGCCCGGGAATGCAAGGACCGGGGCGTGCCCATACGCATCGGGGTGAACGGGGGCTCGCTCGATCCCGACCTCTACGACCCGGAGTCGGGGGTGACCCCCGAGGCGATGGTGGCCTCCGCGATGCGGGAGCTCGCCTACTTCGAGGACGTGGGGTTCGATCTGGTGAAGATCTCGGTGAAGGCGTCGAGCGTTCCGCTCATGATCGAGGCGTACCGCCAGCTCGCCGACACCACGGACCATCCCCTGCATGTCGGGGTGACCGAGGCCGGGCCCCCGCCGGCCGGGACCATCAAGTCGACGGCCGGAATAGCCTCCCTGCTCGCCGAGGGCATCGGCGACACCATCCGCTACTCGCTGACCACCGACCCCGTCGAGGAGGCTCGGTCCGGGCGGCAACTGCTGGAGGCGCTGGGGCTGCGCGAGCGGCGCAACGTAGACCTGATCGCCTGCCCCAGCTGCGGGCGGGCCGAGGTGGACGTGTTCACGGTGGCGAATGAGGCCATGGAGGCCTTCGGCGAGCGGCGCATACCGCTCCAGGTGGCCGTCATGGGCTGCGTCGTCAACGGTCCGGGCGAGGCCCGAGACGCCGACCTGGGCATCGCCGCGGGCAACCGTAGGGGACACCTGTTCGTGAAGGGCGAGAACGTGGCCGTCGTCGCGGAGGAGTCGATGGTGGACGCGCTGGTGGAGTGGGCCGAGTTCATCTGCGAGCACGGCTCCGAGGCGGCGCTGGAGCGAGCCAAAAAGACGCGAGCCGCGGCTCGTCGGGCCGCCGAGGAGGATCGTCGCCGCAACCTCGACGAGCTCGGGGACGACGCCAACAACTCCGAGACGGTGGTGGCGGGCATCCGGCGCAAGACCGGCGGCTGAGGCCGAGCTTGCGAGGCCGTGGCCCGAGCGGCCCGTGAGCGCAGCGAACAGGAGCGGGAGACACAACGCGGCGCCGCGAGGCGACACTCACGCTCGCATTTACTTGGAGTGGTCCCCGGTATACTCCGGCCACGTTCGATTCTCCGGAAGCGGCGTGGGCACGTGCCCACGCCGTTGCCGGTTCGGGCCCCGTCAGCGCCGCCTCGAGAGCAGAGTCCCGACCACGACCATGGTGATTGCCGATCGCGTCCGCGAACTCGTGGCCCCACTTGCGGAGGCAGTCTCGGTCGACTTGTACGACGTGCAGTACCACGGCGGGGTGGTCCGCGTCCTTGTCGACGCTGACGGCGGCATCGATCTCGACGTCATCGCCCGGCTGTCGCGCTCGGTAAGCCGCGCCCTCGACGAGCACGACCCCGTGCCGGGCCGGTACACGCTCGAGGTCTCGAGCCCCGGCTTGGAGCGTCCGCTTCGCACGCCCGAGCATTTCCGCCGCGCCGCGGGATCCACTGTGAGGGTGAAGACTCTGCCCGGCTTCGACGGGCCCCGCCGGCTGACGGGGACCCTGGAGGCCGTGGCCGACGACGGCGTGGACCTGCGCAGCACCGACGGCGAGGTGTGCCGCATCGGTTTCGAGCAGCTCGCCTCGGCTCGCACAGTCTTCGAGTGGGGCTCGCGCCCGCACCAGGCACAGCAGTCCGAACGACCTGACCGTTCAGGAGGAAAAGACATGAACGAGGCGAAGAGATGAACGCGGAGATGATGGAGGCGCTGCAGGCGATGGCGGCCGAGCGGGGGATCACCGTCGACACGCTGTTCGCGGCCCTGGCCGACGCCTTGGAGTCCGCCTACAAGCGGCTGCCCGACGCCAAGGAGTACGCCTGGGTGACGATCGATCCGTCCACCATGGAATTCCGCGTGATCGCCCAGGACCTGGACGAAGAGGGCAACCCGGTGGGCGAGGAGTACGAGGTGACGCCGGACAACTTCGGGCGCATCGCGGCACAGACCGCCCGCCAGGTCATGACCCAGCGCATCCGCGAGGCGGAGCGGGAGCTCAAGTACGAGGAGTACGCCGGCCGCGAGGGGGACATCGTCACCGGCATGATCCAGCAGACCGACGCGCGCTACACCCTGCTCGATCTGGGCCGGGTCGAGGCGCTGCTGCCCCAGGCGGAGCAGGTCCCCTACGAGCGGCCCGACTCCAACACCCGGCTCAAGGCCTACATCGTCGAGGTGCGCAAGACGGCCAAGGGGCCTCAGATCGTGGTCAGCCGGACCCATCCCGGCCTGGTGAAGCGGCTGTTCGAGCTGGAGGTGCCCGAGATCGCCGACGGGATCGTGGAGATCAGGGCGTGCGCCCGCGAGCCGGGCCACCGCACCAAGATCGCTGTCCATTCGAACGACCCCAACGTAGATCCCGTGGGGGCGTGCGTGGGGGCCAGGGGGGCGAGGGTCCGCCAGGTCGTCAACGAGCTGCGGGGCGAGAAGATCGACATAGTGCCGTTCAGCAGCGAACTCGATGAGTTCGTGGCCAAGGCGCTGTCGCCGGCGAGGATCAAGGAGGTCCGCCCCAACGAGATGACCGGTGACTGCGACGTGATCGTGCCCGACTACCAGTTGTCGCTCGCCATCGGCAAGGAAGGCCAGAACGCTCGCCTGGCCAGCCGGCTCACCGGCTGGGGCATCAACATCAAGAGCGAATCCCAGTTGGCCGAGGAGGCGGCCTACGGCGACGTGGAGTGGGCCGAGGGGGAATGGATCACCGACCCCGCCACGGGCGAGCAGCTCTGGCAGCCGGCCGACGGCGGCGAGGCGGTCAGCGCCGAGGCGTGGGCCGCGGCCATGGCCCAGGAACAGGCCGAGGAGGCCGGCTCCGGAGACGGCCTCGATCGGGCCGAGGGCGCGGGCGCCGGCGGGGCCGCCAGTGTGGGGCGGGAGGCCGGTGCCGGCGAGCCCGCGGTCGCGGCACAGCGGACGGAGAGCAGCTGAGCCCGGTCCGGACCTGCATCGGCTGCCGCACCCGCCGCCCGAGCGCGGAGATGCGTCGTGTGCGCAGGGATCCCAGCGGCGCCCTGGTTGTGGGGCCCGGGCCCGGCCGGGGCGCCTGGCTTTGCGCGGACATCGCCTGCTTCGAGTCGGCCCGGCGCCGCCGAGCCTTCAGGCGGGCTCTGCGAGCTGACGTAGAGCCGGGCGAGATCGCTAGGCTTCAACAAGCGTGGCCGTCGGACCCGGGGAGCGATCCCGGGCCGGGCGGTCGCGCCGGCCAGACTCTCTGAACGGGGGCACGCGTTGCCAGGCAAGATCCGCGTCCACGAGCTCGCCAAGGAGCTCGGACTGACGAATCAAGGGACGCTCGATCTCTGCATCGCGCTCAGCATCGGAGTCAAGTCGCATTCTTCGAGCATCGTCGAGGCGCAAGCCGACCGGGTGCGGCGACGAGCAGAACGCGACGGGCTGCTGAAACCTCCGCGGCCTCCCGAGCCGGTGAAGGTGGCGGAACCGGCGACCGTCGAGCCCGAGCCCCCGAAGCCCGGGCCTGTGCGGGCCGAGCCTGTGAAGCCCGGACCTGTGCGGCGCGGGCCTGTGCGGGCCGAGCCTGTGAAGCCCGAGGCGGAGGCGGCGGTCACGTCGAGACCGGAGGCGGAAGCTGCGAGTCCCCGTCCGGTGGCTGGTGGGAGGGCCGCGACTGGGGTCAGCGGCGAGTCCGGAGTCCGGGCCGCCCCCGCCGCGCGGGCGCCCGCAGCGAAGGCGCCCGCTGCCCGGACCGCACCGCAGGTCGAGCCGGACGCGCCTGCGGCCGTCGCCGCATCGACCGCGAAGGAGGTGACGGAACATGCCGCCGCGAAGCCGAGGGTGACCATCTCCTCGAGCGGCAGCGTGGCTCCGCCCAAGCGAGCCGTCGCCCAAGAGCCCCAGCCCGTCGCGGAGGAGCCCCCGCCGCCCAGGCGGGCGGGCCCCAAGGCGCAGGCCGGCGCGGCGCCGCCCCGTCCTCTCAGGCCCGGAACCCCGCCCGTCTCGCGGTCGGGCAAGCCCATCCCGCCGCCGCCGCCTCCTCGACGCCTTCGGCCGCCTGCGCCTCAGGGGACTCCCAGCCGGGGAGGTCCGGCTGCGCCGGAGCGCCGCCCCTCCGGCGGGGCCGCCCGCCCGGCGGGTCCCCGGCCTTCATCCGATCGACCGGCAGGCCCCCGCCGCGGCGCCACGGCCGCCGGTCCCCGTTCTCCGGGCGGTCCCCGGCCCGCCGCTCCGGGACCTCCGGGCCGGCCCGGCGGGGGCAGGGGCGCCCCCGGTGGCGCTCAGCGACGCCCGCCCCGCCGCAAGAGCCGCCGGCGGCGAGTGCGCGAGGAACTCCAGCCCATGGACGTCCCGACCTACACGCCCCATCACGCCGCGGTGCCCGAGGGCGTCGTCGTGGTGGAGCGGGCCTCGGCCGCCCAGGACTTCGGCCCCAAGCTCAACCGCACCGCCGCCGATGTGGTCCGCTTCCTGATGCAGCACGGCGAGATGGTCACCGCCACCCAGTCTTTGAGCGACGAGATGATGGAGTTGTTCGCGGCCGAGATCGGCGCCGAGATCCGCCTGGTCGACCCTGGCGAGGAGCAGGAGGCCGAACTGCGCAAGCTTCTCGGGATCGACGGCGACGAAGACGCAGGCGTCGCGTCCCTCAGAGCCCCGGTCGTCACCGTCATGGGCCACGTCGACCACGGCAAGACGCTGCTGCTCGACCGGATCCGCGACACGAACGTGGTCGACGGCGAGGCGGGCGGGATCACCCAGCACATCGGCGCCTACCAGGTCGAGCGCAACGGCCGGACGCTCACATTCATCGACACGCCCGGTCACGAGGCGTTCACGGCCATGCGGGCCCGGGGCGCGGGCGCCACCGACATCGTTGTGCTGGTTGTGGCCGCCGACGACGGCGTGATGCCCCAGACGGTCGAGGCGATCAACCACGCCAAGGCCGCCGACGTTCCCATCGTGGTCGCGGTCAACAAGATCGATCGTCCCAACGCCGATCCGCAGAGGACCGTGGCCGGTGTGGCCGAGCAGGGTCTGGTTCCGGAGGCTTGGGGCGGGGAGACGATCTACTGCGAGGTGTCGGCTCTGACCGGCGAGGGCCTCGAGGACTTGCTCGACCAGATACTGCTGGTGGCCGAGGTCGAGGATCTGAGGGCATCGTCGGAGGGTCGAGCGGGCGGGGTCGTGCTCGAGTCGCATCTCGACATCGGGCGGGGTCCTGTGGCCACCGTGCTGGTGCAGAGAGGCACCCTGCGCATCGGCGACCCTGTGGTCGCGGGCGCGTCCTGGGGTCGCGTCCGCGCCCTGCTCGACGATCGGGGCGAGGCCGTCCACGATGCTGTTCCCTCGAGGCCGGTCCAGGTCCTGGGACTGTCGGAGGTCGCCAGCGCGGGCGACGCCTTCGCGGTCGCTCCCAACGAGAAGATCGCCGGGCGGGTGGCCGACACCCGCGAGCACTGGCAGCGCCTGTCGAGTCTGGGCCGCGAGGCCCACGCGCTGTCCGGCGGCGCCAAGCTCGAGGATCTGTTCACCCGGATCCAGCGGGGCGAGACGGCCACGCTCAACGCAATCGTGAAGGCCGACGTCAACGGGTCGCTGGAAGCCGTCACCGAGAGCCTCCGCAAACTCGAGACCGGCGAGGTCCGCATCGCCATCGTGCACCGGGGCGTCGGCGGTATCACCGAGAACGACATCCAGCTCGCCTCGGCGTCGAACGCCACCATCATCGGCTTCAACGTCCGGCCCGACCGCAAGGCCCGCGAGGCCGCCGACGCCGAGAACGTGGAGATCCGCACCTACGAGATCATCTACAAGCTGCTCGAGGACGTGTCGTCGGCCATGGTCGGGATGCTCGCCCCCGACATCACCGAGGTCGTCACGGGCGAGGCCGAGGTGCGCGAGGTCTTCCGCATACCCCGGGTGGGGGCGGTGGCCGGCTGTTACGTGCAGAACGGCACCATCACCAGGGGAGCGAAGGTGCGCTTCCTGCGCGACGGGGCCATCATCTGGAAGGGGGCCATCAACTCGCTCAAGCGCTTCGCCGACGACGTCCGCGAGGTGCAGTCGGGGTTCGAGTGCGGCATCGGTCTGAGCAACTTCCAGGATCTCAAGGCGGGCGACATGATCGAGACCTTCGAAGAGCGCGAGGTGGCCCGAACCCTCGATCAATGACCGATCAATGACACGGCGACCCCGGCGCTCGCATCCCGACCATCGGGCCGGCCATCGCACCGCCCGGGTGGGCGAGCTCATCCGGCGCATCATCGCCGAGTCCATGGAGCAGATCGACGACGACCGGCTGGCCATGGTGTCGATCACCGGCGTCGACGTCGACCGCGACCTGCACCGTGCTGTCGTGTGGTTCACGTCCCTCGGCGACACCGAGGAGGGCGACGCCCGCATCGCCGAGGCCTTCGAGGGGCACACCCGCGGTCTGCGGCGCATCGTCGGGGACCAGACCCGGCTGCGACGCACGCCGGAGCTGGTGTTCCGTCCCGACACCGTCCTGCGCTCGGCCGAGCGCATCGAGAGGCTGCTCGACGGCGCCGACGGCGCGGACGCCACCATTGATCCTGCGAGTGATCCCGAGAGTCGGTAGTGCCCGACGGCGTCGCGGTCATCGACAAGCCCGCCGGCTGGACGAGCCACGACGTGGTGGCAAAGGCCCGGAGTGTGCTGGCGACCAGGAAGGTGGGGCACAGCGGCACGCTGGACCCCGACGCCACCGGCGTGCTGGTTCTCGGCGTGGGCCGGGCGACCCGGCTGCTGCGGTATGTCACCGGACTCCCGAAGAGCTACGAGGCGGAGATCGTGCTCGGCATCGAGACCGACACCCTCGACTCGGCGGGGCAGGTGACAGCCCGCCACGACATGGCCGGCGTGAGCGCGGAGCGGATCCGGGCCGCCGTCGCCGCCCTGACCGGCGAGATCCTCCAGGTTCCGCCCATGGTCTCGGCGGTGAAGGTGGGAGGGCGCAGGCTCCACACCCTCGCCCGCGCCGGTGTGGAGGTGGAGCGCGAGGCCCGGCCGGTCACCGTCCACCGATTCGAGGTCGCGCCCGTGCCGGGCACTGACGCGGTGCTGAGTGCCGTGGTCGACTGCTCTTCGGGCACCTACGTAAGGGTGATCGCAGCGGATCTGGGCCGGGCCCTCGGCGGGGGCGCCCACCTGCGGAGCCTTCGACGCACGGCCGTGGGCGGCTTCGGGCTCGATGCGGCCCGCCCGGTCGAGTCGGCCGAGGTGCTGCCGATGGCGCACGCCGTCCAACATCTGGCCGGCGTGCGGGTTCCTCCGGCGGTGGCGGCCGAGGTGGCTCACGGACGGGTCCTGGAACTCGTCCGCCTGGGTGTGGCCGCCCCCCCCGAGCCGGGGGCGCCGTCGGGCCCCTGGGCCGTACACGACTCCGACGGCGAGCTGCTCGCCGTCTACGAGCGGTTCCGCGGCGGCGCGAAGCCGGCGGTGGTCGTGGCCGGCCCGCCGACCCCGCTGCCGGAGGGTCGGCGGTGACGGCTCATCCGATCCGGCCCCGCGGTGGTCGGCGCCGGCCCCCCGAACCCGTCGCGGCTGTGGCCCTCGCGGTGTGAGGCAGGGGACCGGCGTCGGTAGCATCCCAGGTACCGGCCCCGGGACCGGAACCGTCACTATCACGCACTGTCACGCGCTGGAGGCGTCTGTGGAACTGCTGCACGACCGGCGCGATCAGCTCCCCCCGATGGTGTCGGTCGCGGCCGCGATCGGCGTGTTCGACGGGGTGCATCTCGGCCATCAGGAGGTGCTCACCCAGGTTCGGCGCATCGCGGAGCGCCTCGGGGTGGCGTCAGCGGTCGTCACGTTCGACACCCATCCGGCGTACGTGGTGCGTCCGGAGAACGCGCCGAAGCTGCTTACGACCCTCGAGCAGAAACTGCAGCTGCTGGAGGCCCAGGGACTCGACTACGGCTACGTGATCCAGTTCGACGAGGCCCGGGCCGGCACCAGGCCCGAGGAGTTCGTCGAGCAGGTCTTCCTCGACGCCCTCCACGCCCGTGCAGTGGTGGTGGGGGAGGACTTCCATTTCGGCAAGGGCCGCACCGGCAACGTCGCCGAACTCGAGCGTCTGGGCCGGGAGTGGGACTTCGAGGTGGTCCCCCTGAAGCTCATCCGCCATCACAGCGCCGCCCGTGAGCCGGTCTCGTCCACCGCGGTGCGCCGGGCCCTCGCCGGAGGCGACGTGGCTCGGGCCGCGAGGATGCTGGGCCGCTACTACGAGGTGCGGGGCACGGTGGTTCCCGGTGACCGGCGGGGGGTCACGGTCGGGTTCCCCACCGCCAACGTGCCTGTTCCGAAGTTCATGGCCTGGCCGGCCGACGCGGTGTACGCGGGCTGGTGCATGCTGCCCGACGGGCGCCGGCACGGCTGCGCCATCAACATCGGCCGCCGCCCGACCTTCTACGAGCACGCTGAGAAGTCTCTGTTGGAGGTCCACGTCATCGACTTCGACGGCGATCTGTACGGATGCGAAGTGCGGGTGGAGTTCGTCGACTTCCTCAGGAGCGAGCGCAAGTTCGAGGATCTCGATCATCTCTCCGAGCAACTCGCCGTCGACGTAGCCGACGCCCGGAAGCGCCTCGGCCTGTCCTGAGCTGACCCGAGCGGGAAGTCGGGCCAAGTCGGGCGTTAGTTCGGCGACTGAGAGTCCTGAGCCGGCAACGACGGTTGACCTCTTCTGTGCCCGAATCGGATGCGAAGTAGAGCGTTCCGTCCGGGCGCCGGCTAGCTGAGCGTGAACAGCGGTTCGTGTTGAGGGTTGCGGGGCCGGTTGGGCACCCGCCCGGGTGGTGCAGCCACTTGGTGGTGCAGCGCTAGCTGAGTGTGAACAGCGGCTCGTGTTGAGGGTTGCGGGGCCGGTTGGGCACCCGCCCGGGTGGTGCAGCCACTTGGTGGTGCAGCGCTAGCTGAGCGTGAACAGCGGTTCGTGTTGAGGGTTGCGGGGCCGGTTGGGCACCCGCCGGGGTGGTGCGGGTCCGG
>JAPPLH010000130.1 GCA_028819505.1 Acidimicrobiaceae bacterium
GCGGACAGGAGCGGGCGGCGGCGGCGACGGTGGGACGGTCCGGCGAGCGGCCGTGAGCGCAGCGGACAGGAGCGGGAGTGGCGGCGCTGTGACGCGACCGTCTCTCGCGCATTCCGGCTCGTTTCCGGAGGCCCGAGCGGGTCGATCCGCTCGGCCGCGTCCGGGGGTGTCCGGCCGCGGGCCGGTGCGCTGACATACTGGGCACGGTGCGAGAGGAATCTGACAGCGGTTCGAGGCCCGCGGTGGGGATGTCGCTCGGGCTGGCGGTTGCCAGGCGGGCGCTGCTGCTGGCCCTGGTGGCGCTGCTGGTAGCTGTCGTGGCGCTGGTGGCCGCGTTCGTGGCCGACTCCGGCAGCGACGGCGCGGCCGGCGTCGTCGACACCACTGCCCTTGCCGAGGCGCGAACCGCGGCGGCCGCGGCTCAGGCCAGTGCCGAGGACGCGGCCATCATGTCGGCCGCGTCGGCGGCCAAGGCCGACGAGGCGGCCGTCGTGGCCCAGGAGGCGGTCGTGACGGCCCAGCAGGCCGCGGCTGTGGCCGAGGCGGCGGCCGCTCAGGCTGCCGTGGCGGTGGAGGCCCTCGCCGCGGCCCAGCAGGCCGCGGCTTCGACCGAGGGTGATGCGCAGCCGGCGGAGACATCGGACGGGGAGACCGGGGCTGAGCCGTCCGGGGCCGGGACCGACACGGCCGGCGCCGCCGAGGCCGGGGACACGGCGAAGCCCGCCACCGAGGCGGGTGCCGGCGACACGAACGCGACCACCGACACACAGGACGCCGACGTCTCCGACACGGGCGGAGACGAGTCCGTGGAAGCGTCGACGGACGACGCCGACGCCTCCGACGCGGGCGGCGACGAGCCCGAGCCGGCTGTGTCCCTTCCCGGCGAGCCCTACGAGTCCGGCCCGCCGGACGGTGCCGCGCTCGCGGTGGTGGGTGTCTCCCACGACAGCGTGCTGAACGTGCGCGACGTGCCCGCGGGGGAGATCGTCGCCCGGCTCGACAACGTGATGAACGTGGGCAGCGAGCCCGTCGTCTACGTCCGCGAGCCCGACTCCGACGCACTCATCGCCACCCTCGATCTCAACCGGGGCGTGATCGCCACCGGCAACACCCGCAGGCTCCCCACCACGATCTGGCACGAGATCCGCATGGCCGACGCGGTGGGCTGGGCCAGCAGCGCGTTCCTGTCGCCGCTGGGCGACACCTCGGACGCCACCGCCGAGGTCGTCGCCGTCCTGGGCGAGACGCCCGGCGCTGAGACGCTGGTCGAGCTGGCACGGATCGTCGCCGCAGCGGTGGCCTCCGACGATCCGCCGTCTCGCGTCGTCGTGTCGGGCGCCCCCGTCATCGGCGATCTGGGCGAGGTCACGGTCGACGTGCTGGGCCTGCCCGACGACGCCGTCCGCGGCTTCCGGCTGCAAGTCTTCGCCCAGCAGGATCCCGTTTCGGGTTCGTTCGTCCTCAAGTCCGTCGAGAGCACGACGATCTGCGACAGCCACCGGGGCGTAAGCGAAGAAGGCCTCTGCAACTAGCGGCCGGCACGTTGGCTGTGCGCCGGTGCGCGGTGGGCGCGGCGCGATCACCCGGCCCTGGACTGACTGTCGAGTTGGAGGATCCCCGAGCTTCTGTGAATCAGCCGCCTGGGAGGCGGATGATCGACAGGAGTTCGCAGGGACAGCCCGTCAGGCTTCGGCGGCGTCGAGCGCGTCGAGCGCGGCTGCGGCGGCCTCCAGCATGCGGGCGCTGCAGCCTGCCATCTCCACCGGCGGCACGTGCTCGGACGACAGGGCTTGGGCCGCCGACTTGAAGGCCTCGGCCGCCGGTCCGTCGCCCAGCACGGCAGGCTCTCCGGTGTCGAAGCCGTCGGCCACGGCAGCCTCGAGGGGGATCCGGCCCAGCAGCGGCACCCCGGCCTCCGCGGCGAGGGCCTCGCCGCCTCCCGAGCCGAACACGGCGTGATGCCCGCCGTCGCCGGTGGCCAGGTAGCTCATGTTCTCGATCACGCCCACGATGCGCAGGTAGTTCTTGCGGCCCATGTCCACCACCCTGGCCGCCACCTTCTGGGCCGCCGTCGCCGGGGTGGTCACGATGATCATCTCGGCTCGCGGCAGCATCCTGGCCAGGCCCATCTGCACGTCGCCGGTGCCGGGCGGCATGTCGATCAGCAGGTAGTCGAGGTCGTCGTTCCAGCGGACGTCCTCGCAGAAGTGCTGCACGGCCCGGTTGAGCATCAGCCCCCGCCACATCAGCGCCGAGTCCTCCCGGTCCACCAGGAAGCCCATCGACACGACGTCGAGGCGCCCCTCGCCGACGGTCCGGGTGAGCGGGACGATCTTGCCGTCGAGGGAGCGCAGATCGCCGTCGACGCCCAGCATCCGGGGCACCGAGTAGCCCCAGATGTCGGCGTCCATCACGCCGACCTTGAACCCTTGCGCGGCCAGCGCCGCGGCCAGGTTGGTGGTGACCGTGGACTTGCCCACGCCGCCCTTGCCGCTGGCCACCATCAGCACCTTGGTGGTGGGCGGGATGGCGGTGTCCGGCGCGCGCTGCGCGACGTTGAAGCGGGCCTTGGCCATGGCCGCGGCCTTCTCGTCGGCGGTGAGCTCGGCCCACGCGATGCGCACCTTGGTCACGCCGGGAAGGGACTCCAGCCGGGCCTTGACGTCGCGCTGGATCTGGGCCCGCAGCGGGCAGCCGGCAGTCGTCAGGGCGATCTCGATGCGCACCTGACCGTCGTCGGACACCTGCGCTCCCCGGGCCATGCCCAGCTCCACCAGGTTGCTGCCCAGCTCAGGATCGACCACACCGCGCATGAGATCCATCACGGCCTCGGCCGTCGGCGCGGTCGTGGTCACAACCCGATGCTACCGTGGTGCCTGTCAGGCCGATCCGGCCCGCCGGTAGCCGCGCCGGCCACCGCTCGCTAGGTTGGCACCAGACGGAGTGCCGCACCCACCAGCGCACGGGGAGCCATCATGATCACACTCACCGAGAAGGCGTCGACCAAGGTATCGGAGCTCATCAAGGCGGAGGGAGAGAACGGCCTCGCCCTGCGAGTGGCCGTGCGCCCCGGCGGCTGCTCGGGTTTCTCCTACGAGATGTACTTCGACACCGACATAGTCGAGGGCGATACCAAGGAGACCTTCGGCGACGTTCAGGTGGTGGTGGACCCGTCGTCGGCCATGCTGCTCGACGGGGCCACGCTCGACTACTCCGATGGGTTGCAGCAGGCCGGGTTCTCGATCGACAACCCCAACGCCCAGCGCAGCTGCGGCTGCGGCCAGAGCTTCAGCTAGCCGGCCCCCTAAGCCGGGCGGCGCTCGGGCACAGCTGCGTGCGTGCCCAGCAGGAGATCCGCATTGCGTACCTGCGCCACCAGGGATTCCCATAGCTCTCGCAGGGCATCGGTGGTTAGCCCAGGTGTCGACTTAGCGCCCATGCCTAGCGTCTTGGTAAAAAATTGCTCAGGAAGCTCGACGCTCGGTCGCTTGAACCCGACATCGCCGCCTGCTTGCACTGCAGGAAAGAAGCTGAACATCCCATCGACTGGATCGCTCGGCGTCGCTCCCCAGTAGAGCCTAAAGCTCGCTCCCGCCTCGTTGGCGGCTAGGGGGCCTCCGGTCACGTCGAGGAATGCTTCAGGAGCCAGTCCCGCCAAGTCGAAGCGAGTCTCACCTGCCGTGTACTCGACGGAATCCGAGACCACGAACACGGTGTCGAGAACCCAGTCTCCTCGCTTGCTTCCAAAGGCGATCACCGACCCTCGTTCGAGGTCTCTCAGCTTTGGCTTCCATCGCTGGTGGCAGTTCGAGTACAGGAAGCGTTCGCCGAACATGAATGGATCGGTGTTGTGCAAGCCCCGGTATCCGTGCCGCCGCACGTAGTACGGGTGCCATAGGTACCTCGGGAATCCCGGATCGCCCAGCTGCTTGAGCTCGCGTATCAGCTCCGACTCGGCTTCCCACTCACCCCAAGCCCACAGGAGGCCGTTGCCAGTGCTGTCGTTCTCGTCGATCCACTCGCCACGTAGCTGCATGAACTTCCGCGCGTGACCGGGGCCGCAGGCTTCCGTGGAAGCACAACCGTCTTCGGCGGCTCGCCGGTTCCATGCCTGCCCACCACCGGGACCAGGTCGCTGCTCTCTGCCAGGATGATGAAACTGGACGAAGCATCTGTCGCTCGTCATCGCTGCGTACCTCCGATCTCGTCAGTCACCTACTGAGACAAAATCGCCGCCGCCAATCTCCACCTCGATCGTCGAATACCGTGGTGATCCGCAGTCGGCCGCGGGTGGCCTCGATGAAGCGGGCTAGCGTGGTCAACCGAGATTGATGCGGCATTCCATGCATGACTATAGGAAGGGAGCAGGGTGATGAACGAACCGGCGTGGACCATGGGCGTCGAGGAGGAGTACCTGCTCGTGGAGCGCGAGACAGGGGCCCTCATCACCAAGCAGCCTCCCGGCCTGATGGAGACAGTGTCCAACGTGCGCCACGGCCTGGTGGCCAGGGAGCTGTTCGACTCCCAGATCGAGATCGGCACGGACGTCTGCTCCAACCTGAAGGAGCTCCGCGCCGACATCTGGGTGCTCCGCCAAGCGGTGGCCGAGGCTGCCGCCGAATACGGGATGGCGCCCATCGCCGCCTCGTCCCACCCGTTCGCGAGGTGGCTCTCGCAGCAGTACACCGACAAGGAGCGCTACCGGGTCCTCACCGCCGACCTGCAGGCCGTGACCCGGCGGCTGCTCATCTCCGGGTTGCACGTCCATGTCGGCATCGAGGATCCCGATCTGCGGATCGATCTGATGGACCAGGCCGCGTACTTCCTGCCTCATCTGCTGGCCCTGTCGACCTCGTCGCCGTTCTGGGAGGGACGCGACACCGGCCTCAAGTGCTACCGCCTGACAGTGGGCGAGGCTCTGCCCCGCACCGGATTCCCGGAGAAGTTCTCCTCGTGGTCCGAGTTCAGGCGCCACATCGACGTGCTGGTGCGAGCGGGGATCATCGAGGACTCCACCATGGTGTGGTGGCACATCCGCCCGTCGGAGCGCTACCCCACCGTCGAGATGCGGGTCACCGACCTGCCCACCAGGATGGAGGACACCATTGCGTTGGCCGCCATGTACGTCTGCCTGATGAGGATGCTCTGGCGGCTCAGGCAGGAGAACCGCCGCTGGCGGAGCTACGCCAACTTCCTGCTCTCAGAGAACCTGTGGCGAGCGGAGCGTTACGGGATCAACGGCGAACTCATGGACTTCGGTAGAGGTGTGCTGGTGCCCTTCAGTGACCTGCTGGAGGAACTGATCGAGCTGGTCAGACCCGACGCCGAGGCCCTCAACTGCGTGGCAGAGATCGAGCACACCCGAACGATCTGCGAGCGAGGCACGTCCGCGGATCGCCAACTCGCCGTGTACCGCGGTGCGCTCGAGGAGGGCGCCACCGAGGACGAGGCTCTCAAGGCCGTCGTCGACGCGCTGATCGTCGACACGATCGCTCCGCCCGAGATCTAGCGAGAGCGCGGCAAGCTCGGCCTCTAGCCGGTGTCGATGATGGCGGTGCGCAGGTCGGTCATGTCGAGGATCGTGTACTTGCCGCCGATGCGACCCCAGCCGGTGCCGGTGCGAGACGCCCCGCCGAACGGCGGATGCTGCTCCCAGAAGGCGGTGCCCTCGTTGACTAGCACGGTGCCGGTTCGAAGCTCGTCGACGGCTCGATAGGCCCTGCTCAGCGACGCAGTGAACACCGACGCCTGCAGGCCCAGGTCGGAGTCGTTGGCCAGAGCGAAGGCCTCGTCATCCGAGCCGAAGCAGGTGACGGGTATGACCGGTCCGAAGCTCTCGTGGCGGAACACGTCCATGGCCGGGGTCACGGCGTCGATGACGGTCATCTCGTAGTAGAGCCCGGTAGGACGGTCCGGCTCGCGCCGCCCGCCGAGCAGCACCCGCGCACCCTGGGTTGTCGCGCCGGCCACATGGGCGTCCATGCGGGCCGCCACGACCTCGTTGTTGAGCGGCCCCATCAGGGTGGCGTCGTCGAGCGGGTCGCCGAGGGCGACGGAGTCGGCCCGGTCCACCAGCAGGTCGACCAGCTCGTCGTGCACCGAGTCGTGCACCAGCAGGCGCTCGGTGGCCACGCAGCACTGGCCCGAAACGAAGTGGGCGCCGAACACCGCGGCATCCGCCGCGGCATCCAGGTCGGCGTCGTCGAACACGATCTGGGGGCCGTTTCCGGACGCCTCGATGATGGTGCGCTTCACGCCCGCCGCGGCCACGATGGCCGCGGCCGTGGCCTGCGAGCCGACGAACCCGACGCCGTGGACGCCGGAGTGCGAGACCAGAGCCTGGCCGACCTCGCCCCGGCCCATCACCACCGAGACCGCTCCGATCGGGAATCCGGCGCCGGCCACGGCGACTACCGGGCGGACGAGCTCTGGCTGGGCTGGTCCACAGACGGCGACACCTTCGAGTGGCAGCCCGCCTCTGAGGCCTTCGGCGTCGATCCCCGCAGGAGGATCTCGGTAAGGCTGGCCGTCGGCAAGGACTTCTTTCTCGCCGAAGTGTCCGACTTCGGCATCAGACCGAAGATCCCCCGGGACACCGACATCGGTTTCAACCCCAATCCGGCCGACGGCTGGATCCCGGCCGCCGTGCCGCGGCACTGGTTCATGGCCAGCGTGGGCTGAACGGTGGCTCACCCGGTCTCCGGCTGGCGCTCGGCGTGATCGTCAGCACCGGTCCTGCTCGGCACCGACTGGGCGCGTATGCTGGCGCGGTGGCCGGAGCGGTGGTGATGGTGATCGTGCTGGTGGTGGTGTTCCCGGTGGTGGTGCTGATCGGCAGCGGGATCCTGGCGGCGGCACTGGGCAGCTTCTTGAAGGTCGACTCCGACGCGGCCAACCGAGGCGACGACGGTCCTAACGAGTACCTGGAGCTGGCCCGCAAGGAGGCCGAGACCGGCTACCCGCACCGGCCCGAGCCGCCGTCGCTGCGTTCTAAGCTCGAGTCGAAAATCCGGTCGGCCAGGTAGGCGGGCAGCCGCGGTCGATCCACACCGCGGCGGCCACCGCGGCGAACACGGCGTCGCTGCCGTTGACAGGCTCCGAACCGTCGTCCAGCACGTCGATCCTCACGGCCGGCATGTTGGCAGCGCTCACGATGCCGAAGGATCGGACGGTCAGGTCGTGGACGTGTCCGTCGGGATCCACCCCGAGTGACTCGCTGGTCACCCACGAATAGGCCATGTGGGCCGCACCCGTGCAGTAGGACCGCAACACGGTCTCGTCCAGGACTCGACCAGCCCGCACCTGCACGCCGATCGTGCCGTCGGGCTCTACCGCTGCGGTAGCCGATCCCCCATCGGGCGCTGCGATCCAACCCGGCTCGCCCCGGGCCGCGGCCAGCAGCACCGCAGCCTCGGCCCAGCCCGCCCCCCGTACCAGCGACGAGGTGGGCGGCCCCGGCACGTCGACCTCGGTGACGGTCAGGCCGGGCGCCCGTTCCTGGATCACGGCCGCAATGCCCGGCGTTCGCGCCACGACGATCTCACCGGTTCCGTCAGGCCGTACTCCCGCCGCGATCGGTGGCCGCTTGGGGCCGAACTCGACGGTGTCAGGGCGGGACCACAGCACCCTCACGGGCCGACCGTGACGGCTGGCGAGCACACGGGCGGCCTCAGCCACCGGAGAGTGGAGTTTCCCGCCGAAGGCTCCGCCGTTGCCGAGCGGCGAGGCCGGCCCACCGTCCGGCCGGCACCAGGCCGCGTCGGTCTCCAGGTAGCCGGGCTCGGTCCAACTGGTGCGCAGGGTGACGGCCCAGTCGCCCGAAGGCACCTCCAGCGGCGGCTCCCAACTGGCCGTGGTGCGCCGGCCCGGGATCTGCCCGGCGAGTCTTCGCGCCTCGGCGGCGGTTTCCGCCACGACCCAGCCGTGCTCGTCAGCAGCCTCACAGTCCGGGCCGGCCCGCACAGCCACGAGGGCTCCAGCCGGCACGGTGTCGTTGGCGAATCCACCCAATCCGAGGGACACATGGGGTCCGGTCGACTGCGGTGTCCGCCCCTCGATCGTCGCCCGGAGGTCGGCCGCAGCTCTCTGATCAGAATCCAGGTCGGTAGCGGCGTCGGCGACTCCGGAAACGAGCCCGGGGTAGGCCTGCCAAGCGTCAAGAATGGGCTGCCAACCGGTACACCGGCACAGATGGGCGGCCAGAGCCCGGGCCGCGACGCGGCGATCGCTGTGATCGGCGCCCCTGTCGTGCAGCCCGGCGAAACGGCAGATGATCCCGGGCGTGCAGAACCCGCACTGACTGGCTCCGGTGGCCGCGAAGGCCCGAGCCCAGACGTCGCGCACATCTGCGTCGAGCCCTTCAAGGGTGGTGATAGCCCGGCCGTGCACTCGACGGGCCGGGGTAACGCATGCCACCCGGGGTTGGCCGTCAACGAGCACGGTGCAGCAGCCACACTGGCCCTGGGGGCTGCACCCGTCCTTCACCGAGCGCACCCCGAGTTGCTCTCGCAGCACGTCCAGCAGCGTCAGATGCTCATCCGCGATGACCACGGTCGCGCCGTCCACCACAATCTCGCACCGCTCACCCGATACGGCAGCCACGAGACTGAGGCTAGGCGGATCCTGCGACGGATCAGGTCGCGTGTCGAACGGCCATGCTTGCGGTCCCGGGGAGGTGCCAAGCGCTCAGATCGGGCCAGGTGTCGGCCGGTCCTGAGGTCGACGTCAGCCGGCGAAGACGGCTTCGGTGGTGAAGGTGATACCCCGCTCGAGGGTCTTGTGCACTGGCGCAAGCGTAAGAGTGCGATGCTGCGATACTGCGGTCTATGACCTCTTCAGCGGCCACCTACGAGCGCGACGGGCACGTCGCCACCATCACCTACAACCGGCCCGAGGCCCTCAACGCGATCAATGGGGCCATGCGCCGGGCCCTCGATGAGGCGTGGGTGACATTCCGCGAGGACACCGAGGCCCAGGTGGCCATCGTCACCGGCGCGGGGCGGGCCTTCTGCGCCGGCGCCGACCTCAAGGACCCCGACGGTTCGACGGGGGACTGGCCGGGGTCGTTCTGGGAGTGGCCCACCATCACCACGTTCGAGTCGGGCATGGAGATCTGGAAGCCCACCATCGCCGCGGTCAACGGTCCCTGCATCGGCTACGGGCTTACTGCGGTGCTGGCCTGCGACTTCGTTCTGGCCAGCGACCGGGCCGCCTTCGCCTACCCGGAGGTCCGCATCGGCGTGCCCACCATCGTGGGGGCATTGCGCCTGCCCGACCGGGTGGCCTGGCCCGACGCCCTGGAGTTGCTGCTCACCGGCGAGACGATCGATGCGGAGCGAGCCAAGGAGATGGGCCTGGCGTGGAAGGTCATACCCCACGAAGATCTCATGGCCGAGGCCCGCACGCTGGCCGACCGGCTGTGCGCCGGCGCGCCCCTCGCTGTACGGGCCACCAACGAGATGGCCCGCCGGGGCCGGACACTCCCGTGGACGGAGGCGGTCCGCATGGGCGAGACCATGCGCCGCGTCGCGTCCAACACCGCCGACGCGGCCGAGGGGATAGCCGCCTGGCAGGAAGGCCGCCCCCCGAACTGGCAAGCCCGCTAGTGGTGTATACTCACCTTATGCGGCGTATACAGCTATATATCGACGACGATCTGGACGAAGCGCTGTCGGCCGTGGCTGCCCGGCGGGGCGTGTCGCGCTCGGCGTACGTGCGGGACGCGGTGCGGTCATGTCTTGCTGACGGCCCAGAGACAGTCTCGGATCCGCTCGATGCGCTGGTCGGCAGCGTGGACGTCGAACCCAGCGATGATCTCGACGCGGTCATCTACGGCACCGATTCGTGAGATTCGTCGACACGTCCTTCTGGATCGGATTGTTGGTCCCCGGAGATCGGCGCCACGCCGACGCGTTGCTGCTCTGGCACGGCGACCGTAGGCCACTTCGGACGTCCAATCTGGTCGCGGGAGAGACTTGGACATGGCTGAGGCGCCGCGCCGGTCATTCCGCCGCTTTCAGCTTCATCACCACGCTTCGCCAGTCGGAGCGTGTGTCTGTAGCCACCGTCGACGCGGCCATGGATCAGCGGGCATGGGAGTGGCTAGCTCGCCACGACGAGCGTTCCTACTCATACGTCGACGCCACCAGCTTCGAGATCATGCGACGCGAGCGGCTCACCGAAGCCTTTGCATTCGACGGCGACTTCAGCGCAGCTGGCTTCGTGGAAGTCCGGCCATGACGGGAGCAGGGTGCCGACGCGAATAAGGCGGGCCATCAGATCCGACGCTGGTCCTAGACCGGGGGCGGCGAGATCATCGGGTTCGTGATGGGCTGCCCGGCCCGGGGCGGACGTGGCCGCCCCCGGGCGAACGGGCAAAGTGACTGCTAGCTCTTGGCCTGGCTGTGCATGTCCTGGATCAGCAGCGCCAGGTCGCCGGCGAAGGGGAGGAGCTCGAGCCGGGCCGCGATCTCCGGCGGCGGGTTGATGCCCGGATCGTCCAGAATCTCGTCGACGATGAAGGGCGTGGACGCCACGTTGGGGCTGCCGTAGTAGGTCCAGTTGGTGAGCGTGGCGCCGTTCTCGGCGTCGGTCAGGAAGTTGATCATGGCGTGCGCCGAGCAGATGTTGTCGGCGTTGTGGGGTATGGCCATGGTGTCGACCCAGATGACGCCTCCCTCGGAGGGGATGGTGTAGACGTGGGTATCGAAGGCCTCGGCCCCGAATATCGACAGCGCGAACCCGCCGCTCCAGCCGTGGGCCACGTCGACTTCGCCGTTGACGAGGTCGTCGCTGTAGGTGACCGAGTCGTACTTGAGCAGCCGGTCGTTGGTGGCCCTCAGCAGGTCGCCGGCCTCGCGGATGGCGTCCTCGTTCTGGTTGTTGATGACGTCCACGATGCTGTAGCCGAGGTACTTGAGCGCGGCCGCCACCGTCTCGGGGGCGTCGTCGAGCATCGAGATGCCGCCAGGGACCAGCGCGGCGGTGGCCGGATCGAAGATCACCGCCCAGGTGGACTCGCCGCCCAGCAGTTCGAGCACCTCGTAGGACATGCCGATGCCGGTGGTGCCCCACTGGTAGGCGACGCTGTACTTGTGCTCGGGGTCGAAGGGCGGGTTGGCGAACTCGGCGCCGATGTTGGCCGCGTTGGGAATGGCGTCGAAGTTCAGCTCCAGCAGCAGCCCCTCGCGGCGCATGGTGTCGACCATGTAGTCGGACGGCACGACCAGGTCGTAGATGGCCGCCTCGGACTCGACCTTGGTGAGCATCTCCTCGTTGGACTCGTAAGTGCTGTATTCCACATCGACGCCGGTCTCGGCCTCGAACGCGGCGAGGAGGTCTTCGTCTATGTAGTCGGCCCAGTTGTAGAAGGTGAGGTCGCCGTCGGTCTCGCCGGGTGCGCAGTGCGCCGCCGGCCCCGCCGGTTCGGCCTCCTCGGCCTGTGGGGCAGCCTGGGTCGTCACCGGTGCCGCGGCCGGTGCCGCGGCCTCCTCGCCGCCGCAGGCCGCCGCCAGCAGGCTGGCGACGCCGACAATCCCGCCGAGCGTGATCAGCCGGGCGCGGCCTCGGCCGTGCCGACGTCCAGCGTTGGCCCTGGTCGTGCGGTTCATGATGGTCCCCCCGGGTTCGTCAAAGGTGGCTGCAACTATAGGACCTGGATGTGCCGATGCGCGCCAACTAAAGAAGCTGAATGTGCTGCTTGCATGCGCCGGGCGCCCGCACGCAGCCATGCCGACGGCCGCCGTCCGGGCGCGCGGCTTGGCCGGCCGGCTGCGCGCCGACGCTTCCCTGGCGGTGCGGGCCACCAACGAGACGGCCCGCCGGGCGGCAACCCGGCCGTGCGGACCGACTGTGCTAGCTCTTGGCTTGGCTGTGCATGTCCTGGATCAGCACGGCCAGGTCGCCCGCATGCGGGATCAGCTCGAGCCGTGCGTCGACCTCCGGCGGCGGGTAGATGCCCGGATCCTCGAGTATCTCGTCGAGGATGTACGGCGTGGCGGCCGCGTTGGGGCTGCCGTAGTAGGTCCAGTTGGTCAGCGCGGCGCCGTTCTCGGCGTTGGTCAGGAAGTTGATCATGGCGTGCGCCGAGCAGATGTTGTCGGCGTTGTGGGGGATGGCCATGTTGTCGACCCAGCGGACCCCGCCCTCGGCCGGGATGGTGTAGGCGTAGTCGTCGTAGGCGTCGGCTTCGAAGAACGTCAGGAAGAACCCGCCGCTCCAGCCGTGGGCCACGTCGACCTCGCCGTTGACGAGGTCGTCGCCGAACGTGACCGAGTCGTACTTGAGCAGCCGGTCGTTGGTGGCCCTCAGCAGGTCGCCGGCCTCGCGGATGGCGTCCTCGTTCTGGTTGTTGATGACGTCCACGATGCTGTAGCCGAGGTACTTGAGCGCGGCCGCCACCGTCTCGGGGGCGTCGTCGAGCATCGAGATGCCGCCAGGGACCAGCGCGGCGGTGGCCGGATCGAAGATCACCGCCCAGGTGGACTCGCCGCCCAGCAGTTCGAGCACCTCGTAGGACATGCCGATGCCGGTGGTGCCCCACTGGTAGGCGACGCTGTACTTGTGCTCGGGGTCGAAGGGCGGGTTGGCGAACTCGGCGCCGATGTTGGCCGCGTTGGGAATGGCGTCGAAGTTCAGCTCCAGCAGCAGCCCCTCGCGGCGCATGGTGTCGACCATGTAGTCGGACGGCACGACCAGGTCGTAGATGGCCGCCTCGGACTGGACCTTGGTGAGCATCTCCTCGTTGGACTCGTATGTCGTGTACTCGACGTTGATGCCGGTCTCGGCCTCGAACGCGGCCAGCAGCTCGTCGTCGATGTACTCCGCCCAGTTGTAGAAGGCCAGGTCGCCATCGGTGGCGCCGGCTTCGCAGTCCGCGGCCGTGGCGGCCTCATCCTCGCCGCCGCTGCAGGCCGCGGCCAGCAGACCGGCGGCCGCGATGATCGCCAGGATCAGGGTGAGCCGGCTGCGGCGGGGCTGCCACCGCGAGGTAGCAGTTGTCGACTTGGTCATGGAATTCCTCCCTCCAGGGCTCCTCGGGGAGCCGAGACCTCTTTATCCGACCGGCAACTATAGGACCTGGGTCTGCTGCGATGCGCTGGCTCGGCGTCGCTGCAAGGCGAGCGAGCCCAGCACCAGCGCGATCGACGCGGCGAGCATCAGGGTGGAGATGGCGTTCAGCTCGGGGGTGACGCCTCGGCGGATGCTGCTGAACACGTACACCGGAAGGGTGGTCGAGCCCGGCCCGGACACGAATGCGGAGATCACGACGTCGTCGAGCGACAGGGTCAGCGCCAGCAGTCCTCCGGCGGCGACGCCGGGCATGATCAGCGGCAGGGTCACCCTCCTGAACGTCTGCCATCCTGTCGCGTACAGGTCTCGGGCGGCCTCCTCCAGCGTGCGGTCGAACTGGTCGAGCCTGGCCCGCACCACCACGCACACGAACGAGATGTTGAAGGCGATGTGCGACAGGGCCACGGTCGAGATGCCGAGCGTCAGCCTCGGCCCGAAGGAGTCGATGAACTTGAAGGCCTCCGCGAAGAACACCAGCAGCATCACCGCCATGGTGATGTCGGGGATCACGATCGGCAGGTACACGGTGCCGTCGAGGGCGCGGCGGCCCCGGAACCGGTAGCGGTCGAGGGCGAGGGCCACCGCGGTGCCCAGCACCATGGACACGACTGTGGAGACCAGCGCCACGATGAGCGACACCCGTATGGCCGAGGTGATCACGTCGTTGCGCAGGGCCTCGCCGTACCACTGGAAGGAGAAGCCGCCCCAGATGTTCACCCTGGAGGACGCGTTGAACGAGAAGACCACCAGCACGAAGATGGGCACGTACAGGAAGGCGAACACCACCCAGGCCCAGACGGCCAGCCCTCGCCGGGTGCGCCGCCCGAGGCCGACCTCGACGACGCCGCTCACGACGCCTCCGCCGTCGCGGGCTCAGCCACGCCCCGGCCGGGCCCGCGTCTTCGACCTCGGGGCCGCCCGCCGTCCTCCGCGCCGCTGCCGGACCGCTGGTTCAGCGCGACGGCCACCAGCATGGCCACTATCAGCAGGACGCTGAGAGCCGCTCCGAGGGGCCAGTTGCGGGCGTCGCGGAACTGGCGGGCGATGTACGAGCCGATCAGCAGGGTCTTGGCCCCGCCCAGGATGTCGGGCACCACGTAGGAGCCGAAGCTGGGGACGAACACCAGCACGCAGCCGGCCACGATCCCCGACCTGGTTAGGGGCAGCGTGACCTTCCAGAACGCCTTGGCGCCGCTGGCGTACAGGTCGCGGGCCGCCTCGGTGAGGCTCCAGTCCATGCGCTCCAGCGCCACGTACAGGGGCAGCACCATGAACGTGAGGAAGCTGTAGACCATCCCGATCGTCACCGCGGTGGGGGTGAACAGGATCCGGAACGTCCCGAAGCCCAGGCTCTCGCTGAGCGCGGAGGCGGGCCCGTTCGACCCGAGCAGGAAGCGGATGGCGAACACCCTCACCAGCGCGTTGGTCCAGAACGGGATCATCACCAGCACCAGCAGCACGGCCCGCACATGGCGGGGCCGAGTGGCGATGTAGTACGCGAAGGGGTACCCCACCACCACGCACAGGACGGTGGTGAGGGTGGCCAGCCACGCCGACCGGCCGATGATCCCCACGATGATGTCGTCGCCGATGGCCCGATAGGACTCGACGTTCCAGCCGCTCAGCGCCGTCCGTCCGGTGGAGGTGCGGGTGGCGAAGGAGTAGACCGTGATCAGGCCGAGCGGGACGACGAAGAAGATCAGCAGGTAGAGGGCGCCCGGCGAGGCGAGCAGCATCCCCTGGCGGCGGCGCGCGACGGCTGCCGCCTCCTCCCCGGCGGCGCCGGCGGTCGGTGGGGATCGGCGGGCGGGGCCCATCGGCGTCAGTCCGCGACCACGGCGGCCGCGCCGCGGTCCCAGGCGACGGTCACTTCGTCGCCGGCGGCGAACGGCTCGCCGACTTCGCCCTCCACCCGGACCTCGACGGAGACCGGGCCCGCGGCCACCTCGTACACCACGGCATGGCCGAGGTAGGTGATGTCGCGCACTTCGCCGTCGAGGCTGGCGCCCTCGGCTGCTGCCGTGCCGCGCGGCTGCAGGCGGACCCGCTCGGGGCGCAGGCTGACCGCCACCCGCGAGCCCTCGGGCGTCGACGCCTCGGCGTCGATGAGAGCGCCGCTGTCCAGGCGCACTGTGCCGGCCGACTCCACTGAGGCTTCGAGGATGTTGGTCCGGCCGATGAAGTCGGCCACGAAGCGGCTGGCCGGACGGTCGTAGATCTCCCGGGGAGTGCCGACCTGCAGCAGGCGACCCTCGGACATGACCCCGATCCGCTCGCTCATGGCGAGGGCCTCCTCCTGGTCGTGGGTGACGAACACGAACGTGATCCCCACCTCGCGCTGCAGGGCCTTGAGTTCCTGCTGCATCTCCTGGCGGAGCTTGAGGTCCAGCGCCCCCAGCGGCTCGTCGAGCAGCAGCACCTTGGGCTGGTTGACCAGGGCCCGGGCGAGCGCCACCCGCTGCTGCTGGCCGCCGGAGAGCTGGTCGGGTCTGCGTTCCTCCATCCCGGCCAGCCGCACCATCCCGGTGGCCTCGGCCACCCGCCGGCCGAGCTCGGGGCCCTTGATCCCGCGCATCCGCAGCCCGAACTCGATGTTCTGGCGGACGGTCATGTGCGGGAACAGGGCGTAGGCCTGGAACACGGTGTTGACCGGCCTGCGGTCCGGCGGCGCCATGCCGACTTCCTCACCGAAGATGCGCAGGCGCCCCTCGGTGGGCAGATCCAGCCCGGCGATCATGCGCAGCGTGGTGGTCTTGCCGCATCCCGACGGGCCGAGCAGGGCGAAGAACTCACCGTCGCCGATGGCCAGGTCGATGTCGTCGACCGCCACGACCTCGCCGAAGCGCTTCGTGACGCCCTCTATCTCTACGGCCGCGACTGCTTCGGTCATGGCACCTCCTCGCCGGGCATTATTGCCGAGCCTGCCGACCCCTGCCCGCATTCGGGCCTGTTGCGGGTTGCTCCCGGCGACCCCTGCTGAGGCTCCCTTCAGCGGGTGTTCGGGTGGCGCCGGGACGGCTGTCAGCCGGCCGCCTGCTCCGGCTGCCCCGCGAGCACGGCGCCCGCCAGTCGGGACAGCCTGCGGTCGAAGGTGTGCAGCGGCAGCGCGCGCTGGCGGCGCGCGGCTGCGAGAATCATCAGGTCCGAGAATCCGGCGCCGCCCTGCCGGTAGGTGGAAGCGGCCCGGGCCACGTCGTCGGGCGCTTCCAGGACGAGGCTGTCGGTTGCCAGCAATTCCAGCAGCACGTCGGAGATCTGGGCGCGTGCCGACCGGTACGCCCGTTCCAAGACCCAGACCATCTCGATCACGACCTCGCGGCTCATGAAGCCCGGCCGGTCGGGGGTCAGGCCTTCGATCAGCGACCGGGCCGCCGCGGTCTGCTCGGCATCGTCGGCAACCAGGTAGCGGACAACTACGCTGGTGTCGAGGCTGATCAAGCGTCGAGGCCCTTTTCGGCGCGACTCGCTCCCGCGGCCACGGCGCGGTCCATCTCCTCCAACGACACCGCCGGTCCGTCGTACCGGAGGATCCCGAAGAGACGGTTCACGGTTCGCACCGGCACGATCCGGACCGTGTCGCCGTCGATGATGTAGCGCACCCGGTCGCCGGCCCCCACCGACAGTGCCTGGCGCACCGCTTTGGGCAGTGTCGTCTGTCCCCTCGACGTAATGCCAGATTCGAGTGCAGTCATTGCCCGTTCCGCCTTCAATTTCCTACTTGTGTCCTGTATCTGGCCAGTTCAGCGTACTATCAGCGCTATTGCAATGCAAACAGCCGAGTTGCTGCAATAAAGCTATGTTGCAGCCTTGACGCAGAGCCTCTTTGTGGCGCAATGCCGGCAGCGGCGGCGATGCGGGTCAGGCCGGGCCGCCGCCCCCGGTCGGTCGCGATCCGGAGATCGTCGGCACATCCCGGCGCGACCGCTCGCCGTTGAGTATCGTGCTGCGCGATGAGCGGCACGGCGGTGCGGTGTTCGCGGGCGCCCGCCGGCCCGGGAGCGTGAGCGAACCCGCGGGCGAGGGCGTGAGCTGGGCTGACGACTTCCTCGTAGACCGCGATCCCGACGGCTGGTCCCGGCCGGAGGGCTTCCCGGCGGCGTTCACCCCTCACGCGGTGTTCTTCCAGCGCCACGGCGGGCGTGTCGTGCCCAACGGGCTTGAAGTGGTGCTCGCGTCCGCGGGGCGCAAACCTCAGCAGGCCCAGATGCGCGACGGATACGTCAAGCGTCGCGCCGGGCGGGCCAGTCCGGTGCTGCTGATTGTCGGCTACCCGTCGACTGCGCCGAAGCCACCGGTGCCCGCAACGGGCCGGCCGCACCCCGGCGGGACGCGGCTGGCGGTGTGCGGCCCGGTTGGGGACAGTCCCGCCGTGCTGTCGGGAGTCGACGTTGCGCAGGTCGAGCGGGTGGCGGACTGCGCGCTGGGTGAGCCCGACTCGCACGCGGCGGTCCGCATGCTGCAGAAGGTTCTTGTCGGCCTGGATGCCCCGGACCATGCGAGGCTGGAGGTCGGCCTGCGCAACGTGGGCCTGCTGGCCAGCCAGGAACTGCGCGCCGGACTGCCCCAGCGGGACGACTGGACTGAGGCGGTCCGGGCGGGGCGGCCGTTGCTCGCCCTGCGCGGCCGGCGGCTGGCGGAGGGCCTCGGCTTCAGAGTCGAGCAGCACGCCAACCACGTCCACCTGTTGATGGTGAACGGGCACAGTCGCGCCGCGGCAGTGTTCTGCCATGACGACGAGCCGTTCGACGCGCCCGCAAGGCGTTTCGACGGGATCACGCCGGTGTCGCTGGCACTGGCGCACGCCGACGCCCACGGCGCTGCCACGCCGGGACCGCTCAACAACGTAAAGGGGGGTAGGCGCCGAATGCGAGTTGGACGCTTGCGTCGCCTACCTCTACGGCCTCGACGAAGACGACATCGCGGTGGTCTACGACACCTTCGGCCGTCCGGGGCAGTGGGATGAGCGACGCGATGCCGTCATCGCTCAGTACCGGCGGATCGTCGAGGCACAGCAGTGAACCGGCTGCGAGCGAGCCGAGGCCGGGCGAGGTCTGGCCTGTGTACACGGGCAAGAGCTTCAACCTGTGGGAGCCTGACACCGGCGTCTTCTACGACAGTGCCGACGCGGTGAGCGTCTCTGGTCACCTTCAGCGGAAGCGCCGGTCGCAAGCCAGGACCAAGTCTTCGGCGTTCGCGGAACTGTCCGAGGAGGTGCTGCGCGACCCGGCGACATTGCCGTGCCGCCGCGCCCGCATCGCGTTCCGCGACGTGACCAACCCCACCAACACGCGCACGATCGTGGCTGCGCTGCTCCCGCCGGACCGGGTTGTTGTTCACAAGGCACCGTACCTGTTCCAGGCAGCCGGGTCGGTCCGCGATGAGGCGTATCTGCTCGGTGTTGTCAGTTCGATGCCGTGCGACTGGCAGTCGCGTCGGACAGTCGAACTCGTCATGTCCTTCGAACAACTCCGCCTCCTGGCGATCCCCGATCCGGGCGAGGGATATCCGGTGCGTGACCGGGTGGTCGAAGTCGCGGGGCGGCTGGCCGCGGTTGACGGGCGGTTCGCGGAGTGGGCCGCGGAGGTCGGGGTTGCGGTCGGGTCGGCCAACGATCCAGAGGTCAAGGCCGACCTGATAGCCGAACTCGACGCCTGCGTGGCGCATCTCTACGGCCTCGACGAGGACGACCTGGCCGTGCTCTACCGCACATTCGACGCCAAGCGGCCGGACCGTTACGCCAAACACCACGCGAAGGTGCTGACCCACTATCGCCGCCTCACCCCATGACTGCCATCCGTCTAGTTGCTGAGGCTGGGCGCTCGGCATGG
>JAPPLH010000139.1:0-5874 GCA_028819505.1 Acidimicrobiaceae bacterium
CGCAAGTCGCGCAGGCCGTGCGCCGCGGCCAGTGCGGCGGCCCCCGTGGTCACCAGCGGCAGGCCGGCGGCGCCCGCAGCCGATCGGATGTTCGCCCCGTCGGCTCTCGGGCCGCGCCCGCGGGGCGAGTTGACCACCAGCTGGATCTGGCCCGCCTCGATGAGGTCGACGGCGTCGCGGCCCTGCCGGTCGCCCAGCTTGGCCGCCTCGACCGCCACTGGGACGCCGCCGCGGCGCAGGAACTCCGCCGTTCCCACGGTGGCGGCCAACTGGTAGCCCAGCGCGTGCAGGATCCGGGCCGCCCGAAGGCCCGCCTCCTTGTCGCGGTCGGCCATAGACATGAACACGGTGCCCTCGGAGGGCAGGCGGGTGCCCGCGGCCAGCTGGGCCTTCACGAACGCGAGGCCCGGCGTGGCGTCCAGCGCCATCACCTCCCCGGTGGAGCGCATCTCGGGACCGAGCACGGCGTCGGCCTCCGGGAACCGGTCGAACGGCAGCACCACCTCCTTGACCGCCACGTATCCGGAGGCTGCCACATAGCCGGCGACCCCGGCCGATCCGTCCGCAGCCTCCGGCAGCATGCCCTCCGGCAGCATGCCCTCCTCCCTGAGGTCGGCCAGCGTCGCTCCCACCATCAGGCGGGCCGCGACCATCGCCAGCGGCACTCCGGTGGCCTTGGCGACGAACGGCACGGTGCGCGACGCCCTCGGATTGGCTTCGATCACGAACACGTCACTCGCTCCGGGCCCGCTCCACCGGGTGGGCATCTGCAACGGACTGTCCCCGTTCCGCTTGACCGCGAACTGCACGTTCAGAAGGCCCTTCACATCCAGCTCCTGCGCGATTCGACGGGTGTGGTCGCAGATGACGGCGACCACGTCGTCGCCCAGCGTGGTGGGCGGGATCGTGCAGGCGGAGTCGCCGGAATGCACGCCGGCCTCCTCCACGTGCTCCATCACCGCGCCGATCAGCACCTCGCCGGCGCAGTCCCGAACCGCGTCGACGTCCACCTCGGTTGCGTCCTCGAGGAACCGGTCCACCAGCACCGGCCGCTGCGACGCCGGCCCCCCCTCCCGGCCCAGCGAGCCGGAGTCGGCTAGCTCGTCGATCGCCGCGGCCAGCTCCTGATCGTCGTAGACGATGGCCATGGCCCGGCCGCCCAGCACGTAGGAGGGCCGCACCAGCGCCGGGTAGCCGATCCGGGCCGCCACCTGTCGAGCCTCGCCGAGGCTGGTGGCAGTGCCGCCCGGCGGTTGCGGGATGCCGAGACGGGAGCACAGAGCGTTCCAGCGCTCGCGGTCCTCGGCCAGGTCGATCGAGGCGGGCGAGGTGCCCAGCACCAGGTCCGCGGGAAGGTCGCCCGACAACGCCAACGGCGTCTGGCCCCCGAGCGACACGATCACCCCGACGGGGTCCTCCGCCGCGATCACGTTGGCCACGTCCTCCGCGGTCAGGGGCTCGAAGTAGAGCCGGTCGTTGGCGTCGTAGTCGGTGGAGACGGTCTCGGGGTTGCAGTTGACCATCACCGTCTCGTACCCGGCCTCCCTCAGGGCCAGCCCCGCATGCACGCAGCAGTAGTCGAACTCGACGCCCTGCCCGATGCGGTTCGGTCCCGATCCGCAGATCACGACACGGGGCCTGGAAGCCGGCCGGATCTCGTCGGTGTCCTCGTAGGTGGAGTAGTGGTACGGCGTGGTCGCCTCGAACTCGGCCGCGCAGGTGTCGACCGTCTTGAAGGTCGGCAGCACCCCCGCCCCCTCCCGCCGGGCCCGGACGTCGGCGGGCGCCATGCCCCACAGATGGGCGAGCTGGCCGTCGGAGAACCCGAGCCGCTTGGCCCGGCGCCACCCGGCCCGTGTCATCGCCTCCGGGGGGGTCGCCTCGATCACCAGGCGCTCCTCGCTGATCCGCGCCATCTGGTCGAGGAACCAGGGGTCCACGCCGGTGGCCGCCGACACCGCCTCGACCGAGACGCCCCGGCGCAGCAGCGCCTCGAGCTGGAAGACCCGCTCCGGCGTGGGAACGGCCGCGGCCGCCAGCAGCTCGGCGTCACCGAGGCGCTCGACGGCGGCCTCGGCGGGGTCGGCGTTGAGGCCGAGGCGGCCCTGCTCCAGGGAGCGCAGCCCCTTCTGCAGCGACTCGCAGAAGGTGCGGCCGATGGCCATCGCCTCGCCCACCGACTGCATGGACGTGCCGAGGGTGCCCTCGGCGGACCGGAACTTCTCGAAGGCCCAGCGGGGGATCTTGGTGACCACGTAGTCCAGGGTCGGCTCGAACGAGGCCGGGGTCACGCCCGTGATGTCGTTGGGGATCTCGTCGAGCGTGCAACCCACCGCCAGCCGGGCCGCGATCTTGGCGATGGGGAAGCCTGTGGCCTTCGACGCCAGAGCCGACGACCGGCTCACCCTGGGGTTCATCTCGATGACGACCTGGCGCCCGGTGGCCGGGTCGACCGCGAACTGCACGTTGGACCCGCCGGTCTCCACCCCCACCCGGCGCAGCACCGCGAAGGCGGCGTCGCGCATCTGCTGGTACTCCGGGTCGCTGAGCGTCTGGGCGGGAGCGACGGTGATGGAGTCGCCGGTGTGAACCCCCATCGGGTCCAGGTTCTCGATGGAGCACACCACCACGCAGTTGTCGGCGCGGTCCCGCATCACCTCGAGCTCGAACTCCTTCCAGCCGACGATCGACTCCTCGATCAGGATCTCGGAGATCGGGCTGGCCTCCAGGCCGGAGGCGGCGACGCGCTCGAACTCCTCGGCGGTGGCCGCGATGCCGGCGCCGCGGCCCCCGAGGATGTAGGCGGGCCGCACGATCACCGGCAGCCCCACCCGCTGCATCACCTCGCGTGCGGCGTCGAGGTCGCGGGCGGTCCCGGAGCGGGGCACGTCAAGACCGATCTCGACCATGGCCTGCTTGAAGAGCCGGCGGTCCTCGGCGGTGGCGATTGCGGTCGCGTCGGCGCCGATCAGCTCGACGCCGCCGGCCTCCAGCACACCGCCGGCCACCAGTTCCATGGCAAGGTTCAACCCGGTCTGGCCACCGAGGGTGGGAAGCAAGGCGTCGGGCCGTTCCCGCTCGATGATGCGGGCCAGCACCGCGGCGTCGAGCGGCTCGACGTAGGTGGCGTCGGCCACCTCGGGGTCGGTCATGATCGTGGCCGGGTTGGAGTTGGCCAGGATCACCCGGTAGCCCTCGGCCCGCAGCACCCGGCAGGCCTGCGTGCCCGAGTAGTCGAACTCGCAGGCCTGGCCGATGACGATGGGCCCGGAGCCGATGATGAGGATGGACTCGATGTCGTCACGCCGGGGCACAGGACCCGCCCGTCATCCGGCCGCCCGATGTGGAGTCGCCCGTCGCGCCGTCACGCCACCGCACGGCGGCGGTCCATCATCTCGGCGAAGGCGGCGAAGTGGTGGCGGGCGTCGTGGGGGCCGGGACCGGCCTCCGGGTGGTACTGCACGCCGAAGGCGTCGGCGCCGTCCACGGACAGCCCCTCCAGGGTGCCGTCGTTGAGGCAGACGTGGGTCTCCGTGACTCCCGGCACCGATCCCGCCTCGACGGCGAAGTTGTGGTTCTGGCTGGTGATCTCGATGCGCCCGCCGGCGGTGCAGCGGACGGGCACGTTGCCGCCGTGATGGCCGAAGCGCATCTTGAACGTCCGCCCGCCGAGCGCCAGGGCGAGCAGCTGATGGCCGAGGCAGACCCCGAAGACGGGAACCGTGCCCACCAGGCCGCGCAGCGCGTCGATGGCCGGCCCGGCCAGCTCGGGGTCGCCCGGCCCGTTGCTGAAGAACACACCGTCGGGCCGGCGGGCGAGCACCTCGTCCGCCGGAGTGCGGGCGGGCACCACGGTTACGGTGGCCAGCTCGCCCAGGCATCTGAGGGTGGTGGACTTGATGCCCAGGTCGTAGGCCACCACCCGGCGCGGGCCCGACCCCGCGACGTACGGCTCGGGCGTGGTGACCTCGCCGACGAGGTCCACGCCGCTCGTTCCGGGCTCGGCTCGGGCCGCGGCGAGCAGGGTCGCCTCGCCGGCGGTGCCGAAAGCGCCGGGCATGGCGCCCGCATCGCGGATGTGTCGGGTGAGGCGGCGGGTGTCGATGCCGGTGATGCCGGGAATGGAGTGGCGGCGCAGGAAGCCGTCCAGGCTGCCGGTCGCCCGCCAGTTGCTGTGGCGGCGGGCCAGGTCGCGCACTATCACGCCCCGGCAGTGGGGCCGCGCCGCCTCCGAGTCGGCGCCGTTGGTGCCGTAGTTGCCGATGTGGGGATAGGTGAAGGCGATGATCTGGCCCGCGTAGGACGGATCCGAGATCACCTCCTGGTACCCGCTCATCACCGTGTTGAAGACCACCTCGCCGGAGGCGACTTCGACGCCCGGGGCGCCCATCGCCTCGCCCTCGAAGACCTCCCCGTCGCACAGCACCAGCAGGGCCTGCTCCGGTGCCGTCCTCGCGGTCCGCGCGGTCGCCGCGGTCCGCGCGGTCGCCGCGGTCGCCGGCATGGCGCGGGAAGAAGTCATCGCTGCGGCTCGCCGTCGATCACCACCGGCTCGGAGTCCAGCAGGGTGTGGCGGACCCGGCCCCGCAGTTCCCGCCCCTCGTAGGGGGTGTTGCGACTGGGGCTGGCCATGGCCGCGCCCGACACCGTCCATGCCGCTTGCGGATCGACGACGCACAGGTTGGCCGGCTCGCCGGGCGCGACCGGCCGACCGTGGCGGTCGTCGATGCCCGCGACGGCTGCGGGCCGCCACGACATCAGGGCCAGCACCCGCTCGACGGGGAGCTCCAGTTCGGTCAGCGCCAAGGCGAGCGCCGTCTCGAGCCCGAGCATGCCCGGGGGCGCCGCGTCGAAGGGCCTCTCCTTGTCGGCGCTGGTGTGGGGCGCATGGTCGGTGGCGATGGCGTCGATGGCGCCGTCGGCCAGCCCGACCCGCACCGCGTCCACGTCGGCGCCGGTTCGCAGCGGCGGGTGGACCTTGAAGACTGTGTCGTAGCCCGCGCAGCAGGCGTCGGTCAGGGTGAAATGGTGGGGCGCGGCCTCCGCCGTCACCGGCAGCCCCGCCTCCTTGGCCGCCCGCACCATGGCCACCGACCCGGCCGTCGACAGATGCTGGAAGTGCACCCTCGACCCGGTGAGCCGCGCCAGTGCGATGTCGCGCATGACCATAAGCTCCTCGGCCTCGGACGGCTGGCCGCCCAGGCCCAGGCGGCTGGACCACTCGCCCTCGTGCATCGACCCGCCGGCGGACAGTTCGGCCACCTCGCAGTGCTGGGCCAGCACCACCCGGCGGCCTCCGGTGAGATGGTCGAGCCCGGACGCGTACTCGAGTGCCCGTCTCATCACCAGCGCGTCCTGCACGCCGGCGCCGTCGTCGGTGAAGATCCGCACTCCCAAGCGCACCAGCTCGGCCATGGGCACCAGATCCACGCCCTGGCGGCCCACGGTGATGGCCGCCGACGGGAACACGTCGCAGCACGCCCCGGCGCTGAGGTCCTGCACCTCCCGGACCACCGCCGCGCGGTCGATGGGCGGATCGGTGTTGGGCATGGCGACTATGGCGGTGAACCCGCCCAGGGCGGCGCCCCGGGCGCCGGTCTCGACGGTCTCGGCGTCCTCCCGGCCCGGCTGGCGCAGGTGGACGTGCAGATCGACGAGTCCCGGAGCCACCACGCAGCCGGAAGCGTCCAGCGTGCGGTCGCCCTCCACGCCGGCGGGATCGACCGCGATCACCCGTCCGCCCCCGACCAGCACGTCGGCACGGCGGCTGCCTGCGGAGTCCACCACCGTCCCGCCCCTTATGGCGACGCTGCCGTGAGCCGCCACCGCGTCCAGCCGAGCGGTCACCCCGCGGCCTCCTCGCGGCCGCGGTCG
>JAPPLH010000139.1:5974-18579 GCA_028819505.1 Acidimicrobiaceae bacterium
CCGCCACCGCGTCCAGCCGAGCGGTCACCCCGCGGCCTCCTCGCGGCCGCGGTCGCCCAACCCCGGGCATCGAGGGGCCGGCACAGCGGCCTCCTCGCGGCCGCGGTCGACCAACCCCGGGCACCGAGGGGCCGCCACGGCTCTCACCCCGCCACCGTCCTCGCGCCCTCGGCCAGGTCCATGCCCGAACCGAGCAGCAGGAACAGCACCGCCATACGGACCGCCACCCCGTTGGCGACCTGCTCGGTGATCACCGCATTGGGACGGTCGGCGACGTCCCCGTCGATCTCCACGCCGCGGTTCATGGGACCGGGGTGCATGATCAAAGCGTCCGCTCCGAGCCGGTCGGCCCGGGCCGCGTCGAGGCCGTACTCGGACCGGAACTCGCGCAGCGACGGCACCGACGCGCCAGCCTCGCGCTCGAGCTGCATCCGCAGCAGGTAGCAGACGTCGATGTCGCCCAGGACCGAGTCGAAGTCGTGGGTGACGGCCACGGGCCAGCCTTCCAGGCTGGCCGGCAGCAGAGGCCCGGGCGCGACCAGGACGACCTCCGCACCCATGGCGGTGAAGGCGAGCACGTCGGAGCGGGCGACGCGCGAGTGGCGGATGTCGCCCACGATGGCCACCCGGGCGCCGTCGAGGCCGCCCAGACGGGTGCGGGCCGTGTAGAGGTCCAGCAGCGCCTGGGTGGGATGCTCGTGGCGGCCGTCGCCGGCATTGACGACCGAGGCGTCGATCCATTCGGCCACCCGGTGGGGCACCCCCGCGCACGAGTGCCGCACCACGATCGCGTCAATGCCCATCGCCCCGATCGTCTGCACGGTGTCGCGCACCGACTCGCCCTTGTTGACCGATGAGGAACCCACGGAGAAGTTCACCGTGTCGGCGGACAGCTGCTTGGCCGCGGCCTCGAACGACAGCCGGGTGCGGGTGCTGTCCTCGTAGAACAGCCACACCACTGTCTTGCCCCGCAGAGCCGGCACTCTGGGGATGCGGCGCCGGCTCACCTCGGCGAACGAGTCGGTGAGGTCGAGCACGCGTTCCAAGTCGGGACGGTCCAGGTCCTCGATCGACAGCAGATGGCGGCGCGGCGCGCCGCGTGGCGTCACTCCGGCTCCGCTCCGCGCACCACCGCGCACCGCACCGGCCTCCGTCACTCCAGCTCTCCGATGTGGACTCCGTCGGACTGCACGTCCACCATCTCGTCGCGGCTGGTCGGGAGGTTCTTGCCCACGTAGTCGGGACGGATGGGCAGCTCCCGGTGGCCTCGGTCGACCATCACCGCCAGCTGCACCGCGCTGGGCCGGCCCCAGGTGTGCAGGGCGTCGAGCGCGGCCCGCACGGTTCGGCCGGTGAACAGGACATCATCGACCAGTACCACGGTCTGCTGGTCGAGGTTGATCGGAATGTGAGTCTCAGCCTGGGGCAGCACGGGTCGCAGGCCGATGTCGTCGCGGTGCAGGGCCACATCGAGGGTGCCGACCGGCGCCGCTGAGCCCTCGATCTCGCTCAGGGTGGCCGCGATGCTGCGGGCGATGGGCACACCGCCGGTCTGGAGGCCGATGATGGCCAGGCCCTCGGTTCCGTGGTTGCGCTCGATCACCTCGTGGGCCATCCGGCGGATGGCGCGGTCCACGTCGTCGGCGTTCATCACCTGGCTGCGTGACCGGAACGTGCCGCTGGCATGGGGCACCGTGAAACGGCGTTCTCTTTCAGCCATGCTGTCCTCCCCGTTCGGGCCTCGCCGGACCCGTTTCACGGTCGGACGGCGACGGTATCACCCGCTCGGGCGAGTCGCGCGCATGGCTCGAACCACATCCCTGAGAAGGCGGCTACGAGCAGAAGGGGGGCAGCCGGCACCATAGCATGATTGTGCTTCACATGCATTGGCCATGCTTTATGGATATCACACTGGTGTGAGATCCTCTCCGCATGTCGAGCAGCGGCGAGTCTGAGCCTGCCCTGCCACGCCGACTAGGCCGGCAACCGACCAAGTCCGACCAAGTAGAGGCTCACTGCCCCCTCTGAGTGGCGCGCGCCACACGCCACAGGTCGCCCGCAGCGCGGATGATGGCGTCGGAGAGCCGACCGCAGGTGATCCTTCGGGTGATCTCGAACGCGGCAGGGTCGAGCCGCTCGACAAGATCGGCGGCTACGCCGCAGGCCTCCTCGACCACATCACCGGCGGTCACCGAATCAAGGAAACCGGCCTCGACGGCCTCGTCGGGCGCATAGAGTTGCGCAGCGTTGCAGGCCATCGCAAAGTGCCGGTGCGACAGCCGGGCTCGGGCAAGCTCGACCGCCAGGTCCGGGACCGGCCATCCGGCGGCCACCCAGTCCATGCCGATCTTGAAGTCGCCGGCCCTGCCGATGCGAAAATCGCTGCAAAGCAACGAGACGGCGGCCGCCCCCAGAGCATCGCCGGTACACGCCACCACCACCGGGCGGGGACACTCCACCATGCTCAGGACCAGGTCCGTGCCGGCGTGGAGCAGCCTGCTCGCCGCCTCGCCGCCGGACTGCAGAAGATCGTAGTCCAAGCCGGTGGAATAGCAGCCCGGACGGCCGGCGATGACAATCGCCGCTGCCCGCTCCTGCGCCTCCCCGAAGGTCCGCAGCAGAGCATTCACATTGTTGACGTCGAGTATGTTGCTTGCTCCGTCGTCAAAGCCCATGAGGGCGACGGGGCCGCGCATGCTCAGGGACACAGGCACTCGGTCCACCTCTCAGTTCAGTCGGGCACCACACTACTCCGCTCAATGATGCCCCGATGAGTCCGGGAGATGACGCTCCCACGCTCCTAGCGCCCTGAGACCTTCGGCCTTCAACGCGCCGACGAGCCGAGGCGACGGGGCAGCCAGGAACACATCGGCCTGAAGATGAACGGCAGCGGCTAACGCCTCGATGCTCAGCAAGTTGAGATCATGGCGGCGGCGCAGGCGCCCGATGAGGGGCCCCAGGGTCCTCAGGCTCTCCAGCCCGATCTCCTCGGGGAGTTCCAGCAACTTGGCGACAGCCCGGTCCCGCAGCCCGGCAGGCTGTTCCACGAACAGGCCCGAGAGTGCTCCCGTGCGTCCCGAGGCGCCCAGCACGGCCCGGCACAGCCCGGCACAGCCGCACGTACCAGCAGCCGGTTGTACAGACCGGCTCGCCCGGCCGGGGCGGATCGCTGCCGCGGAGCAGCTCGGCCAAGATCCTGTCGTCGACGAGTTGCGTCACTCGGTGGCCAGCTCTGGGTCGCCGAACCCGGCCCGGGCCGCGGCCCAGTCGTCCTCGCCCAGGGACTCCAGAAGCCGGCGGCGCAGGCTCGCGATGTCGCCTCGTGCGAGCACCACCGCGTCCCCCAAGTCGAGATACGCGACATCGCCCCCGTCTTGAAGCCCCCACCGCCGACGGGCGGCCGGCGGCAGACTCATCTGCCCTCGGGCTGACACCCTGAGATCCCCGCTGCTAGCCATGCGTCTCAATTTACAAGGCAAATGTCCAGATTGCATTGTATGACTGGCGTGCGGTCCGCCGACGCCACCTTTCAGGTCCAGCGCAACCAATGATGGGCGGGCCGAGCATTCGACTCCCCGTCTTCGGCGGCGATGGCAGCATCCGGGACAGCCGCCCAGCCGGGTTGGAACGTGTGGTGCGCCGAAGATGGGCGGACTCTCGCCGATCTCCGTGACGCACTCATCTAAGCCGCAAGCTGACCGACCCCGACCCTCCGGTCCCTCATCGACTAGCTGAGAGAGGCTCTCGGCGCCGCCGGATGCTTCCTGGTGATCGCAGTCACCGCCCCCGGGTTGAGATTCGCTCTCAAGCGACGCGGGCAGGTCGGCAGCGGTCACCGTGCGGGGACGAGTGGATGGACGGCGACCCATTGCCCCATTGCCCAGCGCAATTCACCGCCCACGGCATCCCAGTCCGCAGTGAGCGCGTCAGCGTCGGTGGGGTTGTTCACCGTTGAGACGCTGCGCCAGCCGAGCACACCCGCGAAGTCGACGATGACACCGCGCCGCCCCCAACGAAGCTTCTCTTCGATCAGAACCTGTCACGTCGACTCGTGGCGATGCTCACCGCCGAGTATCCCGGTGGTCGCCATGTCGCGGACGTGGGTCTTGACACGGCGACGGATCGCGCGATCTGGGACTACGCCGGCGAACGCGTGTTCATGATCGTCTCCAAGGACTCCGACCTCTAACCGGTGTTCGGATCCTCGTGGGAGCAGAGCCGACACCGCCTGAGGACCGGCGACGCAAACTCGGCGTCGAGCCGCCGCGGCCCGAGCGGGCAGCTCCTTCTCGGCTGACTCTCCTGCTGAGCTGACCCAGGACCAGGTCGACCGAGCCACGGACAGCCTCAACGCGCCTTACCCGGAACGGACAATCCGCACCATTCGCGCGGCCATGGCCGCTAGCGACAACCCCGCGGAGCAAGCTCAAGAGACCGTCCGGGTCATCAACGCCCTGGGCCTGGAGCCCGACAAGCCACCCAAGCCGCTGGCGTTGGTGAACGAGGGGTCGGCTTCGTGCGCGGAGATGCGCGAGATGCTGGAGGAGTCCACTCCGTGCAAGTCGGTGTAGTGGTATCTCTTCTCCGTCTCAGCGGGGCACCACCGTGATCGGGCAGCCTGGCCCCGGCGCGCCGGCCAGTCGGGCGTCGGCCAGTCGGGCGCCGGCCAGTCGGGCGTCGGCCAGTCGGGCGCCGGCCAGTCGGGCGCCGGCCAGTCGGGCGCCGGCCGTGATCATCGGGCAGTCGAGGGCCTCGGCCATCGCCACGCAACTGCCGTCGTAGGCGGAGAGGTTGCGGCGCAGAGACCAGATCCGACCGGTCAGGCGGGTGACAGGGAGACACGCCAGCAGCGTGTTTTAGCTTCACATAACTTGTAAATGCTTGACAAATGTCACACCGGTGTGAGATACTGTCTTCATGCTGATCGAGACCGCCCGCCGGGCCCATGCCGCCGCCAAGGAGACGCTGGCGTTGGTGAACGAGGGGTCGGCTTCGTGCGCGGAGATGCGCGAGATGCTGGAGGAGTCCAAGGCCGCGGTGGCGGCCCTGGTGGCGGCGCAGACCTCGGCCGCGGCCAGCATCGCCGGGCGTGAGCGCCACGGCGACGGCGGCACTCAGGTCCTCGCCGACGCCGCCGGGCTGTCTCAGCGGGACGCGCGCAGCCAGGTCAAGACGGCCCAGGTGATCGAAGCGGTGCCCGCGGTGCGCGACGCGGTGGAATCGGGGCGGGTGTCGCAGGCCAACGCCAGGCGGCTCGCGGATGCGGTGGAGAAGACCAGCGCCGCCGACGTGGCATCCGACGGTGATCTGTTGGCCAACGCCGAGTCGATGCGTCCCGAGCAGTTCGTGCGTGAGGCCCGCCGCTGGACCGCGGACCATCAGGCCGACGGGGGCGCAGCCGACTACCGGCGACTCCGCTCCAAGCGATCCGTTCGGGTCTTCGACGGCGATGACGGCATGGTGCATCTGCGCGGCGAGTTCGACCCGGTCACCGGCAAGCGCATCGCCAGCCGGCTGCGGGCCCAAGCACGACATCTGTATGACGCCGACAGGGAGCACGCTGCCGACAACGACGACGCTGAGCGGCGCAGCTTCGACCAGTGCATGGCCGACGCCCTCGACAACCTCACCAACATCACCAGCGCGCGTCAAGGCACCGGCAAGCCCCTCGCTGACATCTGCGTGGTCGCCCATGTCGACGACGACACCGGCGAACTCATAGCCGAGCTCCCCGACGGAGAACGGCTCCCCCAGACAGTGCTCGAACAACTTTCTTGCAACGCCAAGCTCACCGGCGTCGTCTATGACCGCAAGGGCAAGCCGATCTGGCGCACCGAGTCCAGGCGCACCGTCACCGAGTCCCAGTGGCAGCTGCTTGTCGCACGATGGGGCGGCTGCTTCCACTGCGGAGCGAATCCAGGTATCTGCCAAGGCCACCACATCGAGCCAGCCTCACGAGGCGGACCGACCAAGCTCGACAACCTCGTCCCGGCCTGCTGGACCTGCCACCACCGGATCCACCACGACGGATGGCGGATGCACAAGCGCCCCGACGGCAACCACACCCTCCACCCGCCCGACACGGTGAGCTTCGGGTCGGCTCGGGCTCCAGACCACGTGCCGGCGCTGTTCAAGCCCGGCACCCAACACGACCCTGATCCGCCCCCTCCCCCACCACGGCCCGCCCCATCACGCGGAGAACCGGGCAGCCCGGCGAGCCCTTACCACGAACCGCTCCTCGCTTTGACCTGAGGCTCGCGGCGGGCGCCCTTTGGCGCAGTAACCCGCCCGTCGGAACTATCGGCGGCGGTACCAGACGACCGCCCCGGCGAACACCAGCAACAAGGCTCCCGCTTCGATGCCACCCAGGCCGCCGAGACCGCCACAACCCTCGACACCACCCGTCCAACAACACGGCTCCCGCTTCGATGCCACCCAGGCCGCCGAGACCGCCACAACCCTCGACACCACCCGTCCAACAACAAGGCTCCCGCTTCGATGCCACCCAGGCCCGCAGGACCGGCGGTGTGACGGTCGGCTATACAGACGCCCATGACACCGCCGCCGCCCAGCCATGACACACTCGCCGGTCGCGGCCTGGCCGAGGCTGTGGCGTATGTCGAGTTGCAGCGGCTGGAGAGCCGGTATGCCGATGTGGTCACCCGGCGGGCGTGGGGAGAGTTGGCCGACATCGTGCGGGACGACTGCCCCATCGTGGTGGACGTGCGCCATACGAAGTTCGAGTTCACCGGACCGACCGAGTACGGCGAGTTCATAGACGGGGCAGTCCAGCGCTTCTCGGTCTTCGAGTTCGTGCTGCTCAACATGGTGTTCCTGATCGACGCCCAACGCGGCGTCGCCGCGGCCCGGGTGTACATGCAGGAGATCCGCCAGAACGTCTCCGACGGGCGCCGCACCGACGCCTACGGCGTCTACCACGACCGCCTCGAACGCTGCGACGACGGCCGCTGGCGGTTCGCCCGGCGGCACTACCGCGGCTTCGCCCGCACCGCCAAGCCCCGCGTCGACACCGACCTTGATGTCCTTGAACTCCCGGTGATCCCTCTGGAGGAGATCCTGGGAGGCGACTAGTGGTGTGTCGCGGGTTTGGTTGAGCGACCTACCGAGTCTCTGACCTCGCGCAATGGACTACAGGGTTCCGCAATCGTACTCACGACAGTCCACTAGCACCCCTCGGTTCGGGTGCGGGCGAACACGAGCATCTGCTGGCCATCGGACTCCCTGGACGGCTTCCGAGGCGCTTGCACTCTCCGGAGGCCGGCCCGGCGGGCCACCGCCACCGACTCAGGGTTGTCGCCGGCGATCTCGGCCATGACCGCCTCAAGCGACCCCTCCGACAGCACCCAGTCGACCACCAGGCGGACGGCCTCGCCGGCTCTGCCCCGACCCCGCCAATCCTCGGCGATCCACCAGCCGATCAGCGCGGCACGCCGCACCGGGTCGAGCCGGCTCAGCCCGACCTCCCCGATCACCGTTCCCGACGGAGGGTCGGTTACGGCCAGATCAACAGAGCGCCCATCGGCCCTGGCCCGCTCGCGCTGGGATATCCAACTTGCGGCTGAAGCCTCGTCCGCGGGCTCGGGCACGCTCAGCCGGTCCCGGATCACCGGATCGCGCCATGCCGCCACCAGTGCCGGAGCGTCGGTGACACGCCACGGCCGCAGGCGCGTGTTGGGACCGGCTAGGTCAGGCACCGGCAGGACCATCGGGGCTGCTGAGCCTGCCGAGCCCGCCGAGCACTCAGAGCACTCCCGAGAACCTGAACCTGCCGAAACCGCCGAGCCTGCCGAGCACTCAGAGCACCCCGGAGAACCTGAACCTGCCGAAACCGCCGAGCCCGCCGAGCACTCAGAGCACCCCGGAGAAACCGAACCCGGTGAAACCGCCCGACTGTCAGGCGCGGTTGAGCCCCCTGACGCCACGCCAGCGGTCATGTTGGCGGATCGGATCCCCGCACCTCGTCGGCCACGGCCCTCAGCACGCCGTTGAGGAAGCGGGGGGACTCGGCGCTGCAGTACTGGGTGGCCAGGGCCACCGCCTCGGACAGCACGACTCCTGTCGGCACATCGTCGCGGCGTATCAGCTCCCAGGCCGCGATCCGGGCCAGCGTCCGGTCGACCACCGCGAGGCGCTCTAGGCGCCAGCCGACCAGGTGCCGCCGCAACAGACCGTCCACGCTCTCGCGGTCGGCGTCCACGCCCAGAGCCAGCTCCATGGCGTACTCGGACGGCGGCACCGCTCGACGGGCAAGCGCCTCGAAGGCGGAACCGCCGGCGATCTCGGCCTCGTAGAGCACTGCGAGAGCGTCCTCGCGAGCCTCCCGGCGGCTTCCGAAGCCGGGAACCGACGCACCGGATCCCGGCACTGCGTGTCTCGCCTACGCCCGGGCGATGTAGGCGCCGGAGCGGGTGTCCACCTTGACCCGCTCCCCCGGCGACACGAAAAGCGGCACCTGCACCACCAGGCCCGTCTCCAGCGTGGCCGGCTTGGTGGCGCCCGACACCCGGTCGCCCTGAATGCCCGGCTCGGTCTCGGCGATGGCCAGTTCCACCGCCGCGGGCAGGTCGGTCCCGACTATCTCGGCACCGTGCATCAGCATCACCGCCACCGAGCCCTCCACCAGGAACCGGGCGGCGTCCCCCAACACCTCGGGAGGCACGGTGATCTGGTCGTAGGACTCGTTGTCCATGAAGACGAGGTTGTCGCCCTCCCGGTACAGCAACTGCATCTCGCGCTTGTCGATGGTGGCCCGCTCCACCTTCTCGCCGGCCCGGAAGGTGCGGTCGACCACCGCACCGGTGCGCGCGTTCTTGAGGGTGGTGCGCACGAACGCGGGGCCCTTGCCCGGCTTGACGTGCTGGAACTCCACGACGCTGAACAGGTTCCCGTCGAGGTCGAGGGTCATGCCGTTCTTCAGGTCGTTGGTCGTGATGGTCGGCAAGTGCTTCTCGCCTCTCTTGCTTAGTTGGTTGGTTGGTTGGTTGGCGATGATCAGTCGGTGGCGGCCCCGGGATGCGCCGATGGTCCTCCGATGCGTCGTTCTACCGTCCCAGCGGCACGACGGGCGCCTTGGGGTGGAGCGTGAGCGGCCGGCAGCCGTCGCCGGTGACGACCAGCAGGTCCTCCACCCTGGCGCCCCCGACCCCGGGAAAGTACACGCCGGGCTCGACCGTCAACACATTGCCGGGCTCGAGCACCGCGGTCGATCCCGACACCACCCTGGGCAACTCGTGTACGTCGAGCCCGACTCCGTGCCCCGACCCGTGGACGAAGGCCTCGCCCATGCCGGCCTCATCGATGACCGAACGGCAGGCCCCGTCGATCTCGCTGGCCTCCACCCCCGGGCGCACCGCCGCGACCCCGGCCGACTGGCTGCGGCCCACAACCTCCAGCATGGCCGCGGCCCGCTCGCCGGGATCACCCAGCACGAACGACCGGGTCATGTCGCTGCGGTATCCGTCCACCTCCGCGCCGGCGTCGACGACCACCAGGTCGCCGGCCTGCAACTCCCGGCCGGTCGGTCGGGCATGGGGAAGCGCGCTGTTGGGACCCGAGGCCACGATGGTGTCGTAGGCAGGGCCGGACGCTCCGGCGGCGCGGATGGCGTCGTCCAGGGCCTGCTGGATCTCCGCCTCGGTCACCCCCGGCCGCAGCATCGGCTCGACTGCTGCCAGGGCTCCGTCGGCGATCCTGGCTGCGGCCTGCATGCGGGCCAGTTCGGCCGGGTCCTTGACGGCGCGCAGGCCCTCGACGGCCTCGGTGAGCGGCACCGTCTCAGTATTCCGGGTCCCGGAATTCCCGGCCTCCACGGCCTCGCTCCAGCGAATCTGCTCGGCCCAGGCGACGCTGTCCTCCAAGCCCAGCCGGCTCACCCCGTCGAGCCGGCCCGCCACCGCGTCGGTCGCCTTGCGGGCCACCACCACCTCCACTTCGTCCGAGCAGCCCGCCTCGGCCAGTTGCGCGGGCGCTTGCTCGGCGTAGCGGCCGTCGGTGACGAGCAGCGCTTCGCCGGTGCCGAGCAGGACCACGGTCCCGTTGGAGCCGGTGAAGCCGGTGAGCCATCTCACGTTGGCCGGCTCGGAGATGACCGCCGCATCGACGCCCGCCGCGGCCATCGGGCGCCTGAGCCGGCCGAGACGCCCGTCCACCCGCAACGGCGGCAGGCTGCCCAGAGCGCCCGCGGCGGTCGGAGCGGACGCGCTCGCGGCCGGCGGACCCCTCATCGCACAGCCGCCAGCACCACCCGCAGCGCGCACCACACCACCGGCCACAACCACCAACACAGACCCCTCATCGCACAGCCGCCAGCACCACCCGCAGCGCGCACCACACCACCGGCCACAACCACCAACGCAGGCCGCTCATCGGACAGCCGCCAGCGCTTCCCGGAGGATCTTCTCGGGCACGCCCGCCACCAGCTCCACGCCGCGGTCCGAGTCGAGCACGAGGGTCAGGCCGTCGACGGCCTTCTTGTCCCGGCGGAACAGCGCCAGCAGCTCGTCGTCGTCGTCGAGCACCGCCGGCAGCCGGTCCGGCAGGCCGTAGCCGGACACCACCCGGCGGTGGGCCGCCGCCCGGGCCTCGTCGATGCGGCCCAGCCGCAGGGCCACCTCGGCCGCGTACACCAGGCCGACGGCCACCGCCTCGCCGTGGCGCAGGTCGTAGCGTCCCGCCGTCTCGATGGCGTGGGCCAGCGTGTGGCCGTAGTTCAGGATGGCCCGGCGCCCCCCTTCCCGCTCGTCGGTCGCCACCACCTCGGACTTGATGCGCACCGCGGCGGCGATCCGCTCGTCGAGGTCGAGGGCGTCGAGGTCGCCGCCGGTCAGGAAGTGGTACTTGGCCAGCTCGCCCCGCCCGCTGCGCAGCTCCCGCGGCGGCAGTGTGGCCAGCGTCTCGGTGTCGCACAGAACGGCGTGAGGATGCCAGAACGCGCCGACGAGGTTCTTGCCCTCGGGAAGGTTGACTCCGGTCTTTCCGCCGACGGCCGCGTCCACCTGGGCCAGCAGGGTGGTGGCCACCGAGACGTAGCGGATGCCGCGGTGGTAGACGGCGGCCACGAAGCCGGCCAGGTCGGTGACCACTCCCCCGCCTACGGCCACGATCACGTCGGATCGGGTGAAGCCCGCCCGCGACATGGCGCGGCAGAGCCGCTCGACCTCGGCCAGCGACTTTGCCTTCTCGCCGTCGGCGACGGTGAACACCGACTGGTCAAGGCCGCTGTCGACGGTCCAGCCGACTCCGGCCTGGGTGATGATCGCCACATGGCGGGCCCCGGCCGGCATCACCGAGCCGAGACGGTCCCGGACTCCCGCGCCGACATGCACGTCATAGGCGCGGTCACCCAGAGCGACGGCTACAACCTGGGCTCGCGAATCGGACGTCGGCACCAAGAGAGCCTACCGACGCTCCGGGCGGGCCTTCGGAGGGCGGACGGGACGGGGCGAGACGAGACAGAACAAGACAGACGGGCAAGACGGGCAACGGGCCATGGGCTCGCCGCCACGTTCTTGATGTAGTTGTGCCGCTCCAGGCAGGTCAACTACATCAAGAATGCGATCCTTCCCTGATGGCCCGGCCGCCGGCGGTGACAACCCGGGACGTTGAACCTGGTGCGCGGGGTGGGACGAGGGCCCCGGCCGTCACCGGCCGGCGAGGGCTGCCCGGCGCATGACTTCCACGGGCGCCGCGGCGCCCGTCCACAGTTCGAAGGCCACCGCGGCCTGGAATGCCAGCATGGACAGGCCGTTGTGGGCCTCGACGCCGCGGCGGCGCAGGGCGGCCAGCCACGCAGTCTCCAACGGCTCGTATACGAGGTCCACGGCCACCTGGCCGCCACGGAGCAGGGTCGGATCGCAGGGCGCGGACGAGTCCGCCCCCATGCCGACCGAGGTCGCGTTCACGACCAGGTCGGCCGCCGCGATGTCGTCGGTCGTTCCCACCCGGCCCGGATTCCCGGACTGGGCTGCAGCGTCGGCGACCGCGGCCGCGGCTTGAGCCCCGGACGGCGTCCGGTTGAGGACGGCAACCTCGGCCGCGCCGGCCGCGGCCAGACCCCAGGCGACCGCCCGGGCGGCGCCGCCCGCGCCCAGCAGCGCCACCCGGAGGCCGTCGGGTTCCAGCCCGGCGTCGGCCCGCAGCCCGGCCACGAAGCCGGCCGCGTCGGTGTTGGCAGCCCGGAGGCGCCCGTCGCCCAGCGGCACGATGCAGTTGGCCGCGCCGAGCACGTCCACTTCGGCGTCGCGCGAGTCGGCGGCCTCGGCCACCTCGGCCTTGAGCGGCATGGTGACCGACAGGCCGGCGAGTTGCAGCACCCGCATCGCCTCCAGCGCGGCGGCGCCGCCGCCCGCGGGCACCTCGAACGCGGTGAACACCCAGTCGATGCCGGCCGCCGCGAAGGCGGCATTGTGGATGGCCGGCGAACGCGAGTGGCGGGCCGGGTCGCCGATGACCGCCGCCACCCGCTCCGGCCTTGCGGAGATCATGCCCGTGCTCCGGGCCCGGGCCCGCACCCGATGCCGGACGGGGACATGACTGACACACACCGTGGGCGCTGACGACCGCCCACTCGCCCGATCCCGCGCGGC